>WTGP01000039.1 GCA_011523505.1 Gammaproteobacteria bacterium
GTACGGGGCCTCCCGGGGTGGGCCGGTTAGTCGTTGTCGATGATGGTCATGACCGCTTCTCCGACGGCGACGTCCGCTCCGATCACTCGGAGGTTCAGCCACACCTCGAATTTCTCGTCGCCTTCCGGGTCGGAGTCGTCTTCGAGCCAGATCGTCCCGTATCCGACGGTCTTCCCGGCTTTGATGACGATGGTGCCGGCGGCGCGTACGTAGTCGACGCCGGGGGTGGCCCGGTTGTCCGAGTCGTTGCTGGGATAGGTGAACCAGTACACCGACACGTCTCGGTCGGTGGCCTCGGACAGGGTGACCCGGAACCGGATCTGGAATGCCCCTTCGCCGGCGGAGGCGTCATGCACCTTCACTTCGGGCCGCGCCGCGGACGGTGGCGGGTCGTCGTCGTCCGCGACCGTGACCGTGGCGTCGCCCCGGGTGGAGGAGACGGTGTAGCCGCTTCCCGCCTTGAGCGTGACGGTGACCGACCCGTCCGCCTCGTCGGCGCTGTCGCCGGCCGTGGACACCGCATAGGTCTTGCTGCCGCTGGTGGGGATGACCACGGTCTTGGTCCCGGTCGACACGCCGTAGTCGCCCGTCTGGGTGACCGTCACCGTCACGGTCAGCGGGCCGGCCGGGGCAGGGTCGGCGACGATGGTGAACGACGCGTTGCTTCCCTCGGTGACACCTGAGCCTCCGGTCACGCTGACCTCCGGCACGTCGTCGTCGGAGACGGTGACCGTGGCGTCGCCCCGGGTGGAGGAGACGGTGTAGCCGCTTCCCGCCTTCAGGGTCACGGTGACCGACCCGTTCGCCTCGTCCGCGTTGTCGCCGGCCGTGGCCACGGTGTAGGACTTGCTGCCCCCCGTCGGGATGACGACGGTCTTGGTCCCCGTCGAGACGCCGTAGTCGCCGCTCTGCGCGACCGTGAGCGTCACCGTCAACGGACTGGTCGGGGCCGGGTTCGCCGTCACCGTGAACGACGCGCTCTGGCCCTCGGTCACGCCCGATCCGGCGGTCACGCTCACCACCGGATCCTGCGCCGGAGGCGGCGGCGGATCCTGCTGCGAATCGTCGTCGTCGGAGACCGCCACCGTAGCCGCGCCCTGCGTCGAGGACACGGTGTAGCCGCTGCCCGCGTTCACCGTCGCGGTGACCGAGCCGTCAGCCTCGTCAACTTCGTCGCCCGCCGTGGCCACAGCGTGGCTCACCGAACCCGACGTGGGGATCTCGACGGTCCGAGCGCCGACCGTCGCGCCGAACTCGCCCGACTGGGTGACGGTCACCACGACCGTCAACGCCGACGACGGGGCGGGGCTCGCCGTGATCGTGAAGGAGGCCGAGCCGCCCTCGGTGACGCCCGGGCCGGCGGTGACGCTCACCTGCGGCGCCTGGGCGGTCGTGGTCGTTCCCGCCTGGTCGCGGCACCCCTCCAAGCGGTCCAACTCGGCGTAAATGCTCTGCCACAACGCGTTGGGGCCGGCGCCCTGCCAGTTGGGCGTCTGCCGGTCCGGGCGGGCCTTGAGGTCCGCCACCGTGTAGGTGTCCGTGCCCAGCATCGTGTTGTAGGAACGGGTGAACGTGTCCACCAGGTCGGGCCGCGCCCCACCCCACGGGTCGGCGGTCTTGGCCAGCACCTGCGCCAACAACGCCGCGTCGCTGGTGACGCAGCTCGTCGGCGGCGGGTCGTCGTCGTCGGCGACGGCCACCGTGGCCGCGGGCCTGGACGAGGACACCGTGTAGCCGCTGCCCGCGTTCAATGTCAGAGTGACCGACCCGTCCGGCTCGTCGGCGTCGTCGCCGGTGGTGGCCACGCTGTGGGACACCGAACCCGAGGTCGGGATCGTCACCGTCGCTGTTCCCGCCGCGGCGCCGAAGTCGCCGCTTCCGATGACGGTCACCGACACCGACAGCGCAGCCGTCGGCGCGGGGCTGACGGTGACCGTGAAGGAGGCGGAGCCGCCCTCGGTGATGTCGCTGCCGCCGGTGACGCTGATCTCGGGCGTGGCGTCAGGAGCCGGGTCGTCATCGTCCGCGACCGCCACCGACGCCTCGCCGCTATCGGCGGACACGGTGTAGCCCTGCCCGGCGTTCACCGTCAGCGTGACAGAACCGTCCGCCTCGTCGGCGTCGTCGCCCGCCGTGGCCACGGCGTGGCTGACGCTGCCCGTGGTCGGGATCTCCACCGTCGTCGCGCCGGTCGTCACGCCGAAGTCGCCCGTCTGCGTGACCGTGACCGTCACCGTCAGCGGCGCATCCGGCGCCGGGTCGGCGCTGACGGTAAAGCTCGCGCTGCCGCCCTCGGTGATGCCCACCCCGGCGGTGACGCTGATCTCCGGCCCCGTCGGGTCGTCGTCGTCCGCGACCGCCACCGACGCCTCGCCGCTATCGGCGGACACGGTGTAGCCCTGCCCGGCGTTCACCGTCAGCGTGACAGAACCGTCCGCCTCGTCGGCGTCGTCGCCCGCCGTGGCCACGGCGTGGCTGACGCTGCCCGTGGTCGGGATCTCCACCGTCGTCGCGCCCGTGGTCGCGCCGAAGTCGCCCGTCTGGGTGACGGTGACCTTCACGGTCAGCGGCGCATCCGGCGCCGGGTCGGCGCTCACGGTGAAGCCGGCCGAGCCGCCCTCGGTCACGTCCGCGCCAGCCGTGACGCTGACCACCGAGCCCTCCGGGTCGTCGTCGTCCGCGACCGCCACCGAGGCCTCGGCCTGCACGGCGGAGACGGTGTAGCCCTCGCCCGCCTCCACGGTGAGGGTCACCGAGCCGTCTTCCTCGTCGGCCTCGTCGTTGGTCGTGGCGACCGTGTGCGTGGCCGAGCCCGTGGTCGGGATCGTGATCGTGCGCTCGCCGGTGGCGCCGGCGGCGGTGAAGTCGCCCGTCTGCGTGACCGTGACGGTCACGGTCAGCGCCTCCTCCGGCGCCGGGTCGGCGCTCACGGTGAAGCCGGCCGAGCCGCCCTCGGTCACGTCCGCGCCGGCCGTGACGCTGACCACCGAGCCCTCCGGGTCGTCGTCGCTCGTCACGGCGACCGACGCCTCGGCCGCGCCGGCGGAGACGGTGTAGCCCGGTCCGTTGCTGACGTAGACCCTGATGGCGCCGTCCGCCTCGTAGACCTCGTCGTCCTCCGTGGCCACCTCGTACGTCGCCGTGCCCGTGGTGGGGATGGTCACGGTCTGCTTGCCGGTCGCGCCCGCGGCGAACCTGCCGTCCTGGCTGACGCGCAGGTAGACGGTCAGGTCCTCCGTCGGAGGCGGATCGGCGGTCAGCGTGAACGAGGCGGCGCCGCCCTCTGTGACGTCCGCGCCGGCCCAGATGCTGATCTCCGATGTCTGCAAGGCCGGATCGTCCTCGACCGTGTCGTCGTCCGCGACCCAGACCTTGGCCGCGCCGTTGACGGACGAGCGCGTGTAGCCCGCGCCCGCGTTCAGGGTGGCGGTGACGAACCCGCTCGCCTCGGCGGCGTCGTCGTTGACGGTGCCCACGACCACGTAGGCGTCGCGGACGCCGGCCGCGATCGTGACCGTTCGCACGCCGGTCTCGCCCGCTTGGGCGAAGTCGCCCGGATCGCTGACCGTCACGCTCACCGTCAGCGCCGACGTGGGCGCCGGGTCGGCGTAGACGGCGAAGATGGCGTTGCCGCCCTCGCCGATCTCGCCGGCATGGTGCATGCCGATCCCGATCTCCGGCGTCGCGCCGGCCTGGCCGTCGTTGTCGAAGACCGGCGTCGAGGCCGAGCCCCTGGCGGCCGAGACCGTGTAGTCCTCGCCCGCGTTGATCGCCAGGTCGATGGCGCCCGACGACTCGTCGACGCGGTCGCCGTCGGTGTAGACGACGAACTCGGCCGAGCCGGAGGCCGGGATCGTGACCGTCCGCCGGCCCAGCTGCGTCTTGAGCCGGTAGTTGTCCTGCGGGTCGAAGTAGTGCGTCTCGGCGACGTCGCCCCGCTGGCTGACCGTCACGCTCACCTCGAGCGGCTCCTGCGGGGCCGGGTAGGCGCTGAGCGTGAAGACGGCCCTGCCGGCCTCGAAGACCCACTGCTTCGCGGTCACGCTGATCTCCGACGGCGAGCGGTCGTTGTCCTGGACCACCATGCTCGAGCTCGAGACCCAGCCGATGTCATACAGGTCGCCCGACTCGATCGTGAGCGTGATCGAGCCGTGCGCCTCGTCCACGGCGTCGTTGATCGTGGGGATGACCACGTTGGCGTAGCTGGCGTCGCCGAGGCCGCCGCGGAAGGTCACCTCGCGCCGGCCGATCTCGCCGGGAGCGGCGTAGTCGCCCTCCTGGCTGACTGTCACGGTGACCTCGAACTCCACTTCCGGCGCCGGGGTGGCGGCGAGCCGGAACTCGACCGCGCCGCCCTCCAGGCCCGTGCCGATCGCCGACGCGATCGCGACCACGGGTCTGGCCGCTTGCGCCATCGAGCCCATGCCGCTCAGGTTCGGAGCGTCGTCGTCGACCACGGTCAGGAAGCTATTCACGACGGCGTCGGGTTCCATGTGGGCGCCGCCGGGCCAGGCGGTGGCGCGGCCGGGGTGCTCCACTGTCAGGTGCAGGTCGCAGGCGGGGTCGTCCTGCTCGTCGTCGGTGAGCAGGCGGCGCTCGCCCGTGCCGTCGGTGTGGATCACCACGTGGCGGCCCGAGTCGTCCGCGACGCAGCTGTTCTTCCCGTAGAGGTTGGTCGTCAGGACCACCGGATGGCTCGGCTTCGGGTCGGCGCTGAAAGTGAACACCGCCTCCGCCGGCTCCACCACGCCAACCTCCGGGCCGACCATGAACACCGGCGACATGCCGTACAGGGAGTTGTTGTTGCCGGGCGCCTGCCGCCCGTTGGAAAGCGGACCCCAGGTCCGCCCGTCCCGGTGCGCCCCCACCTCCACGTCGGAGGAGTGGCCCAGCCAGCGGTTGGCGCGCTTGGTGCAGTTGCTGGAGCTGCCCGTCCACGGCCAGTTGTTGTCGCCGCCCACGGACTCGCCGTCCTCGTTGCGCTGGTCGGCGAGCAGGTCGTTCTGCCACCACAGCTCCGGGCTGGTGCCGGGGACCGGGTTGCGGGCGCAGAAGTCATAGTAGCTGTTGGCCACCAGCGCGCCGTTGCCGTCCTTGTCCATCCAGTAGATGCGGGTGCCCGTGTCGGCGTGTGTCGTCACGCCGTCGGTATGGCGGTTGTTCGCGCTGTCCCACATGCCCAGGTGGTCGCGCGCGTCCAGCGTCTGGGTGGAGCCCACCGCCCTGAAGAGGCTGGCGTAGGGCTTGACCACGTCCAGGTCGCCGCCGGTGATCGCAGTCTTCACGTGGGTGTCATAATCGGCGATGGCCGTGGACGTGGCATCCCTCCGCGTGCTGGTGCGGAACATCAGCCGGAACTCGTCCCCGGCCTTCAGGCCGCTGGGGATCAACTCCCAGTCGTGGGGCACGGCGTAGGCGCCGTCGGCGTTAGCCGTCAGGGCGGCGCCCACCACGAAGGTCTGCGAGACGGCGTAGAAGGTGCGCGTGGGCGTGTTGTTCTGCCGGGTGCCGTTGAAGTGCCGCAACACCAGCGGACCGGAGTTGTTGTGCGTGAAGCCCATGGTCGCCATCATCGGGTTGCTGGTGCCCAGCTCGTGGCCGTTATAGCCGGTGCAGTCCCCGTCGCTCCCCGTCCAGATGCCCTTGCGATTTTCGGCGTCGTTGGAGCGGGTGTCGACGGTGTTGCCCTCCTCGTCCCGTCCGCTGCCGTGGGTCTGAGCGTCCCAGCTGACGTCGCAGAAGTCGTTGTTGTTGTCCGCCGCCTTGGCCCCGTTGATCCAGTAGACGGGCGCGCCGCCCCCGCCCCTCATGCCGATGTTGTCCCGGGCGTCCACAGACGCCGTGGAGCCTACGACGCGGAAGCCGCCGGCGTAGAGCTCCAGGGCGTTGACCTCCCGGGCCAGGTCCTGCGCGAATTCGTTGTAGTCGTCGATGTTCGTCGAGGAGGCGTCGCGCTTCTCCGACGTGATGAACAGCAGCCGGAAGCGGTCGCCCTCGCTCAGCCCCGTGGGAATCAGCGGCCAGCTGGACGGCACCTCCTGCGCGAAGGGCTCCAGCGTCACCGTCGGCACCGTCACGTCCGAGGCGGGCCGCGAG
>WTGP01000016.1 GCA_011523505.1 Gammaproteobacteria bacterium
ACCTCCTCCACCGCCTCCGCCTCCGGCAGCGACGATCGATGCGGAAGCCACGGCAGCCGTGGACGAAAACATGGCCGGAGCCACGCTCACCGCGGTAGCAACCGAAAACTCAACCTCAGTCACCGTGGACGACGATCGGTTCGAGGTCGCCGGCGGCAACCTGAAGTTGAAGGATGACATGAGCCTCGACTTCGAGGGAGACGACGGCGGATCGGTTGACGTAACCATTACGGCCAGCGGCGACGGCGAGTCCGCCACCCACACCGTTACCGTCACGATCAACGACGTCAACGAGGCGCCGACCATTGACGTGCGCGATAACGAGGAAGTTCCGCAAAAGGGCGTCAATACCAGCCTGACCATCGACGAGAACACGGTGCATGACGGCGAAGGCGGCGCACCCCTCGCGCTGATCGAGGTGATGGACGCCGACGCAGCCGACGCCACGACCGGCCAGGAAGGCGCGGACATGGTCACCATAAGCGGCGACATGGCCGACTACTTCGACGTCATCCTCGATCCCGAGAACGGGTTGTGGCTGGCGATGACGGAAGGCACGACGTTCGACTACGAGACCGTCGGCGGCGAGATCATGCTCACCGTCACCTACACGGACTCCGCGGGTCAAACGGCCAGCACCGATGTGACCGTCACGATCAACGACGTGAACGAGGCCCCGGACGTTGCTGAAGACGGCATGGTTCCCGACGCGGTCTTCGAAGGCGGCGAAGAGAACTCCATGACGGTGGATCTCAAGGCGCTGTTCTCGGATCCGGATGGCGACACGCTCACCTACCGGCTTTCGGACAATGCCCCGGACTGGATTACCTTCTCGGTGACCACTTCGGGCTCTGGCGCCGACCAGACCATCATGGGAACGATTTCCGGCACGCCTCCGGCCGACATGACCGACTCGATTGACGGCGTGTCGATCATCGCGATGGACGCCGGCGGCGAGCATGCCGAGGCCACCTTCGATATCATCGTCGATGCCGAAAACGCGGCGCCGACCCGGCTGGACGTGCGGATAACGGAAGATGACGGCGTTGTGGTCCGGGTTACGGCCGTTGAGGTGGACGAGAACGCGAAGGGCGCGGTGCTCGGATCCGTAAGGGTTCATGACGCCGACGACGCCAGGCACCCGCACGGTCAGCATGATTTCACCTTCGAGGTGGACGGCAAGGCCGACGACCGGTTTGAAGTATCGGAAGACGGGCACCTCAAGCTCAAGGACGATGCGTCCCTGAACTTCGAGGCGAACGACGAAATCACCCTGAAGATCACGGCGACCGACCGTCACGTGACGGAGCCGGATGAAGACGAGGAGCACACCGCGGGTTCCATATCGCAGTCGATCAAGATCACGGTCAAGGACGTGGAAGCCGGAGACGGTCCTGTCGCTCTGAAGACCATCGGCGACTGGTGGGTCACGGTTGATGACAACCTGGATGCCGAAGACGTGCGCGACGGCGACTGGCTGAGTTTCCGCCTGGATACGACCGGAGACGATGCGGCGTTCACCGACGAGGACGGCGACGACCTGACCTACAGCGTCTCGGTAACGGACGCCGACGGCAGGGTTGTGGACTGGCTGCAGATTTCCGACACCGGGCTGATGACCAACAAGGCCGAGATGCTGCCGGCACGCGGCGTTTACACGGTCACGGTCACGGCCACGGACGAGGGCGACAATTCGGCCCAGACCAGCTTCACGCTGGCCGTGGCGCTGTCCGACGACGATAACAGGGACAACGATACGCCCGACATCCGCGACGTCGAGGAGTTCGACTACACGGAAGGCTCCGGTTCGCAGAAGGTCGCTTCCTTCTCGGTCCGCGACGATGACGTGGAAATCGCGCCGCATCCCTACGGCGTGATGACGGTCACATTTACGGCGACACAGGAGGGCGATGGCGGCAGTACCACCAACGTCAAGGATCGCCTCAAGATCGTGGAAGTGGGCCGGGACGACGAGAACGTGCACTACGAGGTCTGGACCAAGTCAGCCGCGGAGCTGGCGGTGGACGCCAAGGGCATGCCGTTGCCGGCTGCCCGTGTTCCCAAGCCGCTGGATTACGAGAACGGCGACGAGGTGGACATCACGGTCACGGTTGTTGATGGCGCAGGCGAGGAAGACGACAAGGACATCACCTTCGACCTCGTTGACGCCGCGGACGAAGCTCCCGTATTCCAGCCCTCCGCTGTGGGCTCGGCTGCGGACGGCGTTTCCGGCGGTTTGCGTACGCTGAAGACCACGACCATCACGGTGGAACAGGAATCGGACGACAAGCAGGTCTTCGTCGTGCAGTTGTCCGATGCTTGGGAAGACGCTGACACCGATGACGACGAGCTGGACTTCTCTGCGAGCGGCCACGGGGGCCTTCCCGACTGGATCTCGGTCTATGGTCCGGACGACTGGGAAGACATCTACGAGCGCCAGAGCGACGTGGACAGGGGCGATGCCGGCAGCGATGTCCGCGACCGCGACATCGTCATTGCCATCGTAATTGACCGCAGCGCCATGGACGGTGAAAACGCCGGTCTCACGGGCGGCAGCTTCACGATCACGGCCAGAGACGAGGACGGCAACTCCGCGACGGAGACCATCCGTATCTCGGTCAAGGATGTCAACACCGACATCGCTGCGGGCGACGCGGATAAAGTGGTCTCGATCGTGGGCGACCCGAGCGGAACCGCGCCCCTGACGATGAACGTCAATCTGGGCCTGGATCCGGACCTGGGCGATGCCGAAGATGCGACCCTGGTGGTTTACACCTGGTCGCATGACAACGCCACGCCCGACGACGCCACGGACGACGTGACGGTTTCTGTCAGTTCCACGCCGCAGCCATTGCCGCTTGTAACGGTTCCGGCAGGCACCGCAATTTATCCGGTGGGCACCACGTTCACTGCTACCGTGCAGTACTACGAGATCGATCCGGTAACCAAGGCGATCATCGAGTCCGCCACCTACATGGATTCGACTGAAGATCCGACTGTGGCGCCGGAGGCTCGCCCAACGCCGACGGGTGTCTCGTTCGAAGTGACGACGGATACAACCGGCTTGTCAGTGGTCATAACCGCCACGGGAGACGCTGCCAGCGCAACCGGTTCCGCCCGGCTTCAGGCCTCCACTAATGGGGAATCGGGCTGGCTGAACGTGGACACGGCCGCCGCAGATACCAGTGGCGGATCGGCGACCGTAGACCTGGATGTGAATGCGAATGCAGACACCACCGACGGAGACGGCGGTGGCCTCCACTACCGGGTGGTTTACTCGTATACCGACGATGGCCAGACGCACACGGAAAACTATGACGTGGGCCAGTTGGGCGATGTGACCGGGGGTGATCCCACGGCCACCTCGCCGGCCGGCAACATCATCGGCGGCGGGCCGGGCGACAATCCGGACGTGGGGGAGACTATACGGGTCGCCAACGCCGGCGAAGACGCGGAAGTGCAATGGCAGATGAGGGCCAACGCGAACAGGCCGTGGACGGACATCGAAGGAGCCACGCATCTGGAACTGGAAATCGACAGCGCCTACGCGGGCATGATGTTGCGCGCCATGGTCACCTACACGGATGACGATGATCCGGCTACCACCGGTGTGGATGAAGAGGGCTGGCCCATCTGGATCGAGTACACGGAAGTGCTGACCGTTTCCGGAGCGGACGTGACCAACGACGCGCCAGAAGCGACGCAAACGAGTAAGGAGATCCGTGTGGAACTGGGCGCCAAGCCTGGCACGCCCGGAGCCGTGCAGCCGACCAAGGTTGTCATGGACACGGCGTCGGACCTGTTCTTCGATCCCGACGGCGACGATCTGACCTACACGATCACCGCTCAACCTGATCTGGATGTGGCCGCCACTGCTGTGGACGCGCCGGGTACCGATTCGGAAATCGGAGCAGGTGGTTCGGTCTATCGCGTTTATACAGCGGAGTGGAACGCGGATGCTAGTGAATCCCAAACTACGGAAGATGTCCAGCAGAGCTTGTCGATCGACAGCAACACGGGCGAGATTACCTACTTCACCGACAAGGAGCAGGGCCACGACAACGTCACGACGGATGGAACAGGCAACGTGCTGACGTTCACGATCACGGCCACCGACAATGATCCGGGCACCACAACGGCGCCTACGGCGACTGTGACGGTCCGCATCAACGTCGCGCCGACGGACATTCAGTTCACAGGCACTGGCGACATCAACAATGCGGCAGGAAATCTTTCGAAAGTTAAGATGACTCCCACGGCGCTAACCATTGCGGACGGTGACGACGCTGACTCCGATCCCGATCCGTATACGATTGCTGAGAACGTGGAGAATCAGCCTCAGGTGAATCTGGGAACTATCGATGTGATGGACCAGAACCTCGCCGGAGCCACGGGCACCGCAGGGGATCCCTTCGGTACCCATACGTTCATGGTCAGTGATTCACGATTCGACGTCGTGTCCGAAGTCGCTTCCGGAGGGGCCGACGATGGCAACGGCAGTACGTGGGTGTTGATACTCAAGGAAGACGCGACCTTCGACTACGAAAAAGATGGCGACAAGAAGGGTACGCTGACGGTTACGGTTACGGCTAAGGACGGTGGTGGTCTGACGACGGTCGGGCACTTCACGATCCAGATCTCGGATGAGGAAGAGGAAGCTCCAACGACGCCTACGCCCACCACACCTGCGGATCCCGAAGTTCCGGGCCTGGAAGACGACGCCGAAGACAGTGATGACGACGGTCCCGTTATTCCTCCGGATGACGGCGGTGCGTTTATCGATGAGGACGACCTGATTGGCCTGACCATCGACGACGATCTGCTCGGCGACTTCGTGCTGGCGATCGACGACATCGACGTCGCATAACCCCAACAGCAACTCTGGTTGCAGCGAGGCGGACCCAGTGTCCGCCTCGCTTTTTTATGCGCCTATTGCGCGAAGCACGCCGCTTTTCCAGAATTCTGGCTGAACCTCAGACAAGTTAAGATCTGGAGGACAGTCAAGATCGTCGAATAACGGTGCCTGCTCAATGCAGATTTCGATTACGAAATAGATGGGCGTTGCTTCATGACATTGCCGCACCGCACCTTTAGGCTTGGGCGGGATCGTGCGACCGCTGCCCTGACCGTCGCGGCCGAGAGCGACAAGGCGGACATCGCCAAGCCGCTCAAGGGCATGGAGCCGCGTGTCTTTCAGGTCGCCATTCGGTACCGGACCGACGCTTGCCTGCTACAGAGGAACCAGATTGAAGCGAGTTACGTTGGTGGGAGAGGTAGGCGTGAAGCCAATGCGCTTCACGATGGGCGATTTCGGCTACCCTGGGGTCAGTCGAATTCGACCCCTGCGGGCAGTGGCTCTTTATGGTCTCGAAGAAGAAACCGACGTAGTGCCCGACGGGACTCTCCCCGAGGCGGCAGGGGAATCATGGTTACTTCATCCGGGCGATGCCCGAGATCTGATTCGCGACCTTCAACAGGCTCTGGCAGCTTTGGGGATCTGATCCGGCGGGCCATGCCGCTACCAGACGCCCTCGCCCCGCAGTTCTTCCTCATGCTTGAGTGCGGCGCGGAGCCGGGGCGTCCCCCGCCTCTGAGGGCCGCCGTGAGAAAACCTTGAGAATAGATCGGCAGAGCTGACTCAGTGAGGAGAAGTGTAGCGCCGGGTGAGCGGTTATACTACGGTTCGGCCTTGAGAGACGCAAGATGATGCAACCGACTGTCTGGCGTGGGCTGGTCCTGCTCGCCATTTATCCTGCAGGCTGTTCCTCCGTTGACGAGCCATTGACCGCCGACTCTTGCTTGGCGATATACGGGCGCTGTCTGGCCGACATCGAGCCTGACCATAACCCGTGGTACATGGGCGACCCGCTCCCTCCCCGCAGCGAGGCGGTATCGCAGGCGATGGTCGATTTATGCCAGGTTCACTATGAGCGGTGCATAGCCTGGGTCGAGGGGTTGCCGCCCCTGGAGTGGTCCGACCCATGACCAACGAGCAAGAGTTTGATCGGGTCGTGCGGAAGATGTGCCGCGAATCTGGGGACCAGCTTGGCTACAGGCCCAGCCGGTTTTTGCAAATGGTGGACAGGTATGGAGCCGTTACGACGACCCGGAAGCTGCTTCGCCGCCAGCAAACCAGCGATGGGCTGAAGCGTTTGGTGCGCGCAGGCCGGTCAGATTTGACTATTGAGGCTCTGGTGCTTCAGCCCCGGTTCGCCAGACTATTCACAGCGATGGAGCGCGTTTATGCACAGCAAAATCTTGATGCAGCAAGGAACCAATAATGATAGGATTCGCCTCCCGATAGAAGGAGACCGAAATGGCTGTTTACGCCGTAATTCTTAGTGAACCGAACGAAGGGGCGTGGAAGAAACTCTCGGATCAATACCCGGCCCCCTATTTCCTGAATGCAACCGCAGCGCTCGTAGCGCCGAAAGGCACTGTGCTGACGAGCGACATTGCGAAGGTTGCTGGGATCGGCGAGGACGGAAGCGTAGTGGGTATCGTCTGCGAGATCATCAGCCGCGGCGGGTATCACTATCAGGACTTGTGGGAATGGTTCCGCAAAGTCGATGAGTAGCCTCGAACCCATCCAGAATATACGGCCGGCGCCTCCAGCTCCGGCTCCAGTTCCAGGAAACGGTAATGGGACCCGGTTACGGGCGTTAGAGGAAAGACTTGCCCGTATCGAGGCGATCTTGCCGTATCTGGCAACCAGAGAAGATTTGCAAAAGGAAATAAACCGTCTTCTACGCTGGCTGATTGGAGTACTTATTACTTCAGTTCTGGCCCTGGTCGCAGCGGTTTTGCGATCAATCGCCGGAACGTAGTCCCCTTCTTCGGGCACCCGGTTTCTACTGGCGCGGGCTGCTTGGCTATGGTGCTTCATCGGAGCAGAGTCCGAGCATCAAGGCGGCGATGATCAGTACTGCGATTACTACGCCTGCCAATAGGCGGGTTCGGTTTCGGGCGGCCTCTTGCCGCTCGTAGTTAGTCTGGAGGTTCTTGATAGCCATGCTTCCTCCGGGCCTGCAAAGCGTTGGCTAGGTATGTATATTATTCCCCTCGTCTGGTATGCCGTGTTCATCGTCTTTATGATCCGCGCATTCATTCGACATCGCAGACGAATTCGAACGCCTTAAGTGAAGATAAGCAGGTCAGAGCGCGTTCGCATCAAATGAGGGTATGATGCAGTTTGCCTCCAGTTGCGGTGAGTTGTCCTACTGCGACTGGCGATCGGGAGTTCTTGCCAGGAGGGTTATCGCAGGCCAGTGCGAGGGGCAAGGACTCCCGATCATTTCACATTAGCGGAGTGAAATACGATGACTGAAATTCTGATACGTCGCTTGCTCGGATACTCGCTGGAGGACCTGACTCCTTGGAAGAAGAGTACGAGAACCGAAGGTGCTTCCAAGTTCGCTCGTGCTTGGCGTGAATACAACAAGGCTGCTATCGCTCGCGTCGTGGCGCGTGCTTACGATGGAGACCCGACAGCTATGCGCTGGGTGGAAGAACGGCTGGCGAAGATTGAAGCGGGGGAGAGTCGCGGTTGGCAAAGGTCAGTATTGGTCGAAGATGATAACGGGGAGGACGGGGAGTAGAGATATGTCTAATGAGAAACTCAACTTGTCAGGTAATCCGCACGCCCACATCAGGCTTGCCGACGTTCGCTTTTCGGAGAACTTAAAGAGAGTATACGTGGAATTTGAGTTGATTGAGCAGCACGAATTATTGTCAGGATCGAAAGTATTACTAAAACTGACGCGATATATTGACTACAGCCAAAGTGACCGACCTTCTTACGAACTTGCTGTTCAGCAAACCGCCGTTCAACTAGGAATGGAATTCGTACAGATGAGTAAGGTTCTAGGCGAAATGGCAGAAGAGCAGCAGGCCGCTGTTATCAAGCACCGTTGAGTATCGTAGAGAAAACGGACTGATCGCCGCCCAACGATCGTTGGATTGGCAGGGGGTGCCAATAGCGACGACCAGCCCTAAACCAAAAATACCATATCGGTCAATTCAACTTATCCAGCCTATTACAAAATCCCTTCAGCAATAGCAATTGACTGGTCAACAAGGCTGCTATGGCCTTTAGTTGCTTCGAGATTTGATTGAGGTCCGTGTCCTTCTTCTTTTCTTGTAATTTCTCCATTTGTCGCTTATGTATTTAGCGGCATTGATCTCATTGTCCTAAAGTAGTAACCAAAAGGACCAGCAACACCAGTAGGGCGATGACAACGATGACTGTCCGAAGACAGCCAGGTAATTTCCACGGACCGCGCATACCAATAATCCCGCAAAAACTACATTCAACATTCCTTCAGCCGAATCCATGCCCAAATATATTTCCTCTTGTTGCTATATTGTTATTTGTAAACATGGGGATTTTGGGGTAACTATCACACTTTATACGCGGGTTGCCGGTGGCGACATATGCACGGTACTTTCTTTGTAGCCGGCAACCGGCGACTTTTAGGCTTACGTCGCGAGCGATGGCCGGTGCAGGCTGGCTGAAATAAGCAACTTCAGAACCTAGTTGTCGGTCTCAAAAGTGTGCCATTTTCGGTTGCCATTGACACACGCACTTTACGTTCTCGTGGCCCGCAGAATCAGGATGCGCCCGAATAACACTCGCGTCATGTTCTGCATCCTGAAGTTACGCAAGCCGCGTGCCTTTCGCCAGGTCACAAGCCGTATTAGCGGGACAAAAAAGGCCCACGCCCACGAACTGAACCGGTAGCGGTCCACCGAAACCGCCGCCAGGTCGAAACCCGACTGCTTCAGCCGCCAGCGGTAGCGATCCAGCGAGAAGGCGCTGATATGCTGCCGAACCGGATCGCGCACGTCCGGATCCAGCGGCGGGAAGTTGTAGAAATAGCCGGTCAGCAGGAACAGGATGCGGGACTTCAGGTTGAGTATGTTCGGCGTGGTGAGCAAGAGAGTCCCGCCCGGCTTGAGTACGCGGTGAATTTCCCGCAGCAAGGCCTCGTGGCCGTCGATGTGCTCGAACAGTTCCAAGGCCACAACCGCATCCGCCGTTTTGTCGGCATAGGGAAGTTCTCCAGAGTGGGAAACGGGCAGGCAGGTAATGTCCGGCACCCGGAACAGCTCCGGGTGGAGGTCGCAGGCGCAGACCGTGTAACCTGCGGTGAGCAGGCGGCGCGAGAACGCGCCAGCGCCAGCGCCGACATCGATCACGCAGCTTGCGTCGGGCGGGCCCGTATGCGCGGCAAGGACGAGGAACGCGGCATCATGCAAGCCGCGCGCGGCCATTTCCCGCGGCCTTTCGTCATGGCGGGGGGGGGGGTCTCACGCATTCAGCGGGGATGAGGTGGCCGCGGGGCCAGCGTTGAACTCAGTGCGACATAGGCCGCACTCGACCCCACGGCCATTGAGCAAAGGGCATTAACAAGAACATGGTCCGGGACTTGCGTCATTGATTCCTGGCGTATAACGGCGCTGCTGATCAGTCTGGTTCCATTGCGGCGGCTCGCTCGAAAATGTGTATCGCGTCGGCCAGTTCATGATCCGAAAGGTTGGTGGCGCGATACACCAATGCGCCGTCTGGACTGGACGCCATTTGCCGCCGCTGTCCGCTGGACCAGTCAACGCCCAGATTGTAGGCGAGCGTGTTGCCGAACCGGTCGCGCTCACCCGCGAGCGCAAAGTCGGCGACTTCGAGCGCGCCGGATTCGGGATTCCAACTCACAACGTAGTAACCGTTACCGCAAAACATGTCCACGGCGGGCAGGTCCCCGTGCGGCAGCAGATTCTGACAACCTGACAGCCGATAAAACGGCCACAAATGACTCCACGAGCGGCGCACCTCGAGATTGGACTCGACATGCAGGGCCGCAAGGGTATCCAGATGTACCGGATTGGCTGGATCGTCCGAAAGATCGAAAGCCGCGACCGAGGATTCCAGCACGGATCCCGACTGTTGCTCCGCAGAGACAAACAGCACCGTTCCGTTTGCAGCCAGCGCTAAGTCCCTGAGGCCGCCCAGCCCATTGAACGGGCCCTGGGAGTCTCCATCGGACAGGATCTCCCGCGTCTGATCAAGCATTCCCGTCTCCGGATCCCTGGAAAACACGGCCAATCCACTCCTGGCCACCAGGTAGAGGTGCCTTTCGTCGGGCGATAGCGCAAGATCGATCGGGTGGCCCATGGCGCCCGAAAAAGCATTCACTCCCGAAACGCCCGAAGGCGACACGCTCTGCACGAGGGTGAACCGGTCGGGCGAATCGATCCTGTAAACATCGAGGCGGACGTCTTCGGCGAACACCGCGTAAAAGTACCGCCCGTCGGAGCTGCCGGCGCCCTGAAACGGTCCCCAGGGAAACCTGGCGTCGTCGCCCGCAAGCTCGATTTCCCGTCCCGGGACCGGTGTCGAGCCCGCCGCGGGCAGCGCAAAACTGTAGCCTCCCTGGGCCAGCAGCGAAAACAGACGGTTCTCGCGCGAGTTCCACCAGAGATGTCCTTCCAGCAGCGTGTCGCCATCCGGCTCGCTCTCGCCGGATTCCGCCGCCAGACGCCAGGCAAGCGACAACTCCCCTGTCCCGGGGTCGCGCCGAAAAACGTAAGGCCCGCTTGCGGACGAAGCGAAAAGGTAGTCGCCGCTATTGGTCATGGCCAGATTGCGCGGCGCGCGCCAGCTCTCGGCCGCGGAATCGGCTTCCAGGGCGTCCAGGGTGCCCCGGTAGGAGAGAAACGCGGGCGCTTCGACAGCGCCCCACCGCAACGTGGCCGAAGCCGCCGCGTTGACTCCGGGACGCGCCGAAAGCCGAACGTCGTAGCGCTCTCCGCCGCGCACCAGCGCGTACGCTTCCACCCGGCCATTGGCCAGAAAACTTCGTTCGCTGGTGGCAATGGCCTGTCCCGGATCGCTCGCGGCATAGATGGAGACGATGGTCGAGAGTGGATCTTCGTCAACGCGGAACCGATACCAGCCATCGGCGGCCGGGCTCCAGTTCCACCAGACGGAATCGGTTCCGACGGTGTCGCGGGGATCCCCCGGCGCCGCGGTCGCGTAGGCCAGCCGGGCCGTAACCGCTCCGGAGGCGCCGGGTATGCGGGCGGCGTCGGCGCGGCTGTCGTTGGCGGGCGTCTCGCCCCATGTCAACGCATCCGGCTGGCTTAAGTTGTCGCTCAGAACTTCGGGCGCGCGCCCCAGGGCGATCCAGTAGCGTGTGTTCGCGTCGGCGTTCAGCACAAGTGAATCGCCGCCTTGCAGCGAGCCGATGAACCTCAGGTCTTCGAGCGTATCGCCGACGAAGAAGCTGAGCCGAAATGCCGAGCTTCCGTCAATCCTGAAGGTGTACCGGCCGTCTTCGGGAGCGGTCCAGCTCCACCAGCCCGTGCCGATCCCTGTTTGGGCAGGCTCCCCAGGCTCAACGGTGTAAAACCCGTCACCCCATCCCTGCGAACCGGATTTACCCAGGATGCCCTCAGGTCCCTCAAGTTCAATGGCGTTCTCGAATAAATCGTTCTGCCGGGTGTTGCGGGTGATTTCCCGCCACGTAAGGGTAAAACGTGTTCCCGATGCGTCGGCGGATCGCGACGCCACGCTGATCCGATAGGTTTCCCCGGCCTTGGCGGGAAAACCCGCTTCTTCCCTTGGCTGGGTCCAGGAAACCAGCCTCAGTTCATCGATGCGCGCTCCGGTAAACACCCGCGTCACCAAATCCCTGATGTCAACTCCGAACCGCCAGAACCCGTCGCGAGGCGCCGTCCACTCGTACCAGACCGTGGCCGCGCTGCCCCCCTGGAACTCCAGCTGCTCGAGCGTCGCGCCCTCATTGGTGGATTCGAGCGTTCCGGACTCGCCATCTAGCGCCTCGGCATAGGCCAGGTCGTCGTTCGCCGGACGCTTGTCAGCCGGTTCCCACGTCAGAACCAATGCAGGCGAATCCCAACTGTCGGTTGCGATGCGCAGTCGGTACTCGACGTCCTTCCGGGCGAAGAAGCTGATTTCATTGCCTTGCTTCTCTTGCACGACATCGAGCGCCGCGAGGCTGTCGCCGCTGAACAGCAGGTATTCGGCCCGGCTCCACGGATCGCCCTGTTCCGCCCGCTCAATACGAAAGCGGTACAGGCCATCGTCCGGCGGCTCCCAGGTAAACCACGCGGTCCTGTGGCTCGCGGACACGAACGGCTCTCCCGGTTCCCGCGAGGCGAGCGACAGGTCAAGAGGCGTTCGCCCCGACTCGCCCGTGATTCGCGCGGACGCCGCGAATGCGTCATTCGCCGGGGCGTCAGAGTCCCGCCCCGACAGCCGCCCGCTTTCGGCAAACGCGATGCTGGCGCTGGCCGACGCCGCATTCCAGGAAGTGGCCGTCACGTGCAGCAACGGTTCTTCGTCGGGACGTTCCGGCGCGAGTTCGCGCAAGAACATAAGGCGCACACGGCGAGGCTCGCCCGCGGAAACCTCGCCTACCGAAATCACCGCCGGTTCGGACCTGCTCACGAATTCTTGCGGGTTCTGCAATCCGTCGGCGCGAATCAAGACGCTTCGGCGGGGAGTCCATGCGTCGACGAGGCCCGCACAAGCCCATTCGGTTCCGCAACTCAGGTGCAGGGTTGTTCCGCTTGCGACATACCGGCTGTTTTCCACAACGGCTTCGATGGCGATGTATTCGCTGTCGGCGCCGGAGGAAACATCCTCCAGCCGCACATCCAGGCGGGGCAGCGCATCGCCGCGCTGAATCGTCCAGGCCACCGCGGCCGTAACGGATTCGCCGTAAACGTCTTCCGGAACAACCTTGAGCCTCCAGACGCCCGGCGCGGGGTCGTCGATCAGCAGCCACTCCACGTTATCGATCCGGGAGCGCGAAACATGTTCGCCGCAGGCGTCGTTCCCGCAATCCGCGCCCGGGTCGGCCCACAGATCCAGGTTGTTGAGGACCGAACGGGTGAGCGTATCGGCGGGCTGCTCGTCCCAGGTCATGGCAATGTCCAGCCGCGCGGCGTTTTCGGGCACGGTGATATCGATGTACTCGTAGCTGCCGTCCTGCGGCTGCGCGCTCGCACTGCCGATAGTCCAGCCCTCCGATCCCTCTTTCGAGAGCAGGCTGGTTCGCGCCGAAACCAATCCCAGCCCGTAGCGATTGTTGAAGCGGCCCGGACCGTCGGTGTTGTCCGCCGGTAACTGGTCGCGGCTTGCCAGCCAGGCGTCCGGCCGGATTGCGCTCGCCATGAGCCGCGCGCGCGCCAGCGCCGGCGCGTTCCTGAACTCCGGCCGCGCCTCCATCAGCAACGCGGCCACCCCTGCGACCGACGGCGACGCCATGCTCGTGCCGCTGTAAGTCTGGCGCCCCGACCGCGAGCCCCAGCCCTGCGCGGACGTCACCCCAACGCCAGTCCCCACAACGTTGGGCGCCAACCGGCCGTCCGCGGTGGGTCCGTGGCTGCTGAAGCCGGCGATGATGCCCGCGTCGTTCGCCGCGCCGACGGCCAGCGAGTTCTTGGCCGTGCCGTAATTGGAAAACCCGTGTTGTCCGGAATTCGCCTGAGCGACCACGTAGAGCTGCGTGTGCGCATACACTACCGCGTCGAGCTTGCGTTCGCCCACGCCCCGGCCGGAAAAAATCAGGTCGGTCGCCGCCAGACTCATGTTCACGATCAGGGGCTTGGCCGCGTCGGCAGCCTCGCCGCGCCACCGGCAACCGGTGGGGCGCGCCAGATAATCCATGCCGCGGCGAATGTCCTCGCCGGAACCGTATCCGTATGCCGACAGAACCTTGCCGAACCGGAGGTGGCTCACATTCGGCGCCATGCCGGCCAGAAGGGGATCGGAGCGGCCCGCTCCGGCGATAGTGCCGAACACGTGGGTGCCATGCCCGTCCAGGTCCAGCCACAGATCCCAGTTTTCGCCCGTCACGAAACTGGCGCCGCAAACGCTCCGGCGTCCGTGCGCGATGTCCACGTGGCTGGTGTTTAGACCGGTGTCGAGCACGCCCACCGCGATGCCCGAACCGGTGATTCCGGTAAAGCGCTGCAGAGCCTCGTCGTAGCTGCGCGACGAATCCGCCCCCATGACCGGCACGGCCGAGCCGTGGTTCGCCGTTACCACCGGGACGGGCTCAACCGCCATTACGAAGTCGGCGGCAAGCACGAGATCCAGCGCCACGGCCGGCAGGTTAGCCGTGTAGCTGCGCAGGCCGCTGTCCCAGGCGCCCACGATCGCCCCCAGGTCCGACAGCGCCCGGCGGAACTCGCCCTCGGGGTCGGGCGCCATCAGCGTAATGTGGACCGGCGTAATCGACCCGGCGGGACGCGAGCGCATCGCCTCGAGAAACGGTTCGCTGACCTTCCTGGCGGCCGGCAGTACACCGGCGCCAAGCACGTCGGACAGCCCGGCAATGGACTCCAGACGGCCTCGCTCGGCCGGAAACAGAACGCGGGCGAATTCGCCCGAGCGTCCCACGAAACGCGCCCCGAGTGCGGTGAGGGCGTTCTTGAGGGCCTCGATGTCCGCACGCGGACGCAGATGCAATACCCCGAAAATGCGCTCCCGCCCGGACCGAACCGCCTGCTCCAGTATCGCGTCCGGTCCCGCACGGGGTTCAAGCCAATCCGGAACGGCGCGGACCCGGGGCGCGGGTGCGCCTGTAAGCGGCGCACGGCGCATCCGGCCGTGATAGGCGCCCAGCGTATAGCCCTCGTTCAGGACTTCAGGGAGCACCCCGTTGGGTCTTTCAGCGACACCCGAGGCGGTTTGCGGCAGCGGCCGGGAAAAGCCGCTCGGCGCTTCGCCCGCGAACGGCGATTCGGGACCGGTGCGGCTTTCCTCCGCCGTGCGTCGCAGCGTGCGGTCGATAGCTGCCTGTGCCTGTTTCTGCTTTTCGTCAACCGCGTCGATCGGCCCGGCAGGTTCGCGCGCCCCATCGGGGAAGCGCCATAAAACGCCCGCAAGAACCAGCAACGCAACCCCCAGAATTACTGGATACGTTCGCACACCAGGATTCACGGACGCACCTCCCTTGCGGATTTCCGCAGCGGCAAAGTCAATCTCCGAAGCACGCGCCGAGCATCGCGTCAGTTTAATCCAGCCGGGGAAGGAAAGGAGCGCGGATTGGAGAGGGTGTTGGTGAAGTTGTTCCCTGTACAAGATCCTGGTTTAGTATTATTGCTGCATGTCGCCGTTCCTTTTTCTCTCCCGGATACCCAGGTTTTCTCGAACGCGGCGTCGTTCGCCAAACGGGGCACCGGGCGCAATGGCCGCAGCCCTTCTGCTGCTCTCGGCTCAGGGCGCGGGCGAGGATACCGGGAGCCTCAGCTATCCGGCGGACGGCCTGGGCGTTCGGTCCGTGGAGGGCCGGCAGGTCATCGTGCTGGCTTCGGGCAATGGCTCGCCGCAGAGCGCAGCCCACTCCTCGCGAACATTCGATGTCCAGTCATTTGAGACCGCTTCGCGGAGGAAACACGTTGTTACCTTTCAGGGCCGAACCTACCGCGCATCCACCCCGCTGGAAGGGCCCTGGTCGCTGGTCGTGTTTGATACCAATCGGAGGAAGTTCGCGTCGCTGCTGCCGAGCATACGGGTCGAGCTGGAGGGCGGCGTTGACCTGAACGCGATTGCGAAAGCGCTGGATGCGACAGAAGTGACCGTGTTTGATTCGCTGGGATTCGCCTACGTCGATCTGCCCGATGGTTTGCATCCCGCTGACGCCGTGGACCGCGTGCATAACCTGAACGGCCAGCCGCGCGCGGCGATGCGCCTGCGCCGCCCGAGGGTGCAATGGAGGTAAGGCCGGTGGCCGATTTGCGGGAGTGCGCTGGCTTCATCCTTGCCGTCGGCGCACTGTGTTCGCTGGTGGCCTGCGGAGGCGATCCGGAGTCCCCCACTCCTCTACCGCCCCCGCCCAAGGTAACGGTAACGCTGGCCACCCCGGAATCCACCACCCTTCAGGAATCTGAAAACCCGCGGCTCCGATTGACCGTCGAACTCGACCCGAGTGCCTATGGCGCCGTGACGGTGGGATTGAACTTCGGCGGCTCCGCCGAGCGCGACAGCGACTACGACGTCAGCAGCGACACGATCGAGTTTGCTGTGGGCGCCGCCTCCGGCAGCGTGGAAATCGACGTGTACCGGGATTTCGACGAGGAGGGCGATGAAACGATCGAGGTCAGCCTGGGAAGCCTTACCGGCAACGCCGAGTCCGGCGAACCCTCATCGGTAACGCTTACGCTTGCGGATGGAGAGGCGGCGGTGATCCGCAAGGGTCCGGAAGATGACGGCGAGGAACAGGACATCGGACCGACACTGCTTCCGCTGGCGTTTGCCCTGGTCGATGATCCCGAGTACGCGGTCGTGGCGTTGGTGCTGCCGCAGTTTCCCGGCGGATCCACCGAGTCCCAAATGCTGGTGGGCCAGTGGTCCACCGACAGCGGCTTCGCCAGCGATGTGCATACCATCGCAACCTACGAGATCACGCCGTCCGACGATCCTTTTGAACAGGCGTTCGGCAACCTTCGCGCGTTTCGCCTGCCGGTCGGCGAACTGGCCCCGAGCGAGCATTATTTCGTCCGCGCGTACCTGGGCAGCGAGCCTCCGGCCACCGGTCCGGGCGTGGAGGCGCCGAACCTGTTCTACGATGGATTCGCTACCGATGCCGAGGGCCGGGTGGCCGTGCGCTGCAAACCCGGCGGGCGGGACACGTCCGCGGGCGGCGGCGACCCCCTGTTCGCTCACCAGTGGCATCTGGACAACACCGGGCAATCCGCGTTTGCCGACCGCGGCGGCGCGCCGGGGGCGGACCTCGGCATGACGGACGCCATCGCCGCGGGCCGGAATGGGGCCGGAGTTAAGCTGGCGGTGGTTGATACGGGCCTTGAGATTTGTCATCCCGACCTGGCCGCAAACACCCGCGCGGGCGGATCGTTCAATTTCGGCTTTGCGCGAACGCCAGGCGCCGCACGCCACGATCCCTTCAACTTCAGCCTGCTCGGCGACCACGGCTCCAGCGTTGCCGGCATTGCCGCGGCGGCGGCAAGTAACGGAACCGGCGGGCGGGGAGTCGCGCCCGAGGTCACTCTGGTGGGATTCAACCCCGCATCGGGGTTCTCGGAAGAGGACGAGGATCCCGAACTGGCCCTGCCGGCCTCTTTTCTGAAGAGTCTGGGTGCCGGCGAAGGAGCGGACGGCGAGCCGGACTCGGCCAGCGTGGACATCTTCAACATGAGTTTCGGTTCCGAAGCCCCATCGGAAAACGCCGCCGAGGAATTCGTCCGGCTGCTGAAAATGGGCACGACAAGGCTGCGCGGAGGGCGCGGGGCGCTGTACGTGAAGGCGGCAGGCAACGGCTTTGCCGACTGCGAACCGACGCACCCCTTTCAGAAAGAACTGGGCTGCGTCAACAGCAATACCGACCCGGACCAGAACCTGCCTTGGCTGATCAACGTGGGCGGGTTCAATGCCGACGACGTGAAGTCATCCTATTCGGCCGCCGGCGCCAACCTCTGGGTTGTGGGCCCGGCCGGGGAGGACGGCGTTGAGGCGCCGGCCATGATCACCACCGACCAGGCGGGAACGGAGGCAGGTTACAGCCAGTTTCCGCAAAACCGGCTCAACAGCGCTCATTCGCTGAATCGCAACGGCGATTACGTCAGCGCATTCGGAGGCACATCTTCGGCAGCGCCCGCCGTGGCCGGCGTTATCGCGGTTCTGCTGGGAGCTTACCCCGAACTGACCTGGCGCGAAGCAAGGCACATCCTGGCGGCCTCCGCGCGCAAGATCGACCCCGGCATCGCCGAAGTGCGGGCCGCCTTCAACGGCAACCCGTACGTTGCCCAGCACGCCTGGCGAACCAATGCGGCGGACTACGAATTCCACAACTGGTACGGCTTCGGCGCGGTGGACCTGGATGCCGCCCTCGCCATGGCCGCCGTCCACGTTGCCGGCAGCCTGGGCGAACTCGCGGAATCGGACTGGTTCGCGCCGGGCGGCGATGCGGCTCTGCCGCTGTCCATCCCGGATGCCGACGGCGCGGGGGCAAGCGCGGTCATCGAAGTGACCGGCCTTCCGGAGACCGCCAGCATCGAGGCCGCGGTGCTGGAAATCACGGTGGAGCACACCAACGCGTTTGATCTCGGCGTGTCGCTGCGGTCGCCGGGCGAGATGGAGAACGTGATCAACCCGCCTTTGAACAGCGTGCTGGAGGGATACCGCGGAATGCAGAACTGGCGGTTGCTCAGTAACGCCTTCTACGGCGAAAACCCCAACGGGAACTGGACGGTTCACGTGGCGGACATAGCGCCCGGGGATACGGGCAGCGTAACCGGCCTTCGCCTCAAGATCTACCACGCCGAACACTCGCAGGACTGAATTTATTTCGTTGGACTGCGCAGGCGCCCGTGCGTTGCAACCGCCATCTGAAGGAGCGGCAGCCTTGTCCAACGAGACATGAGCCTGAACGGGGAACGTAAATCCAACGAGAGATGAGCCTGTAGGCGTGCGTTGGGATCATCGGAGGATGATCGTGACGTTACAGATCAAACGGGTTCGGACCGTGGATGAGGTTCAAACCTTTGTGAAGGGCAGCGAAGCGGTGGATTTTTCTGTTAAGCGCCCCGATTACGACAAGCGCTACATGCCCGAATAGCACCGTGGATCTATCCACTATATCTGCCCCAGGAAAAAAGCGGTCAGCCAAGCCAGACACCAGGCAACGCCCCACGCATTGATCATCCAGTCAATAAATCTTGGGAGCGTGCTGACTCGTTTCCTCTTGGCCCTGTAATAGATCCCGCCGGCAAACGTGATGAATACAAAGAAAGCGATGTGAAGCAATGCCCAATGTGCCTCAAAGCGCCACTCGCCGGAATTAACGAGGAACGTCCACCAGCTCATGATTGTCAGTAGCGACAGTCCAAGCAACATAAGCGCGCGCGTCTTGTTGCTTCTCATCCGTACCGCTCCGTCAATACCTGGCACGGGCCTTTTCTCGGGCCGAGCCACGATTTCACTTCGGGGCGTTTATCCCGCCATCGAGTGGCTGCATGACTCCATTATGGGCAAGGAGTATCGTGCTGCGAAGCGAGAGCGCGCCGAGGCTTCCAAGGTACATCGGTTCTGGTGGGAGCACAAGCGGCGGCTTTGGCGAGAGCTGGAAGCGGAAGAGGACCAGCGTCGCAGGGCGCGGGTGCTGGTGAATGAAGCCTATTGGCGCAATCGAGTGCGTAACTGGCGGGGGGATGATGAGGCGGCATGAATACACTGTCACACTGTCCGGCTCTCTGTTCGGGTTGAGCAAGGCAGAGCAAACGCCCACGCCCACCAGCGCTTACGACGTATGCCGCAAAGGTGCCGATTGCCGGCAACAAAGTAAGTACCGTGCATATGTCGCCACCGGCAACCGGCGTACTAAGTGGCGCGGGGGGGCCACCCAGCAAGAAAGATTCTACACGGCTCGCCTTTGCATCACTGCTCCAGGCGCATGATGCGCAGAGTAGCCTTCGTCGTAATCTCCGCCTGCCCGTCAATCTGGATCTTGTGACCGAAGATCAGCGTGTGCGAATGCTTCACGGCGACCCCTTCACCCATCTTGATCGTGACACCACGTCCAGTGTCCTCCAAGCGTGCAATTTCTTGCCGTTGGCGCCGCCGGAGAAACCCTGCAAAGAGTAGCAAGAGAACAATAACTATAAGCCAGCGGATGCCGAATGCAGCAATCTCGCCGCCGAACCACGCCCACGCATTCAAGAGCCACTCCACGCGCGAAGCATATTGGGGGACGTGAATTGCGTCAATAAGTGCGGTTACACTTGCCACGCCGGTCGTGCGGGGACGCGGAACCACAATCCCATCCCCCCTGCCCTTATCCTTCAGGAAGCGCGACCGGCACTTGTAAGGGAATTACCGTACTTGGCCTGCCTCGACCTCCTGGATGGCCGCTCGCTACGCCTCACATTCTTTGTGGTGCACCCGCGTGGGTAGCAGCGACTTGAGTTCGGAAGCGGGAATAGCCCGGACGCCGGCAGCGAGCGTATAGCACTTGGCACCGACATGAATGATGTCCAGGCTGTGCAGCTTGAGGGTTCGCATCACGGATTTCATCGGGCGGGTAAGCCGCGGAGTCTCGGTGCGCTTGACGTAGAAGCCGTATCGACGGCTGCCGTCCGTAACGAGCAGGTCAAGCGACGCTCCGCCATACGTTGCCCAGTGAAAGCACTGTTCCTGGCTCGCGCGCATCAGGTGCATGATCCGACCGATCACGAAGCCTTCTCAGGATGCGCCAGCCCTGGGATGCGACAGAATGCGCTCGCGGGACCAGAGTCCAAGGAGCGCATGCAGGAGACCCGAGTCCGCGACATACACCTTTGGCGAGCGGACCTGCTTCGTGTTGATGATCTCAAACCACGGCTGCAATTGGCGAACCGCGAACCGCGAACTGAACACGTCCAGGTAGCGCCTTATCGCCGTTTGGGTAATTCCCAATGCGCGCGCGCATTCCGCGTCGTTCCAGATCAGGCCTTGCCAGTGCGCCACTCTGGTCCAGAAGCGCCGAAGCGTTGCCTTGGGAATTCCCGTGCCGAAGTCCGGAACGAACTCCCACAGGAAGGTGTGGATGAAATCCCTACGCCAGCGCGCGGCGTCCTCGTCCGATGCCACGAGATAGGATCGCGGGAGGCCGCCGCGCATCCAAAGGCGCTCAGGATCATCAACTTCGTCCAGGCCGAACCCGCCGAGCTGATGGAACGCCAATCGCCGGGGCAACGGCTCCGATGTTTGCCGAAGCAGTTCCGGAGAGGCGCTCCCGAGCACCAGGAAACGGGTCGGCGGGCCCGGCCTGTAGGCGAGATCGCGCAGCAGCGAAAATACGTCGGGCAGCCTTTGGATATCGTCCAGCACGACCAGGCCGCGCAGGTCCCTTAGCGCAAGGACGGGATCCTCCAGCCGTGCAAGGACCTCGGTGTCTTCCAGTTCGAACCAGGTCGCGCCCTCTTTTTCCGCACCGGCAATCTGCCTGGCAAGCGCGGTCTTGCCGACCTGCCGCGCGCCGAGCAGCGCCACCAGCCGGTATTCTTCTAGAAGCGCGCGAACCTTCCGGAAATGGTATTCCCGAGGTATCCATCCGTCATTGGAATACGAATCTTTCTTGTTCATATTTCAATGTAATCTATACCTAACAATCCACGAGCGTAGGGTAAATCTCCTAATGGAGGGGCGCCAATACGTATTGGCCGGTCGGTTCAAGAGCCGCGTCACCCGGGCCGGGGCAATGATTTTCGTCACTCCCGAAGCAGTGCTCGGAACGCTTGAGCAGAGGTTCGCCTGGAACCTTCCGGGAGTTTGGAGGCTACGCTAAGTCTCCTGCCAAACCGGCAGGCCGGCCTTGAGGGCGCTTATGAGGTTCCTCGGTTCGTAGGAAGCGTTGCCGGGATTGCGGACGAAACGCTTTCCGATGGCCTCGACGGCGCTGGGGTGCGCGCTTTCGCCGGTCACGATGGCGCCTTCGAGGCGAATGTCGCCGCCTTGCTTCGGGCCGATTTCGCGCTGGTGTCACCGGCACTGGTAAAAGTCCTCTAAACGGCAACTTAAGTTGTCCGGTCAGTAAGTCATGCGACCGTTCGGTTTCGGCAGGAACCGGAGGGGAGCATGCTCACTCAAGAGGACTATTGGATGATCAAAGAGCTCCATGAGCAAGGGCTGTATCGCAAGGACATTGCTGACCGTCTTGGGGTGCACCCCAAGACGGTCACTCGGGCATTGAAGCAGGGGGTTGCGCCATCCCGGCGCCGGCGTCGGCAGAAGTATGTCAAGCTCAAGCCGTACTTGGGCAAGGTGGACGAGCTGCTGGCGGCCGGGGTTTACAACGCGGTGGTGATTTACCGCGAGATCCAGGCGCAGGGCTACAGCGGCGGCATTCGCGTATTGCGCAGTTACATCGAACCGAAGCGCACGCTGCGGACCTCGAAGGCCACGGTGCGGTTTGAGACGCGCCCCGGGCAGCAACTGCAGCACGACTGGGGCGAGTTGCCCATCGACCTGGCCGGCGTTCGACAGAAGGCGTATATCGCCGTCAACACGCTGGGGTATTCCCGGCGCTTTCATGTCATGGCGGCCCACCGCTGCGATGCCGAGCACACCTATGAGAGCCTGATCCGGGCGTTTCAGTGGTTCGGCGGCGTGCCCCGCCAGGTGTGGGTGGACAACCAGAAGTCGGCGGTTCTGTCCCACGTGCCGGGCGCCGTGCGCTTCAACGAGCGCTTCAAGCAGCTGGCTTGCCACTACGGTTTTGTGCCGAAGGCCTGCCGTCCCTATCGGGCCCGCACCAAGGGCAAGGTGGAACGGATGGTGGGCTATGTCAAGCAGCACTTCTTTGTGCGCTACCGGGCCTTTGAGAGCTGGGCGCATCTGAACCGGCTGCTGGAGGACTGGCTGACCGGCGAGGCGGACCGGCGTTTGCACGGCACCGTCAAGGAGGTGGTTGCCGAGCGCTTCGAGCGGGAACGTCCCGCGCTGGCGCCGTTGCCGGTGCATCGTTTTGACACCAGCTACATCGAGACCCGGCAAGTCGGCTGGGACGCCTACATCGATGTCCGCGGCAACCGCTACTCGGTTCCGGCGCCGTATTGCGGACGAACGGTCACCGTGCGGATCCGTTTGGACGGCGGGTTGGCGGTGCATGACGGGGAGCGTTGTATCGCGCGCCACCGGCTGGTCGACCCCAAGGCCGGCTGGCAGACGGTGGCTGATCATCACCGGCGGCTGTGGGCCGAGGTGGCGGTGCAGACCCGTTCGCTTGAGCGCTACGAGGAGGTGACCCGTGCCGGCGCTTGAAGATCTGTTCGGGGCTTTGAAGTTCGACCACCTGGCGGCGCAATGCGACGCCTTGCTGGAGCAGGCCGCGAAGAAGGACCTGGGCTACCGGGAGCTGCTGACCGAGGCGCTGGCCTGCGAGTGGCGGGGACGCAAGCAGAAGGGCACCGAAGTGCGTCTGGCCCAGGCCCGACTGCCGTGGCTGAAGACGCTTGAGCAGTTCGACTTCGCCTTCCAGCCGTCGATCGACCGCAAGGTGGTGCGGGAGTTGAGCACCATGAGCTTCGTCGGACGCGCCGAGAACGTCGTGCTGCTCGGTCCGCCGGGCGTCGGCAAGACGCACCTGGCCATCGCCCTGGCCGTCAAGGCCGCCGAAGAAGGCCACCGCATCCTGTTTATGACACTCGAACAACTGATGACCAAGCTCAACCGCGCCCGGAAGGAAAACCGACTCGATCGGCAGTTACAGCAACTGACCTATCCCAAGGTACTGGTCCTCGACGAAATCGGGTATCTGCCCCTGTCCAGGGACGAGGCCAGCCTGTTCTTCCGACTGGTCGCCCGGCGCTACGAGCGGGCCTCCATCATCCTGACCAGCAACAAGAGCTTCGTCGACTGGGGCGAGATCTTCAGCGATCCGGTCCTGGCCACCGCCATCCTGGACCGGCTGCTGCACCATTCCACCACCATCAACATCAAGGGCGAAAGCTACCGGCTGAAGAAAAAACGCAAGGCCGGTCTGCTCAACCCCCCAAAGGAGCCCCTCCCGGCCGAAGCGGGTTAGCCACCCACGCCGGACACGTTAACGTGCCGAAAAGCGGACATCTTATCTTGCCGAAAAACGGACATTACTGCGTGCCCTTGACACTGGTAGGGACGCACGCGAAGCGCGCGCAACGCCTGATAGCTCCACGAGAACGAGTCTTCCAGCCTGCAGCGGTCCGCCGCTTCGCACTGCATTCCGGCGATCGAGCCGGTGAAATGCAGGCCGTGGCGCGCGGCGCGGCCGGCCATCCAGGCGAGAGCGATATTCGACAGTCCGCAGTCGCGGTAACCGCCGCCGATATTGGAATGCACGCCGGCGAACCAGACCTGCTCGATGGTCTGACCCTCGGCGGGAGCGCCGGTCCACAGGTCCGGCTGAAACGGTCGGCGGCGCTCGTCGACCGCCAGCGCGTGGTAGGCGTGCTCCACGTTGTCGCCCAACTGCGTGTTGTGAAAAGACACCTTATTGCGCGTCAGCCGGCCGAGAATCGGCGTCGGCGCCCCCAGCGCGCCGACCGTGTCCCACACGCCGATGAACCGGATCGGAACCGGGCGCCGTGAAGGCTCGCCCGCTTGTTCCAGCCGCTTGTGGACCATCGACCCGTCGCGCTTGTCGGGTTGCAGGCGGTAGAGCGCATACGCTTCCGGCAACAGCCTCAGGTTCTCCTTACTCAGCAGCCCCGCCACGCCGATGAATCCCGCCAGGGAACGCACGGTATAAGCGCCCCGGCTGAAACCGAACAGGAACAGCTCGTCGCCTTCGCGCCAGTTGTTCGCGATGAAGCGATAAGCCTGCTGGATGTTCTCCGACAGCCCGCCGCCCAACCCGCCGCCGATGTACTTGTCGAGCGGGCCCTGCGTGCCAACGCCGGTGTCGTAATAGACCACCTGCGGGACCTGCTCGCCATCAACCGGCGCCAGGCCCCGCACGATCTTCAGGACGTTGGTCGGCTCGGTCTCATCAGCCGGATTGTCGTGAACTTCCTGGTCCGGCTCGTTCCAGGTCCCATCGCAGCAGATCACCAGCCGCTTTCCGCCCTTCTCCATTTGCCCCACCCCTCGGAGTCATTCCAATACCCGGGGGGTAAGCATACGCGGCCATTTCCTGTTTGACAGCCGGCAGCGCAGCGGAGTATAACGAGTGTGAGCATTGGAGGAAGGACGGCAGGCGTCCTTCCAAGGAGTATTCAGGGAGGAATGAGATGCCTCAGGTTCTATTCGACACCCATGCAGCGGCAAGGAAACTGGAAAAGGCCGGCCATACGGCACAGCAGGCTGAGGCAGTGGTGGAAGTGATGAGCTCCGCCACGGAATCCGGAACGCGGATGGCCCAGGACCTGGACCGCATCAAGTACCAGGTGGACAACCACATGGCTACCAAGGATGATATCGCCGAACTTCGCGCCGCTACCAAGGAAGACATCGCCGAACTTCGCACCGAACTTCACATCGAGATTGTAAAAATTCCGGAAATGGTTCGCAAAGTGCTGAGGCAGGAAACGCCGATGATTCAACTACGATCCGTGCTAGCCGCCGGTTCGCTGTCGTTCTCCTTGAGCGGGCTTGCCGTGATGGTGCTAACGGACGAATTCCTCCGTGCGATTGCGCTCGAGCACGGTTCCCTCATAGGGCTGATGATGATCCTGGCGTCCTCGTTGGTCTTGCTCTTCCTTGCCCGTCCGAGCAAATGAAAAGGAAACTCACCATCACGATCGATGAGGAGCTGCTGCCCGTTGCCAAACAATACGCGCGCTCTCGGGGTGTTTCGCCTTCTTCTCTCATCAAAAGCTCGGTGCGGGTAATGGCCGCAGAACACACTCCTTCTTTTGCGTCACGCTGGCGCGGGCGGTTGCAACAGGCCGGACGCGACGATGCGCGCTACGAGATCCTGGCCAGGAAGTATCTGTAAATTCTGCTGGACACGAAGATTCTGCGGCCCTTAGTGTCTGGCCAACTATCTCCTGAAGTCTCTTGCTGCGTCTTTGCGGTTCAATCTGTCTGACTGATTCGTTTTCGTACTCCTTACGAAATCCCTGGAGCAGCGAGGCGGGCCGCTCCTTCCGATGACACGAAATGGAATTGAGCGGTTTAGCTATGGTCCGTTCCGGACTGGGTGGCGCTTGGTTTGGATTCGCGTTGTCCGATCTTGTCATCCTCCGCCGCCACAAGCTGAGGCAGTAGACTCCCTGGTGTGTAGCGACCGTTAGACCAGCGTGGAGAGCAGTTTCAGCGCCGGGGCCGCGCGTATGCTCTGCGGAGAGACATGATCTTTCTTGCCCGCGGCGGAAATCTGCCAGGCCTCGGCGTCGGGAAACCTGGACTTGAGGTACTTGAGGCCGCGATCAAGGTCGGCGTCCGACCACTTGCATTCGACCAGCAGCACGGGCGCGCCGCGGTTCGTTACCACGAAATCCACTTCCCGGCCGTCGCGGTCCCGGAAATACCGCAGTTCGTAGTCCAGCCCCTCGGTATCCTGCCGGAAATGCACCCACTTGAGCAGGTGGCAGGCCACCAGGTTCTCGAAGCGCGAGCCGCGCGAGGGAACAACCGACCAGTCGAAGTGATAGTGTTTCCGGTCCTTGCGCAGGGCCCGAAGTTGCGGTGAGCCGAAGGGGGCGAGCCGGTAGATCGCGTAGAGGCGCTCCAGGATTTCGAGCCATGCGCCGGCGGTCTTGTGGCTCATATTGAGGTCCTCGCGCAACGCGTTGATCGAAAGCGTTGATCCGACGCGCTCAGGCAGCGACAGCATCATCAGTTGCAACTGGCCCAGATCGCGAATGTTCTCCAGCGTGGCCACTTCTTCCTGCACGAGCCGCGTCGAGTACTCGCGGGACCAGCGCCTGGATTCCGTTTCGCTGGCGGACAGCCAGGGCTCCGGAAAGCCCCCCAGCCTGAGAAGATCCTGGAGCATGTCGGGCCGGTCAAGCCCGAGCTCCGCCGCCGAAAACGGATGCAGGTGCAGCAGATGGTAGCGTCCCTGCAATGAATCGCCGCCGAACCGGTAGAGGTCGAGCCGCCCGCTGCCGGTAACGAGAATGCGCTGACCCGGGGGACGGCCGTCGTACAAGCCCTTGAGATAGTTGCGCCAGCGCCTGTACTTGTGAATCTCGTCGAATACCCACAACGCGCCCGGAGGCAGTTCGCTTCTGAGGATGCGCGCGCGGTGCGCGTCAATGTCCCAGTTCAGGTACCCTTCACTTGCTTCGGGCAGCCCCAGGGCGAGGGTGGTCTTGCCAACCTGCCGGGGGCCGGCAACGAACACCATCTTGCGGTCCAGGTCGGCAAGAACCTGACGTGTGAGGTAGCGGTCGGTGGTGGGCACCCGCGGTATTATACGGCAATATTCGACTACGGTAGAAAATAGCCGATGCTAATTTTCACCAAACTATAAGAATCGCGCCATTTTCGATTGCCATTAGCGCATGGCAGGTCGGGCTAGGGTGCGGGTAGACGGCTCAAGGCTTGCTGGGGTGTGATAGCCGGGATTGGGGAGCGTTCGTAGTCCTTGATATTGCGAGTGACAATGCGCGAGGCGCCGCAGGACCGCGCAGCAGCGACCTGCATCGCATCTTCAAAGTCCTTCATGGGCAGGGAAGCGGCGTAACGGATCGCTGCGGCGTCACCCGCTGCGACACCGATGAAGCGGGTCAATTCGGCGATAAAGTTGCGTGCGCTTCTCCGTCCACGCGACGGAGACACCAGGTAATGGAAGTTGGCAACGGAATGCCACGCAATAAACGCGGTGTGCCCGGTTGCCTCGATCCGGTCGAGAAGAGCCTCGGCCGTTTCCGAATAGGGCCGACGATCCAGCGCCAGATCAATAAGGACATCCGTGTCCAGCAGCATTTACAGATATTTCCTGGCCAAGGCCTCGTATCGTGTATCGTCGCGTACGGCTGGCCGCAGCCGTCCGCGCCAGCGCGAAGCGAAAGAAGAAGTGTGCCCTGCAGCCATTGCACGCACCGAGCCTTCGATGAGAGAAGAAAGCGATACGCCTCGAGAGCGCGCGTATTGCTTGGCAACGGGCAGCAGCTCCTCATCTATCGTGATGGTGAGTTTTCTTTTCATTGCTTCAGGAAGTTAAAAAGATACGTATAGGATAGGCAAGTATACGTATATGTCAAATTCCCTGGTGCGGCGCGGCGGGCCGCTCCTTCCGATGGCGGTTATAGCGCACGGGCACCTGCGCAGTCAAACGAAATATACAGGCTAAACTTCCCGAAGTGAAAGCGTGGCAGACATAGTGGACAATTCCATAGTTCTTCTCGTGCATGTGGCGATTGTCGCAATCGCGGCGCTTATTGGCTTTTGCATGGCCTGGTTCGTGCGCCCCTGGATTGCTCGAAAGAAACATGAATGGACACCCGGACGGTACTATTGGGTGGCGTGGCTGTTGTTCGGGACCTTCTGGACTTGGTACGGAACGCGCGAAATGGAATTGAGCGGTTTAGCTCTGGCCCGTTCCGGACTGGGTGGCGCCTGGTTTGGAATCGCAATTTCCGATCTTGTCATCCTCCGCCGCAACAAGGTGTAAAAACCGCGCCATTTCCTGTTTGACAGCCGGCGGCGCGGCGGAGTATAAGGAGCGTGAGCATTGGAGGAAGGACGGCAGGCGTCCTTCCAGGGAGTATTCAGGGAGGAATGAGATGCCTCAGGTTCTATTCGACACCCATGCAGCGGCAAGGAAACTGGAAAAGGCCGGCCATACGGCGCAGCAGGCTGAGGCGGTGGTGGAAGTAATGAGTTCAGCCACGGAATTCGGAACGCGCATGGTCCAGGACCTGGACCGTATCAAGCTTCAGGTGGAAAACCACATGGCCACCAAGGTAGATATCGCGAACAACGCCACAAAGGACGATATCGCCGAACTTCGCACCGAAATGCGCACCGGGTTTGCAAAAACAAGGGAAGTGGTACGCGAGGTGCTGAGGCAGGAGGCTCCCGCGATACACATGCGATCGCTCATAAGCGCCGGTTCACTATCGCTCTCTTTGGGCGGGTTTGCCCTGGTGGTACTTACCAATGAACGCTTGACCGCGATCCTGCTCGAGCATGGTGCCCTGATAGGGCTGATGATGATCCTGGCGTCCTCGGCGGTTTTGATCTTCCTTGCCCGGAAGAGCAGCAGCTAACAGCTTTCCGCCGTAGTCGCCACAGACTCCGTAGTTTGTGGCCCCAAAAAAAGCGAGGCGGACACTAGGTCCGCCTCGCCGCAACCAGAGTTGTTGCTTGTTGGGATTATGCGATGTCGATGTCGTCGATCGCCAGCACGTAGTCGCCGAGCAAATCGTCGCCGATTAGGTCGTCGATGAACATGCCGCCGTCTCCGGGATCTTCTTCATCCTCCGGAGGCGGTACCGCTCCGTCCTCATCGCTGTCGTCGCTGTCGTCCTTCAGACCCGGCGTTTCGGGATCTTCAGCCGGCTTTGGATCCGGCCGATCCGGCGTCGCTCTGTAGTGAGGATCGTCCGTGGCCTTATTACCGCCCGTACCGCCAACATCGGTAATCGCGATCGTGAAGTAGGCGTCCACCGAGTGACCGCCTCCGTCCGTGGCCGTGACCTTGATGGTCACTACGCCCATCGGATTGGCTGTCGACTCGTAGTCGAACTTCGCACCCTCCTTGACGCGCACCTCCCAGGTGCTGCCGTTGGTGTCGCTATCCACCCTACCGCCGCCGTTGTGCGTGACCTCGAACCGGCCATCAGCGGCGAACTTGCCATTGGCCTGCTTGCTCATGACCGTCACGGTGTGCGTGCCGTAGTCGTCAGTGACCAGGTTCTGGTCCAGCACGTCCAGCTCGACAAACGCGCGAATTGACGTCGCTTGAGCTGCTGTCACGCCGGCCGTCTCGGCAATGGTGAACGGGGTGGCAAGAGCGGCAGCATCCGCCTCGGCCGCTGCAAGCGCGGTATCGGCTCCATCATCGTTGATTGCCGTGGGAGAGACGTTGACACGGACGGTCACCGTCACGTCAGTCGCCGTATCGCCCGTGCCGTCGTTGGCGTTTACTTCCACCACCAGGGTGTTACCCGCACCATCGCTGGGATCGGCGTCGTGCGTCGTCACACTATTGGTGTAATAGGTGATGGCGCCCGTATCGGCGTCGATCGCAAGGGTCTGGGTCTGATCACCGGTCGCCGTAGCATCAAGGTCTCCGGACACATAGACCGTATTGCCTGCCTGGAACGTAAGGCCGGCGGTACTGGCCAGGTTGTAGGTCAGCGTATCGCCATCCGAATCAAAGAACAGCGGTTCGTCCTCGTCCGCCACGGTGCCCGAACCAGTACCGTCAACGCTGGTCTTGGCTCCCATCGCGTCCATCGTCTGCGTGATGTTGACACGGATTTCCTCGGTGGCCTGCGTCCGCGTAGGCAGGACATTGGCGGGGTCCGCCGGTCCGTCCAGCGGGGCCGTAGTCTCCACCCACCTGATCCAGGTGGACTCATCTGCTTCGGTAGCCGAATTGTCCTCGTGCTTGTAGGTGACCTTGGCGCGCAGTTGCGAACCGACGTACTCGTTGGTGATTGTCAGTGAGACACCCGTCTCGCCGGCGATATCCACCCACTCGTTATCCTGGACAGTGCCGTTCCTGTTCGCATCTACCCACATCTGCCACTGCACGTCCGCCGGGTTACCTTCGGTGTCAGCCCGAATTGTCCCGTCAACAGCTGTGGCGTTACCGAGAGTGGCGTTGTTGCCTTCGGTGGGATCGCCGTTGCCGGTGGAGGCAGTCACATTGCCCAACTGATCGACCACTTCGCTTTCGACTTCCACGGGGCGGCCGTTCTCGTCGTTATAGGTATAGACGACCCGATAGTAGAGTCCGCCGCCATCACCGCTGGTTCCATCGGAGTCTTCATCCACTGCCAGGGTTATCGCGACCGTGACGCCTGACGTAGCATCTGCCGCCGTTTCACCGACCTCGGTAATCCAGCCCGAAGTTCCGTTGGTGGAGACTTCGAGCCGGACAGTGCCGGCTGCTGCCGCGGGCTGCCCGGTGGCGCCAACGAACACCGAAAGGCCAGTAGCGGCGGTGGTTATGTGAAAGCTAACGTCGTCGGACGCGGTAGAAGCGGCAGGAACAGCTCTCGGCGTCGCGGTAGTGTCCGCTGCAACTTCCGCCTCAGCGTCGTGGCTAACCACGCGGATCGTGCCGTCCGGGTTTACTTCGTAGTACTCCACCTTGGCTGTGATGGTATGTGTGAGGGTGGCATCTCCTGCGGTTGTGTAGGCCCGATTAACGTTACCGCTGCCATCCACATCTGGGATGCCATCACCGTTCGCATCAACCAAGAGCGGCAGAGGCTGCGGCGACGTGCTGACGCTGATGATCACATCGTCAGTGGTATCAGTAGGCGTGGCGTTGTCATGGGACCACGTGTAGAGCACCAGCACCGGCGATTCGCCGGCGGCGAAGTCCGGATCCAGGTCCTGGTCGAAGACCATCTCCAGGGAACCCGTTCCGTCGGGATCGCCCGTGATCGTAACGACGTCGTCCTCGGACGCTGTCGGAATGTCCACATTGACGTCCTTGACATCAATGCTGATCGTCTCGGTCGTCTTATTGCCCTCGGGATCGGTGGCCGTCAGCATAAAGCTGCCCAGGGCCTCGCCTGGACTCCGGTCGTCACCCATTGACGCGGAGTGATCGATCACGATTGCGATGGCCGGGTCCCTGTCGCGCAGGCCGCTGGGACCATCGCCGCGTTGGACATCGTCCCTGCGGGAGTAGATATCTTCCCACTCGTCCGGACCGTAAACCTTGATCCAGTCAGGCAGCCCACCTTTGCCGCTTACGGAGAAATCGAGTTCGTCCACGTCGGTATCGGCATCGGTCCACACTTCGGAGAGCTGCACGACGACAACGGTTGCCGCATCCTGCTGATCCACGGTCAGCGTCGTGGTGCCGGCTTCGGTCATCGGATCGACCTTACGCGTGGCGCCATCGATGCTGCTTTGACTGAACATGGGCGCTGCGTCGTCGACATCTACGACATCGACCCTTACGCGCTGTTCGTCCGTTTCGCCCTGGCCATCCGTCGCCGTAACCGTGAATTCCACCTCGTCGCCCATCTCGTAATTGATCGGCTTGATCGGAGTCGGTTCGCCCTTCGCATTGACCAAAGGTTCGCCTTCGTCGTCCACCGCCAATTCGGCAGCGCTCTTGTGATGGATCTCGTATTGAGCGGTGTTGTCGCCATCGTTACCGAGCTCCACCAGCTTGAAGCGGTTCGACACATTGGTTGTACCCTGCATCGCCACGAACTCCACTTCCAGGGTGCCGTACGGATGCGGTTCAATCGCAATGTCGTCGTCGCGGACCTCGAAACTGGCTACTCGCCCGCCGCCGGAGCCTTCCTCGTAGTCAAAGTCCGAGACATCGCGGATGTCCGGGCGGTCGTTGTCGCTGTTATCCAGGTCGCCGATAGCCACGGCCAGCTTGAAGCTGGCTGACGCCGAATTGGCATCCTCACCTTTACCGTCTTTCGCGGTTACGGTGACCGTGTAAACGCCGGCTTCCTCCGGCACCTTGCCCTCGACGTTGGTCATCGCGCCGGACTCTTCATCGATCTGCAGCCAGTCCACCGCGTCGCCGTCGGCGTCATGCACGACGATGGAATAGTAGAGCTTGCTGCTGTCTTCGTCCGTAAACGCGGCTTCTTCGCCCGATGTCTTCAGGCCAAAGCTCAGCCATTCGCCTTCACGCGCATCCTCGGCGTCCAGGCGGTCGTCCACCGTGACCCACCAGTCGCCGATCATGCCGGCAACCGGGCCGTCCGCCGTGTTCGTAACGGTGACGTCGATCATCACATATGCGGAACCCCGGGTGTCCTCTTCGTCTTCTCCCGGCGCAGTGAGGTACATATCCGTGGCAATGATCTTGAGTTCGAACTCGCCGTCCGTGTAGTCCTCATAACTCAATTCCTGATCGTCCTTGAGCTTGAGCATGCCGTCGACCACCTCGAACTTGTCACTGGCTTCGCCGTCCACTTCGAACGTATACGTATGCTGCCCGTGCGGGTGCATGGCGTTGTCGACATCCTCCACGGCCACCATGCCGAAGCTGGCGCCCATGGCGTTTTCTGCGACTTCCACCGCCGTAACCACGGAGGTAACGTCATCATCCGTCTGCCTCAGCTTCACGGAACTGGGCGCGGCGTTCTCCGCGTCCACGACCACGTAGAACGTGGCCTCACCGGTGGCGCCGTCGGCGTCGGTCGCCACGATCGTGACCATGGCCTCGATATTGTTGCCGTCGTCCGGCGGCGTGCCGTGAACGCGTCCGGTCACGCTGCCGTCGCTATCGGTGGTCACCGCAAGGCTCAGCCAGTCCTGATCCGACGACAGGGTGTAGGTGAGCGTATCGCCGTCTTCATCGGAGAACAGGGCGCCCAGGTCCACTTCCATGCTGCCTTCGGCGCCGTTCACCAGGGCGAACGGAGCGATCGCCATCTCGGCGTCCGCCATCGGGGCGTCGTTCATGTCCGTCACCGAAACGGTCACGGTCGCGCTATCGCTATTGGTTCCATCGCTGGCTTCAACCATCAGCTCACGGCTCATGGTGTCGGACTCGTAGTTCTCGCCACCGCCCACATACGTGATCGCGCCGCTGGCGGAATCAATCGCAAACAGGCCGTCGTCGTTGCCGCCGGAGATGGAATACTCAAGCATGTCGCCGTCCGAATCGCTCGCCGACACCATGCCCACCTCAACCGCAGTGGTGCTGCCATCGGCGTTCTCGGCCAGGTCGAACGCGTAACTGTCCTCGCCGAACATCGGCGTGTTGTCGTTGGCGCCGGTAACGGTAACCATCACCATGGCCTCGGAACTCGCAACGCCGTCGCTGGCGCTTACCGTCAGCTCGTGACTGGCGGTGGTCTCCGCATCCTCGCCGCTGCCCACATAGGTGATCGCGCCGCTGGCGGAATCGATCGCGAACAAGCCATCGTCATTGCCGGCCGTGATGGAGTAGGTTACCGAGTCGCCTTCGTCCGAGTCGCTTGCCGACACCATGCCCACATCAACCGCTGTGGTGCTGCCGTCGGCGTTTTCGGCCAGATCGAACGCGTAACTGGAGTCGCCGAACGCCGGCGCTTCATTCACGTTCAGAATCGAGATGTCAACCGTGGTCTCGTCACTGGACGTGCCGTCGCTGACCTCGACCGTCAATGTGTGGGAAGGACCGGTTACCGAAGAACGGTAGTCCTCGCCCGTGCCCACGTAGCTGATCTCGCCGGTAGCCGCATCGATCGCGAACAGCCCGGCGTCGTTGCCGGCCGTAATCGAGAAGGTATGCGTGTCGGCCGCGTCCTCGTCGCTCGCCTCAACCATGCCCAAAGACACCGCTGTGGTGCTGCCGTCGGCGTTCTCGTTCAGATCGAATGCATATGCGTCCTGAGCGAACATCGGGTCGTCGTTCGCGTCGGTGACCGTAATGGTCACGCCGACACTGGCCGACATTGCAGGGTCGCCGTCATCGGTGACCGTCACGGTGACCGTGACTTCCGCGCCGTCCTCGAAGTTCAGGCTCGCGTCGTCGGCAAGCGCCAACCACCAACCGCCCGCATCGTCCTGCTTGGTGACGAAATTGGCATCGGAAGTGCTGAGCGTATGCGTTTGCCCGGCATCTTCGTCGCCGAGCGTAATCTCGCCGAGCAGCGCACCGGTTACGTTCTCCTCAACTGTCGATACCGCTTCCATACCGTCTGGTGTGGTTCCGTCAGCAACCGAAATGGTCGGGGCCTCGTTGACGTCATTGATGGAAACGCTGACCGTGTGGGTGGCGGACTCGCCATCGCCGCTGGCCGTAATGGTCACTTCGATGGGAGACGTGTCGGTCTCGAAGTCCAGCATGGTGCCGGCCTTCAACTTGAGGTTGCCGTCGGCGACCTCGAAGTTGTCGTTATCCACCGTTACCGAGGTGGCGTTCTCGGTGGCTACCGCAGTAACTACGCCGCCATCGGCGTTTTCGTCCACGGAGCCTTCCGCGTCCGCCGTGATGACCGCGGCCGGAGGTGGCGGCGTAGTTACTGCGGTAGCCACCGAGA
>WTGP01000005.1 GCA_011523505.1 Gammaproteobacteria bacterium
CGAGCTACACGGTGCGGCTGAAGAGCCGCCCGGACGCCGGCCTCACGATCCGCCCAACGAGCTCGGCGCCGTCGAACGCCACGGTCAGCCCCGCCACCCTGACGTTCGCCTCCACCGGCGACGGCTGGAAGACCCCGCAAACGGTCACCGTCACCGGCAAGGGCGCCGGCAGCGCCCGGATCACCCACACGGTGGCCTCCCCCGGCGCGACCGGCTACACCGGCACGCTGAGCGGGCAGGTGGCGGTGACGGTGACCGAGGCGGGCAGCGCGACCGTTTCTCCGAAGTCCTTGAGCGTGATCGAGGGCAACCCGGCGCGCGCCTACACGGTGGTGCTGGACTCGGATCCGGGGGCGACGGTGACGCTGACGGCGACCTCGGGGGACGCGGCGGCGCAGGTCTCGACAAGCCGCACCAGCGGCTTCGCCGCCTCGGCGACGCTGACGTTCACCCACGGCGGCTCCGGCAACTGGGACGACGAGCAGACAATATGGGTGCGGGGCACGCCGAACGACGGCGACACGGCGAACGAGACCGTCGCCATAAGCCACGCCGCCACGATGGCCGGCGGCGCCGGCCCGTATCACGGGATCACGATCGACGCGGTCACGGTGTCCGTGACGGACGCCGACGGGCTGGCGACGGTGCAACTCGCCGCCGCCTCCCACGACGTCGATGAGGACGCCGGCACGGTCACCGTCACGGTCAACAAGACCGGCGCGGCGGCGGCGGCGGTCGACTACGCCACCGCCGACGGCACGGCCAAGGCCGGAGACGACTACACCGACACCTCGGGCACGCTCACCTGGGCGCTGAACGACACCGCGGCGAAGACGTTCACGGTGCCGATCACCGACGACAGCGCCGGCGGCGAGGGACAGGAGACGTTCACGGTGGCGCTGTCGGCGCCGGCCACGACCACGACGCCCACGCTGCTCGGCTCTCCCGTCTCGGCCACCGTGACGATCGCTGACGACGACACGGTCGGGATCGTGCTGTCGAAGGCCTCGCTGACGGTGGCCGAGGGCGATGAGGCCGACTACACCGTGAAGCTCGGCTCCGAGCCGTCGGCGACCGTCACCGTGACGATCACGGGCCAGGCGGGCACCGATCTCACGCTCGATCCGGACCCGGCGACGCTCACGTTCACGACCGTGAACTGGGCGACCGAGCAGACGGTGACGGTGGAAGCCGGCGAGGACCCCGACGCCACGAACGACTCGGCGACGCTCACCCACACCGCCGCGGGCGGCGACTACGGCGCGGTGACCAAGAACCTGGGCGTGACGGTGACCGACGCCGGCCACGGCCTGATCGTGTCGAAGGACACGCTGACGGTGCGCGAGGACGACGCCACCGACACTTATACGGTGCGGCTGAAGAGCCGCCCGGACGCCGCCCTCACGATCCGCCCGGCGAGCTCGGCGCCGACGACCGCCGCGGCCGGCCCCGCCGCCCTGACGTTCGCCTCCACCGGCGACGGCTGGAAGACCCCGCAGACGGTCACCGTGACCGGCAAGGGCGCCGGCAGCGCCACCGTCAGCCACACGGTGGCCTCCCCCGGCGCGACCGGCTACACCGGCACGCTGAGCGGGCAGGTGGCGGTGACGGTCACCGAGGCCCCCGGCGTGACCGTGACCCCCACCGCGCTGACGCTGGCCGAGGGCGGAGAGACCACCTACACGGTGAAGCTGGACACCGACCCGGGCGCGGACGTCGTGATCACCGTTGCTTCCGGCGACCCGGCCGTCACGGTGGACACCAGCGCCACATCGGGCCTGCAGAACACGCTCACGTTCACCCACGGGACCATGGGCGACTGGGCGACGCCGCAGTCCGTGACCGTGAAAGCGGTGGAGGACGCCGACGCGGTCTCCGAGCAGGGTATCGAGATTACCCACACCGCGGCGGTCAGCCCCACGAGCAACGAGTACCACCAGATCGACATCGACGAGGTGGAGGTGGACGTGACCGACGCCGGCCACGGCGTGCGGGTGTCGCCGCGGACGCTGACGGTGCGCGAGAACGGCGGCGTCAACACCTACACGATCCGGCTGAGGAGCGAGCCGGGCGGCGCGGTCACGGTCACGCCGGCCTCGGCCGACCCCGCCAAGGCGACCGTGAGCGGCGCGGTGAGCTTCAACAACAGCGACTGGAACACGCCCAAGGCGGTGACCGTCACCGGCGCCGGCGCCGCCGCCGACACGGTGAACATCACGCACGCGATCGCCTCGCCGGGCACGACCGCCTATCCGACCTCGCTGAACCTGCCGCCGGTCGCGGTCACGCTGACCTCGGACCCGCGCCCGGCGCTGTCGCTGTCGGTGGTTGGCGGCCACACGACGATCACCGAGGGCGCCACGCTCACGTTCCGGGTGACCTCGGACACGGCCGCGCCGTCCGGCGGCATCGACTTCGGCAGTCCCACGGCCACGTTCAGCGACGGCTACGCCGGCACGGTCACCGCCGCCAACACCGTCATCGCGCAGAACGCCACCACCCGCGACTTCACGGTCACCGTCACCAACAACGCCGGCGACGCGCCCAACGGCGAGGTGACCGTGGCGCTGCCGGCGGCGGCCGCGGACGCCAACTACCAGCTGGGGACCGCCTCGCTCGATCTCCCCGTCATCGACAACGACGCCACGACCGTGACGCTGGGCGGCGGCGGCACGATCGCCGAGGACGGCGCCGAGGCCGCCGACGTGACCGTGACGCTGTCGCGCGCGCTCAAGGACGGCGAGACCGTCACGGTCCCGCTGGACATCTCCGGGACCGGCATCGACGCCACGGACTACGCGATCGCGCTCAAGGCCGGCAGCGCGCTCAACCGCGGCGTGACGCTGGCGGCCGGGACGCCGCACAGCGCCGATCAGCCCGCGGTGGTGTTCACGGGCCACGCCACCAACACCGTCGAGGTGGCGACGCTGACGGTGACGGCGCAGACCGACGACGCCGACGAGGGAACCTCGGAGACGCTGACGGTCGGGTTCGGGAGCGGCAACCGGGCGGTGACCAGCAACCTCGACCGCGGCGACCCGTCCACGAGCGGAACGGGCGGCGCGACCACCGCCGCCGCCACTGCGTCGGTGACGATCACCGACGACGACGCCGCCGGGATCGTGCTCACGCCGGTGTCGCTGACGGTGCCCGAGGGCGGCGAGGCGACCTACACGGTGAAGCTCGCCAGCGAACCGACGGCCAACGTCACGGTGACGATCGCCGGGCACGCGAGCACGGATCTCACGCTCGATCCGGACCCGGCCACGCTGACGTTCACCACCACCGACTGGAACACGGCGCAGGAGGTGACGGTGGAGGCCGGCGAGGACGACGACGCGGCCAACGACTCGGAGACCTTGACCCACACCGCCGCCGGCGGCGGCTACAGCGAGACCGCCAGCCTGCCGGTGACGGTGACCGACGACGAGACCGCCGCGATCGTGCTCACGCCGGTGTCGCTGACGGTCGCCGAGGGCGGCGACGCCAGCTACACGGTGAAGCTCGCCAGCGAACCGACGGCCAACGTCACGGTGACGATCACGGGACACGACAGCACCGATCTCACGCCGGACAAGACGAGTCTGACGTTCACGACCACCGACTGGGCGACCGCCCAGGAGGTGACGGTGAGCGCGGACGAGGACGACGACGCGGCCAACGACTCGGAGACCCTGACCCACACCGCGGCGGGCGGCGACTACGCGAGCGTCACGGGCGACCTGAAGGTGACGGTGACCGACGACGAGACCGCCGCCATCGTGCTGTCGTCGCTGACGCTGACGGTCGCCGAGGGCGGCGAGGCCGACTACACCGTCAAGCTCGGCTCCGAGCCCACGGCCGAGGTCACGGTGACGATCGCCGGGCACGACACGACCGATCTCACGCCGGACAAGACGAGCCTGACGTTCACGACCACCGACTGGGCCACCGCGCAGACGGTGACGGTGGAAGCGGGCGAGGACCCCGACGCGACGAACGACTCGGCGACGCTCACCCACACCGCCGCGGGCGGCGACTACGGCGCGGTGACCAAGAACCTGGGCGTGACGGTCACCGACGCCGGCCACGGCCTGATCGTGTCGAAGGATGCGCTGACGGTGCGCGAGGACGACGCCACCGACACTTATACGGTGCGGCTGAAGAGCCGCCCGGACGCCGGCCTCACGATCCGCCCAACGAGTTCGGCGCCGACGAACGCCGCGGTCAGCCCCGCCGCCCTGACGTTCGCCTCCACCGGCGACGGCTGGAAGACCCCGCAAACGGTCACCGTCACCGGCAAGAACGCCGGCAGCGCCACCGTCAGCCACACGGTGGCCTCTCCCGGCGCCACGGGCTACCTCACGGGCGCGGCGGCCGAGCAGGTGGCGGTGACCGTCACCGAGGCCCCCGGCGTGACCGTCGCTCCCACCGCGCTGACGCTGGCCGAGGGCGGAGAGACCACCTACACGGTGAAGCTGGACACCGACCCGGGCGCGGACGTCGTGATCACCGTTGCTTCCGGCGACCCGGCCGTCACGGTGGACACCAGCGCCACATCGGGCCTGCAGAACACGCTCACGTTCACCCACGGGACCATGGGCGACTGGGCGACGCCGCAGTCCGTGACCGTGAAAGCGGTGGAGGACGCCGACGCGGTCTCCGAGCAGAACGTGGAGATCACGCACACGGCGGCGGTCAGCCCCACGTCCAACGAGTACCACAACATCGGCATCGACGCCGTCGAGGTGGACGTGACCGACGCCGGCCACGGCGTGATCGTGTCGCCGCGGACGCTGTCGGTGCGCGCCAACGGCGGCGCGGCGTCCTTCACCGTGCGGCTGAAGAGCGCGCCGGCGCGCAACATCGTGATCACGCCGGCGATCTCCGGGGCGCGCGCCGAGGTCGGCGGCGCGTTGACCTTCACCCCCGCCGACTGGAACGAGCCGCAATCGGTCACGGTCACCGGCAAGACCGCCGGCAGCGCCGAGGTCACCCTCGCCGTCACCACGCACGACGGCAGCGGCGGCGGCTATCCGGCCAGCACGGTCATTCCGTCGGTGGCGGTCACCGTGGACGCCGACGGCCGCCCGGCGGTGTCGCTGTCGGTGGTTGGCGGCCACACGACGATCACCGAGGGCGCCACGCTCACGTTCCAGGTGACCTCGGACACCGCCGCGCCGTCCGCCGGCATCGACTTCGGCAGCCCCACGGCCACGTTCAGCGACGGCTACGCCGGCACGCTCACCGCCGCCAACACCGTCATCGCGCAGAACGCCACCACCCGCGACTTCACGGTCACCGTCACCAACAACGCCGGCGACGCGCCCAACGGCGAGGTGACCGTGGCGCTGCCGGCGGCGGCCGCGGACGCCAACTACCAGCTGGGGACCGCCTCGCTCGATCTCCCCGTCATCGACAACGACGCCACGACCGTGACGCTGGGCGGCGGCGGCACGATCGCCGAGGACGGCGCCGAGGCCGCCGACGTGACCGTGACGCTGTCGCGCGCGCTCAAGGACGGCGAGACCGTCACGGTCCCGCTGGACATCTCCGGGACCGGCATCGACGCCACGGACTACGCGATCGCGCTCAAGGCCGGCAGCGCGCTCAACCGCGGCGTGACGCTGGCGGCCGGGACGCCGCACAGCGCCGATCAGCCCGCGGTGGTGTTCACGGGCCACGCCACCAACACCGTCGAGGTGGCGACGCTGACGGTGACGGCGCAGACCGACGACGCCGACGAGGGAACCTCGGAGACGCTGACGGTCGGGTTCGGGAGCGGCAACCGGGCGGTGACCAGCAACCTCGACCGCGGCGACCCGTCCACGAGCGGAACGGGCGGCGCGACCACCGCCGCCGCCACCGCGGCGGTGACCATCACCGACGACGACACGGCGGCGTTCACGTTCGCCCCCACCGCGCTGACG
>WTGP01000015.1 GCA_011523505.1 Gammaproteobacteria bacterium
AGCAGGTGGCGGAGGTGGCGGCGGAGGTGGCGGAGGAGGAGTAGCCCTCTGCGGATGATTACCTAATAATCTCTTTCATTGTCATCAGTCATGACTAAATGGTTTATACAATTGATAAAGTCCGAATAAATCGTAACCGGCGGCTGCGGACGGGATGAGCAGGTTCCACATAAAAAGCAATAGCGGAAGTGATATTCGATGAATCGTCCCCGGCGCCTTTCTGCGTCGTTGTTTGGTGGATAAAACGTATGAATCGTAAGCGGCGGTCGCGGACGGAATGAACAAATCCCAAATAAAAAGCAATAGCGGAAGTGATATTTGGTGAGTCGTCCCAAGCGTCTTTCCGCTTCGTTCGTGCGCACGGTCAATCGGCCGGGCCGCTACGGCGACGGCCGTGGCGGTTTCGGGCTCAGCCTGCTGGTGAAACCGAGAAGCGCAGGCGGCTTCTCAAAAACCTGGTCCCAGCGGGTGATTCTGGGCGGCAAGCCCGTGAATATCGGGTTGGGGGCGTATCCGGTTGTGACCCTGGCCGAGGCCCGGGATGAGGCGCTGCGCAACCGGCGCACCATTGCCCAGGGGCGCGATCCGCGCGTTCGGGCGCCGCTGGTTCCCACGTTCGAGGAAGCAGTCGAGCAGGTGATCCGGATTCATGCCCAGGGCTGGAAGAAGGGCGGGAAGAGCGAGGCGCAGTGGCGTTCGAGCATGCATCGTTTTGTTCTGCCCCACCTGGGCCACCTGCCGGTCAATGCGATACAGCCGCGGGACATCATGGGCGTCCTGCTCCCGATCTGGAACGCGTTGCCGGAGACGGCGCGCCGGATTCGCCGCCGGATCGGCGTGGTCATGAAGTGGGCGGTGGCGCAGGGCTACCGGAGAGACAACCCCGTGGGCGACGCATTGAGCGCGGCGCTTCCCAGGAACGCGTCCGCGCCGAGGCATTTCCGGGCGCTTCCCTTTGCGGAGGTTGCGGCGGCCTTGCAGAAGGTGCGGGATTCGCGCGTTTACCCGACCCGGGTGCTGTGCTTTGAGTTTCTTGTGCTGTGCGCGGTGCGCAGCGGCGAGTCACGGCATGCCCGCTGGGATGAAATCGACCTGGCAAGCGCGGTCTGGACCATTCCGGCCGAGCGCATGAAGGCCAGGCGCACGCACAGGGTGCCGCTGTCCCGCCAGGCGCTGCGCGTGCTGTCGGCGGCGCGCGGGCTGGGGGAGGATTCCGCGCTGGTGTTCCCGGCGCCGCATGGCCGGGCGCTGAACGACGCTTCGTTGTCGCGGCTTTGCCGGGAACTCGAGCTGGGGTGCGTCCCGCACGGCATGCGCAGCAGTTTCCGGGACTGGGCCGCCGAATGCTCGGACGCGCCCCGCGAGGTCTGCGAGCTGGCTCTCGCGCACGTCAACTCGAATCGCGTCGAACGCGCTTACCGCCGCACGGATCTGTTCGACCGTAGGCGCAAACTGATGCAGGAATGGGCGGACTACGTCCGTCCTGTCACGAAAAACACACGGCACAAGCACTAGATCGCACAAAATACTCACAATCTATTCGTATAGTCCTCTCTAGATTAGGTAGGTTGCGCGAATGGCAGCCGAAAATCGCACGCTACAGGGGAGTGCATGAAGATCCAGGGCGACGAGCGTATGCTGCGCCGGCGTTCGGTGGAACAGATGACGGGACTGAGCAAGTCCACGTTGTACCGGCTGATCAAACAGGGGAATTTCCCTCCTCCGCTGCGCTTGACCGCAAAGGCCGTTCGATGGCGGCGCGACGAAATTAACGAATGGCTGTCGGGCCGCCCCCGCGGCGGCGGCCAGCAGAATCTGTGAAAAGGAAGAACATTTCATGACGACCGGTGGATGCCCCTGATTCTCGTCGCGGCGGCGCTGGCCCTTCTCGGTATTGCGGCGGCTCCCGGCGCGGTGGCGGCCGAACCGGGCATGGCGGCGCAACTGAGCATCTCTTTCGGCGCCGGTGATCCGCGCCTGAGACTCGGCATCGGCGCACTGAACCAACGGCCTGCCGCGCAGCCGACTCCGCTTCGGCCGATGGTGTTCCGCCCCATGGTGCAGTTGAACGCGCGCGTCTCGACGCCGCGCGGGCGGATTGAGGACCTGCGCCTCAAAGGTCCATTCATCCGCAATCTGGCGCTTTACGCCGATGAGGGCGAGGAAGAGAACGGCGACGAGGGGTCCGGCGGCAACGGGAGCAGGGTGGTGATGGTCCTCGGCGGCGTGGCCGCGGGCCTGCTGATCTTCGGCTACGTGGTGGCTGACGATATCAAGGACGACGTTCTGGACGCCATTGACAGCGCCTGACCCAAACCTCCGCGCCGCTCGCGATCGAAATGACCGGCCTGAGCAAGTCCGCATTGTGGCGGCAGGATGACACGCTGAATCATGGTTGAATGGTTGAATCCTTCCACGATTGCATCATCCGTACTGGGTTCCATCATCGCGGGCGTGCTGCTGTTGACTGCCGCGCCGATTTGGTGGAAATGGGTGAAGATTGCAGACACGGCTAAATTCGGAGAAATAGTCAAGACGATTTTCGTTGTCGCCGTGATGGTGGGCGTGCTGTATGGGGGATTCGCTCTGCTGGACTATTTTGAAAGATCGAGCATCCCGCAACACCATCCCACGCTTACGGAAGAGGAGGCGGAAAAGGCGTTCATGGAGTGTGAAATGGAATCCATCAAAGCCACAGCGGAAATAACTCCGCTAAGCGAACGCAGCGCCGCCCGGCAGAGATACCGCGCCGCATGTCTGGTCAACAAGGGCTTCGACTGGGATTAACGTAACCGAATCACAGTTCTTGTATTCAGCAGGTTGCCCGACACTGTGGCAGTCCATGTTATGAGTCGATCAGGAATACAGCACAGTGTTCCGCATTTGCTTCTGAACCTGATTTATTCGACCAAGACCCTACTTTTAATTTCGAAGCGTTTCATACGCTCGTGTTACGATTTGGAGCCTGACGGATATAGGGGATATTCCGTCCGTCTGCGTATAGAAATTGTCGGTTTGTAAGGAGGCTGAAATGACGATTTGGCAGACCGCCGCACGCGGGACTGTGGCGAAGTTCGAGTCGGAGAAATGAGCGTGTCCTTGTACCTCGTTGCGTTGACCGAACCTAGTCTCAAGATTGAGAAAAAAGTTAAGTCAGAATGGCCAGATCATCACTTTCGGGTCAGTGAAACTCTGTACTTTGTTGCCGCCAAAGGCGTGGCGACAGCGCAGACAATTCGGGAACGGCTTGGAATAACTACAGACAGAAAAGCTCCTTGGGGAATCGTCGCTCCGATGGTGAAAACCTCTGGGGTTTTGTCTGGTGAAGCGGTAGATTGGTATAGGGCGGCGCTTGATGAATAGTTCCCAGGGTGCGTCGCTGACCGAAACAGGGCAGCCGAAGAAAATACCGCCTGAAACGAAGAATCGTTTCTGGCAATTTTTCGTTTCAAATAGTTCTGCTGTGTCGGTGATTGCGTCTGTAGTCATTGCTACGGTGACATTGCAAAGGTGTATGTCCTCGGAAATCACAGAGCGCGTTGGTAGCGTTACTGAGCATATCAAGACTGTGGATGATCATGTGCAAGGAGAGTTTGTGAATGTAAGAAACGATATTGGAGATCTTCGACAAGAGATACAGGCCGTGAGAGAAGACGTGCAGGAACTCCATGGTGAGGTCAATTACATCCAGGGACAACTCTCGGATTCCCCAAGAATCAGCGTAACGAATCTCGAAGTTTCCGAATCAGAGTAAGCAGCGCAGGTTGCGCTCCCTTCCCGGGGCGATGTCCGGGTTGAATCGCCTGCTTGCAGCCCCATATCTCCGCTAGAATCCTTAACGGGTTGGCTGGGCGCTACAGCCCAGTGCCGCAGCTTTGTTGATGTCTCTAAGGGAGAAAAAGCCAGATGAGCGATACCAAGATTTTTGTTGACGGGTTGATGTCGGCCACCTTGCGTGACGGCGTCGTGCGCCTCGAGTTCGGTGAATTCGAGGCAGACGAGGCAGCCGGGGGCGATGAGAACGCGCCGCCCAAGATGTTTCCGAAGACCCGCGTGGCCATGCCCTGGCCCGGCTTTCTCCGCACGCTGCGCATGATGCAGGAGGTGAACGAGCGCCTGCGCCAGGAGGTCGAGAAGCAGCGCGCCGCTCAGGCCAACGGCGGCACTGCCGCTTAGACCTGGGAGCGAGGGCGTCCCGCCCTCGTGGAGGGCAAGATACCCGCTCTCCCGGCCTGAGTTGACATGAACGACCAGCCCAAGAACCCCGAAACCGAGCGTCCCGTCACGCCTTTGCGGGCGGCGCTGAATCAGTATCGGGGCGGATTTGCCGCCATCGCGGGGTTCAGCTCGCTGGTCAACATCCTGATGCTGGTCTCGCCGGTGTACATGCTGCAGATGTACGACCGCGTGCTTACCAGCGGCAGCGGGGAAACGCTGGCGATGCTCACGCTCATCGCGGTTTTTCTGCTGGTCTGCTTCGGTTTTCTCGAATGGGTCCGGCAGCGGCTCATGCAGCGGATCGCCCTGGCGCTCGGCCTGAACATGGCCAACGACGTGCTGGCCAGCGCGTTCCGCAGCAACCTGGCCAGTCAGCAGCAGAGCTCCACTCAGCCCGTGCGGGATCTCGATTCCATTCGCCAGTTCATGGGCAGTCCCACGATCTTCGCCTTTTTCGACATTCCCTGGACGCCCATCTTCACGGCGGTGATCTTCATATTTCACCCGCTGCTGGGCGCCGTGGCCACATTCGGAGCGCTGGTGATCTTCACGCTGGGCATGCTGGCGGAATTCCGCTCGCGCCTGCCGATGCGCGCCGCCGCCATCGAGGGCCTGCAATCGCATCAGCTCCTGGAATCCTCGATGCGCAATTCCGACGCGCTCAAGGCCATGGGCATGTTCGAAGGGCTGATGGACCGCTGGCGCGGCCGCCACCGGCGCTCGGCCGCGTTCCAGTCCGCCGCCGCCGGACGCCTGAGCGCTCTGCTGGCCTCCACCAAGGCTTTCCGCTTTTCCGTGCAGGTGGGCATTCTCGGAACCGGCGCCTACCTGGTCCTGCAGGGTGACCTCACTCCGGGAATGATGATCGCCGGTTCGATCATCATGGGCCGCGCGCTGCAGCCGATCGAGCAGGGCATCACCGCGTGGCGCGGATTTGTCGGCGCCCGCCAGGCATGGCGCCGGGTCAATGCGCTGCTGGAGGGTTTCGGCGCCGATCCGGACGCCGATGCGACGGACCTGCCGCGACCCGAAGGCAAGGTAGAAGCGGAAAACCTGAGCACCGTTCCCCCCGGGGGTGAGACTCCGGTCGTGCGCGGAGTGAACTTCACCCTGCAATCCGGCACGCTGACCGGGTTGATCGGTCCCAGCGGCAGCGGCAAATCGTCGCTGGCCAGCGTGATGATGGGCGTTTGGCCACCTTCCGAAGGAGCATTGCGCCTGGACGGCGCGAGTATCGACGGCTGGTCGGACTACCTGCGCCTGAAGCACTTCGGCTACCTGCCGCAGACCGTGGAACTGTTCGAAGGCACGGTGGCCGAGAACATTTCGCGCCTTCAGGAGCCCGAGGCCGAGGCCGTGATCGCCGCCGCTCAAATGGCTGGCTGCCACGACGTGATCATGCGTCTGCCCGGTAATTATTCTTCGCCGATCGGCGCGGGCGGACGTGGCCTGTCGGCAGGTCAACGCCAGCGCGTGGCGCTGGCCCGCGCGCTGTATGACGATCCGGCGTTTATCGTTCTGGACGAACCGGATTCCAACCTCGACAGCGAGGGGCAGGAAGCGCTGGCGCAGGTCCTGGATACGCTGCGCGAGCGCAGGATCACAACGGTGCTGATTACCCATAACATCCGGCTGCTTCGGCGCGTCGACAGGATCGGCGTGATGAACGAGGGACAGCTCGTGAACTTCGGCCCGCGCGACGAGGTGCTGGGGCAGTTCGCCAAACCCAAGGCCCAGGCCCGGGCGGGCCGCCCCGCGCAACAGCCCGCCGGTCCGGCCAAACCGATACAGGTTAAATACACGCAATGAAATTTCAGATGCAAGCCCCCCCGCAGAACTGGCGCGAGAAGGTGCTGGCCTTTCTCAAGCGAATCTTCGAGACGCCCCCGAAAATCGAGGAAAACGAGACCATCGATCCGCTGAAGGATCGCGCCATGTGGATTGGCGGAAGCGTAGTGACCGGGGCGCTGCTGATCTTCGTCCTCTGGGGTTCGCTGGCCCCACTGGCCCAAGGCGTGGTCGCGACCGGCATCGTCGAGGTGGCCGGCGAAAACAAGAGCGTGCAGCACCTGGAAGGCGGAATCGTCAAGGAAATGTTCGTCCGCGAGGGTGATACGGTGGCGGCCGGCGACACGCTGCTGACCCTCGACGACACCAAGCCGCGAGCGGAGCAGGACCTGCTGGAGGCGCGTTATTACGGCGCCCTGGCCGAGATCGACCGGCTGAGTGCCGAGCTCTATGGCCGCGAGGAAGTTCAGTTCTCCAGGGAATTCGAGTCGCTGCGCGGCGATGTCCGGATCGAGGAAATCATCCAGGCCGAGATCGACCTGTTCAAGGAACGGCGGACCCAGCACGCCGGCGAGATCGACATTCTGAACAGCCGAGTGGAACAGCTCGGAGAAAAGGTCCGGGGCCTGCAGGCCCGGCGCGAGGCTTCCGAACAGGAACAGGCCTTGCTGGAGAAAGAGGTGGAAACGCTGGAGAGCCTGGCCGAAAAGGACTACGTTTCCGAAGAGTTGCTTACCCAGCAGCGGCTGAACCTGGCGCAGACGCGCGGCCAGGTGGGGCAGATCGGCGCCGAGATCGCCGAGGCGCAACTGGCGATCGGCGAGACCCGCCAGCAGGTCATCCAGTTGAAGAACGACTATCGCACCGAGCTGTCCACGGACCTGACCGAAGCGCGGAATGTCGTTTTCGAATCCGGCGACCGGCTGTTCGCGGTTCGCGACCAGGTCTTGCGCACCCGGATACCCGCGCCTCAGGAAGGCAAGGTCATCAATATGCAGGTGCACACGTTGGGCGAAGTGGTGGACCCCGGACAGACGATCATGAACATCGTTCCCGAGGACGACACCTTGATCGTGGAAGCGCAGGTGCGTCCCACCGACGTGGACAACGTCCACATAGGGCAGGAGGCGCGCCTGCGGATTACGCCCTTCAAGCAGCGCGCCACGCCCGAGCTCATCGGCGAAGTCATCCTGGTTTCCGCGGACATCTTCACCGAAGACAACACGCAGCTTCAGTACTATCTTGCGCGCATCGCCATTCCGGAATCGGAACTCGTCAAGCTGGGCGACAAGGACATCCGGCCCGGGTTCCCGGTGGACGTGACCTTCACCGGCAGCAAGCGCACGCTGGTGCAATACCTGGCGGAGCCGATTTCCGACGCCATCCGGCGAGGCATGAAAGAAGAATGAACATCGCACTTCCGCTCGACCGGGGACGACCCGCCCTCGCGCTCGCGACCCTGGCCGCTTGCGCTTTCCTCGCCGCCCCCGCCTCGGCCCAGCAAGCGCGAGGCATCGACGACGCACCGTATTCCCTCGAACAGGCGCTGCTCGACGCCGTGCAGCGCGATCCCCGCATTCGTGCCGCCAGCAGCCGGGTGCAGGAAGCCGGCGAGGAATTCTCCGAGGCCCGAAGCCTGCGCTTCCCGACCGTCAATATCACCGGCGGCGGTGGCTGGGGCTATAACCGCAACGAGGCGCGCAATATCGGAATCTACGAGGGCAATTCACGAACTTCCGGGCTGGAGGTCAAGCAGACCATCTACTCCTTCGGGCGCATCGGCGCGCGCGAGCGCGAGGCCAGCGCCCTGATCGCGGCTGCCGAATTCGACGCCGACGACACCCGCCAGTCGGTTCTGGCCGATGCCGCGACAGCCTATGCCGAGCAGGTGCATCGCCGCCGCATCCTGAACCGCCGCATCGAATTCGAAAGCCTGGTGGGCGAGCAGGAAACCACGGTGCGCGAACAGTTGGCGCTGGGCCGGTCGGACCTCACCCAGATGCACGAGGTCCTGCGCTACCTGCACCAGGCCCGCGCGCAGAGGATTGAGGCGGAGACCGCCTATAACCGCGCGCAGTCCGAACTTGCGCGGCTGACCGGCGAACTCCGCGAAAACCTCGACGCCGAGGGCCTGGTGGATCTGCAGCGTCGTCAGCCGCCTACGCTGGCGGAGGCCAAGACGCTCGGTCTGGAAGGCGCGCCGATCGCCGGCAAGGCCCGCCAGAGCCTGGTTGTCGCGGACAGCCGAATGAAATTCCAGCGCGCCGAGCTTTGGCCGTCGCTGGACCTGAAGCTGGGCGGGGGCGACGGCTACGTGGGCGAAATCAAGACCCGCGACGCGGACGTCCAGCTGGTGTTGAGCATGCCCCTTTTCGAGGGGGGCAGGAAGTTCGCGGCGCTGCGCAAGGCGCGCTATGCCAGGGACGCGGCCCAGTACGACCTGGACGCCGACCTGGAGCAGATCGAACTCAACATTGTCGTTTCCTGGAACCTGGTCAACGGCCTGGCGCGGGCCTGCCTGGAGTTGGAACGCTCGCTGGAAGACGCCGCGGAGATCGTGTCCATCGTGGAAGAGAGGCTGCGCGCAGGCCGCGGGACCGTGCTGGACCAGCTCGAGGCCGAGGAAATCGTGGCCGAGACCGACGTGACCCTGCTCGAGAAGCGCATCGAACTGGCCGAGGCCCGCGTGGGGCTCCTGCGCAACATCGGCGCCCTTACCCCCGCCCTCTAAGCTCGCGGCAGGTCGTCGCGTCATGACGGCAGAGCTCACGCAGCAGATCGAGGCGTTACGCGCGCGCATCTCGCAATTGAGCGCGGCGATTCTGCGCATCAGCGCAAGCCTGGATCTCGCCACCGTGCTGCAGGAGGTCGTGGACAGCGCGCGCGCCCTCACCCGGGCGAGCTACGGCGTGATCGTGACGATCGACGAGACCGGTGAGGTGCGCGACTTCGTTACCTCCGGGTTCACGCCCGAGGAAAAGCGCCGGTTCGCCGAGTGGTCCGAAGGGCCGCGGCTGTTCGCGCACTTGCGCGACCTGCCGGGACCGTTGCAGCTGGCGGACCTGCCGGACTACGTGCACGATCGCGGCTTTTCTCCCGACCTGATGCGTTCGAAAACGCTGCAGTCGATCCCGATGCGCCACGGCGGGGAGCAGGTCGGCAATTTCTTTCTGGCGGAAAAGGAGGACGCGGCGGATTTCACGCAGGAAGACGAGGAATTGCTGATGCTGTTCGCCTCCCAGGCGGCGACGGCAATCGCCAATGCCCGCACCTACCGCGGCGAGCAGAGGGCGCGGGCCGATCTTGAAGCGCTGGTGGAGACTTCGCCGGTGGGCGTTGTCGTGCTCGACGCGAAGACCGGCCAGGCGGTGTCGTTCAATCAGGAGGCGCGGCGCCTGGTCGAGCAACTGCTGCCCCCGGGCGTGGCTCCGGAGGAGGCCATGAAGGCGCTGACCTGCCGCTTCCCCAACGGCACCGAACTGGCAATGAATGAACTCCCGCTGCTTCGTGAACTCGGCGGGGCGCGGACCATGCGCGCCGAGGAGGTGGTGCTGTCGGTGCCGGACGGCCGCAGCGTGGCCGTGCTGGTGAACGTGACGCTGAATCGGTCCGCGCTGGGCGATCTCGAATCGGTCGTGGTCACGATGCAGGATCTGGGGCCGCTGGAGGAGCTGGACCGGCAGCGCTCCGAGTTCCTGAGCATGGTGAGCCACGAACTGCGCACGCCGCTGGCCGCCATCAAGGGGTCAACGACGATCTGGCTCGGCGGCTCGCCGTCGCCGGACCCCGCCGAGACCGACCAGTTCTTCCGGGTGATCGACGAGCAGGCGGACCACATGCACAAGCTGATCAGCGACCTGCTCGACGTGGGCCGGATCGAAGCGGGGATGCTGTCCGTATCGCCGGTGCCGACCGAAGTCTCGGCGATGGTGGAGCAGGCGCGCAACGCGTTCTCGAGCGGCGGCGGCGCGCACCCGATCCTGATCGATCTTCCACGCGACCTTCCGCGCGTGCTGGCGGACGGGCGGCGCATGGCGCAGGTGCTGGGCAATCTCTTTTCCAACGCCGCGCGGCATTCGCCGGGGTTCACGCCCATCCGAGTGGCCGCGTCGCGGGACGGCATGCAGGTGACGGTTTCGGTGACCGACGAGGGCCGCGGCGTGCCGCCGGAGAAACTGCCGCAGCTGTTTCGCAAGTACGCGGGCGGTAACGACCAGGACGCGCCGCGCGGCCAGCGGGGGGCCGGCCTGGGACTGGTTATCTGCAAGGGGCTGATCGAGGCGCATGGCGGGCGGATCCGGGCCGAGAGCGGCGGAACGGACCAGGGCGCGCGATTCAGCTTTACGCTGCCGGTGGCCGAGGAAGAGACGATGGCGGTCGGAGACGGCCGGACTGCGCCGGGCGCCTCCGGCGGGGCGGGCAGGCGGGTGCCCATCCTGGTGGTGGACGACGACGTGCGGGTGCTGCGCTTCGCGCGCGAAGCGCTTACGCGCGCGGGCTATTACCCCGTGGTTACCGGCGAGCACCGCGAAATTTCCCGCATTGTCCGCACGGAAAAGCCCCGGCTGGTGCTGCTGGACCTGATGCTGCCGGACACCGACGGCATCGAACTGATGAGAACCGTTCCCGAGCTGGCCGATCTGCCGGTTATCTTCATTTCCGCCTACGGCCGGGACGAAACCATCGCCAAGGCCCTGGAGCGCGGAGCGGTCGATTACCTGGTCAAGCCCTTTTCGGCGACGGAGCTGACGGCGCGGATCCGGGCGGCCCTGCGCGCGCGCGCCGAACCGGAGACGTTTACGCTCGGGGACCTCACGGTGCGCTATTCGCAGCGGCGCGTGACGCTGGCGGGAGAAGAACTGCGTCTGACCGCCGGCGAGTACGAGCTGTTGCGCATTCTTTCCGTGAATGCGGGCCGCTGCGTCAACTACGACGCGCTGATCCGCCAGATGTGGCAGGAACCGGGCGCCGGCGATCCCGACCGCGTGCGCACCTTTGTCAAGCAATTGCGCCGCAAGCTCGGCGACGATCCGGCGCGGCCGCGCTACATCCTCAACGAGCGCGGCGTGGGCTACCGCATGGCCGAACCGTAGGGGATTTCGCTAGAGCCTTCGGATCGGGTCCCCGGCGCTCACTCGGCCCGACTGCACGACCTTCGCGTTGATGCCCCGAAAGCAGTGCGCCTTCCCGCGCCGCGAATTCACGAACTTCATCGCTTCCAGCCCGAACCGGGCCGTGAACTTCTTGCAGCCGAGGTGCGGAATCGAAGTGACCTCGATGACGGCCGAACCCATGGCAAGCCGGGTGCCGGCGGGTAGGTTGTCCTTGCCGAGGTCGAGGTCCACGAAGAACTGATCGCCCGCCAGCGCCCAGCGCTCCCTGGACCTCGCCACAAGCGAGATGACCCGCGAGTTCATGATATTGAGCTGCATGTCCGGATGGGCCGATCCGTCGGCCGTCATTCGGCTCCCGCGCGTGCGCCAGTTGTCCCCGACGAGTCCCTCGGCGACGTCCAGCTCGCCTGAATCCAGCACTTCGCGCTGGTTGGTGTCCGGCCGGCGAACGATCATCGAGACGACCCCGTCGTCTTTGGGTGAGGCGAGGATTTCGGGCAATCCCGCTTCGAGTTCGTCCGCGTTCAGAAATTGCATGATCCTTACTCGTAAGTCTCCAGCAACTCCGCCGTGTGCGCCGTCGTCCAGCACGGATTGTACGAATACCCCCGGATCACCTCCACCGGCTTGAGCGGCAGCAGTTCCTCGTTGTCCGAATAGCCGTATTCGACGCTGCCTTCTCCGGAGAACACGTTGATCGCGCGCGTGTTGCTGATACGGTTGCGGATCAACTGCTTCGTGGCCGGCACGCTGGGGCTCATGGCCGGGTAGTAGCGTACCGAGTAGAGCCAGCCGAACTTCGGCGCGGCCGAGTCGTCCTCGCGCTTCTCCAGGCGCACCGACAGGTCCACGATGCGGTATCCCTCGCGGTCCACGACGCCTCTTAAGTTCGAGCCTACGCCCAGCGGCCTGATCACGGGATGGTTGGGCGGGACATGCGTCAGGTGGATGCGGGCGATCTTCTTCGGCCAGCCCATGAAGTTGCCGAAGGTCATCGACCAGTCCTTCGACACCCACATCGCGTTCATGAAGGTTCCGGGCTCGCCCTTGTACGAGCACCGCAGACCCACGACGCCCTCGGTGTAACGGGTGCGCTCGGGGTTGTCATACACGAGTTCCGGGTTGTCGCCCGGCACGCACACCAGCTCATCCACGATCGCGAACGCGCGGCCGGTAGGGTCCGGCTTAAGCGGCGCCGGCAGGTAGCGCGCCACCTGTTCGACGTCGGCGCGGTAGTCCACGAACAGGAAATGCCCGCCGTAGTGGTGCGGCGTGGGCGTGACCAGCGCGGCCTTGCCCTCCGGCGAAAGGGGGTTGCTGTAGCCCTCGAGGTTGAGTTTTGTCATTGCGTTCCCCGGGACGCCGTGAGGCTCATGCCTTCGCTCCCGGGCTAGGTATCCGCTAATTCGGCGAGGATTTCCTCGGCGTGCTGGCCGGCTGTGGGCACGTCGCGGAACAGCGTCGGGCGGCTGCCGCCCACCGACACGGGCAGCGCCGGCAGGGACGCCTTTTCGCCGGCGTTTTCGCCGTCGGGAACGGTGACTTCGAGCAGCCCGCCGGAAGCGGTCAGGTGGGCGTCGTCGAACAGGTCCTCGGGGCGGGTGATGGGCGCGAACGGCAGGCCCGCCTGCGCGCATCGCTCCATGAGTTCCGCCGGCGTCATGGCCGCGAAGGTTTCCTTGATCTTCGGGATGAACTCGTCGCGGCGCGCCACCCGCCCGGAATTCGTCTTGAGGTTTTCGTCGCTGCCCAGCTCGTGCAGTTCGAAGGCCTCGCAGAAGCGCACCCACTGCACGTCGCTCACCACTCCCACGAAGATCTGCTCGCCCGTCTTCGTGGCGAACACCTCGTAGATGGCCCAGGCCGATACGCGCGCGGGCATCGGCGTGGCGGCGGTGCCGGTTACGGCCTTTTGCGCCATGTGCTGGCCCACGAGGAACACCGCGCTCTCGTAGAGCGTGGCCACGACCTCGCAGCCGCGCCCGGTGCGCTCGCGCTCGTTAAGCGCCGCCAGCACGCCCAGCGCGCCGAACATCCCGCCCTGCACGTCGATCACCGAAGCGCCGGCGCGCAGCGGGCGGCCCGGCGGCCCGGTCATGTAGGCCAGCCCGCCCATCATCTGCGCCACTTCGTCGAGCGCCGCGCGGTTCTCGTACGGGCCGGCCTGAAAGCCCTTCTCGGTGCAGTAGATGAGGCGCGGATTGCGCTTCGACAGCGTCTCGTAGTCCAGGCCCAGGCGCTGCATTGCGCCGGGCCGGAAGTTCTGGATCAGCACGTCGGAGCGGTCGGCGAGCCTGAGCGCCGTGTCCATGCCCTCGGGCGACTTGAGATTGAGGCAGATGCTCCGCTTGTTGCGGTTGTACATCGGGAAATAGCCCGCGCCGGAACCCGGCAGCCTCCGCGTCGGATCGCCGCCCGGCGGCTCCACCTTGATCACGTCCGCCCCAAGGTCCGCCAGCACCAGCCCGCACGCCGGCCCCATCACCATGTGCGTCAGCTCCAGGACCCTAAGCCCCGCCAACGGCCTGCATTCACCCGTATTCACAGCCCGCCAGCGTACCGCGTTTCCCGCCGCCCGCGCAACCACCCCGATAAACGGCGAAAATGAGTAAAACTCGTGAAATAGCTCGAATTTTCAGGCTGACGCAAGAAAAAGGTTGTGTGGTACAGTTCCTTTACCGACTCCAAAGGGTCCAATTCGGATCCGGAGCATTGAACATTCCCGATCATGAATCCTTCGATAGTTTCTCAGCGGAAAACCAGGAGGGTTGCTCACTACATCATCAGCCACACGCAACCGTGGCAACTTGGTGCGACCAAGTTGTGCAAAGTCATGTGGTACGCGGACGTACTGCATTATCGCCGGCATGGACACAGCGTGTCCGGTCAAAAATCGTATGTCCGGATGGACAATGGTCCTGTACCCAATGACATTTATCAGGCACTGGAAAGCCTCATGAAAAGCAAGAAAATCGTCGAGCGGCGAACACCCACGCCGGTTGGGGATCGCAAGGAATTCTTGCATCTGGAACGAGCTGAAGCGTCGTGGTTTTCCCCGGAAGAAGTGGAAACGCTTCATGAATCGATTGACGCCATCGTACCGCTGTCGGCGAAGGAGGCAAGCGAGCGAACTCATGGGCCCATTTGGGAGGAACTCGCAAACGGCGAGCAAATGCCAATACGGGCTGCAGCCGTCATTCCGTCAGATGTACTGCCTGGAGACTTGGCTTTTGCCTTGGAACATAAGGCGGCCTTTACCGAATGAGCGATGCGTTTTGCACGCCCTCCCACGGGGTTCAAGATCCGTCTGACCCCGACAATAAGCGCTTATGTGGAATCCGAAAAGGCCAATAACCCGAAATTTGGTCGCTTCTGGGACGACCTCGTCGAACATCTAAAGATCGTAGCTCACCGAATAGGCGTACCGGAGCCCAGGCTGGGTACTGGCTGCCGTCTCTTTGTCACGGGGCCGGATCCGGAGTCGGGGCAACCCCGAATTTTTGTGGGCTACCTTGTGATGGGTGAAACGGTTTACATCCGCCTGCTAACGGTTTCCTGAAATCGTTCGCCGGAACAATCAAGCCACTATTGCGGCGAGGAATACTCCCAGGAAGATGTGTATCGCAAGGAACGCCAACGGGACCGCGGTTGCCAGTCCCTTGGGCGGGGTCTGGTCATGTAACGGGATCCTGTCCAGCAACCAGTACAAGTGCATGCGGATCGCCTCTCGCTGCAAATCTCTTCTAGCATTGGTTTCGGGGCCCTTGTTTTCATCCCACAAGAAGTACGAGCCTCTCACCAGGCCCCACCAAACAAAACAGGCGGCGACTCCCAGAAATGACAGGTAGGGGAGAATTGCCAGCAGCGGGTTTTCGTCGGTGTGCTGGACTGCCATCCGTAGATACGCCAGGAACATGGCGCCATTGCAGAGTAGAAAGAAGGCTGTAGTGCCCACTCTGTAAGCTCTGTCGATTTTTCGATCTCGGACGAACTTTTCGTACCGGCCCAGTACTTTTTCGATGTCGGCCCAGTCGGGGCGGTCTGCGCCGCCCGGCCGAGGATCGTGCTGCAATTGCTGATTGTTCATTGAATTTACCTACGGTTGCCAGGAAAGACCTCGGAATTGGGGTTGAGCCAATTTCAGAGAGCGCGGCCGGAACTTTTGTTGTTTCCGGTGGTAGGTAAACGGCCGTTAGGCGCTTGTGCAATTGCTTGTGCTGGCGAAACTCCTATGCCGAGGTGTTTGCGAATTGTAACGTGGTGGGAGGGAGGACGGGAGGCCGTGGGGGACATGCCCTCGCTCCCAGGGGTCAGGCCCAGGGGCGGGCGGTGCGGTCGGATTTTTCGAAGGCTTCTATGGCGGCGGCGTGTTCGTTGAGGGTGAGGGCGATGGGGTCGAGGCCCTTGAGGATCATTTCGCGGTCGCGGGGCTTGATGGAGAAGGGCAGGGCCCGGTCGCCGACGCGCTGGACTTCGCAGGCGCCGAGGTCCACCGTGAGGCGCAGTTCCCGGCGTTCGGCCTCTGCGCCGAGCGCGTCCACCTGTTCCTCCGGCAGGACCACCGCCACGATGCCGTTCTGCGCGCAGTTGGCCTGGAAGATTTCGCCGAAGCTTGGTGCGATGATTGCGCCTATGCCCCAGTCGGCCAGCGCCCAGACGGCGTGCTCGCGCGACGAGCCGCAGCCGAAGTTGTCGCCGGAGATCAGTATCTTCGCCTCCCGGTAGCGGGCCCGGTTCAGCACGAAGCCCGGCGCCTCCTCGCGCGTCGCGAGATCGGCGTAGCGCCAGTTGGCGAACAGGCCTTCTCCCAGGCCCTCGCGCGACACCCGCTTCATCTCGCGGCTCGGAATGATCGCGTCCGTATCCACGTTGCGCCGCATCAGAGGCGCCGCCACGCCTGAAACCACGCCCCTCACGACACCGGCCCCATCAGCGCAGTTTGCGCGGGTCCGTCAGGCGGCCCGCGACGGCGGAGGCGGCAACGGTGGCGGGGCTGGCCAGGTGGGTGCGCGCGCCGGGGCCCTGGCGGTTCTCGAAATTGCGGTTGGTGCTGGACACGGTGCGCATTCCGCCGAATCCGTCGCCGCCGGCGTAGAAGCACATCGAGCAGCCGGACTCGTGCCACTCGAAGCCGGCGTTCTCGAACACCCGGTGAAGGCCCTCGGCCTCGGCGGCGGCGCGCACCGCCATGGAGCCGGGAACGCAGATGGCCTTGACGCCCTCGGCCACGCGCCGGCCGTCGAGGAGCTTGGCCGCCGCCCGGAGATCGGACAGGCGCGCGTTGGTGCACGAGCCGATGAAGGCCGCGCCGATCGCCAATTCATCCATCTTCTGGCCCGGCGCCAGGTCCATGTAGTCCAGCGCCCGGCGCATGGCCTCGCGCCGCCCGGCGTCGCCGTCCGGTTCCGGCACCTGCGCGTCAATGCCGGTCGAGTGCTCGGGGCTGGTGCCCCAGCTCACCTGCGGCGCCATGCCTTCGCAGTCGAGTTCCAATTCGCGGTCGAACTCCGCCCCTTCGTCCGTCTTCAGCTCGCGCCAGGCCGCCAGCGCCTGGTCCCAAAGCGCGCCGCGCGGGGAAAACTCGCGCTCGTTCACGTAATCAAACACGTCCTCGTTCGGCGCCACCATGCCGGTCCAGGCGCCGAACTCGATGGCCATGTTGCATAGCGTCATACGGCCTTCCACGCCCAGCGCGTCGATCGCTTCGCCCGCGAACTCCACCGCGCAGCCCAGGCCGCCCGTGGCGGAGTGCTTCGCGATCACCGCCAGGATCAGGTCCTTGGCCGTGACCGCCGGGTCCGGGCGGCCGACAAAGTTAACCCGCATCGACAAGGGCTTCTCCACCCGGAGCGTGCCCGTGGCCAGCGCGTGCTCGGCCTGGGTGGTGCCGATGCCCCAGGCCAGCGCGCCCAATCCGCCCACCGTGCAGGTGTGGCTGTCGGGGCATACCAGGGTCAGGCCGGGCAGGGCGATGCCGAGTTCGGGCGAGATGACATGCACGATGCCCTGGCTGGGGTCGTCGATGTCGAACAGCCGGATGCCGGCCTCGCGCGCCGCCTCGCGCGTGGCGGTGATGAACTCGGCGCCGCCGGGCATGCGCGTCAGCCCGGGCCGTCCGGGCTTGGTATCGACGATGTGGTCCATGACGCAGAAGGCGCGCCCGGGATGTCGTATCGTCCGCCCGGCCTTCTTCAGCGCCTGCAGGGCCAGCGTGCCGGTGCGCTCGTGCAGGAATATCCGGTCGATGGCGATCAGCGACTGCCCGTCGTCGGTGCGCGCCACCTCGTGGGCGGCCCAGAGTTTCTCGAACAGCGTGCGCGGCGTCGCGCTCAAGCCGGGCGTCCTCACGGACGCCCCCTCCTGCGGACCCGGAACAGGCCTTCCTGGGCCATGGTCGCGACCCGCGTGCCGTTGCGCGCATAGACCGACGCCCTGGCGAAGCCCCGCGCGCCCCCGGCCCGCGGGCTGTGCAGGTCGAACAGCATCCACTCGTCCACCCGCACCGGGCAGTGGAACCACATCGCGTGATCGAGGCTGGCCAGCTGAAAGCCGGTGGGCGGGAGAACGTGCGGGAAGGTGACCGTGCCGATCAGCCCCATGTCGGAGGCAAAGGCCAGAAACGCCTGGTGGGCCTCGACATCGTCCGGCAGGCGCGCCGAGGTGCGCATCCACACCAGTTGGCGGGGTTCGCGGGCGCCCGTGCCCAGCGTGTGCTTCGGGTCCACCGGCCTGAAGTCGAGCGCCTGGGTGAGCCTCAGCAGTTTGAAATAGCGGGCCGGCATCCAGTCCGCTTCGCCGGAGGTCAGTTCGCGCAGGTCCTTGCATTCCTCGGGAGGCGGCGCGTCGGGCATCGGGTCCTGGTGCTCGGGGCCTTCCTGGACGGCCTGGAACGAAGCGGTCATGTTGAAGATCTGCCGGCCGTGCTGAACGGCCACCACGCGGCGGTTCGAGAAACTGCCGCCGTCGCGGGCGCGGTCCACCTCATAGACGATCGGCGCGCGGGTGTCGCCCTCGCGCAGGAAATAGGCGTGCAGCGAATGCGCGACGCGGCCTTCCACCGTGTGCAGGGCGGCGTACAGCGCCTGACCCAGCACCTGGCCGCCGAACACCCGGCCGGTGCCGAAATCGCGGCTCTGCCCCCGGAACAGGTTCTGCTCCAGCGACTCCAGCTCAAGCTGATCGATCAGTCCCTTCAGGGCGTCCACACTAATTGCGTCGGATCGCGTGTCCATGCGTAAAGCGTACAGCATCGGCGAAAAAGGAATGCCGTAAGATAGGTCGCTCGCGTTGGGAGAGGCTCGGGTATGGCCAGACACGGCAGGATGTCCGTTACGCTCGCCAGGATAGGCGTATGGATCTGGGCGGTGGGCGCCGTTGTCGTGGCGGCCAGCATCGGCGGATACCGGTTGGAGACGCTCCCTCTTACACCCGCCTTTATCGGCTACGTCGCCAGCGTTGCGATCATGGCCCTGGCGACGCTGTTCCTGCTGGTGGGGATGATCGGCGGGCGCGGCCGGATGGGAAGCTGGGCGTTCAACGGCGTGTGCTGGATCGCACTGGTCCTGTGCGTGGGAATGACCCTCAATAACCTGCTGTGGCTGCGCCAGGGGCAGGTGTCGCCGCCGATCCACGACATCACCACCGACACGGTCAACCCGCCTCAGTTCGTGGACATCCTGCCGCTTCGCGCCGGGTCGCCCAATCCGCCGGAATACGCGGGCAGCGAGGTCGCCGCACAGCAACTGGCGGCGTACCCGGAGATCGTGCCGCTGGAGCTGGACGTGACGCCGGCCGAGGCGATGGCGCTTGCCGAGAGCGCCGCGCGGGCCATGGAGTGGGAACTCATCACGGTGGCGTCCGGCGAGGGGCGCCTGGAGGCCGTCGCCACGACCGCCTGGTTCGGTTTCAAGGACGACATCGTGGTGCGCATCGTCGAGACCGACGACGGTTCGCTGGTGGACGTGCGTTCCAAGTCGCGGCTGGGCCTTTCCGACGTCGGGACCAACGCCCGCCGGATCCGCCGTTTCATGGCGCAAATGCAACCGGGCGGCTAGCCCGCATGGCGCGGCCTCAATCGCGCGCCAGGGTGAAATGAAAGATCGAGCCGCGTATATCGATTTCATTGAGCGCCGCTATTTCGGCGGCGTGTCCGCCGGCGACCTGGAAGGGGTGCGGGACTGCTTCGCCGACGACGCCGAGGTGCTGATACGCCACGGCGACAACCCCGAACGGCGCTACTCGCCGTTACCGGGTCCCGGACAGGAGCCGCTGCCGAGCTTCTTCGAGCACCTTTGCGGCAACTACGACTGCTGGTTCGGCGAGTTCCGCCACACGATCGACGTGGAGGGGCAGCGCGCGGCCAGCCGCTTTGTCGTGCGGCTGACGCCCAAGCCCGGCGGGCTCTATGCGGACCACCCGGTGCAGCAGTTGCTGAACTCGAACTTCTTCGAGTTCGCCGATGGGCGGATCACGTTCATGATGATCAACTACTCGAACGCGGCGGGACCGGACACGCCCACGGGGTATCCGCGGGGCTGAGGCGTCAGATCATGTAGAGGGCGAGGGTCTCGGCGGTGCAGGCCGGCTTTTTCTGGCCCTCGATCTCGACCCTGTGCCGGCAGGTCATCTGTATGCCGCCGAGGCGGACCCGGGCCTTGAGCACCGTGGTGCGCACCCGCACGCGGCTGGGGCACACGACCATGTTGGAAAAGCGCACCTTGTTCAGCCCCCAGTTGATCGCCCGCTTGAGCGTGGGCATCCGCACGAACTCCTCGGTGGCGCCCGGGATCAGCGACAGCGTCAGGTAGCCGTGGGCTATGGTGGCGCCGGTGTCGAGCTCCCGCGCCGCCCGGTCGGGATCGACGTGGATCCACTGGTAGTCCTCGGTGGCTTTCGCAAAGCGGTCGATCCGCTCCTGGTCCACCACGATCCAGTCGGACACGCCCACCTCGACGCCTTCCAGCGCCCTTGCGTCTTCGATCGATCGGACCTCGTGAGCCAAGTGATATTCCGCGGCACTCCCCAGAGCCGCGTATTATCACCGCCCGCGGTCGATCATTGCCAGGAATTCGGCCCTTGCACGGGCGTCGTCGCGGAAAATGCCCAGCATCTGGCTGGTCACCATGTTCACGTTGCGCTTTTCGATGCCGCGCGTGGTCATGCACTCGTGCGCGCCCTCGACCACCACCGCCACGCCGCGCGGCTCCAGAACGTTGGAAATGCACTCGGCGATCTGCGCCGTGAGCTTCTCCTGCACCTGCAGGCGGCGCGCGTAGGCGTCCACCACCCGCGCCAGCTTGCTGATGCCCACCACCTTGTCGCGCGGCAGGTAGGCTACGTGGGCCTTGCCGATGATCGGCGCGATGTGATGCTCGCAGTGCGAGTTGAAGTCGATGTGGGTCAGCGCCACGATCTCGTCGTAGCCGTTCACTTCCTTGAACGTTCGCGCGAGGAAGTCGTACGGGTCCACGGCGTAACCGCTGAACCATTCCTCGAAGGCGCGCACGACACGCTTGGGCGTGTCCACCAGGCCCTCGCGCTCGACGTCGTCGCCGGTCCAGCCCAGCAGAACGCGCACCGCCCGCTCGGCCTCGCTGCGCGTCGGCTTGTTGCTGTCGTTCTCGCTCATGGGGTCGTGGCTCCGCTGCGCGTATGTCTGCGCAGATCGTCGGGACTATTGATGTTCGTAATGTGCATCGGAATCAGTTTCAGCGGCCGGCTTTCCAGGTAAGCGCGCGGCGAGGGGCCGGTTCCGCCGGCCGTTTCCTTCGCCAGGCCCGCAAGGGTAGCGGGTTCGTAGATCGCGCACAATGGCTGCACCACCCCGGTGGCCGGATCGCAACAGGCGGTGGCGGCGGCGTTCGGGTCGCGTTCGGCCACCAGGCGCTCGATGTCGGCGGCGCTCAGGGAGGGCTGATCGCAGGCCAGCGCCAGCCAGGCCCGCCCGGGCGCCGCGGCGTGCGCCGCCTCCAGGCCGGCCGCCGGTCCCTGGCCGGGATGGCGGTCGAGAAGGCAGCGGTAGCGCGAGCGCAACGCGTCGGACGCCTGGTCGGGGCGCACCGACACCCACACGTCGTGGAGGACCGATTCCAGCAGCCGGACCGCTCGTTCCAGCAGGCTCACGCCGCCGATCTCGGCGGCGGCCTTGTCGCTTCCGAATCGCGTGCTCAGGCCCCCCGCCAGCACCACGCCGGAAATCGGCGCGTCAGCCGGCGCCGTCATCGCGGTAGTCGCTCTTGCCGCCGGTCTTCCTGACCAGCCGCGCCGCCCTGATCTCGATGCCGTGCGAAGCCGACTTCAGCATGTCGTAGACGGTCAGCGCGGCAACCGTGGCGCCGGTGAGCGCCTCCATTTCCGCGCCGGTCTTGCCGGTGACCTTGACCGCGCACTCGATCTCGATTTCGTTTCCCTTGAGCTCCAGCGCGATCCGGCAGCCTTCGAGCTTGAGCGGATGACAGAAGGGGATCAGCTCGTGGGTGCGCTTGGCCGCCTGGGTGCCGGCGATGATCGCGGTCTGGAACACCGGCCCCTTGTGGGTGTTGATTTCGCCGTTTTCGGCCTGTGCGGCGACCTCGGCGGGCAGCGCGACGAGCGCGCGGGCCGTGGCCGTGCGCTTGGTCACGGCCTTGTCGGCCACGTCCACCATGCCGGGGCGCCGCTTCGAATCGATGTGCGTGAGCATCGATTGAGAATTATAGATTCCGCCGGGGCGCGGGCCTTCGCATCGGCCTCATTTCCGCCATCCGCGATATACTTTGCTCCCCGAATTGAGTAGTCAGATGCCGGTAGTAGCAAAGTTTGAAATTACGTATACGCAGTTCTTAGACGAGCACGGTAAAGCGCAGCAAGAATTGCCCGAATTTGCCGCCGACGCGGACGAAATGGCGCGCATGTATCGCTTCATGCACCTGACCCGGGTGTTCGACCGCCGCTGCATCAACCTGCAGCGCACCGGCCAGGTCAACACCATCGCCTCCAGCCACGGCCACGAGGCCGCCCACATCGGCCTGGCCGCCGCCATGCGGCCCGAAGACGTGCTGGCCCCTTCGTATCGCGAACACGGCGCGGTGATCTGGCGGGGCGTTCGCATGAGCCAGTTGCTGGCCGTGTGGGGCGGCGACGAGCGCGGCCACGACTGGGACGGCGCCAGACGCGATTTTCCGTACTGCGTGCCGATCGCCACTCAGTGCCTGCACGCCGCCGGCGCCGCGCTGGCCCTGAAGATGCGCGGCGAAGAGGCCTGCGCGGTGGCAATGTGCGGCGACGGCGCCACGTCCGAAGGCGCGTTCTACGAGGCCCTGAACGCCGCCGGCGCCATGAAACTGCCGGTGGTCTTCTGGGTCACCAACAACCGCTACGCCATCTCCATGCCAGTGGAAGGCCAGACCGGCGCCGAGACGCTGGCGCAGAAGGCGATCGCCGTGGGCATTCACGGCGAACAGGTGGACGGCAACGACCTGATCGCGGTGCGCAACGCCGCCGAAATCGCCACGCAACGGGCCCGTTCCGGGGGCGGCGCCTCGCTGGTCGAGGCCCTGAGCTACCGGCTGGGGGACCACACGACGGCCGACGACGCCACCCGCTACCGCCCGGACGAGGAGGTCGAGCAGGCCGCGAGGCGCGCTCCGCTTCACCGGATGAAGCGCTTCATGCAGGAGCGCTTCGGCTGGACCGACGAGCAGGAAGAAGCGCTGATCGGGGAGCTGGAAGCCGAGGTCGAGAAGGAGGTCGAGGCCTACCTGGCGACGCCCCGGCCGAATATCGAGGACATCTTCGAGCACCAGTTCGCCAACATGCCGGCCGCGCTCGAAGCCCAGCGGGAAATCGCCCGCAAGTATCCGGTTCCGGACCACGGCTGATGGCCAACCTGACGCTGGTCGAAGCGGTCAACCAGGCGCTGGCCTGGGAGATGGCCCACGACGACAGCGTGGTCGTTTTCGGCGAGGACGTGGGCGTGAACGGCGGCGTGTTCCGCGCCACCGTGGGCCTGCAGGAAAAATTCGGCGCCGAGCGGGTTTTCGACACGCCGCTGGCGGAAGCGATGATTGCCGGCCTGTCCGTGGGCATGGCCACGCAAGGGTTCAAGCCGGTCCCGGAAATCCAGTTCATGGGCTTCATCTACCCGGCGCTCGACCAGATCATCAGCCACGCCAGCCGGATGCGCAACCGCACCCGCGGGCGGCTGACCTGCCCGATGGTGCTGCGCGCGCCGTTCGGCACCGGCATCCGCGCTCCCGAGCACCATTCCGAGAGCACCGAGGCGCTGTTTGCGCACATGCCCGGCGTGCGGGTCGTGATCCCGTCGTCGCCGGTGCGCGCCTACGGCCTGCTGCTGTCGGCGATCCGCGATCCGGACCCGGTTGTTTTCCTGGAGCCCAAGCGGATTTACCGCGCCTTCCGCCAGGAGGTGCCGGACAACGGCGAGGGCCTGCCGCTGGACAAGGCCTTCGTGACCCGTCCGGGGACCGACGTGACCCTGATCAGCTGGGGCGCGTCGGCGCTGGAGAACTGGAACGCGGCCGGCGAACTGGCCGACGAGGGCATCGACTGCGAGGTGGTGGACCTGGCCACGGTAAGCCCCATCGACAAGCACACCATCCTGGAGTCGGTGTCGCGCACCGGTCGCGCGGTCATCGTTCACGAGGCCGCGGTGAGCGGGGGCCTGGGCGGGGAAGTGGCCGCGATCCTGGCTTCGGAAGGCTTGTACAGCCTGGAGGCGCCGGTGATCCGGGTGGGCGGCTACGATGCCGTGCCGCCGCTGGCGCGGATGGAATACGGCTATATTCCCGGCGTTCAGCGGATCAAGGACGCCGTGCACGAGTGCATGGAGAGTTGATCGGCCGCTAAACCCGGAAGATTGGAATGAGAGAGTTCAAATTACCTGATCTTGGCGAGGGTTTGACCGAAGCCGAGATCGTGGAGTGGCATGTCGCCGCCAATGACGAGATCAAGCTGAATCAGCCGCTGGTTTCGGTGGAGACCGACAAGGCCGTGGTGGAGGTGCCGTCGCCGGTTACGGGCCGCGTGATCTCGGTGCACGGCGAGGCCGGCGACGTGATACCCGTGGGCGACGTGCTGGCCCGCTTCGACGTTCCGGGCGGCGACGCCCCTTCGAGCGAGGACGCCTCGTCTTCCCCCGCCCCCCAGGCCGACGGCAAGGACGAAGCCCCCGGCGTGGTGGGCGAGCTGCCCGCCAGCGCCATGGTGATGAGCGACACGACCGGGTCGGCCGCCGCGGTGCGCGGGAAACAGCGGGTCAAGGCCGCGCCTTCGGTGCGCGCCCTGGCCCGCGAACTGGGCGTGGACCTGACGCTGATCGAGGGCTCCGGCCCGGGCGGCCGGATCACGGCCAGGGACGTTGCCGGCGCCGCCGAAGCCGCCCGCGACGCGACCCCGTCCTCCCCGGCGCCCACGGCATCCCGCGCTCAAACCGGCGACGCAGGCCCCACGCCCACCTCCGCCACCGAAGAAAAACTCACCGGTCCGCGCCGCGCCATGTTCCACAGCATGACCGCATCGCACAGTGAGGTGGCGCTGTGCACGGTGATGGACGACGCCGACATCCACGACTGGGAGTCGCCGCGCGACTTCACCCCGCGGCTGATCCGCGCGATGGTGGCCGGGGCCCGCGCCGAACCGCGGCTCAACGGCACCTTCAGCGCCGGGACCGGCATGCTGTCCATGTCCGAAGACGTGCACATGGGCCTGGCCATGGAAACGCCGCACGGCCTGATCGTGGCCACCATCTTCAACGCCGGCGGGCTCAGCCTCGATGAATTGCGCGACGAAGTGGCGCGGCTGAAGAAGGCCGGCGCCGACCGCACGCTCAAGCCCGGGGAGGTGCGCGGCTACACCATTACGCTGTCGAACATCGCCGGCGGGTCGTCGCGCTACGCCACGCCGCTGATGGTCCCGCCCACCGTGGGCATCCTCGGAAGCGGCGCGGCCCGCGAGGAAGTCGTGGCCGTGAACGGCGAGATCGCGATCCGCCGCGTGCTGCCGCTGTCGCTCACCTTCGATCACCGCTGCGTGGCCGGCGCCGACGCGTCCCGATTCCTGGGCGCGGTGGTGGCGGACCTCAAGCTGGCCTCGTGAAGTCCTCGTATGGCCGGCTGATTTTGTGCCGGCACGGCGAGAGCCTCTGGAACCGCGAAAACCGCTTTACCGGCTGGACCGACGTTGATCTGAGTCCCGCGGGCGAGGAAGAGGCCTGCCGCGCCGGGCGCCTGCTTCGCCAGGAGGGCCTGGCCCCCGACGTGGCCCATACCTCGGTGCTGACCCGCGCCGTGCGAACGCTTTCGCTGATGCTGGCGGAGCTGGACGCTAGCGGCATCAAGGTCCATCGAAGCTGGCGTTTGAACGAACGCCATTACGGCGCGCTGCAGGGCCTGAACAAGGCCGAGACCATGGAAAAGCATGGCGAGGCGCAGGTGAAGATCTGGCGGCGCTCCTACGCCACGCCGCCGCCGCTGCTGGCGCCGGACGACCCGCGCCACCCGCGCCACGATCCGCGCTATGCCGACCTGGACGCGCCGCCGGCCGCCGAGTCGCTGAAGGACACGCTGGTCCGGGTGCAGCCGTACTGGGAAAGCCGCATCGCGCCGGACGTGCGGGCCGGGCGCTGTACGCTGGTGTCCGCGCACGGCAACAGCCTGCGGGCGCTGGTGAAGCTGCTGGAGAATATTTCGGATGACGACATCGTCAGGCTGGAGATTCCCACCGGTGCGCCGCTTCTGTACGAATTCGGCTCCGGCCTTGCGGCCCGGCCGCGCCGCTACGTGGGAGAAGAGCAGTGATCTACGAACTGGGTGACCGCAAACCACGCTCCAAGGCGCTGTTCGTTGCCCCCGACGCGGCCGTGATCGGCAGCGTGGAGCTGGGCGAGGACTCCAGTGTCTGGTACGGCGCCGTGTTGCGCGGCGATAACGACCCGATCCGGATCGGGGCGCGCAGCAACATCCAGGACGCCACCGTGGTGCACACCGATGAAGGCCAGCCCACGACCATCGGCGACGACGTGACCGTGGGGCACAAGGTGATCCTTCACGGCTGCACCGTCGAAGACGGCTGCACCATCGGCATGGGAGCGATCCTGCTGAGCGGCTCGCGGGTCGGCGCCAACAGCCTGGTCGCCGCCGGCGCACTTTTGCCCGAAGGCCGAGAGTATCCCGCCAACAGCCTGATCATGGGCGTGCCCGCCCGCGCCGTGCGCGAACTCACCGAGGACGAGCGCGCCCGCATCGCGGAAGGCTCCGAAGTCTACGTCCTCCGCGCCCGCGAACACCGCGACCACCTCCAAGCCCGTACAGTCGGAGAGGAGAAATTGCCATGAACGGGAAAGCCACATTCGAGGGTCATTACAAGGGCGCGAAGAGCAGGGAGAACCTGGCCTGGCATCATGCCGAGCCCACGCGCTTTATTCCTTTCGTGCACGAGTCGCGCGCGCAGCCGGGCACGGCGCTGGACCTGGGCTGCGGAGCCGGTGTCGACACGGTGGGGCTGGCCAAGCTGGGCTGGACGGTCAAGGGCATCGATTTCATGGAGCAGGCCATCGCCATGTCCACGGAATTGGCCGAGAAGGAAGGCGTGGATGTGGAATACATCCTGGCGGACGTGCTGGAGTGGGAATCCAGCGAGAAGTTCGATCTCCTGGTCGATTCCGGGCTCATGCACAACATGCCCAGGGACAAGCTCCCGGAATACAAGAGCCGCATCCTCCGCTGGCTGAAGGAGGAAGGCGACTTCATCCTGGTGCACTGGGAAAGCCGCGGCGATCACGACCGGCTGTTCGCCGGGCCCAGGCGCTCCACCAGGGAGCAGCTGATTGCCTTCATGGCGCCTGAAATGTCGCCCGTGGATCGGTTCGACCGCAAGGTATCGCGCGTTTGCCGCACCTGTCCGGGCAAGACCTGCGACAACAACGGCCAGTACTGCCGGGGCGTCGGCCCCGAACTCACCGTCGCCTACCTCTGGTTCCGCCGCCAGCACTAAAAAAACTCAATTTTTCATGACGGCTGAGGGGCAGGGATCGACCGAAAAGCCCGCAGTAAGGAATTTTGGTCATACCCATCGCTTTTTCGGCTTGACGACCAGAGGCGTCCGGTGGTAATACTACTTGTGCACTATGGTATTACCCGGATTTGGCATGACTACCGTTTCGCTAAAGCTTCCCGATCCGCTTGCACTGCGGCTGGAAGTTACGGCGCGCAGGAACAGCATCAGCAAGTCGGCATTGATCCGGGCTGCCCTGGAGACGTACCTGCGTGAGGATGAAGCTGTGCCCGAGGACTCGGCACTGTCGCGCGTACCTGACCTGAAGGGCGTGCTTTCCGGGCCTGAGGACCTTTCGGTCAACAAGTCCTATCTCAAGAATTTCGGCCGTTGAGGGTCATACTCGATACCGGCCCGCTTGTCGCGCTGCTGAACAGCCGGGACCGGCATCATGGGTGGGCAGTGGATCAGTGGTCCCGAATCGCGCCGCCGCTGCGGACCTGCGAATCCGTACTGGCTGAAGCCTGTTTCCTGGTTCAGCCGTTCGAGAGGGGCCAGACTGCCGTGCTGGACCTGGTCAGGCGAAGTGTTCTGGATGCGTCGTTTCAATTGGACGATGAGGCTGGCGCCGTATCCCGCCTGCTGAAAAAGTACCGCGATGTCCCCATGTCCCTGGCCGACGGCTGCCTGGTGCGCATGGCGGAACTTGATGACGAAGGCGTAGTCCTGACGCTGGACAGCGACTTCCGCGTCTATCGGAAAAACGGTCGTCAGGTCATTCCTACCCTGTCCCCGGACTGACCCGCAACCACCTTCGTGAGTTCGGCCATGATGGAGAGGGCGATGGAGGCCGGGTCGTTGGCGCCGATGTCCAGGCCGACCGGGCCGCGCAGCTTGCTCTTGAGATCGCCGGCGCCGTCGCCCAGTTCGCGCAGCAGGCGCTCGCGCCGCGCCTTGGGGCCCAGCACGCCCACCCAGGGAATCGGCCGCTCGGCCAGCGCGGCCAGGTAGGCGCGGTCCGAGGCAAGGTGGTGGCTCATCACCACGCAGGCGTCCCAGGGATCCAGTTCCAACTCTTCGGCCACGCGCTCGGGCCGTAGCTCCAGCACGGACTCGGCCGCGCCGAGATCGCCGCGCTCCAGGTACGAGCGGCGGTGGTCGCAAACCGTGACGCGCCAGCCCAGGCGCTCGGCGAACTCCACCAGCGGCACGGCGTCCACGCCGGCGCCCAGCACCAACAGCCTCGGAATCGGCGCAAGCGGATAAACCAGCACCTTGCGCGCCGGGTTCTTGAGCGTGTGCAGGCCGTTGGGATGCTCGGCGGGCACCTCCTCGTCCATGAACGTGGCGCCCACCGGCGCCTCGTCGCCCTCCACCACGACCGCGCAGCGCGATGCCTCCGAGCGCATCGCCAGCTCCGCCATCCGCGCCAGCGGCGCCCAGGGATCGTCGCCGCCCGGCGACAACGGCTGCAGCAGCACCTTGAGCATGCCGTCGCAGCCCACGCCGGTCCCGAACAGGATGTCGTGCTCGCCGCGCATGTCGTAGCAGACCGAGCGCGCCTCGCCCGACTCCAGCACCGAAGCGGCGTGCTCGGCCAGGTCGCCCTCCAGGCAGCCGCCGCTCACCAGGCCCTGGTAGTTGCCCTCGCCGTCGATCAGCACGCGCGAGCCGGACTTGGAATAGGTCGATCCGGCAGTTTCGTACACGGTGCCGAGCACCAGGCGATTGCCGGCCTGCTTCCAGGCGGCGAACGTTTCGATCAGGTGCTTGAGCGCCATTGTTAACCCAGGGTGGGGCGGACGGCCAGCAGGGATTCCGCGAGGCGGAGCTGGCCGCGGGCGCGCAAGAGGTTGTGCTCGGCGCGCGAGGCGAAGCGCTCGGGGTCCCAGCCGAAGTAGCGGTCGTTGAGGATGTCGGCGGTGAAGCGCGTGGTCAGTTCCAGCGTGATCCAGAGCGTGGCGTCCACCAGGCAGGACCGCTCGTCTTCGGTGATGAAGGTGGCCACGTCCAGGTAGCCGGACCGGGCGGCCTCGAACAGTTCGACCGAAAACCCGGTTTCCTCGCTGTCCTCGCCTGCGGGATTGCACCACGAGCGGAATGCGTCACCCAGTTCGTAGGGCAGGCTCAGGCGTCCCAGCGAGTCCAGGTCCACCATGGCCAGACCCTCGCCGTCGGGCGCGAACAGCATGTTGTTGATCTTGGGGTCGCCGTGCACCACGCGCAGCGGCGTCTTGGGCAGGGGCGGCAGTTGCGCGAGCAGCTCCAGCGTCCGGCGCTGCAATTCCCCGGCTTCCGCGTGCAGCGGGTGGCCGCGATGCACGGCCAGCGCCTGTTCCAGGTCCGCGATACGACGGTCCGGTTCATGTATCGGCCGGCGCTTGCTGGCGAACGGCGCCCGGAAATCCACCAGCGCCATGTGAAAGCGCGCAAGAAGGGCGCCGGCCTGCTCTGCCTGACCGGCGTTCTCGAGCCGATTGTGGAACTCGCCTTCGAGCCAGGTGAGCAGTCGCCACACGCCGTCGTCGCGCTCCACGTAGAGACCGCCGCCCGAAGCGCCCACCAGCCGCGGCGTGGCCATGCCCCGGGCGGCGATATGGGCCGTTACGGCCTCGATGTCCTCGTGGATTTCCGGACCCAGGATGGAGCTCAGGCACTGCAGCGCATAGCTTGCGCCGTTCTTGCCGCGCACCCGCCAGGTGCGGTTGATCAGGCCGTGGTCCATGTACTCCAGCGAATCGGGGCGCAGGTCCCACGCGCCGAGCACTTGTTCGGCGGTCGCGGTTTCGCTGAGATCGGACGAACCGGTCCTGGGCATCGCTTGTTCTCCCCCCTGAGGCAGTTTTGCGCGAACGCACAATGTACATATACTGAGCCGGCGTGGGGAGGGTGAACGCCCTTTTTCTTGCGGGATTCACCGTAATTGTCAACTTCCAGGGGGATAGAACATGACAATTCACGTCTGCTTGCGCCGGTTCGGCGTCGTTATTACCGTGTGCGCCGCGGCCCTGATGGGCATCCAGGATCTGGCTGCGCAGCAATTCGAGGAAATCGTGGTCACGGCGCGTAAACGCGACGAGTCGGTGCTGGAGATTCCGGTGGCCGTTTCGGCCTACAGCCAGGAGGACCTCGACGCCCTCGGGATGAACACGCTGGAACAACTTGCCTCGGTGACGCCGGGCTTCGTGTTCCAGACGATCGGCGCCGGCGGGTTCGGCGGCCGCTACAACCCCGCCATTCGCTTCCGCGGCCTGGGCGTGCAGCAGGCCACTCCGGCTTCCCGCGCCGGCGCGGTGTTCTGGAACGGCGCCTACATTTCCGACGGCGCCGGCATCCTGCCGCTGATGGACCTGGAACGGGTCGAGATCCTGAAAGGTCCGCAAACGGCGTTCTTCGGCCGCAACACCTTCGCCGGGGCCGTCAACTACATCCCGGCCACGCCGGGCGACGAGTTCAGCGGCAAGGTGTCCCTGTCGTATTCCGCTTCGGACGAGAGCAGCCACAACTTTTCCGCCGCCGTCGGCGGGCCGATCAGCGACAAGGTCGGCGTGCGGGTCGCAATCAGCCAGGAACGGGTGGGCGCGGACTGGCAGTTCGACAACGGCGACCCCCTGAACGAGGAAAACACGACGGCACTCACCGGCACGGCCACGTTCGAGGCTTCCGATGCCCTGAGTTTCCAGGTAACCGGCTTTTATGTCGATTCCGACGACACGCGGATACTGCAGTCCCAGGAAGCTCATGTAGCGGCGGGTGCCTGCAACCGGACCTACACGGGCAATTTCCGCTCGGTGGGCACAGGCCAGAATGACGGCAGCTTCACCACCGATCTTTCGCAGTCCATCAGGGGCACCTTCTGCGGGAACATGCCGGACTGGGACGCGACGCCCATCAACTTTTCCGAAACCGGCAACATCAACGCCAGCACGCCGCTTTTCTCGACTTTCTTCTGGTTCGGGTTTCCTTTTCCCGTGGCCTCGAATCCCTGGTCCTTCGTAACGACATTGCCGCCGGAAATGGAGGGCGTAAGCATGGTTTCGCCTCCGGGAGGCCTGGAGAACATCTACGAACTCTGGAGGGTTGACCTTTCCGGAGAGTATCAACTGGCCAACGAGGGCGTAATCACCGCCCAGGTCGTCCGGGGAGAATCGTCAAGCTGGGTCATCAATGACAACAACTTCGGCACGCCGACAATCAGGCCGGCGGTGCTGCCGCCGTTTTTGCCCACAAACACGGGCGGTCCGTGGTTGGCCTCGATCGCAAGCTGGGTGCGCGATACCTACCTTGAGGCGCGCTACACGCCGCCGGCAGGCGAGCGCATGAACTGGACGATCGGAACCAGCTATTATTCGCAGGACAACCAGCGGGCAGCGTTCCAGGCGTTCGGCCCCACCCACAACCTGAACTTCCAGGACGGCGAGAATTTCGGGATATTCGGTTCGGTCGATTACGCGTTGAACGAGCAGTGGACGCTGTCTCTGGAAGGACGCTGGAACACCGACACGCAGACCATCGTCTATGACGGCGTTTCCGTTATCCAGAATCCGAACGATCCCGGCGCGATCGTGGATGCCGAACAGAAGTACAGCGCGTTCATGCCGCGTCTGATCGTTTCCTGGCAGCCCTCCGAGAACACCAACCTTTACGCGCACTTCTCGAAGAGCAATCTGCAGGGCATCGACACGAATGCCGGCGACTACACGGAAAGGACCGGCATTCCCCTCGGCCTTGGCTTCTTTACGCCGAAGCAGACTCTTTCGGCCTTTGAAGTGGGCCTGAAACAGCAGCTGGGCGGCTGGCTGAACTATGCCGTGGCCGTGTTCGCCATGGACTGGGACAACCAGACCTTTTTCGAACTGAGTCCGGCGCCGTTCTTCACCGCGGCCAACCTGTTCGGCGATGCGGAGATCAGGGGCATGGAAATCGAGTTCGACGTGTCGCCCAACGAGTGGTTCAACTTCTCCGGCGGGTTCGCCTACAACAGCGTGGAGTTCGTTGACTTCGCCGGCGCCGGCTCGGTGGCTTCCGCCGTTCTCGCGCCCACGCTGTCGCTGGGTCAGCAGATCTCGTCAGTCGGCTACCGGCCCCGCTACATGCCGGAATGGACCGGCAACCTGTCCGCCACCGTGCAGGTGGGTCAGATGGCAGGCCTCGCCAGCAACGTCTGGCTGCGGCTGGACGGGATCTACATGGGACAGTTCTATAT
>WTGP01000047.1 GCA_011523505.1 Gammaproteobacteria bacterium
ATGCCGTGCCTGCGTGGCTCGTATGCCGTGCCTGCGTGGCTCGTATGCCGTGCCTGCGTGGCTCGTATGCCGTGCCTATTTACGCCGACGAGCTGGAGGCCTGCGGGCGGCCAAGTGTTTGCGCTGACTCTGGCTCGGGACGGTCTGGACGTGCACCAAGTCGTCTCGGATCTCAAAGCCTCGGATCGCGCCGGCGGCCTGGAGATCCCGGAGCGCCTGAATCAGATTTTTCTTGAAGTAACGGAGCTGCTTGGTCTGGCTGCCGCTGAGCTTGTGCAGATACTCGACCGTCAACGGAAAGGGTTCGGCATGGCTTGCGTAGAAGCCGTGCAGCCACAGTGCCAGGGGCTTACGTCTGAGAGTCTGGCGTTGCTCCCAGTCGATCTGCGTCCAGTGCGTCGGGCCGAAGAAGCGCACGAGCTTGGGGTTGATCTCCAGGACATACCGGCCCGTGTCCTCGTCTCGGGCACCGCCCTCGATCAGCGAGCCGAGGTAGGTCCGATGGCCGTCCGAAATCTCGACCCAGGTCGCGCCCAGCCGAGCAAAGGCCGAGCTAAGCCAGTCATGGCCGCTCTTGCCTGTCTGGCGACCGAGCGCCTTGAGGAAGGCGTGGGCGGTGAAATGTAACTCCGTCCCGAGCCCTTGCAGACGAGCGAGGTGCAGGATCGCCTCCCACACGTCCAGGTCGGCTTGGTCGAGCTGGTCCCCGGTATACCGGATCGTGACACCATCCTGGGTAGCGATCAGCTCCTGGCGGTGCATAGCAATCCGGCCTTTACCCTGAATAGCCGCAAACAGCGCCCCGCGTAGGACGGCATTGGGCGCCCCGCGCTTGGCCTCAGGCCACAAGGGCAACTGGAGGACCTTGGCCGGGCCGCGTGGCTTCTGGGCTTCGCGCTGCTGCATCTTGTGACTGAACGCCATGAGATGGGCGCCAGCAGGGCCGAGCTTCGCGTCTCCGGGCGTTTCTGCCATAGCTGCCTCCTCTCCCCTGCACTGCCCTATATCACGGCTCTAGCTCCCATTCAGCGCCACGCTCCCGCTCACGGCGGGCCTGCTCGGCCTCCCGCTGACGCTCCCGTTCACGCTCCCGCGCGGCCTGGTGGGCGGCCCGCGCCTCCTCCAGCTGCCGCAAGGCGAGCTCCTCGGCCGCAGCCTGGGCCGCTGCGGCCGCCTCGGCTACTTGCCGGCGGTCCCCTTGTTCCGCCGGCTCAGCATCTCCTCCCGCTCCGCCTGGGTCATCACCGCCCAGACTGAGCGATAGGTCGTCAGTTGCGCCCACACCGCGCTCGGCGGGCCGAGCCGCCAGTACAGCGTCAGCCCGCCCCCGCCCAGCAGCACGGTCGCCAGCACCCCGATCAGGACCCCCAGCCACCGATCCCGGCTCCAGTTCCACAGCCACGGCTCGGTCTGGCGCTCCAGCCGCTTGACCACCCACTCCAGTCGATTGGTCGCGTTCGACTGCTCCTTGAGCTGGTTCACGGCTTGCACCTGCACGGCGGCCTGTTCCTGCCGCTCCGCCCGGGCCTGGGCCTGGAACCGCTGCGCGGCCGTCTCCAAGGTCTCGTTCATGGCTCCGGCCACGCTCTTGCTCACGGCTCCCGGCCACGCCTCCATCGTCGTCTCCCAGCGCGGGACCTTCTCGCTCAGGTCCGCTAAGAGCCGGGCGAATTTCACGTTCTCTAAGGCGCGCTCGCTCATGGTCGAGTCCTTCCTCCAGCTGGGCTAGGTCGATGATCTGGCCGGTTAGGCGGTCCACGCTCAGCGCCACGGCCGCCCGCTCGGTCTCAATGCCCCGCAGTTCCATGGCGTGGACGGTGGGGCCAAGGTGGACGCCCGGCTCGCGGTCGATGCCCTGGGCGGCCAGGCTGCGGTGGTCGATCCGCTCCACCTCGCCCGCCCGCTCTAGGGCCTGGTTGGCCTGCTCCGCCCAGGCTTCCCGCGTGGCAACCAACCAGTCTTTGGTCTGGAGGGTCCGCGTCTTGAGCGCCCCGCCTAACTCGGGCTTAGCCCGGTTGGCTCGCTTGAACCACTGTTCAGGTTCGCGCTCAAGCCCGTCGTTGGCCCGCTCGCTCATCATCAGGTGACAGTGCGGGTTGGTCCCTCGGCCGGCGTGGATCGCCAGGGTGTACGGCAGCTGCTCGTCGTCGGTCAGCTGGTGGGCGAAGTCGAGGGCCAACTCCCGCTGGGCCTCGGCCGACAGCTCGACCGGCAGGGCAAATTCGACCTCTTTGTACAGCTGACCGTTGGCCCGCTCGTACAGGTCAGCCGCGTCCCAGTAGTCGAGGTCGCGCTCGGCCGTCCAGGTCGGCATGTGGCCGGACTCGGCGTACACCAAGGCGTCACGCTCACGGCGGTATTTGCCGTCGCGTGAGACGTATTGGGCGTGGGCGTGGGCGGATTGTCCGCCCGCGCGGCTGCCGTTCTTCACGTGGAGATGGTAGATGGCCATCGAAACGGGCTCCGGGCAGGTGCGCTGTCCGCAGCACGCCTGGGGGTGCAGGGGACTCCCTGCCGCACAGCATATCGCAGGATATGCATATGTGCGCTCTATGCTCTTTCGCTTCGCTCACCCGCACAGAGAATCGAGCCGAGCGGAGGCCATTATGGTGCGACACAGAACGACCCCTCCACCATTGCTCGGCTCTGCGCCCTGTGCTACCACAACACCATGGATCGAGCAATACGACGAGAGAAGCGACTCCAGCAGCTCGATGAGCAGGCGGCCCGGATACGAGCCGAGAAACGCCGTCTCAAGGCGCTCGCTTCGCAGGAGGGGCGTAAACAGGACACGCGTCGCCTGATTCTGATGGGTGCGATGCTGCGGGACCGGATGGCGCGTGGGGATCTGCCGGAGCCGCTCTTCAAGGCCGATATGGATCGCTTCCTGGTCTACGACCGCGACCGGGCGCTGTTTGGACTGCCACCCCGCCAGAACAGCGAGAAAGGAGCGACCCAGCCATGAGCGCCCTGGCCTTTGATACCCATAAAGCTGTCACCGTCCTCAAGCAGGCCGGCTTTGAGGAGACCCAGGCCGAGGCCGTCGTCAACACTATGGGCGAGGCTCTGGGCGGTAATGTCGCTACCAAGGCTGATCTGACGGAGGTCCGCGCCGCCCTGGAAGCCGATGTGGCGGCTGTGAAGGCCGATCTCACTGCTGATGTGGCGGCCGTGAAGGCCGACATTGAGCAGCTGCGCTTGACTACGCAGGCTGACTTCACCGCTGTCAAAGCGGATATTGAGCAGCTGCGGAGCGAGACGAAAGCCGACCTCGCGGCCGTGCGAGCGGATATGGAAACCCTGCGGGCCGACATGGCCGAGCAGTTTGCCGCCCTCTACAAGCAGCTGTGGATCATGGCGATCGGTATTGTCGGTCTAACCGTCACCCTGGTCAAACTCATTCCGTAACGGCGGACGAAGAATAGCACGATGGCGAACTGTTCTCTCCCGAGGTTAGCGGGGGGCGTCGTGGCGGCCCTGTTAGTCTTGTTGGCCGCTGCCGCACCGTTACAGGCGCTCACCACGGAAGAAGCCATGCGCTTTATGTATTATACTGGGTGTAGCCCATTACGTCTGGCCGTCCTTATGCGTCCTTTTTCGGACCCTGATTCAGCAAGGATGGGTCTGACAAAAGAGGGCGTTGCTACGGCGGTGCGCAACAGACTGCGGGCCGCACGTCTCTATACTGACAATGCCGACGAGGCCCCGACGCTGGTAGTGCATGTCCTCCTTATGCACTCAAAGCTAGGACCAGGAGGAGCGTTCGCCGTCGATACCACTCTCCACAAGCGCGTATACGATCCGCTGAGCGGCGTCTTTGGGAGTGTTCAGACCGTTATTGGTAATGCCAGGCTGGGCCTGCACGCCGGAAAAGCAGCCTTCATCCTCTCCGAGATCGCGCAACAGATGGATGAGTTCATTGACACCTATCTGCGGGTCAATGAGTCAGCCTGTTATTGATCCATGATGACAATCGTTTGCGGGCCGGACGGCGGCGCTGAGGCCCCCTCTCGCGCTCGCCCAAAGTTGACACAATAGAACATTATCAGACGCCCCATTATAGGCCCGATCTGAACATTCTTCGGCCGCCCTGCCCTTTCACCCACGATTTATTCAGTCGAGCCGGGCCGGCCTCGGCCCGTAAGCCCTTGATTTTCCTAGACTGCGCCTTGGCCGCTTTGCCCGCTACGTCTGATAACGGACAATGTGTCTACTTTGCTTATGCGCCAGAAGCGTCGTGAGCGGCGCGGATGAACTGCTTCAACTCCTCGTGCCCCTCTTCCAGGCCCTCATGAGTCACGTTTATCCGGTGGCCAGAGGAATTGCTGTACATCAGCACCTTGAAGATCGAGGCTTCAAATCGCTCCGTGAGTTCTTCCGACTGAGGGAGCTTGAACCGCATGATGACATGCCGTTGCCGCGGGACGAAGGTCACGAAGTTGCGGAGGATGTCACCCTGCTGCACCATCCCGATGTAATGCTTGGTGTAGTTCAGCTGAAGCTCTGGCCCGACCTCTTGGACAACAAGTTGGGCTAGCTTATCAACGAGTTGCAAGGACCCGTGGGATGCCTTCTGTTCCCAATAGCTCCGATCAGAGATTCCGCTTCCCTCCTCTTCTTCTTCCGTTCCCAAAGGCATGAGATCAACCACACGGGTCGCCACCAGAGTGAAGGCGCCGTTGACCTCAATCCCCTGCATCTGGATCACCACAAGGGGAATAAAGCTACTGAGCAAGCTGACCACGTTCAGGAACAGGCTGGCAACGTCCTCGGCAACGAACACAGCGACATGCTCATAGTGTGGGTAGCGCTGCCGCTCGATATCCCAGTACTAGATGGCACGGTTGGTGTGCGACTCGTCCATGGCCCCGACTTGAAATTGGACTCCGTAGCGGTGTCGTGTATCGAGATCGTAGAGCGGACGATGAAGGCGACCGCCACTGTGC
>WTGP01000019.1:0-14422 GCA_011523505.1 Gammaproteobacteria bacterium
GCGGTGGCGGGGGAGGAGTAGGCCTCTGCGACCCGCCGCCTCCGCAAGCGTCCAGCGCAAGCGCCAGCGCGGGGATCATAAGAATGTCCGCGCGTGACGGGTTCTCCTTGCGCCGGCGTATCGCCCTTTCCAGGCGAGCCTGCAAGAGTTGAATTACGGTTCCTGACTTAGACATGAGCCTGCCTCCTTAACGAGCAAGTTCGGTTGGTTGAAATATGGTCGAGCCCTCCCGGGCGGATTGACGCAATAGTATAACTCCGTGACCTGTCAAGCAAGCCATCGGGCGAATTATAGGGCACACACCTTTCCGTTGTATAGGCAAATCTAGAGGTGAATCCACACTTCTCCGGAACGGAGCCCCTAAAACGTTCACACCGGTTTGCCGCTTCACCCGACTAACCGGCCGTGGCCTAGTGAGTGTTGCATCTTCCCCCCCGATCACCGGAATTCCGTAAGAAATCCCGGATCACATTGGTCTCGTTGGCACGATTCTACACGAAAGAACGCACGCAAGTCATTCTTTTTTTCAAGAAGTTTCAACCCGCCCGGAATCGAAGCACGTCGCCGTCGCGGACCGTGTAATCGCGCCCCTTGAGGTCGGGCTGGGCCTGCGGGGTGCGGGTGAAGGCCTGCCAGGGCGTGACTTCGGCGCGCACGAAGCGCTGCTGAAAATCGGTGTGTACGCGGCCCGCGGCGTGGTGGGCGGTTTGGCCTTGCGGGATGAGCCAGGCGCGGGCCTCGGATGGGCCCGCGGTGAAGAAGGTGTTGAGGCTCAGAAGGGTGCGCAGCGCCTGCATGAAGCGCTGGAGGGTTTCGTGCGGTAGGCCGAGGCCCTTGCGCAGGTCCTGCTGCTCTTCCCGCGGCATTGCGGCGAGTTCGGACTCGAGCTGCGCGGTGACGCGAACGGCGGGTGTGTCGTGTTGTGCGGCATATTGCTCGGCCTGGTCGGCCGGGCCGCCTTTTGCAAGGTGTTCTTCGGCGACGTTGAGGGCGTAGAGCGTCGGCATTGCGGTGAGGAGGGCGGGCGTGTCCGCCGGGGGCGGGGCCGGCGCCGGGACGCCGTCGCGCGCCAGGTGCTCGTGGAGCGCTTCCAGTTCTTCCACGCGCTTTTTGAGGTCGGGATCGCCGGACTTGGCGCGGCGGCGGGCGGAATCCAGCGCGCGTTCTATTGTTGCGAGGTCCGCGAGCGCCAGTTCGGTATTGACGGTTTCGGCGTCATCGACCGGATCGACGGCGCCGGTCACGTGCGTTACGCGGCCGGATTCGAAGCAGCGCAGCACGTGCACGGCGGCGTCGGCCTCGCGCACCTGGGCGAGAAAGCGGTTGCCCAGGCCCTCGCCGCGCGACGCGCCCTTCACGAGGCCGGCCACGTCCACGAGCTCGAGCGTGGCCTGGACTTTTTGCTGCATGCCCGCGGCCTGCGCGACCGCGTCGAGGCGCGGATCGGGGATGGGCACGCGCGCGACGTTCGGGTCGATCGTGCAGAAGGGCCGGTTCTCGGTGGGGACTTCGGCGGCGGCCAGGGCGTTGAAGAGCGTGGACTTGCCGACGTTGGGCAGCCCGATGATCGCGGCTTTCACTCGGGGGGTTCGGTGTGGAGCTGGGTCATGGCGGCCTGCATTCCTTTTATATATAGGGTGTCGAAGGCCTGCAGGGCGTCCTGCATGGCGTCTTCGATTGCTTTGCTCTCGGCGGCCGTGGGTTTTGACAGTACATAAGGAGTAACGCGGTCCTTGTCGCCGGGGTGCCCTACTCCCAGGCGCAGGCGCTGGAAGTCGGGGCCGCAGTGGCGGATCACGTCGCGCAGGCCGTTGTGGCCGCCGTGGCCGCCGCCGGACTTGAGCCGCGCCGCGCCGGGCGGCAGGTCGAGGTCGTCGTGGACGATGAGGGCGGCGTTCGGCGGCAGCTTGAAGTAGTCGAGGACGCCGCGCACGACCTGACCGCTGGAGTTCATCCAGGCCAGCGGCTTGATCAGCATCACGCGCGCGCCTTCGATGTCGATGCGGGCGGCGACGGCCTGGGCGCGCTTGTCGCCGGTAAAAGCCGGCGCATTGTGGCGCGCCGCGAGCAGGTCGATGAAACGGAAGCCGGCGTTGTGCCGGTCGTGAGCGTGATCGGGGCCCGGATTGCCCAGGCCGAAGACCAGTTCGGGCGGGGCTTCAGCCCTCTCCAGAGGAGTCCTCTTCGGCCGGCGCCTCTTCGCCCTCGGCTTCGGCGGCCTCGGCCTCTTCGTCGAGCAGCTCTTCGTCTTCGTCCGGTTCGTCCACCTCGGCGACGCGGCGCAGGGCGATGGAAACCACCGGGTGGTCGGTGTCGCCGTGAACGCGCTCGTTCACTGCCACGCCTTCCGGCAGGTCGAGATCGGACAGGTGCAGCATTTCGTCCAGCTCCACCTCGCCCAGGTCCACCTCGATCTGCTCCGGCAGGTCCTTCGGCAGGCAGATGATGTGCAGCTCGTTCAGCAGGTGCGAAACGCTGCCGCCCATCTTTACGCCCGGCGACGCCTCGACGTTGAGCAGGCTGATGGGCACGGCCATGCGGATGGTCTCCTCGTCGCGCACCCGCTGCAGGTCGATATGCAGCACCGCGTTGCGCGACGGATGGCGCTGCACGTCCTTGACGATGGCCGGCTGCGACTTGTCGCCCACGCGGATGTTCAGCACCCGCGAGCGGAAAGTGGGGTCCTCGAGCCGCCGGTTCAGGATCTCCGAGGAGAACGACAGCATGCGCGCGGGGCGCCCGGCGCCGTACAGCACCGCCGGCGCTTTTCCTTCGCGGCGCGCGCGGCGCGCGGAACGCTTGCCGCGTTCGTCGCGCAGCTCGCCTTCGAGATCGATCATGGTGGCCATGGCGCGCGCGATTTTACTTCATTGGACGCCCGCGAGCGACACCGCGCGCTACCGGTCAGGATGGCGGGAAGAAGCGCACGGCCATCAGCGCGGCGAACAGAATGCCGAACCCGAAATACATGCGATTGGTGAGGCGCCTTTCCAGTGCCTCCAGTTTGGCGTCCATCCGGGCTTCGAGAGCGTCCATCCGGGCTTCGAGTACGGCGATATCGCCCTTTGTAGCCAAGCCTTGAGCGCCCGTTTTCACAACCTGCACCACCGCTTCGGCGTGTTCGGACTGCATGCCGACGCTCTCGAGAACGCGTGTGGCTTCCAATGTGTCAAAGCCTTGCAACTCCATGTCTTAATCCTCCGTGATCGTGGTAAGGCGAGATTGGATTATACGCAGCTTCCGCGGATGTTTCCGCGGAAACATCTCCCGGGAGCGAAGTCGTCTCGACTTTGGAGGACGGGACGCCCTCCCACCCAGGTTAAGGGGTGGAGGCGGCGGCGGTGGTGGGGTGGCGCTTGCGCAGCGCCTGCACGGCGCGCGTCACGGTGCTGGCGGGGCGGGTGCGGCCGGCCAGCATGGCGTAAACGCAGGGAACTATGTACAAGGTAAGCACCACCGAAACGAGCACGCCTCCCAGCACCACCACGCCCAGCGTCCGCCGGGCCGCGGAACCGGGGCCGTCGCTGATGATCAGCGGGATGGTGCCGCCCACCGTGCACATGCTGGTCATCAGCACCGGGCGCAGCCGTGTGGTGGCGCCTTCGAGCACCGCCTGAACCACCGGCATGCCGCGGTCGCGGAGCTGGTTGGAGAACTCCACGATCAGGATGCCGTTCTTGGCCGCCAGGCCGATCAGCATGATGCAGCCGGTGAGGCTGAACACGTTCAGCGTGCCTCCGGCCACGTTCAGGCCCAGCATCCCGCCGGCCAGCGCCAGCGGCACCGTGAGCAGGATGATGAACGGGTGGATGAAGCTCTCGAACTGCGCCGCCAGCACCAAAAAGCAGATCAGCAGCGCCAGCAGAAAACTGAAGTAGATCTGGCCGCCGGATTCCACGTACTCGCGCGACTCGCCGTCGTAATCGATGCTCAAGGATTCGTCCTGGACTTCCTCGGCGATGACCGTGTTCATGTAGTCCAGCGCCTCGCCCAGCGAGTAGCCGGGCACGAGGTTGGCGGACAGCTTGATGGAACGCTGGCGGTTGAAGCGCTGGAACTGGCGCGGACCCGAGCTTTCCTCCAGCCGCACCAGGCTGGCCAGCGGCACCAGGTCGCCGGACACCGAGCGCACGTAGATGTTGTTGAGGTCCTGCGGCGTCACCCGGTCCTCCTCGGAGGCCTGCAGCACCACGTTGTATTCCTCGCCGCGGTCGATGAAGGTGGTGACGCGGCGCGAACCCAGCATGGTCTGCAGCGTCTCGCCCACCTCGCGCAGCGACACGCCCAGGTCGGTGGCGCGGGCGCGGTCCACGCCCACCTTGATCTGCGGCTGGGCCTCGTAGTAGTCCGAGGTCATGCCCAGGATGCGCGGGTTCTCGCGCACCCGGTCCATCACCCGGTCGCGCCATTCGGCGATCTGCTCGTATTCGTTGCCGCGCAGCACCACCTGCAGCTCGCGGCCGCCGCCCATGTTCAGGCTGGGCGGCAGGAAAACCAGGGCCCGCACGCCCGGCAGCTCGGCCATCGGCCCGCGCATCTGCCCGGCAATCTCCATTGCGGTAAAGCGGCGCTCGTCGTGCGACTCCAGCGGCATGTACATGAAGGCGGCGGTAATGTCGCTGCCGGCGCCCCAGCCCCCGGTGCGGATGATGGCGCGCCTGGCCTCGCCGGCTTCCACCTGGCGTATCGCGATGTCCTCGATCTGCGAGATCTGATCGTCCATGTAGTCGAAGCTGGCGCCTTCGGGGCCCTGCACCATCACGATCATCATGCCGCGGTCCTCCAGCGGCGCGTATTCCTGGGGCAACTGTTCGAACAGGTACCAGCCGCCCGCCGACACCAGCGCCACCAGCACCAGCGCCATCCACGGCGCGCGCAGGGCGCGGGTCATGCCGGAGCGGTAGGCGCCGGCCAGCGCGCGGAAGGCCTGGCCGCGCTTGCGGCCGCGTTCGGACGAGGTGACGTCAGCCTGGCTGCGCATCATGCGCGAGCACATCATGGGCACCAGGGTGAGCGCCACCAGCGAGGAAAACACCACGGCCGACGCCAGCGCAATGCCGAATTCGCCGAACAGCACGCCGATGCGCCCGGGCGCCAGCGCCACCGGCAGGAACACCGAAACCAGCACCACCGTGGTGGCGATCACGGCAAAGCCGATCTGGCGGCTGCCGTCGATGGCCGCCAGCAGCGGCGGGCTGCCCTGCTCGCGGTGGCGCACGATGTTCTCCAGCACCACGACGGCGTCGTCCACCACCAGGCCGATGGCCAGCACCGCCGCCAGCAGTGTGAGCGTGTTGATCGTGTAGCCCAGCACCGCCATGACCATCGCCGCGGCGATGATGGACACCGGGATCGTGAGTCCGGGAATGATGGTGGCGCGCCAGGAGTTGAGGAACACAAGCATCACCATCAGCACCACGCCCAGGGCGATGAACAGCGCCTTGATCACTTCGACCATGGACTTGCCCACGAATTCGGAGAAGTCCACGTTCACGTCCAGGTTGATGTCGTCGGGAAGCGTCGACTGCAGGCGGTCCACTTCTTCGATCACGGCCTGGTTGACGGCCACGATGTTGGCCTGGGCCTGCGGCACGATCCCCAGGCTCACGCCGGCCTGCTTGTTGGAGCGGGCGATGGAACGCGTGTCCTCCGGCTCCAGGCGCACGTCCGCCACTTCGTTTAGGCGCACGAAGCGGCCCGATGCGCCGCGCCCGATTACGAGCGCGCCAAAGTCCTCGGGCGTGTCCAGGCGGGTCACCGCGCGCAGCGTGAATTCTCGGTCCACCGACTCGATGCGGCCGGCCGGCAGCTCCACGTTCTCGCGCCGCAGCGTGTTCTCCACGTCCTGCACGGTAAGCCCGCGGGCCGCCAGGGCGTCGCGGTCCAGCCACACGCGCATGGCGGGGCGGCGGCCGCCGCTCAGGCGTATCGAGGCCACGCCGTCCACCACGCCCAGGCGGTCCACGAGATTGCGCTCGGCGTAGTCGGTCACGTCCATCACCGAGCGGGTGTCGCTGGACACGTCCACGTACATCGTGGCGTCCATCATGTTGTCCTGCTTGGTGATCTGCGGCGGATCGGCCTCCTGCGGGAGGGCGCGCAGCACCCGCGAGACGCGCTCGCGCACGTCGTTGGCGGCGCCGTCGATATCGCGGTCGAGGTCGAATTCCATCGTGATGCTGGAACGCTCGTCCTGGCTGCGCGAGGTCATCTTCACCATGCCTTCCAGGCCGGCCACCTCGTCTTCGAGCACCTGGGTGATGCGGCGCTCGATCACGTCGCCCGACGCGCCGGTGTAGCGCGTGTCGATGGACACCACCGGCGGCTGCACGTCGGGGTATTCGCGCACCGACAGCGTGCTGCCGGCCAGCAGGCCCAGAATCAGCAGCACCAGGCTGATCACGGCGGCCAGCACCGGGCGGCGCACGGAAATATCGGAAATCAGCATGGGCCGGCTAGGTTTGGGTGCGGGTCACTGGCGCCTGCACGCGCGTCAAAGGCGCCTGCGCGCGGGTCACTGGCGCGGTCCGGCGGGTGTGCGCGCGCCCGCGGCGCTGCCCCCGGTGGGCGGTCCGGTCGGGGCGCCGGCCATGCGCACCGGCAGTCCGTCGCGGATCCGCTGCACGCCCTGGGTAACGATCTGTTCGCCGGGCTCGAGGCCGTCCAGGATCTCCACCTGGCCGGGCCGGCGCGAGCCCAGCGTCACCTGGCGCTCCTCGGCGCGGCCCTCGTCCACCACGTAGACGAACTGGCGCCCCTGGCGCGGCACCAGGGCCCCTTCGGGCGCCAGCACCACGTTCTCGCGGCGCCTTGAAATGTCCACCTGAAGGAACATGCCGGGCTTGAGCGCCCCGTCCTCGTTGGGCATCAGGGCCACCACCGCCAGCGAACGGGTCATGGGGTCCACGCGGCTGTCCACGCTCGTGACCGTGCCGATGAAGGCGCGGTCCGGCCAGGCCGCCGCGGTCGCCTCGATCGCCAGGCCCTCGCGCATCACCGAGAGGTATTCCTCGGGCACCGAAAACTCGAGTTTCATGACGGCCGTGTCGTCGAGCGTCGTGATGACCGTGTTGGGCTGAACCAGGCCGCCGATGCTGATCCTTCTCAAGCCCACTTCGCCGCTGAACGGCGCGCGGATGACGGTGTCCTCCAGGCGGGCGCGGGCCGAATTCACCTGCGCCTCGGCCACCTGGAGCTGCGCCTGGATTTCCTCCAGTTCCACTTCGGACACCACCTGGCTGGCGGCCAGCGTTTCCAGGCGCCCGAAGCGGCTGCGCCGCTCCCTCAAGTTGGCTTCGGCCAGGTCGAGGTCGGCGCGGATCTCGCGGCTGTCGAGTTCCACCAGCACCTCGCCTTCGTTCACGCTCTGGCCTTCCTCGAAGTGGATGGCCGCCACCACGCTGGAAATGCGCGGCGTAACGTCGATGGCCTCGTTGGCGCGGGCCGTGGCCAGCGCCGTGTATTTGTCGGTGATGTCGCCCAGCAGCACGGCCTCCGTGACCACCGGCGGCGGCCCGCCCCCGAACCGCGCCATGTTATTGGCCGTGTCGTCTCCCCCGCAGCCCGCAAGCAGCAGCAGCGCAAGCGCGGCCGCGGCGGCTGTTATCGATCGGCTGGCGGTTGTCGGGCGGAAGTAAAGCATTGTGTGAGTTGCTATTCGCAACGTCCGGCGGCCCGGATTTATCAGGCCCATTCTAACGCCCCCGGAATTGTCCTATACGATAAGAGACCCATGGGTCGAAGCGGAGGACAGATCATGAACACAGCGACCCGGAAGTTCGCCATCTGCGTTGGCATCGCGCTGGCGCTTTTCATTCTGGCCGGCGGGGACGCCATGGCGCGCACCGTCAAGGGCGTCAAGGTCACCGACCGGATCTACATGGCCACCGACATGAGCCGCACGTTCCTGGTCGTCACACCCGAAGGAAACGTGGTGATCGACACGACCACGCGCGACTCCGCCCCGCGCCACCACCAGGTGCTGCGCGGGATGAGTTCGGCGCCGGTGAAATACATACTCCTGACGCACGCGCACGAGGACCATGTGGGCGGCGTGCACCTGTGGCGCGAGGAAGGCACCGAGGTCATCGCGCAGCGGCGGTTCGTGGAATACATGCACTACCGCGAACGGCTCGCGGGCTTCTTCCAGTACCGCAACGAGGCCCAGTTCCTGGCGCCGCCCAGGGACGTCAAGTCGAAGGGCAATTTCGCCGCGGAGATCCCCACCACGATCCTGTTCGACGACCAGTACGAGTTCGAGTTCGGCGGGCTGACGTTCAGGATGATGCACACACCGGGCGAAACCTGGGACCACGCGACCGTGTGGATCCCGGAACTGAAGGCGGCGTTCATCGGCGACAACTACTACAGCAGTTTCCCGAACATCGCCGCGCTGAGGGGCGCCCCGCCCCGGTTCGCGCTGGACTACGTCAATTCCATCGACATCGTGCTCGCGCTGGACCCGGAACTGGTGCTGGTGGCGCACGCGCCGCCGCTGGTGGGCACCGAAGAGATCCAGTCGAAGCTTGGCGATTATCGCGACGCGATCGAGTACGTCCATGACGCGACCGTGCGCGGACTCAACGACGGCAAGGACGTCTTTACCGTGATGAACGAGGTGAAGCTGCCGGAGCGGTTCGAGATCGACGAATCGTATGGCGGCGTGGCCTGGAGCGTGCGCGGCATCTACCACGGCTACGCGGGCTGGTTCGACGGCGAGCCGGCCACGCTGCTGTCGGAGTCTCCGGACGTGAAGATCCGTGAGCTGGTGGAGCTGGCGGGCGGCGTGGACGCGGTCGTGAGGCGGGCCGAGGAGCTGGAGGACGAAGGCGACCTGATACTGAGCCTGAACATGGCCGACGCGGCGCTGGCGATGGACCCGAACCATCCGGGCGCGCTGGCCGTGCGCGTGTCGCTGCTGACCGAACTCGGCCGCAACGAAAAGAACTTCAACGCCCGAAGCTGGATCGGCTACCACCGCCGCCAGGCCGCCAAACGCCTCGCCGCGCAGGAATAGGCGGTCGGGTCAGCCCGGCCTGCCCCGGCTTCAGCCGCCGAACAGGGCGTTGTACATGATGATGAGAATGGCGGCGGGGGCGACGACTCGGAGCAGCCACAGCCACACGAAGAACAGCGCGCCCGGCTGCCAGCCCAGTTCGCCGAGCAGGAGTGCGCGGTTCATGCGCCAGCCGGCGAACAGCGCCATCAGCGCGCCGCCCAGCGGCATCATGATCGTGGCCGTGAGGTAGTCGATCAACTCGAACGGGTTCTTGCCCGCGATCACGTTCCATTCCGCGCCTTCGCCGAACGACAGTACCGTCAGCCAGCCCAGCCCCCAGAGCGTCACGCCCACCGACAGGGTCGCCGCCCAGCGGCCGAGCTGCAGGCGCTCCTGCACCAGCGTCACCGCGGCTTCCATCAGCGCGATGGCCGAAGTCAGCGCCGCGAACCCCAGCAGCAGGAAGAAGATCGAGCCGAAGAAGGTCCCGCCCGGCATGCCGCCGAATGCGATCGGCAGCGTCAGGAACACCAGCGAGGGTCCGGAGCCGGGCTCCAGCCCGTTGGCGAACACCAGCGGGAAGATCGCGATGCCGGCCAGCACCGCTACGCCTGTGTCGGCGATCGTGATCCCCACGCAGGTCTGCGGAAGCGACACCTCGCGCGGCGCGAACGCCCCGTACATCATCATCAGCCCCATGGCCACGCCGATCGAGAAGAAGGCGTGGCTGATGGCCTCCAGCGCGGAGGCGGCCGTGAGCTGTTCGAAGCGGAAATCGAACATGAAGTTGAGGCCCGCGGCGGCGTCCCCTTCGACCAGCGCGTAGGCGATCACGGCCAGCAGGAGCAGGAATAGCAACGGCATCAGCAGCCGCACCGCCGCCTCGATGCCCCGGCGAACATTCCGGCCCACGATCAGGCAGCTCGCCGCCATGAACAGCGTGTGCCAGGCGCCCAGCCGCAACGGGTTCTCGTTCAGCCCGGCGTTCAGCGCTTCGGCGGATTCCCGCGTGAGCCCCTTGAACGCGCCGCCCGCCGCCAGGAACAGGTAATCGACCGTGCTGCCGGCGATCACGCTGTAGAAACTCATGATCAGGTAACCGGTCAGCAGCCCCATGCCCCCCACCAGCCCCCACGCCGCCCAGCGGCCGCTCTCGGTGGACACGTTGGCCATCGCGGTGTAGGGGCTCGCGCGCCCATGGCGCCCGATCGCGACTTCCACCGACAGGATCGGCACCGCCACCAGAAAGGCCGCGATCAGATAGACGAACACGAAGGCCCCACCCCCGTTCTCCCCCATGATGTAAGGAAAACGCCAGATGTTCCCCAGCCCGATCGCCCCCCCGATCGACGCGAGCAGAAAAGTACGCCCCGAACTCCAACGCCGGGCGGAAGTGTCCTGTGTCATGCCTCACTCACCCTTCTGAAAACCGCCTGCATCATGCCACACGGCCCGGGCGGCGCGCACAAGAGGTGTTTCCGCGGAAACACCTGCGCAAGGTCGGGACTAGTCAGTTGGTTGCGCCCGCTTCGCGCAGGACGGCAATGATCGTGTTTATGGTTTGCAGCCTTTCCTGGCTCGGCATGTCCTCTTTGAGGTAGCTGGCGCGCGCCTCAAGGGCGAGATTCAGCGGGGTTCTGCCGCGCCTGTCAACGGCCGTCACGTCCGCGCCGGCGTCCAGAAGGACGGTTAACGGCTCCGCTCGTGCATACGCCAGCCACGTCGCGTAATGAAGCGGCGTAAAGCCCGACCAGCCGTGCCTGGCGACGTCGGCACCCGCCTCGAGCAGTAGTTGCAATGTGTATTCGTTCCAGGCGCTGGCCGCCATGTGCAGGGGCGTGTCGCCGTCGCGATTGGGCGCATCGGGTTCCGCGCCCCGTTCCAGCAGCATCGCCGCGAGCCTTGCCTCTTCTCTTCGCAAATCGTCCGGGTCAGGCTCGTACCCGGCAACGTAGTTAATGAGCGACGTGTCCGGGGCGCATGCGTTATGGAGCGGCGTGTTCCCTTGCTCGTCCCTTGCGTTGACGTCCGCGCCCGCTGCAATCAGCTTCTCTACGACGGATGTGTACTTGAGCCCGCAGGCGAGATGCAGAGGAGTAACTCCGCTGTTGGAGTTGACGTTGACATTGCCGCCCGCCTCTGCAAACAACTCGACCAGAGCAACTCTGTCTGCGTTGTGCATAGGTGTCGCCCCATGCTTGTCGCGAGCATTAACGTCTGCGCCCGCCTGCAACAGGGCGCGGGCCGTTTCAAGACTGTACGGTCTGTGAAGCGCGGTCCTTCCCTGATCATCCACTTCCTCGAGGTTCGCGCCTGCCTCCAGCAGCAATTGCACGATTTCTGCATCGCGGGCCCAATGCAGTGTCGTTCTGTCCCAGGCGTCTCTCGCATCAACGATTGCGCCGGCTTCCAGCAGAACCCCGGCGATCCCGGCATTCCTGGCGTTGTGCAATGGAGTTTCCCCAAAACGGCCAATTGCATTGACGTCCGCGCCGGCATCGATCAGATACCGCGCGCCTTCGCGAGTCCAAACGGTGTGCAGCGGAGTACTGCCGTGTTCCGTCTTGGCCCCGGCATCGGCGCCCGCTTCCAGCAGCACCGCCAGAGCGCCGGCGTCCTGAACCGTATGCACGGGCAAGAAGCCGTAAGTGCTGCGTACGTTGACTTCCGCGCCGGCGTCGATCAATAGCCTCGCGATTGCAGCGCTCCGCGCGTGGTGCAGCGGGGTCTGTTCGTGCTCTCCCCGGTCGGACACGCTTGCACCCGCTTCCAGCAGGAGTCCCGCAATCGCCGCATCCATGGCTTCATGCAGCGGCGTGTCGCCTCCATAGGTTCGCGCGTCCGGTTGCGCGCCGGCTTCGAGCAACGCTTTGGCAATGTCGGCGGTCTGCGCTCTGTGCAAAGGCGTATCGTTGAAGGAACTCCGGGCCATCGGATCGGCGCCGGCCTTAAGGAGAGCTGTCGTAACCTCGGCATTACTCGCCCAATGCAACGGACTTGAGTTTGCGTAGTGCTGTTCGGTGGAGGCGGTGACATCTGCCCCGGCCTTGACCAGCAGTCGTACTACCGCCGCGCTTCCGGCCCAGTGCAGTGGAGTTGCGTTGTACTCGTCCCTGGCGTTCGGGTCCGCCCCCGCCCTGAGGCATCTCCTCACATCCCTGGCGGTGGCGGTTTCGAAGAACTCGCTGGTATTCCAATGTTCGCAACTCACCGACGCCAGTGGCGGTTCGGACGGAGATCGAACATGCGTCTGGCAGGCCACCATCGCCAGACAGGCGAACAGCAGCGGCGAAAACCCGAACGCGCTTGAGCGCGGCCCGCGACTTGCTGTTGGTTTTCCGGCCACCAGCCGATCTTACTTGCCGGCGAGGGCGCGAGAGCGAGGATCTGAGAGCGAGGATCTGCTGCGCTCGGCCGATAGGCGCGGAATTATTGTGCACGATCAGGGCAAATAAAAGTAGTGTAAAAGCTTGATTCCATTGGTGATTCATGCTATAGTTCAGGCTCATCAACGGACTGACACGGAGCCTCGAAATGGACCTTCACCGCACTCCCTCCCACACCCCTGTTCGCGACACTGAGAGTCTTCCCGCGGGCACTGTTTACCCTTCTCCGGACGCCGATGTGCGGAAGGCCGAGTGGCAGCGCAAGGAAAAGGCGCTTGGCGCGCTGGAGGCACAGATCATGGAGCTGTGGGGGAACATCAATGCCGCCACGGCACGATTCCTGGAGTTGGTCGCGGAGTTCGACCGCAGGGAGGGCTGGGCCCGGCACGGCATGGCCAGTTGCGCCCAGTGGCTGAGTTGGCAATGCGGCATCGGCCGGGTGGCGGCGACAGAGAAAGTGCGCACGGCGCGGGCCATGGAATCGCTGCCGAAGATCTCGGCGGCGTTCGGCGAGGGCCGTCTGTCGTATTCGAAGGTGCGTGCACTCACGCGGGTGGCGACGGTTGAGACGGAAGACTCCTTGCTGCACATTGCCTTGAACGGCACGGCGGCGCATGTGGAGCGCACGGTGCGGGGTTTCCGGCGGGTCAAGCGTTATCTCGAGCGCGACGAGGCCGAGGCAATGCACGATCAGCGCCACCTGCTCTGTTGGCGGGAGAGCGACGGCAGCGTCACGCTTAACGCCCGTTTGACGCCGGAGGTGGGCGAGTTGCTGTTCAAGGCGCTGGACGCGGCGCAGGCGCAACTGGAAGAGCGGAGTGAGGAGTCGCTGAAGACCGAGCCTCCGGTTTCGGTCGATGGAAGTGTTTCCGCGGAAACACCTTCTGCAAGTGTCGGTCAGCGTCGCGCGGATGCCTTCGAGCACATGGTGCAGGGGTTTCTGGCCGGAGGCGGTTCACGTTCCGCCGCCCCCGCTCATGAAGTGGTGGTGCACATCGCCCACGACGCCTTGTGCGACGTGCCGGAGAGCAGTGGTGCGTCGTTTGACAACGGCCGTCCCGCGGCGGTGGAGACGGCAAGGCGGTTGGGTTGCGATGGCGCCCTGGTGGGAGTAGTGGAAGGCGCCGAGGGTGAGCCGCTGGCGGTCGGTAGAAGGACCCGCGCAGTGCCGCCCGCCATCCGGCGTGCGCTGCGCATTCGAGACGGCGGCTGCCGCTTTCCCGGCTGCGATCGTTCCCGTTATGTACACGCCCATCACATCAAGCATTGGGCCGATGGCGGCGAGACCTCTCTGGGCAACCTCGTGACCTTGTGTTCGTTTCATCACCGGCTGGTGCATGAAGGGGGTTATGGCGTTCATGTGGATGAGGGTGAAATCCGGTTTACGCGCCCGGACGGCGGGGTGATCCCTCCGGCGGGCAAGCTGCGCAGGGGGTGTTTCCGCGGAAACACTTGCGCAGAGCCCGGAAAGGCCTGCACAGGGTCCGGAAACACTTGCGCGAGGCCCGGAAACACTTGTGCGGAGTCCGGAAAGGCCTGCGTAGCCAGCGGTGCGGAGCAGCTCGAGGCGTTCAATTCGGCGCGCGGGCTGCACATCGACGCCGGAACCGCCCGTTGCCGCTGGCGCGGAGAGCGTATGGACTACGACGTCGCTATTGATGCGCTGTGCCGGAAGGCGGGCCATACCTGACGGGGCGGCGTCCCGCCCAGGGCTCGCTCCGAGGGGGACGGGGCGGCCTGGACCCTAGGCTCGCTCCGAGGGCGGTCGGGGCGACCTGGAGGGAGGGCTCGCTGTAAGGGGGACGGGGCGGCCTCCCGCCCAGGGTTATTCGGGGTTTGCGTCTTCTACGAGGCGGACTATGGCCATGGGGGCGGCGTCGCCGGGGCGGTGGCCTTTTTTGAGGATGCTCAGGTAGCCGCCGGGGCGTTCCTTGAAGCGGGGGCCGAGGTCGTCGAACAGTTTGCCGACGGCTTTTTTGCTGCGCAGGCGGTTGAACGCGAGGCGCCTCCTCGCCACGCCGTCTTCGCCGGCCAGCGT
>WTGP01000019.1:14522-468403 GCA_011523505.1 Gammaproteobacteria bacterium
GCAGGCGGTTGAACGCGAGGCGCCTCCTCGCCACGCCGTCTTCGCCGGCCAGCGTGATCAGGGGTTCCACCACGCGCCTCAGCTCCTTGGCCTTGGGGACGGTGGTGGTGATGCTCTCGTGCTCGATCAGCGAGGCGGCCATGTTGCGGAACATTGCGCGGCGGTGGTCGCTGGTGCGGCCCAGGGTGCGGCCGGATTTGCGATGTCGCATGACGGAACCTCTCGCTCGATCAGGGGTCAGGGGTCAGTGGTCAGCGGTCAGGCGCGGTCAGGCGGCAGTCTTCAGGCCGGCCGGCGGCCACTCGGGCAGCTCGGAGCCCAGCTCCAGGCCCCGCTCGCCGAGCTTCTCCTGGATTTCCGTCAGGGAGCGCTTGCCGAGGTTGGGCGTGCGCAGCAGTTCGGCGTCGGTCTTTTGCACGAGGTCGCCCACGAAGTGGATGTTCTCGGCCTTCAGGCAGTTCACCGAGCGGGCGTTGAGCTGCAGGTCCTCGATCGGCGACATGTAGAGCTGGCGCAGTTGCGGGTCGATGCCCATCAGGCCGACGTTCTCGCTCGGCGCCAGGTCCACGAACACGGTGAGCTGGTCGCGCAGGATTTCGCCGGCGCGGCGCACGGCGTCGCCCGGATCGATGGCGCCGTTGGTCTCCAGCTCCACGATCAGGCGGTCGAGGTCGGTGCGACGCTCCACGCGGGCGGCCTCGACGTCGTAGCTGACGCGCCGGACCGGGCTGAACGAAGCGTCGAGCTGCAGCCGGCCCATCGTGACGCTGCCCTCGGTGACCTCGGCCATGCGCGTGGCGGGGCGGTAGCCGCGGCCCGTGGCCACGGTCAGGCGCATGCTCAGCTCCACGCCGGAAGTCAAAGTGGCGATGTGCTGGTCCGGGTTGACCACCTCGACGTCATGGTCGGTGGCGATGTCGCCGGCCGTGACCTGGCCCGGCCCCTTCTTCACCAGCATCAGCTCGGCGCTGGCGCGCGCGTGCATGCGCACGGCCACGTCCTTGAGGTTCAGCAGGATCTCCACCACGTCTTCCTTGACCCCCTCGATGGAGCTGTATTCATGCAGCACCTCGTTCTGGATCTCGGCCTCGATGATGGCGGCGCCCGGCATGCTCGACAGCAGCAGGCGGCGCAGCGCGTTGCCCAGCGTGTGGCCGAAGCCGCGCTCCAGCGGCTCTATCGTGATGCGGGCGCGGTTCGGGTGGCCGCGCTCCTCAACGCGAACGATGCGGGGCTTCAGGAAGGTATGTACTGATTGGTCCATGGCGCTTGCACTCCTGCTACTTGGAATAAAGCTCTACAACCAGGCTTTCGTTGATGTCGGGCAGGATCTCCTCGCGCTCCGGCAGGCTCTTGACCGTGCCTGAAAGCGCTTTCTGGTCCACCTCCAGCCACTCGGGCAAGCCGAGCTGGCGGGCGATCTCCAGGGCGTTCTGAATCCTGAGCTGCTCCTTCGCGCGCGGATGCACGGCAACGACGTCGCCCGCCTTGACCTGGTAGGACGGGATGTTGACCGCGCGGCCGTTGACCTGGATTCCGCGGTGCGTGACGAGCTGCCGGGCCTCGGGCCGGGTGGCGCCGAATCCCAGGCGATAGACGATGTTGTCCAGGCGGCCTTCCAGCAGCCTCAGGAGGTTATCGCCGGTGGAGCCCTTCTGGCGCGCGGCGCGCTTGTAGTAGTTGCGGAACTGCCGCTCGAGCACGCCGTACATGCGCCTCAGCTTCTGCTTCTCGCGAAGCTGCAGGCCGTAATCGGAGATGCGCCCGGGGCGCTGGGTGCTGCGCGCGCCGGGCACGCGGTCGTGGCGGCACTTCTCCTCGAGCGAGCGCACCCGGCTCTTGAGCAGCAGGTCGGTGCCCTCGCGCCGCGAGAGCTTGCATACGGGTCCGGTGTAACGGGCCATGCCTGGCGCCTCCCTAAACGCGGCGCCGCTTGGGCGCGCGGCAGCCGTTGTGCGGGATGGGGGTGACATCCTCGATGTGGGTGATGCGGAATCCGGCGGCGTTGAGCGCCCGGACCGCGGACTCGCGCCCGGGGCCGGGGCCGCGCACCCGGACCTGCAGATTGGCCATGCCCATTTCGCGGGCGCGGTTGGCGGCGCGCTCGGCCGCCACCTGGGCGGCGAACGGCGTGGACTTGCGCGAACCGCGGAAGCCCGAGCCGCCGGAAGTGGCCCAGGACAGCGCGTTGCCCTGCGGGTCGGTGATCGTGATGATTGTGTTGTTGAACGACGCGTGGATGTGCGCGATGCCGTCCACGACATGGCGCCTGGCCGCTTTCTTGCGGGGTTTGGGTTTTGCCATCTCGATAACCCCCTACTTGCGGATGGGCCGGCGCGGACCCTTGCGGGTGCGCGCGTTGGTGCGGCTGCGCTGGCCGCGCACCGGCAGCCCGCGCCGGTGGCGCAGTCCGCGGTAGCAGCCCAGGTCCATCAGCCGCTTGACGTTCATGGAGTTCTCGCGCCTGAGGTCGCCTTCGAGCTGGTAGCGGGCCACGCTGGAGCGGATGCGTTCGATCGCGGGCTCGTCCAGGTCCTTGACCTGCACGTCGGGCTGCACGTTCGAGAGCTGGCAGATCTCCAGGGCGCGGGCGGGGCCGATCCCGAAGATGTGCGTGAGCGCCACCCGCACGTGCTTGTAGACGGGCACATTGATGCCGGATATGCGTGCCATGCTCAGCCCTGCCTTTGCTTGTGCCGCGGGTCCGTGCACAGGACCCGGAGCACGCCCTTGCGCCGCACGATCTTGCAGTTGCGGCAGATCTTCTTTACCGATGCGCGTACTTTCATGCTTGCATCTCCTTCAAACCGTCAGCCCGGCCCTCAGCGCGGGCCCCTGCGCCCGTACGAGCCGAGATTGGCTTTCTTCATCAGGCCCTCGTACTGGTGCGACATCATGTGCGCCTGCAACTGGGCCAGGAAATCCATCGTGACCACCACCATGATGAGCAGCGAGGTGCCGCCGAAATAGAACGGCACCTGCCACTGCATGATCAGTAACTCGGGCATCAGGCACACGCCGGTGATGTAGATGCCGCCCCACAGCGTGATCCGGGTCAGCACCCGGTCGATGTAGTTGGCGGTCTGCTGGCCGGGGCGGATGCCGGGAATGAATGCCCCCGAGCGCTGCAGGTTCTCGGCGGTGTCGCGCGCATTGAACACCAGCGCGGTGTAGAAGAACGCGAAGAACATGATCAGCGCGCCGTACATCATCACGTAGATGGGCTGGCCCGGCGCCAGCCGCGCGCCCAGCGTCTGCAGCCAGCTGAAGCCCTCGGCCTGGCCGAACCAGGAGGCCAGCGTGGCCGGGAACAGGATGATGCTGCTCGCGAAAATCGGCGGGATCACGCCCGACATGTTGAGCTTGAACGGCAGGTGGCTGGACTGGCCGGCATACATGCGCCGGCCCTGCATGCGCTTGGCGTAGTTGACCGGGATGCGCCGCTGGGCGCGCTCCACGAACACCACGAAGGCGATCACGGCCAGGATCAGCAGCATCAGGATCAGTGCGAAGGCGCCGTTCAGCTCGCCGGTGCTGACCAGTTGCAGCGTGCCGCCGAAGGCCGACGGCAGCCCGGCCAGGATGCTGGCCAGGATGATTATGGAAATGCCGTTGCCGATGCCGCGCTCGGTGATCTGCTCGCCCAGCCACATCAGGAACACGGTGCCGGTCGTGAGCGTGATGGCCGCAGTCATCACGAAGCTGGGGCCCGGGTTGATGACCACGCCCTGGCCCTGCAGCGCCACCGACATGGCCATCGACTGGAAGGCGGCCAGGATCACGGTGAAATAGCGGGTGTACTTGACGATCTGGCGGCGGCCGGACTCGCCTTCCTTGCGGAGCTGGGCCAGCGTGGGCACGACCACTCCGGCAAGCTGCATGATGATCGACGCGGAAATGTAGGGCATGATGCCGAGCGCGAAGATCGACATCCGCTCCAGCGCGCCGCCGGAGAACATGTTCATCATGCTCAGGATCGTGCCTTCCTGCTGCTGGAAGAACTGGGCGAGCGCGTTCGGGTCGATGCCGGGCAGCGGGATGAACGCGCCGATGCGATACACGACCAGCGCGCCGGCCAGGAACAGCAGGCGCTTGCGCAGGTCGCCGAAGCGCGTGGCCTCGCCGAGCGCCGCGGCGGGATTGAACGTCCCGGCCTGTCCGCGTCTGGCCATCAGGTGAGCTCCTCGATGGAACCGCCGGCGTCCTCGATGGCTTTCCGAGCCCCGGCCGTCGCGGCGATGCCCACGAGCTTCACCGGCTTCTTGACCTCTCCGCTCAGGAACACTTTCGCGGCGCGCGCGTCGAAGCGCGCCAGGCCGCGGTCCTTGAGCAGCGCCAGGTCAACGGTCTTCTCGCCCAGACCGGCGATCTCGCTGGTGCGCACGCGGGCCGTGTAGCGCGCGGTGCGCGAAGCGAAGCCCACCTTGGGCAGGCGCCGCTGCAGCGGCATCTGGCCGCCCTCGAACCCGCGCATGACGCCGGAGCCCGAGCGCGAGCCCTGGCCCTTGTGGCCGCGGCCGCAGGTCTTGCCGCCGCCTGCGGATGCGCCGCGGCCCACGCGCTTGCGGTGCTTGCGACCGCCGGGTTGCCCGAGCGAATTGAGCATCAGTCGAGCTCCTCGACGTCGAGCATGTACCCGACCTTGCGCGCCATGCCGAGGTTCTCGGGCGTGGCGGGCACGGTCACGGTCTGGCGGATGCGCCTCAAACCCAGGCCGCGCACGCAGGCCTGGTGCTTGCGCAGGCGCCCGTGCAGGCTGCGCTTGAGCGTGATCCGCACTTGCTTTTCAGCCTTGGCCATCACGCAACGATCTCCTTGACGGACTTGCCGCGGGTCCGCGCGACCTGGCCCGGCGAGCGGGCCTCGTGCAGCGCCCGCACGGTGGCGCGCACCACGTTGATCGGGTTGCGCGAGCCGTACGACTTGGCCAGCACGTTGCGCACGCCGCAACATTCGAACACGGCGCGCATCGCGCCGCCGGCGATGATGCCGGTGCCTTCGGCGGCCGGCTGCATGTACACCTTGGTGGCGCCGTGGCGCCCGGTCATCGCGTAGTGCAGCGTGCCGCGCTTCAGCTTCACGGACTTCATCTCGACGCGCGCCTGGGCCAGCGACTTCTGGATCGCCAGCGGCACTTCGCGGGCCTTGCTGTGGCCGAAGCCGACCTGCCCGGCGCCGTCGCCGACCACGGTCAGCGCGGTGAAGCCGAACTGCCGGCCACCCTTGACCACCTTGGCCACGCGGTTGACGTGCACCAGCTTCTCGAGCAGGTCTTCGCGGGATTCGTTGTTGTTCGCCATAACTCGCGTTTCTCGCTAAAACTTGAGCCCGGCCTTGCGCGCGGCGTCGGCCAGGGCCTTGATCCGCCCGTGATACCGGAAGCCCGAGCGGTCGAAGGCGACGCTCTTGAAGCCGGCCTCGACGGCCTGCTCGGCAAGCTGCTTGCCCACGGCCTTGGCGGCTTCCACGTTGCCGGTGTTCTTCACGTCCCCGCGCAGCTTGAGCGTCGAAGCCGAGGCCAGCACCTTGCCGCCGCCGGGCTCGATGAGCTGGGCGTAGATGTGCCGGGGCGTGCGATGCACGCTGAGCCTCGGCGCTCCCAGCCGCGCGATCCGCGCGCGCGTCTTGCGGGCGCGCCGGGCGCGGGCGGTCCTCTTGTCGATGGCCATGACGCTACACCCCGCCTACTTCTTCTTGGCTTCCTTGAGCCTCAGTTGCTCGCCCCGGTAGCGCACGCCCTTGCCCTTGTAGGGTTCGGGCGGACGCAGGGCGCGGATTTCGGCGGCCGTCTGGCCGACGAGCTGGCGATTGATCGATTCGAGCACGATCTCGGTCTGCGAGGGCGTCTTTACCGACACCTTGTCCGACACCTTGTATTCGATGGGGTGCGAGAAGCCCAGTTGCAGGGCCAGCGTGCTGCCTTTGGCCTCGGCGCGGTAGCCGGTGCCGACGAGCTGCAGGCGGCGCTCGAACCCCTGGCTGACGCCGGTGAACAGGTTGCGCACGAGGGCGCAGGTGGTGCCGGTCATGCTGCGCGCCAGGCGCGAACCGGAACGCGGGGCCACGACCACCGCGCCGTCGTCGAGCTTCATTTTGATCTCGCTGTGCACGGTCATCGAATCCTCGCCCCTGGAACCCTTCGCGGTCAGCGTGCCGTTGGCCAGACTGGCGGTGACGCCGTCGGGGACGGGAATCGGTCGTTTGGCCAGACGGGACATGACGTCGCTCCTTCCTTCGCTCCCCGGTCAGCTCACGACGCAGAGCACTTCGCCGCCCTGCCTCGCCGCGCGCGACTCGCGGTCGCTCATCACGCCCTTGGAAGTGGAGATCACGGCCACGCCAAGGCCGCCCATTACGCGCGGCAGATCGTCGGCGCCGCGATAGACCCTCAAGCCCGGCCGCGAGGCGCGCTCGAGCCGGCGGATGACGGGCTCGCCCTGCTCGTACTTGAGCTCGATGCGCAGCGTGCGCTCGGGCCCCGGTTCGCCGGTGGCCTCGTAGCCCTCGATATAGCCCTCCGACTGAAGCACGCGCGCGATGGATTCCTTGATCGTCGAGCCGGGCATGGACACGTTGTCGTGCAGCGCCGCCTGCGCGTTGCGGATGCGCGTCAGCATGTCGGAGATCGGGTCTTGCATGCTCATGCCGACACTCCTACCAGGACGCCTTGCTCACGCCGGGGATGTTGCCGAACATCGTTTCCTCGCGCAGCTTGTTGCGGCTCAGGCCGAACTTCTTGAAATAGCCGCGCGGCCGGCCGGTAATCGCGCAGCGGTTGCGCAGGCGCACCGGGCTGGAGTCGCGCGGCAGGCGCTGCAGCGCCTCGAGCGCTTTGGCCAGGTCGTCCGGGCTCGTGGAGCGGTCGGCGATGATGCGCTTGAGCTCGGTCCTGCGCTCGCGGTAGCGCTCCACCATGCGCCGGCGCTTCTTCTCGCGTTCCACCATGCTCTTCTTGGCCATGCGCTTACCTCTTGAAGGGAAACTTGAACTCATCGAGCAGGGCGCGGCCCTGTTCGTCGTTCACCGCCGTCGTGGTGATGGCGATGTCGAGGCCGCGGATGACGTCGATGTTGTCGTAGTTGATTTCGGGGAAGATGATCTGCTCGGTCACGCCGATGCTGTAGTTGCCGCGACCGTCGAAGGACCTGGGGTTCAGCCCCCGGAAGTCCCGGATCCTTGGAATGGCCACGTTCACCAGGCGCTCGACGAAGTCGTACATCCGCGAGCGGCGCAGCGTGACCTTGCAGCCCAGGGGATAGCCCTCGCGCACCTTGAACGCGGCGACCGAACGGCGCGCGTAGGTGATCACGGCGCGCTGGCCCGCGATCAGGGTCAGGTCCTCGGCGGCCTTCTTGACCGCGCCGCGATCGGAAGTCCCCTCGCCCACGCCCATGTTGAGCGTGATCTTGGAGAGCTTCGGCGCCTGCATGGGATTGCCCAGGCTCAGCCGCTCCACCAGGCGCGGCGCCATCTCGGTGCGGTAGGACTGTTCGAGCGCGTTCATACGGTGTCGATGACCTCGCCGTCGCTCTTGAAGTAGCGCACCCGCTGACCGTCGGCCAGCGTCTTGATGCCGGTTCGTCCGCCTTTCTCGGTGACGGAGTTGTAGAGCGCGACGTTGGAGACGTGCAGCGGACGCTCTTCCTCGACGATGCCGCCGGGCAGGTTCTGCTGCGGGTTGGGCTTGCGGTGCTTGCGCACCAGGTTCACGTTCTCGATCAGCACGCGGTCCTCGCCGACCAGGCGCGTGACGACGCCCCGCGCGCCGCGGTTGCGGCCCGTGGTGACGATCACTTCGTCGCCTGTCTTCAAGCGCTTCATGACGCTACAGCACCTCCGGGGCCAGCGAGACGATCTTCATGAACCGGGCGGAGCGCAGCTCGCGGGTGACGGGGCCGAAGATGCGCGTGCCCACCGGTTCCAGGCGCGGGTTCAGCAGCACCGCGGCGTTGCCGTCGAAGCGGATCAGCGATCCGTCGGGGCGCCGCACTCCGCTGCGGGTGCGCACCACCACGGCGTGATACAGCTCGCCCTTGCGCACGCGCCCGCGCGGCACGGAGTCCTTGACAGTCACGCGGATCACGTCGCCGATGCGCGCATAGCGCCGGCGCGATCCGCCCAGCACCTTGATGCACTGCAACTTTCTCGCGCCGGAGTTGTCGGCCGCGCTCAATACGGTTTGGGCTTGAATCATGACCGCGGACCCTCACTCAGTCGCTGCTCCCGTCCGCGCGCCGAAGCACGCGCACCAGCCTCCAGGACTTGCGGCGCGACACGGGGCGTCCCTCGGCGATCGCGACGAGGTCGCCTTCGCGCGAAGTGTTGTCCTCGTCGTGGATCAGCATGCGCGTGGTGCGCCGCACGTATTTGCCGTACATGGGGTGCTTCACGAGCCGCTCCACGGCCACCCGCCGGGTCTTGTCGGACCCGCCGGGCAGGACCCGCGCCATGCGTTCCGAGGCGCTCATGACGCGGCCTCGCGCATTACGGTCTTCACCCGGGCGATGTCACGGCGCAGCTGGCGGTGGCGATGCACGCGCGCCTCCTGCCCCGTGGCCTGGCTCAGGCGCATCTGCAACTGCTCGCGCCGCAGTTCGAGAAGACGCTGCCGGAGCCCGGCGGCGTCAAGTTCCCTGATTTCGGAAGCCTTCATTGCAGTTGCCTGTGTACGAACGCGGTATTGACCGGCAGCTTCGACGAAGCCAGCCGGAAGGCCTCGCGCGCCAGCGGCTCGGGCACGCCCTCGATCTCGTAGAGCATGCGGCCGGGCTGGACCAGCGAAACCCAGTATTCGACGTTGCCCTTGCCCTTGCCCTGGCGCACTTCCAGCGGCTTCTGGGTGATGGGCTTGTCCGGAAAGATGCGGATCCAGACCTTGCCGCCACGGCGCACGTGGCGGGTCAGCGCGCGCCGCGCCGCCTCGATCTGGCGGGCGGTGATGCGGCCGCGGGTGGTGGCCTTGAGGCCGTACTCGCCGAAGGCCACGAAATTGCCGCGCTGGGCCAGGCCGCGGTTGCGGCCCTTGTGCATCTTGCGGTACTTGGTGCGCTTGGGCTGCATCATGACGGCGTTACCGGGGTTTCGGGCGTCTCAGGGGCAGCCGGGGTTGCCGGCGTGGCAGCGGTTGCGGGCGTCGCGGGAGTCGCTGGCGTGGCCGGAGTCACGGGAGCCGCGGGGGTTGCCGGTGTCGCGGGCGTGGCCGGGGTAGCAGGCGTTGCCGGCGGCGCGGGCCTGGGCTCGGCGCCGGTCGGCGTCTCGGCGGCGCCCGCCGTATCGGTGGGCGAGGACTTCTCGCCGCGGTAGATCCACACCTTCACGCCCACCACGCCGTAGGTGGTGAAGGCTTCCGCCAGGCCGTAATCGATGTCGGCGCGGAACGTGTGCAGCGGCACGCGGCCCTCGCGGTACCACTCCGAGCGCGCGATTTCGGCGCCGTTCAGCCGCCCGGCCACCTTGACCTTGATGCCCAGCGCGCCGAGCCGCATCGTGGTGCTGACCGCGCGGCGCATGGCGCGGCGGAACATCACGCGGCGTTCGAGCTGCGAGGCGATGTTCTCGGCCACCAGCCGGGCGTAGAGCTCGGGCTTCTTGATCTCCTTGATGTTCACCCGCACCTGGTGCAGCTGCGTGTCGATCAGCTTGGCGAGGTCGCGCCTGAGCCGCTCGATGTCCTCGCCCTTCTTGCCGATGACGGTGCCGGGGCGGGCCGTGTGGATCTGGATCTGGGTGCTCTCGCGGTGGCGCTCGATGTCGATATGGCTGACCGCGGCGTCCTTGAGACGCTTGCGCAGCATCTCGCGGATCCGGTAGTCGGACTCGACCAGCGCCGGGAAATTCTTCGAATCGGCGTACCAGGTGGACGACCACGGCCGGGAGATGCCCAGCCGGATGCCGATGGGATTGACTTTCTGGCCCATGGCTAGCTCTCGTCTTCCTCGCTGTCCCACCCCGACCCGCGCTGATCGGACAGGGTCAGGCTGACGTGAGTCTGCGGCTTGAGGATGCGCGCGCCGCGGCCGCGGGCCCGGGCCCGGTAGCGGCGGAAGGGCTTGGCCTCGTCCACCAGGACCTTGCTGACATACATTTCGTCGATGTCGGCGCCGAAATTGGTCTGCGCGTTGGCGATGGCCGAGTTGAGCACCTTGCCCAGGAGCTGCGCCGCGCGCCGGGGCGTGAACGCCAGGGCGTTGGCGGCTTCCTCGACGTGGCGGCCGCGGATCATGTCGGCGGCCAGCCGCGTCTTGCGGGTCGAGATGCGGGCGTAGCGCAGGCGGGCGGAAACTTCCATCGTCATTCTCCGGGGGACTTTGGGCCTGTCAGCCCTATTCCTTGGCCTTGCGGTCGCCCGAGTGGGCGCGGAAAATGCGGGTGGGCGCGAACTCGCCCAGCTTGTGGCCCACCATGTTCTCGGAAATCAGGATCGGGATATGGTCGCGCCCGTTGTGCACGGCGATGGTGAGCCCCACCATGTCGGGCACGATCATCGAACGGCGCGACCAGGTCCTGATCGGGCGCGGGCTGCGGTTGGCCGCGGCCACCTGCACCTTCTTCATCAGGTGCAGGTCCACGAACGGGCCCTTGCGAAGCGAGCGGGGCATCACTTGCCCTTCCTGCGCCGCACGATCATGCGCTCGACGCCCTTGCGGCGGCGGGTGCGGTAGCCCTTGGTGGGCACGCCCCAGGGACTGACCGGGTGGCGCCCGCCCGATGAGCGGCCCTCGCCGCCGCCGTGCGGATGGTCCACCGGGTTCATGGCCACGCCGCGCACCGTGGGACGGATGCCCCGCCAGCGCTTGACGCCGGCCTTGCCGTCCTTGCGCAGGCCGTGCTGGTCGTTGCCCACCTCGCCGATGGTGGCGCGGCAGACGACCGGCACCTTGCGCATTTCGCCGGAGCGCATCCGCAGCGTGGCGTGCGGCCCTTCGCGGGCCAGAAGCTGCGCGGAAGCGCCGGCGGCGCGGGCCAGTTGGCCGCCCTTGCCGGGCTTCATCTCGATGTTGTGGATCTGCGTGCCCAGCGGAATCCGGCTCAACGGCAGGCAGTTGCCCACCCGGATCGGCGCCTCCAGGCCGGACATGAGCTGCTGGCCGGCCTTGACGCCGTTCGGCGCCAGGATGTAGCGGCGCTCGCCGTCGGCATAGACCAGCAGCGCCAGGTGGGCGCTGCGGTTGGGGTCGTACTCGAGCCGCTCGACCCGCGCGGCGATGCCGTCCTTGTCGCGGCGGAAATCGACCACGCGGTAATGGCGCTTGTGCCCGCCGCCGCGGTGCCGGGTGGTAATGCGCCCGGCGTTGTTGCGTCCGCCGCGGCCGGGCAGCGGCTTGGTGAGCGGCCGGTACGGCGCGCCCTTGTGCAGTTCGGGCGTGACCACGCGCACCGCGAAGCGCTGTCCGGGCGACGTGGGATTGAGTGGTTTCAGCGCCATGCTACTGCCCCGTTCCGCCCACGAAGTCGAGGTCCTGTCCGGCCGCCAGAGTCACGTAGGCCTTCTTCCAGTTCGGCCGCCGGCCCATGGTGGTGCCGCGGCGCTTGGCCTTGCCCTTGTAGTTGATGACCGTGACCGAGTCCACTTCCACGTCGAAGATTTCCTTGACGGCCTGAGCGATCTCCGGCTTGGTGGCGTCGACGGCCACCCGGAAGGCGAGCTGCTTGCGCCCCTCGCTCTCGGCCAGGTTGAGGGCCTTCTCCGAGAGGTGCGGCGCGCGGATCGTGTTGAGCAGGCGCTCGGAAAGGTTCTCGGCGCTCATTGCAGGCGCTCCTTGAGTTCCTTGAAGGCGCCTTCGGTGATCAGGATGGGGCCGGAGCCCGCCAGTGCCACGGGGTTGATCTCGCGCAGATCGATGATGTCCACGCCGGGCAGGTTGCGGATGCCCAGGCAGAACTCGCGGTAGTCGTCGTACGACTCGACCACGATCAGTCCGCCGGAAAACTCGAGTGCCTCAAGCAGCGCGAGCGCCGTCTTCGTGCGGTGATCGGCCGGTTCGATCTCGCGGGCGATGGTCAGGCGCTTGCTGCGCGCCACTTCCGCGAGCAGGCAGCGCATGGCGCCGCGGTACATCTTGCGGTTGATCTTCTTTGCGTGCGAACGCGGGGTCGCGGCGAAAGTGCGGCCGCCGCCGCGCCAGATCGGGCTGGAGCGGGTGCCGGCGCGGGCCCGTCCGGTGCCCTTCTGCCGCCACGGCTTGGCGCCGCCGCCGCGCACGGCGGCGCGGTTCTTCTGCGCCTTGGTGCCGCTGCGGGCGCCCGCCAGCCAGGCCACGACGGCCTGGTGGACCAGCGACTCGTTGAATGGAACGTCGTCGGAGAAAGGCTTGTAGACCTTTCGGGTCGGCTTGGCCTTCTTTGGCTTCGCAACGGCTGGTTTCTTTTCCTGCCGGTCGGTTTTTTCTGCCGTTGCGTTCATGGTCTATGCCTGTTGGGTCTTTTGGGCCGGCATTTTCACGGCGGGGCGTACCAGTACGCGGCCCATCGTGTGGCCCGGAATGGCGCCCTTGATCATGATGAGGTTTCTCTCCTCGTCGACCCGCACCACTTCGAGGTTCTGGACCGTTCGGCGCACGTTGCCCATGTGGCCGGACATCTTCTTGCCCTTGAACACGCGTCCGGGGGTCTGGTTCTGGCCGATGGAGCCGGGCACGCGGTGGGCCTTGGAGTTGCCGTGGGTGGCGTCCTGGCCGCGGAAGTGGTGGCGCTTGATGGTGCCCGCATAGCCCTTGCCGATGGTGGTGCCGGTGACGTCCACATGCTGGCCGGGTGCGAACACGCTCACGGTGATTTCGGCGCCGGGCTGATAGTCCTCAAGCTGGGCGGGGTCGTCGAGGCGGTGCTCGAACAGGCCTTCGCCCGGGGTGTGATCGGCATACTGGCCGGCAAGCGCCTTGCCCGGGGCCTTGCGCGCCTCGCCCACGGTGACCTGCACGGCTGCGTAGCCGTCCTTGTCGGGCGTGCGCTGGCGGGTCACGCGATTCGGGCGCGCCTCGATCACGGTGATGGGCACACTGGCCCCTTCCTCCGTGAACAGGCGCGTCATTCCTCGCTTTTGGCCGATCAAACCGATGCTCATGGCAGTCTCGTAGGCGTGCAAAATCGCCCTTACCAGCCCCTTTCCTCCGGGGGACGCATGAATCCATCCGTGGAGCTCTGTTCCGCCATCCATGGCTCACAAGCCCCCGGAGGAAAGGGGCTGGTAAGGGCTAGCGGGCAAAGACTATCAATTTTAGCGATCATGGGGGGTTAGTTCAAGCGGATTTGGGCGTCCACGCCGGCGGGGAGTTCGAGCTTCATGAGTGCGTCGACGGTCTTGTCGCTGGGCTCGATGATGTCCAGCAGGCGCTTGTGCGTCCTGAGTTCGTACTGGTCGCGGGCGTCCTTGTTCACGTGCGGCGAAATCAGCACGGTGAAGCGCTCCTTGCGGGTGGGCAGCGGCACGGGGCCGTGCACCCTGGCGCCGGTGCGGCGCGCGGTTTCGACGATCTCTCGGGCCGACGAATCGATCAGCCGGTGATCGAAAGCCTTCAGCCGGATTCGAATATTTTGCGGTTCAGCCATATCTATCTACTCCACTACGCTCGCGACCACGCCGGCGCCGACGGTGCGGCCGCCTTCGCGAATCGCAAAGCGCAGACCGTCCTCCATCGCGATCGGCGCAATCAGGTCCACCTCCATGCGCACGTTGTCGCCCGGCATCACCATCTCCATGTCCTGGGGCAACTTCACCGCTCCCGTCACGTCCGTGGTCCGAAAATAAAACTGCGGGCGATAACCCTTGAAAAACGGCGTGTGTCGGCCGCCCTCCTCCTTGGTCAAGACATACACCTCGGCATTGAACCGGGTGTGCGGCGTGATCGAACCGGGCCGCGACAACACCTGGCCGCGCTCCACCTCGGTGCGCTTCACGCCCCTGAGAAGAACGCCCACGTTGTCGCCCGCCTGGCCCTCGTCCAAAAGCTTGCGGAACATCTCGACGCCGGTGCAGGTGGTCTTCGAGGTGTCCTTGATCCCCACGATCTCGACCTCCTCGCCCACCTTGACCACGCCGCGCTCCACTCTCCCGGTCACCACGGTGCCCCGCCCGGCAATCGAGAACACGTCCTCGATCGGCATCAAAAAGGCACCGTCAATGGCCCGCTCGGGCTCGGGGATATAGCTGTCCATGGCCTCGACCAAGGCGCGCACGCTACCCACGCCGCGGTCGCCTTCCTGGCCCTCCAGGGCATGAAGGGCGCTGCCCACGATCACCGGCGTGTCGTCCCCAGGAAAGTCATACTGCGAAAGCAAATCCCTGACTTCCAGCTCGACCAGCTCCAGCAGCTCCTCGTCATCGACCATGTCGGACTTGTTCAGATACACGACGATATAGGGAACGCCCACCTGGCGGGCCAGCAAGATATGCTCGCGCGTCTGCGGCATCGGACCGTCCGCCGCGCTCACCACCAGCACCGCGCCGTCCATCTGCGCCGCGCCCGTGATCATGTTCTTCACATAGTCCGCATGACCCGGACAGTCCACGTGCGCATAGTGACGATTGTCGCTCTCATACTCCACGTGCGCCGTCGCAATCGTGATCCCGCGCTCGCGCTCCTCCGGCGCATTGTCAATCTCGTCAAACGCCTTGACCTCACCACCGTGACTCGCCGCCATGATCTTCGTCAACGCCGCCGTCAACGTCGTCTTCCCATGATCCACGTGACCAATCGTCCCCACGTTCACGTGCGGCTTGGTACGCTCAAATTTCGCCTTGGCCATAGGTGATTCTCTCCTTGCAGTTCGGCTCTCAGCCGGTATGAGTAAGGTCCGCCGCCACCTTGGCGGGAACCGGAGTGTAACGGGAAAATTCCATCGAATAGGTCGCGCGGCCCTGCGACATCGAGCGCAGCGTGGTGGCGTATCCGAACATCTCCGCCAGCGGCGCCTCGCCGCGCACCACCTTACCCGCGGGCGACTCCTCCATGCTGTGCAGTTCGCCGCGGCGGCGGGTCAGGTCGGCGCTCACGTCGCCCATGTAGTCGTCGGGCGTGACCACCTCGAGCTTCATCGTGGGCTCCAGCAGGATCGGCTTGGCCCGCCTCATGCCCTCGCGGAAAGCCTGGGCCGCGGCCACGCGGAACGCGACCTCGCTGGAATCGACTTCGTGGAACGAGCCGTCGTAGAGCGTCGCCTTGATGTCCACGACCGGGTAGCCGCCCAGCACGCCTTCGCCCATCTGCTGCTGCACGCCCTTGTTCACGGCCGGGATGTATTCCCTGGGCACGGAGCCGCCGACGATCTTGTCCTCGAACTCGTAGCCGCCTCCCGACGGCAGCGGCTCAAGCCGCAGGAACACGTGGCCGTACTGGCCGCGGCCGCCGGTCTGACGCACGAAACGGCCCTCCTGCTCCACGGCCTGTCGGATCGTCTCGCGGTAGGACACGCGCGGGCGCCCCACGTTGGCCTCGACCTGGAACTCGCGGCGCATGCGGTCCACGAGGATCTCCAGGTGCAGCTCGCCCATGCCGGCGATGATGGTCTGGCCGGACTCCTTGTCGGTGGACACCTTGAACGACGGGTCCTCCTTGGCCAGCTTCTGAAGCGCCGTTGACATCTTCTCCTGGTCGGCGCGGGTGCGGGCCTCCACGGCCACGTGGATGACCGGGTCGGGGATCGTGATGCGCTCGAGGGCGATGGGCTTGCCGACCTCGGTAAGGCTGTCGCCCGTGGTCACGTCCTTCAGGCCCACCGCGGCCACGATGTCGCCGGCTCTGATTTCCGAGACTTCGGCGCGGTCGTTGGCGTGCATCTGCAGCAGGCGTCCGATGCGCTCCTTCTTGCCACGGGTGACGTTGAGCACCCGGTCGCCGGACTTGATGCGGCCGGAATACACGCGGATGAACGACAGGTTGCCCACGTACGGGTCGTTGGCGATCTTGAAGGCGAGCGCCGAGAACGGCGCCTCGTTGTTCGGCGCGCGCTCGGCCGTTTGTCCGGAACCGTTGATGCCGGTGATCGGCGGTTTTTCGGCCGGGGAAGGCAGGTAATGCACGACGCCGTCCAGCACCGCCTGCACGCCCTTGTTGCGGAACGCGCTGCCGCACATGGCGGGCACGATCTCGTTGCGCAGCGTGCGCTCGCGCAGGCCCCGGCGGATCTCGTCGGTCGTGAGCGGTTCGCCGCCCACGTACTTCTCCATCAGCTCGTCGTCGCTCTCGGCGGCGGCCTCCACCATGCGCTCGCGCCATTCGGCGCAGACTTCGGCGAGCTCTTCGGGAATGTCGTCCTCGCGGTAGGTGGTGCCGAGGTCCGTTTCGCTCCAGTAGATGGCGCGCTCCTCGACCAGGTCCACGACGCCGGCGAAATCGGCTTCGCTGCCGATGGGGACCTGGATGGGCACGGCCTTGGCGCCGAGGCGGGACTCGATCTGGCGAACGACGCGGAAATAGTCCGCGCCGACGCGGTCCATCTTGTTGATGAACGCCAGCCGCGGTACGCCGTAGCGGTTGGCCTGGCGCCACACGGTCTCGGACTGGGGCTCGACGCCGCCCACCGCGCAGAACAGCGCCACCGCGCTGTCCAGCACCCTCAGCGAGCGCTCGACCTCGATGGTGAAATCCACATGCCCCGGCGTGTCCAGGATGTTGATGCGGTGCTCGGGGAACTGGCGGCGCATCCCGCTCCAGAAGCAGGTGGTGGCCGCCGAAGTGATCGTTATGCCGCGTTCCTGCTCCTGCTCCATCCAGTCCATGATGGCCGCGCCGTCATGGACCTCGCCCAGCTTGTGCGATACGCCGGTGTAGAACAGGACCCGCTCGGTGGTCGTGGTCTTGCCGGCGTCGATGTGGGCCATGATGCCGATGTTGCGGTAATGGGCGATGGGCGTAGCGCGCATGGTTCTATACCCGTACCGTGAAGGCCGAAGGACACTTGGGCGAACAAGGATCTGGCGCCGGCGGCCGGCCTACCAGCGGTAATGCGCGAAAGCCTTGTTGGCCTCCGCCATTCGATGGGTTTCCTCGCGGCGGCGGGCGGCGGCCCCGGAGTTCTCCGAGGCTTCCATGAGTTCGCGCGCGAGGCGTTCGGCCATGGTCTTTTCGGTGCGCTTGCGGGCCGCGTCGATCATCCAGCGCATCGCCAGCGTCTCGCGGCGGGCGGTGCGCACTTCCACCGGCACCTGGTAGGTGGCGCCGCCGACCCGGCGGGAGCGGACCTCGACCGTGGGTTTGACGTTCTCCAGGCCCTCTTCCAGCAGCTGCAGCGCCTCTTCGGGCGTCTGCTTGCGGATCCTGGAGATCACGTCGATGGCGCCGTACACGATGTTCTCCGCCACCGACTTCTTGCCGCTCTTCATGATCATGTTGATGAAGCGCGACAAAAGCTCGCTGCCGTACAGCGGGTCGGCCAGAACGGGCCGGCGCGGGGCGCGGGAGCGGCGGGACATGGCGTCAGCGCGGCCGCTTGGCGCCGTACTTGGAGCGGCCCTGGCGGCGGTCGGTTACGCCGGCGCAATCGAGAGTGCCGCGGATGGTGTGGTAGCGCACGCCGGGAAGGTCCTTTACACGGCCGCCCCGGATCAGCACAACCGAGTGCTCCTGCAGGTTGTGGCCTTCGCCGCCGATGTAGCTGGTGACCTCGAAGCCGTTGGTAAGACGCACCCGGGCCACCTTGCGCATCGCCGAGTTCGGCTTCTTGGGCGTGGTGGTATAGACGCGCGTGCACACGCCGCGCTTCTGCGGACTGTTCTCCAGCGCCGGAACGCTGGTCTTGGCCCGCCGCGGAGCGCGCGCCTTGCGCACAAGCTGATTCACCGTGGACATTGCTTTACGGCCTGCCCCTTGCCCTTGTATTGCGGTTGGAAAAACCCGGCTTGCAGCGTTCCTTGAGGACGCCCATAGAGGCAGCCTCAGCCGCAAGCACGGAATCCGCGAATTATGCGGAATTCGCCCGCAAAGTCAATATTGTGAAGGTCAGGCGGGTTGTTCCTCGACGGCGGTGGGGGCGTCTTCGGGGGCGATGGTGGCGAATTCGGCCTCGGCGGCTTCGGCGGCCTCGATCTCGAGGCGCTTCTCGCGCCGGCGCACGCGCTCCTGGTGATAGTGGAAGCCGGTGCCGGCAGGGATCAGCCGGCCGACGATCACGTTCTCCTTCAGGCCCTTGAGTTCGTCGCGCATGCCGATCACGGCAGCCTCGGTCAGAACCCGGGTGGTCTCCTGGAACGACGCCGCGGAAATGAACGAGCGGGTCGCCAGCGACGCCTTTGTGATGCCCAGCAGCAACGGCCGGTGGGTGGCGAGCGTCTTGTCCTCTTGCTCCGCGTTCTCGTTGATCTCGACTACTTGCGAACGCTCGAGCTGCTCGCGCTTGAGCAGGCCGGTCTCGCCGGGGTCGATCACTTCGACGCGCTTGAGCATCTGGCGGATGATCACCTCGATGTGCTTGTCGTTGATGCGCACGCCCTGCAGCCGGTACACGGCCTGGATCTCGCCCACCAGGTACTCGGCCATGGCCTGCACGCCGCGCAGCCTCAGGATGTCGTGGACGTTGGGCTCGCCGTCGGCGATCATCTCGCCGGTTTCCACGCGCTCGCCGCCGAACACGTTCAGCGGGCGGTCCTTGGGCACCAGCATCTTGACTTCCTCGCCCTGCTCGTCGGCGATGATCAGCCGGCGCTTGCCCTTGGTGTCCTGGCCGAAGCTGACCACGCCACGGTGCTCCGCGAGGATCGCGGCCTCGCGCGGCTTGCGGGCCTCGAACAGGTCCGCCACCCTCGGCAGGCCGCCGGTGATGTCGATCGACTTGGCCTCGCTGGCGGGAACGCGGGCGAGCACGTCGCCGGTCTCCACCTTGAGCTTTCCGGACGCCTTCGAGCCGCCTTCCTCCATACCGCGGGACTTCTGCCAGGCCGCGGCCAGCATGGGGTCGAGCACCGAACCTTCCGGCATCTTGTGCTCCACCGGCGCGTCGGTGCCGCTGAAGTGCAGCACGGCGCCGTCCTTGTCGGTCAGGCGGATCCGCGGCTCCTTGTCGGCGCCCGACGAGGGCCGGCGGCGGCGTTCCAGCACCGCCACGGTCGAAAGGCCGGTGAACTCGTCGATGCGCTCCTCCACCGTAATGCCTTCCAGCAGGTCCTCGAACTCGATCCAGCCCACCACTTCGGAAATGATCGGCCGGTTGTGCGGGTCCCAGGTGGCCACGGTCTGGCCGGCCTTCACCTTGGCGCCGTCCTTCACGAGGATGGATGCGCCGTAGCTGACCTTGTGGCGCTCCAGCGCCCGCCCGTCGGCGTCCACCAGCGCCAGTTCTCCGGTGTTGCTCACCGCCACCAGGCGCTTTTCCTTCTTGTGCTTGAGGGTCTTGAGGTTCTGCAGCCGAACCACGCCGTCGCGCCTGACCTCGATGCTGCTGCGCGCGCCGGTCCTGGACGCGGCGCCGCCGATGTGGAAGGTGCGCATCGTGAGCTGGGTGCCGGGCTCGCCGATCGACTGGGCGGCGATTACGCCCACCGACTCGCCGATGTTCACCCACTTGCCGCGGGCCAGGTCGCGCCCGTAACAACTGCGGCACACGCCGAAGCGGGTCTCGCAGGTGATCGGCGAACGCACGGTGACCCGCTCGACGCCGTGTTCCTCGATGAGCGCCGCGAGCTTCTCGTCCAGCAGTTCGCCGGCGCCGATCAGTTCCTCGCCGCTGGCCGGTGAAACGATCGGCCGGGCGGTGGCGCGGCCGAGGATCCGGTCGGTGAGCGACTGGATCTGCTCGGTGCCGTCCAGCACCGCTTCCATCACCAGGCCGCCGGTGGTCCCGCAGTCCTCCTCGGTTACGACCAGGTCCTGCGCCACGTCCACGAGACGCCGGGTCAGGTAGCCGGAGTTGGCGGTCTTCAGCGCCGTGTCGGCCAGGCCCTTGCGGGCGCCGTGGGTGGAATTGAAGTACTGAAGCACGTCCAGGCCTTCGCGGAAGTTGGCGGTAATCGGCGTCTCGATGATCGAGCCGTCGGGCTTGGCCATCAGGCCGCGCATTCCGGCCAGCTGGCGCATCTGCGCCGCCGAGCCGCGGGCCCCGGAGTCGGCCATCATGAAGATCGAGTTGAAGGACTTCTGCGTGACCTCCTCGCCGGAGGCGTCGGTGACCTGCTCGGTTCCGAGGTTGTCCATCATGACCCGCGCCAGGCGGTCGCTGGTGTGCGACCAGATGTCGACGACCTTGTTGTAGCGCTCGCCGTCCGTCACCAGGCCCTGCGCGTGCTGGTCCTGGATTTCCTTGACCTTCTCCTCGGCCTCGGCCAGGATTTCCGGCTTGTTCTCGGGCACCTCCATGTCGTTGATTCCGATGGAGATTCCGGCCGAAGTCGCGAACTGGAAGCCCATGTACATCAGGCGGTCGGCGAAGACCACGGTCTTCTTGAGGCCGGCCTGGCGATAGCAGGCGTTGATGAGCTGGCCGATCTCGCGCTTGTTCATCGTGCGGTTGATCAGCTCGAAGTCGAGTTCCTCCGGCAGCAGCGCGCCGAGCAGGGCGCGGCCCACCGTGGTCTCGATCAGCTCGCCGCCGGCGCGCAGCTTGACCGCGGCGTGCAGGTCGGCGGCGCCGGTCTCGTAGGCGCGGTGCACCTCGTCGCGGCCGCTGAACACCATGCCCTCGCCGCGCGCGTTGATGCGCTTGCTGGTCATGTAGTAAATGCCCAGCACCACGTCCTGCGAGGGAACGATCACCGGCTCGCCGTTGGCCGGCGACAGGATGTTGTTCGAGGCCATCATCAGGGCGCGGGCCTCGAGCTGCGCCTCCAGCGACAGCGGCACGTGCACGGCCATCTGGTCGCCGTCGAAGTCGGCGTTGAAGGCGGTGCAGACCAGCGGGTGGAGCTGGATGGCCTTGCCCTCGATCAGCAAGGGCTCGAAGGCCTGGATGCCGAGGCGATGCAGGGTGGGCGCGCGGTTCAGGAGCACCGGGTGCTCGCGGATCACCTCTTCGAGGAAATCCCAGACGATCGGCTCCTCGCGCTCGATCAGGCGGCGCGCGGCCTTCACCGAGGTGGCCTCGGTGAACACCTGAAGCTTCGACAGCACGAAGGGCTTGAACAGCTCCAGCGCCATCTTCTTGGGCAGGCCGCACTGGTGCAGCTTGAGCGTGGGGCCCACCACGATGACCGAGCGGCCCGAGTAGTCCACGCGCTTGCCCAGCAGGTTCTGGCGGAAGCGGCCCTGCTTGCCCTTGATCATGTCGGCCAGCGACTTGAGCGCGCGTTTCTTGCTGCCGGTGAATGCTCGGCCGCGGCGGCCGTTGTCCAGCAGCGCGTCGACGGCTTCCTGGAGCATGCGCTTTTCGTTGCGCACGATGATCTCCGGCGCGTTGAGGTCGAGCAGCCGGCGCAAGCGGTTGTTGCGGTTGATGACCCGGCGGTAGAGGTCGTTCAGGTCGGAGGTGGCGAAACGCCCGCCCTCCAGCGGCACCAGTGGCCGCAGTTCCGGCGGCAGCACCGCCAGTCGGGTCAGGACCATCCACTCCGGCCGGTTGCCGGAATCCCGGAAGGCCTTGAGCAGCTTGAGCCGCTTGGTAAGGCGCTTGATCTTGGTTTCCGAACCGGTGGCGTCGATTTCGCCGTGCACCTTTTCGATGGCTTCATCGAGGTCCACCTGGCGCAGCAGCTTGCGGATCGCCGCGGCGCCCATCTCGGCCTCGAAGGTGGGGCCGTACATCTCCAGCGCCTCGCGCTTGAGTTCCTCGGTCAGGAGCTGGCCCTGTTCCAGGTCGGTGTCGCCGGGGTCGGTCACGACGAATGCCTCGAAATACAGCACCCGCTCGATCTCGTGCATGGTCATGTCGAGCATCAGCCCGATGCGCGAGGGCAGCGACTTCAAAAACCAGATATGCGCGACCGGCGTGGCCAGGTCGATGTGGCCCATGCGCTCGCGGCGCACCCGGGCTTCGCGCACTTCCACGCCGCACTTCTCGCAGATCACGCCGCGGTGCTTGAGGCGCTTGTACTTGCCGCATATGCACTCGAAGTCCTTCAGGGGGCCGAAGATGCGGGCGCAGAAAAGGCCGTCGCGCTCGGGCTTGAAGGTCCGGTAGTTGATGGTTTCGGGCTTGCGTACTTCGCCCCACGACCACGACTTGATCATCTCGGGGGACGCGAGTCCGATGGTGATGGAATCGAAGTCTTCGAATCCGGGGGCGGCCTGGGCCATGCGAGTGATTTCTCTCATGCATCGCTCCTTCGTGTGTCTGTATTGATAAACATCAGTTGCGGGTGAGCTCCACGTTGATGCCGAGCGCGCGGATCTCCTTCACCAGGACATTGAAGGATTCCGGCATGCCGGCCTCCACCCGGTGGCGTCCATCCACGATGCTCTTGAACATCCGGCTGCGGCCGGACTGGTCGTCGGACTTGACGGTGAGCATTTCCTGCAGCGTGTGCGCCGCGCCGTAGGCTTCCAGCGCCCACACCTCCATTTCGCCGAAACGCTGTCCGCCGAACTGGGCCTTGCCGCCCAGCGGCTGCTGGGTCACGAGGCTGTACGGGCCGGTGGAGCGGGCATGCATCTTATCGTCCACCAGGTGGTTGAGCTTGAGCATGTACATGTAGCCGACCGTCACCTCGCGGTCGAAGGCCTGCCCCGTGCGCCCGTCATACAGCGTGGTCTGCCCCGACTCCGGCAGTTCCGCCAGCTTGAGCATGTCCTTGATCTCGGCCTCGGTGGCGCCGTCGAACACCGGCGTGGCCATGGTCACGCCGTTGGCCAGGTTGTTGGCCAGGTCGGCAAGATCGTCGTCTTCGAGCGACTCGACGCTCTGGCCGCTGCCCGTGCCGGAATAATCGTAGATCTTCTCCAGCGTTTCGCGCAGGGTGCCCTTCCTGCCGTCCTGCGAGATCAGCTCGCCGAGCTGCAGGCCCAGGGCCTTGGCCGCCCAGCCGAGATGGCACTCGAGAATCTGTCCCGTGTTCATGCGCGACGGTACGCCCAGGGGATTGAGCACCATGTCCACCGGGGTGCCGTCGTCCAGGTACGGCATGTCCTCCACCGGCACGATCGTGGAGATCACGCCCTTGTTGCCGTGGCGTCCGGCCACCTTGTCGCCGGGCTGCACCCGGCGCTTGACGGCCATGTACACCTTGACCATCTTGCGCACGCCGGCGGCCAGTTCGTCGCCGGCCGTGATCTTGCGGGCCTTCTCGGTGAAGCGGCTATCCATCTCCTCGCGGATCTGCTGCAGCCGCTCGCGGGCGCGTTCGAGGTTCTCGTTGAGCTTGCGGGCGCGCATGCTGATCTCGAACCACTGATCGCGCGGCAGGGCCTCGAGCTTCCTGGGCGTGACCTTGCCGGGCTTGAAGCCTTCCGGTCCGCCGTCTGCCATCTTGCCCTCGATCAGTTCGCGCACGCGCTGGAACAGGTCTTCCTCGATGATCCGGCGCTGGTCGTCCAGGTCCTTCTTGACGCCGGCCAGCTCCTGGTCCTCGTTGGCCAGCGCGCGCTTGTCCTTCTCGACGCCCTCGCGGGTGAACACGCGCACGTCGATCACCGTGCCGTCCATGCCGGCCGGGACCCTGAGCGACGTGTCCTTGATGTCGGAAGCCTTCTCGCCGAAGATCGCGCGCAGCAGTTTCTCCTCGGGCGTGAACTGGGTCTCGCCCTTGGGGGTGACCTTGCCGACCAGGATGTCGCCGGCCTTCACTTCCGCACCGATGAAGGCGATGCCGGACTCGTCCAGCTTGGCCAGCGCCGCCTCGCCCACGTTGGGGATGTCGGCGGTGATCTCCTCGGCGCCGAGCTTGGTGTCGCGCGCCATGCAGGTCAGTTCCTCGATGTGGATGCTGGTGAAGCGGTCCTCGTGCACCAGGCGCTCGGAAATGAGGATGGAGTCCTCGAAGTTGTAGCCGTTCCAGGGCATGAAGGCCACCAGCAGGTTCTGGCCCAGGGCCAGCTCGCCCAGGCTGGTGGCGGCGCCGTCGGCCAGCACGTCGCCGGCCTCGACCCGGTCGCCCTTGCGCACCTGCGGGCGCTGGTTCATGCAGGTGTTCTGATTGGTGCGCTGGTATTTCACCAGGTTGTAGATGTCCACGCCCGGCTCGTCGGCCCCGGCGTCCTCCTGCTCCACGCGCACGACGATGCGCGAGGAATCCAGGTAGTCCACGACGCCGGAACGGCGCGCCACGGTGCAGGACCCTGAATCGATCGCCACCGCCCGCTCCATGCCGGTGCCGACCAGCGGCGGTTCGGCCCGAAGCGTGGGCACGGCCTGGCGTTGCATGTTCGAGCCCATCAGCGCGCGGTTGGCGTCGCCGTGCTCGAGGAAGGGAATCAGCGCGGCGGCCACCGACACGGTCTGGCGCGGCGAGACGTCCATGTACTGGATGCGCTCGCGCGGCATCAGCGTGGATTCGTTGCGGTAGCGCACCCGCACCAGCGGCTGCGTGAACCCGCCCTCGCCGGTGAGCCTGGCGTTGGCCTGGGCGATCACGTACTGGCCTTCCTCGATGGCCGACAGGTAGTCGATGGTGTTCGTGACCTTGCCGTCGGTGACGCGCCGGTACGGCGTTTCCAGGATGCCGTATTCGTTCGTGCGCGCATAGACCGCCAGCGAATTGATCAGGCCGATGTTCGGACCTTCCGGGGTCTCGATCGGGCACACCCGGCCGTAGTGGGTGGGATGCACGTCGCGCACCTCGAAGCCGGCCCGCTCGCGGGTCAGGCCGCCGGCGCCCAGCGCCGAGACCCGCCGCTTGTGGGTGGTCTCTGCCAGTGGGTTGTTCTGGTCCATGAACTGCGAAAGCTGGTTCGAACCGAAGAACTCCTTGATGGCCGCCGATACCGGCTTGGCGTTGATCATCTCCTGCGGCATCAGGCCGTCGCTCTCGGCCATGGACAGGCGCTCCTTGACCGCCCGCTCGACCCGCGCCAGGCCCTGGCGCAGGGCGTTCTCGGCCATTTCGCCCACGCAGCGCACGCGGCGGTTGCCGAGGTGGTCGATGTCGTCGACGTTGTCCTTGCCGTTGCGGATGCTCAGCAGCACGCGCAACACCTCCACGATGTCTTCCGGACTCAGGATCGAACTGCCGGTGGTTTCCTCGCGGCCCACGCGGCGGTTGAACTTCATCCGGCCGACGCGCGAGAGGTCGTAGCGGTCCGGGCTGAAGAACAGGTTGTGGAACAGGTTCTTGGCCGCTTCCTGGGTGGGAGGCTCGCCGGGCCGCATCATCTTGTAGATCTCGACCAAGGCCATGTCGCGGTTGCGGGTCTCGTCCACCCGCAGCGTGGAGGATATGTACGGACCGTGCTCCAGCTCGTTGACGTAAATGGTCTCGATCTTGCCGATGCCGTGGGCGATCAGGCTGCGCAGGATCTCGTGGGTGATCTCGTCGTTGGCCTGGGCCAGCACTTCGCCGGTCTCGGTATCCACCACGTCGCAGGCCAGGGTTTCCCCGATCAGCGGGTGGGCGTCGTCCTCGTCCTCGGCGCCGGTGGCGGCATCGCCGTTTTCGTCGTATTTCGGCAGATTCGGCAGCTCCAGCCATTTCAGCCGCGATTTCTCCAGCATCCGCACGTGGCGCTGGGTGATGCGGCGGTCCATGGGTGCGATCTGTTCGCCGCCCACGACGATGTCGAAGCGCGCGGTCAGGCCCCGAAGGCGCGCCGCCTCCAGGCGCATCTTCACCTTGCCCTTCTTGTCGATGCGGTACTCGTCGCGCTCGAAGAACAGGCCGAGTATTTCTTCGGTGGAGAATTCCATGGCCCGGAGCAGCACCGTGGCCGGGATCTTCTTCTTGCGGTCGATGCGGGTAAAGACGCAGTCCTTGGCGTCGAACTCGAAGTCCAGCCAGGAGCCGCGGTAGGGAATCACGCGGGCGTTGTGCAGCAGCTTGCCGGACGAATGGGTCTTGCCGCGGTCGTGGTCGAAGAACACGCCCGGGGAACGGTGCAACTGGGAAACGATGACCCGGTCGGTGCCGTTGATGATGAAGCTGCAGTGCCCGGTCATCAGCGGAATCTCGCCCAGATAGACCTGCTGCTCGCGGATCTCCTTGACAGCGCGGGTGGCGCCGCGGTCGAAGATGACCAGGCGCACCATCAGGTTGAAGGGGGCGGCGTAGGTGGCGCCGCGCAGCCGGCACTCCTCCTCGTCGAAGGGCGGTTCGCCGAGGCTGTAGCTCACGTACTGCAGTTCGACGTTGCCCGTGTAGCTCTCGATCGGAAATATCTGCGAGAAAACGGAATGCAGCCCCACGTTCTCGCGCTCGGGCGGTGGGGTGTCCTCCTGCAGGAACTGCGCGTAACTGTCGCGCTGCATCGCCAGCAGGTACGGCACCTCCAGCACGGTGGAGCTCTTCCCGAAGCTCTTGCGGATACGTTTCTTTTCGGTGTAGCTGTAGGTCATACGTGGTTAATCCTTAGATTGGCGGGCGCGAAAGTCGTACATAGCGGCGGGAGGGCGGGACGCCCTCGCTCCAGTGGGCCGGCGAATGCCCAACTACTTGACTTCTACCGTGGCGCCGGCTTCTTCGAGCGTGGTCTTGAATTTCTCGGCGTCTTCCTTCGACACGCCTTCGGATACGGGAGCGGGAGCGCTCTCGACCAGGTCCTTGGCCTCCTTGAGACCGAGGGTGGTCAGCGAACGCAGGGCCTTGATGACCTTGACCTTGGACTCGCCGAAGCCTTGCAGCACGACCGTGAACTCGGTCTGCTCCTCCTCGGCGGCGGCCTCCTCGGCCGGGCCCGCGGCGGGACCGGCAACGACGGCCGCGGCCGCGCTGACGCCCCACTCTTCCTCGAGTTCCTTGATCAGTTCTACCAGTTCAAGCACCGGCATCTTGCCCAGCGCTTCGCGGATTTCTGCTCTTCCTGCGGTCATGGCTTGCTCCTTGGGGGAATGAATCGATAGTGGATATGCAAAAGCCGGTTCATTCGGCTTCCGCTTGTTCCTGCCGCGCGGCCAGCAGCCGCGCCAGGCGCGCCTGCGGCTCGGCGATGGTGGCGACCAGTTTCTGCATCGGCGCCTTGAGCGCGCCCAGAAACTTCGCGCGCGTCTCGTCCAGCGTCGGCAAAGTGGCGATCCGGTCGGTTTGATCGCCGGAATACAGCACGCCGTCGAGCACGAAGCCGCGCGGTTGAAGCGCCTCGTGCTGTTTGGCGAAGTCCTTGAAAAGTCTGGCGATCGAACCGGGGTCGTCATCCGAGAACGCCAGCAGCGTGGGGCCGTTCAGCGCCTCGGTGAGGCTCTCGCAGGGCGTGTCCTTTACCGCGCGCCGCGACAGCGTGTTCTTGACCACGCGCAGCGTCACGCCGGCGCCGCGTGCCCGCCGCCTCAGATCGGTCATTTCCTTGACGTTCAGGCCGCGGTAGTCGGCCGCCGCCGAAACCACCGCGCCCTCGGCGGCGGAACGCAGGTCTTCGACCAGCTCTTTCTTCTGTTGAAGGTTAAGGGGCATGACTTCGCTTTCCGTGATCGCTATTGCAGCTTTATGCTCGACTGGTCGATGCGCACGCCCGGTCCCATCGTGGAGGACAGGGTGATGCGCTGCATGTAAACGCCCTTGGCCGCAGGCGGCTTGGCCTTTACCAGTTCGTTCAAAAGCGCCGTAAGGTTTTCGAGGATGGCTTCCTGGCTGAAATTCTTCTTGCCGATCGAGCAGTGGATGATCCCGGACTTGTCGGTGCGGTAGCGCACCTGGCCGGCCTTGGCGTTGCGGACCGCCTCGCCCACGTTGGGCGTCACGGTGCCGGACTTGGGGTTGGGCATCAGCCCGCGCGGGCCCAGCACCTTGCCGAGCGCACCCACGACCCGCATGGCGCTGGGCGCGGCGATATACACGTCGTGTTCGATCTTGCCGCCCTTGATTTCGTCGGCCAGGTCGCTGAGGCCCACGGCGTCGGCGCCCGCTTCCACGGCGGCCTCGGCGGCTTCGCCATCGGCGAACACGGCCACCCGGATTTCCTTGCCCAGTCCGTGCGGCAGCACGGTGGAACCGCGCACGATCTGGTCGGCCTTGCGCGGATCGACGTTGAGGTTCACGGCCACGTCCACCGATTCGCCGAACTTCGCCGGCACGCTCTCTCGCACGACGCGGATGGCCTCGTCGATGGGCAGCGGGTCCCGGCGTCCCGACGTCTCGCGCATGGCCTTCTGTCTCTTGCTCAAGCGGCCCATGGCTAAACCTCCCCTCCGGCCACGGTCAGCCCCATGCTGCGCGCGGTGCCGGCGATGGTGCGCACGGCGGCGTCCATGTCGGCGGCGGTGAGGTCCGGATCCTTGGTGCGCACGATTTCCTCGAGCTGGGCGCGGGTCACCTCGCCCACCTTTTCCAGGTTGGGCACGCCGCTGCCCTTGTCCACGCCGGCGGCGCGGCGCAGGAGCACGGCGGCCGGCGGGGTCTTGGTGATGAAGGTGAAGCTGCGGTCGTTGTAGATCGTGACCACGACGGGCGTGGTCATGCCGGGCTCCTGGTTGGCGGTCTGGGCGTTGAAGGCCTTGCAGAACTCCATCAGGTTCACGCCGTGCTGGCCCAGCGCCGGGCCGACCGGCGGACTGGGGCTGGCCTGCCCGGCCCCGACCTGCATCTTGACCACTGTCATTACGTTCTTCGCCATAACCTACCGCCCTCCCTATGCCTTGCGCACCTGACCGAAACTGAGATCGACCGGCGTGGAGCGGCCGAGTATCTGCACCGCCACCCGAAGCCGGTTCTTTTCGTAGTTGACCTGCTCGACCACGCCGTTGAAGTCGTTGAACGGCCCATCGACGACCCGCACCACTTCGCCGGGCTCGTACAACACCTTGGGACGCGGCTTCTCGGAGCCTTCCTCGACCTGCTGCAGGATGCGGTCGGCCTCCTCGTCGGTGATCGGCTCGGGATGCTCGCTGGTGCCGCCCACGAAGCCGAGCACCCGAGGAACGCTGTTGACCAGGTACCAGGAGCTCTCGTCAAGGTCCATTTCCACCAGCACGTAGCCCGGGAAGAACCGTCGCGAGGACCGGCGCTTCTGACCGTCGCGCATTTCCACGACTTCCTCGGTGGGCACCATCACGCGGCCGAACTTGTCCTGCATGTTTTCGCGCTCGATGCGCTCCTGGAGGGCGGCTTTCACCTTCTCCTCGTAGTTGGAGTACGACTGGACGATGTACCAGTGCATGGCGCCCTATCCCTCTCTCAGCCGCCGGTCAGCCGGCGGGTGATGGCGGCCAGGCCCATGTCCAGCAGCCAGAAGAACACGCACAGAATCAGCACGATGACCAGCACGGTGGCGGTGGTCTGCATGGTTTCCTGGCGGTTGGGCCAGACCACCTTGCGCAGTTCGGCGCGGGAGCTCTGGACGAACTGCCAGGCGTTCTGGCCGCGGGAGGTCCGCAGCATCACCACTGCGGCCAGCGCCAGGCTCACCAGCACGCCGGCCAAACGCACGAAGACCGGCAGTTCCTCGAAGGCGTAGTAGGAGTAGACCCCGGCCACCAGCAACAGCGCGGCGATCAGCGTCCACGCCATGTCGGAGGATCTGCCGGTCTTGATGGGGTTGTTGTCTTTCATCGCCTGTCATGCGTTGGTTTGCTGGCAGGCCAGGAGGGACTCGAACCCCCAACCTGCGGTTTTGGAGACCGCTGCTCTGCCAAATTGAGCTACTGGCCTGTTGTGTTTCAATGTTTTCGAAGCGCCGCCTATTCAACCACGCTCGCGACCACGCCGGCGCCGACGGTGCGGCCGCCTTCGCGAATCGCAAAGCGCAGACCGTCCTCCATCGCGATCGGCGCAATCAGGTCCACCTCCATGCGCACGTTGTCGCCCGGCATCACCATCTCCATGTCCTGGGGCAACTTCACCGCTCCCGTCACGTCCGTGGTCCGAAAATAAAACTGCGGGCGATAACCCTTGAAAAACGGCGTGTGTCGGCCGCCCTCCTCCTTGGTCAAGACATACACCTCGGCATTGAACCGGGTGTGCGGCGTGATCGAACCGGGCCGCGACAACACCTGGCCGCGCTCCACCTCGGTGCGCTTCACGCCCCTGAGAAGAACGCCCACGTTGTCGCCCGCCTGGCCCTCGTCCAAAAGCTTGCGGAACATCTCGACGCCGGTGCAGGTGGTCTTCGAGGTGTCCTTGATCCCCACGATCTCGACCTCCTCGCCCACCTTGACCACGCCGCGCTCCACTCTCCCGGTCACCACGGTGCCCCGCCCGGCAATCGAGAACACGTCCTCGATCGGCATCAAAAAGGCACCGTCAATGGCCCGCTCGGGCTCGGGGATATAGCTGTCCATGGCCTCGACCAAGGCGCGCACGCTACCCACGCCGCGGTCGCCTTCCTGGCCCTCCAGGGCATGAAGGGCGCTGCCCACGATCACCGGCGTGTCGTCCCCAGGAAAGTCATACTGCGAAAGCAAATCCCTGACTTCCAGCTCGACCAGCTCCAGCAGCTCCTCGTCATCGACCATGTCGGACTTGTTCAGATACACGACGATATAGGGAACGCCCACCTGGCGGGCCAGCAAGATATGCTCGCGCGTCTGCGGCATCGGACCGTCCGCCGCGCTCACCACCAGCACCGCGCCGTCCATCTGCGCCGCGCCCGTGATCATGTTCTTCACATAGTCCGCATGACCCGGACAGTCCACGTGCGCATAGTGACGATTGTCGCTCTCATACTCCACGTGCGCCGTCGCAATCGTGATCCCGCGCTCGCGCTCCTCCGGCGCATTGTCAATCTCGTCAAACGCCTTGACCTCACCACCGTGACTCGCCGCCATGATCTTCGTCAACGCCGCCGTCAACGTCGTCTTCCCATGATCCACGTGACCAATCGTCCCCACGTTCACGTGCGGCTTGGTACGCTCAAATTTCGCCTTGGCCATGACTTCTCCTTTCCGGATCGCGCGCGCCCGCGCGTAGCGTGTTGATCAGGTTGCAAAAAAAGCCCACAACCGGACTTGAACCGGTGACCTCTTCCTTACCAAGGAAGTGCTCTACCGACTGAGCTATGTGGGCGACGTATACCCCCTTCCGATTGGAGCGGACGATGGGAATTGAACCCACATCATCAGCTTGGAAGGCTGAGGTTCTACCATTGAACTACGCCCGCAATGCTCCGCAAGCCCTGTTGTGTCCATTCCCGGCCGGGTACTCAAGAGATCCAGGGGAGCCACCACCTCGCAAATGGAGGGGGTAGGATTCGAACCTACGAAGGCTGAGCCAGCAGATTTACAGTCTGCCCCCGTTGACCGCTTGGGTACCCCTCCGTGGACGTAACGGCCCATCATGTCACAACAGTATTACTGAGTCAACCCGCCCCGCGCGTCCAGCCTTGCCCCCGCCTGCCGGGAGACGCATGAATCCATCCATGGAGCTTGCTCCGGCATCCCTGCCTCCAATACTCCCTGCAGGCGGGGGCAAGGCTGGACGCTCCCGCTGGTGCGCTCCTGCCACGGCACGCGTGCGCTTCGGGGCGAATCCGGGGGAGGGGCTGGGGCGAATTGGTTTATTGGAATTATGGTGGAAAATAAGGCCCCATGCGACGCATAACCCTTCCGCTGCTGATCGCGATGATCACTGCCGGACTCATCGCCCTGCTGGTAATCACGCGCCCCAGCATGGCGCCGGTGGAGCAGGCGGAAATCCGGTGGCCGGTGCGGGTCGCCGTCGCCCGCTTCCAGGACCTGCGCCCGGTGCTCGAACTCTACGGCGAAATCGTCGCCGGGCGCGAGAGCGAACTCCGGGCCCTCACGCCGGGGCCGATCGCTGTGGTCGGGGAGAACTTCCGGGAAGGCGCCCGGGTGGAAGAGGGCGAACTGCTGGTGCGCGTCGATCCGTTCGACTACGAGATCGCGCTGGCGGAGCAGAGCGCCGCCGCGGCCGAGGCCGAAGCGCAGTTGCGCCTGAAGGAGCAGGACATGGAGCGCATCCAGGCGCTCTACGCCGAGGGCAACGTCTCGGCCCAGCAGCGGGACACCGCGGAGCTGGAACTGGAAATGGCGCGCGCCGGCCTGGAGCGCAGCAGGGCGGCCGCCCGGCGGGCCGAGCGGGACTTGCGCGACACCCGGCTGGTCGCGCCCTATGACGGCGTGCTGGTGGACGTGAACGCCAACCTGGGCAAACAGCTGTCCACTTCGGACCGCGTGGCGCGCATCGTCGATCCGGCTTCGCTGGAGGTGGGATTCCCGCTTTCCAACGAGCAGTACGGGCGGCTGATGTCCGAGGGCAGCCTGATGGGCCGGGCGGCGCGGATCTTCTGGAAGGTCGGCGAAGTCGAACTGGAATTCGGCGCGCGCATCGAACGGCTGGGCGGCGAGATCGCCGCGGCCAGCGGCGGCGTGCGGGTTTTCGCGGAATTGCTCGACACCTCGATCGACACCCCGCTTCGGCCCGGCGCCTTCGTGCGCATCGAACTCGACGACCGGCTCTATCCCGCGGTCGCGGCGATACCGGAGACCGCGCTGTACGGCGAGGACCGGGTTTTCGTGGTCGAGAACGGCCTGCTGAAGTCCCGGCGCGTCGAACTGCACGGCTACGACGGCGAATTGATGCTGCTGGGCAAGGCGCCGGAGAACGCGCTCTCCGACGGCGAGCAGGTCGTGGTCACGCAGCTCCGCGAAGCCGGCGAGAACGCCCGCGCGGTCGTCGTCGAGTAATCGGGCCGAGCCGGCATGGCCGCCAACCGCATGCTCGTTTTCTTCGCCCGCCACAAGGTGGCCGGCAACTTGCTGATGGCGCTGATGATCCTGTTCGGGCTGCTGGGCCTGACCCAGCTCAACCGCCAGCTCATGCCCGATTTCACGCTGGAACAGATCCAGATCGACATCACCTGGCCCGGCTCCAGCACCCAGGACATCGAGTCGAACGTTATCGAGCCCATGGAACGCGAGTTCATGCTTCTGGACAACCTCGACCGGGTCTACGCCACCTCCTTCGAGGGACGCGCCGTGGTCCAGCTGGATTTCGATTACGGCAGCAACATGGCCAAGGCCCTCACCGACGTGCAGTCGGCGGTGGCGCGGGTGGCGACCTTCCCGCAGGAAATGGAACGGCCCATAGTCCGGCTGCTGACGCCCACCGAGGTCATCTGCAATATCGAGATTTCCGGCCCGTTCACGGAGAGCGCGCTGAAGGCGTACGCCTGGGAAATCCGCAACGCCCTGCTGCAGCGGGGCGTCAGTTCGATCCGCATGAGCGGCCTGCGCAAGAGCGAACTCAGGGTGGAAGTGCCCGCGGAGACCCTGCGGCGGCTTGACCTGACGCTGGACGAAATTGCCCAGCGCATCGCGCGCTCCAGCCTCGACCTGCCCGGCGGGACGCTGGATACCGACCGCATCTCGCGCCAGATCCGCAGCGAGCGGCGGGCCCGCACGGCAGGCGAACTCGGCGAACTGGAGGTCCTTTCCAACGAGTCCGGCGAACGGCTGCAACTGAAGGATATCGCGCGGATCCACGAAACCGCGGCCGACGGCGAAGTGGAGCGGCGGGTCGGAGAGCATGCCTCGATCAACATGAACGTCAGGCGCAGCCGCGGCGTGGATTCGATGCTGGCGCAGCAGGGGGTGGAGTCGTACCTGGACGAATTCCGCGCCACCGCTCCCGCCAGCCTCAAGGTGGAACTGTTCGACGTCTTCGCCGACCAGGTGACCCAGCGCGTGAACATGCTGCTGGTCAACGGCGCCGGCGGGCTGCTGCTGGTGCTGGCGGTGCTCTACGTGTTCCTGGGCGGCCGGCCGGCGTTCTGGGTCGCCATCGGCATCCCGATCTCCTTCCTCGCGGCGATGGCCGGCATGGCGGCCATCGGACTGAGCCTCAACATGATCAGCATGTTCGCGCTGATCATGGGCATCGGCATCATAGTGGACGACGCGATCGTCGTGTCCGAACACGCCGGCACCCTCTACAACTCCGGCGTGCCCGGAGGCGAGGCGGCCGAGCGGGCGGCGCGCGTCATGTTCCCGCCGGTCCTGGCCGCATCGCTCACCACGCTGGCGGCATTCCTGCCGATACTGCTGGTCCAGGAGGAAGTCGGCAGCGTCGTCAAGGAACTGCCGCTCACGCTGGGCTTCGTGATTGCGGCCAGCCTGGTGGAGTGCTTCCTGGTCCTGCCCATGCACCTGCGCACCGCCTTGACCAAGCAGGGCAAGCCGGCGCCCTGGCGCATCCGCTTCGACGAGGGCTTCGCACGTTTCCGCCAGGGCGCGTTCACGCGAATGCTCCAGACTGCCCTGCGGCAACGCTACGCCAGCGTCACTACTGCCGTGTGCCTGTTCCTTCTGTCGATCACCATGATGGCCACCGGAAGACTGGGCTTCGACTTCTTCCCGGCGCCGGAGTCCGACCTGGTGTTCGCCAATTTCTCCTTCACCCCCGGCGCTCCGCGGCGGGAGTCCGAATTCATGGTGGCCGAACTCGGCAGATCCTCGCGCGCCGCCGAGCGCAGCCTCGGCTATGCGCCCGGCGAATTGATCTACTTCGGCGTGGGCTCGGTGGCCACGCGCGACCCCGGCGTGGGCAACGCGCCGCTGGAGGTCAGCGCCGACCACCTGGGCGTCTACACGATCGAACTGGCGCCCGGCGATACGCGCGAGGTGCGCAACGAGGCGTTCATCGAGGCATGGAAGCGCGAGATCACGCGTTCTCCGGGAGTCGAGAAACTGATTTTCTTTTCCCGGCAGGTGGCGGGGCCGCCGGGCAATGACGTGGAACTGAGCCTTTCCGGCGCCAGCCTGGAGGAGATGAAGGCGGCCGCCGTCTATGCGGCCGGATGGCTGTCGGCGGTGCCGGGCGTGGACTCCGTGGACGACGACCTGCCGCGCGGCAAGCAGGAAGTCCTGCTGGAGATCACGCCGGCCGGAGAAGCCATGGGATTCAGCGCGGCCGAGGTCGCGCGCCAGGTGCGCAACGCCTACGAAGGGGCGCTGGCCGACCGGGTCCCGCGCGACGAGGAAGAATTGCGGGTGCTGGTGAAGCTGCCGGAAGCGGGGCCGGGCGAGGCCGGCCTGCGCAGTCTCTACCTCAGGTCCCGCTCGGGCGTGGAGGCGCCGCTGACCGAAGTCGTCGATCTGCGCCAGCGGGTGGGCTTCTCCCAGATCCGGCGCACCGACGGTGTGCGCCAGGTCACGGTGTCGGCCGACATCAATCCCACCATGACGACCAGCGGGCAGGTGATTCGCGCCATGCAGGAACAGGGCGTCATGCGCACGATACGGGAACAATACGGCGTCGCGATCAATTTCCTCGGGCGCGCCGAGCAGCAGCAGATGGCGCTGGAGGACTTCCAGATGGCGGCGATGGTGGCCCTGGGCAGCATCTACATCGTGCTGGCCTGGGTGTTCGCCCGCTATGCAATGCCGCTGGTCGTGATGAGCGTGATCCCCTTCGGCCTGGTGGGGGCGATCCTGGGCCACCTGGCGTTCGGCTTCAACCTGAGCATGTTCAGCCTGGTCGCGCTGCTGGGGCTGGCCGGCGTGCTGGTGAACGACTCGATCATCCTGGTGTCGGCGGTGCAGCGCCATCGCGACGAAGGCGAACCGCTGATGGATGCGCTGCTGCACGGCGCGCAGGAGCGCTTGCGGCCGGTGCTGATGACCAGCATGACGACGATCGTGGGCGTTACGCCCATCCTGTTCGAAGGCAGCCTTCAGGCGCAGCTTGTGCAGCCGCTGGCGATCACGCTGGTGTTCGGTCTGGCGCTGGCGCCGCCGCTGGTGCTGGTTTACGTGCCCTGCGTCATGGCGATCGGCGGTGACCTGAGTCGGTGGTCCCGCGTCCGCCGCGCGCGCCGGCAACCGGACGCGCGTCCCGCTTCCTTGACGGGCTAGTTCGCGCTTCGATCCCGCCGTTCAATCACCCCTCCCTTCCGGGAGTGTTGGGGCAGTATGATTAGCATGTAGTTGGAAAGCCTTAGTACGAAATGATGGTGTGGCGTAACGAGGAAATAGTGAGAGATGAAAGCTGATACCGGAGTGATGATCGAGGAGATGCGCGACGTTGTCGCGAGGTGGGTAGCGAAGCGGCTGGCGCCGCGGGCCGCGCAGATCGATTCCGAAAACGAATTTCCGCGCGATCTGTGGCCGGGACTGGGCGAGCTGGGGGTCCTGGGCATTACGGCGGAGGAGGAGTTCGGCGGCGCCGGGCTCGGCTATCTGGCCCACAGCGTGGTCATGGAGGAGATTTCCCGCGGTTCGGGCTCGGTGGGGCTGTCCTACGGCGCGCATTCGAATCTCTGCGTCAATCAGCTCAGCCTGCACGGCACCCGCGCACAGAAAGCGAAATACCTTCCCGGGCTGATATCCGGAGAGCATGTGGGCGCGCTGGCCATGTCCGAGGCGGGCGCGGGCTCCGACGTGGTGTCGATGAAGCTGCGGGCCGAAAGGAAGTCGGACCATTTTCTCCTCAACGGCAACAAGATGTGGATAACGAACGGCCCGGTGGCCGACACCCTGATCGTCTATGCCAGGACGGATCCCGAAGCGGGCTCGCACGGTATATCCGCATTCATTGTCGAGAGGGGCTTTACGGGGTTCTCGACCGCGCAGAAGCTGGACAAGCTCGGCATGCGCGGCTCCGACACCTGCGAGCTCGTGTTCGAAGACTGCGTCGTGCCCGGGGAAAACCTTCTCGGTGAAATCAACCAGGGCGTGGGGATCCTGATGTCGGGCCTGGACTACGAACGCGCGATCCTGGCCGCCGGGTCCGTAGGCATCATGCAGGCCTGCCTGGACGTGGCCGTGCCTTATACCCGCGAACGCAGGCAATTCGGCGAGCCCATAGGCTCGTTTCAGCTCGTGCAGGGCAAGCTGGCGGACATGTACGCGGCGACCGGCGCCTGCCGCGCCTATGCGTACGAAATCGCCAGGGCCTGCGATCGCGGCGACGCGGCGCGCAAGGACGCGGCGGCCTGCATTCTGTTCGTTTCCGAGCGGGCTACGCGCGTCGCGCTGGACGCGATCCAGCTATTGGGCGGCAACGGCTACGTCAACGAGTATCCGACCGGGCGCCTGCTGCGCGACGCCAAACTCTACGAGATCGGCGCCGGCACCTCCGAGATCCGCCGAATGCTCATCGGCCGCGAACTCTTCGAAGCCGACAGCTAAAGCTCTTACGCGCCGACGGCTCTCAACGGCTGCGCCGTAGGTCTGGGTTCGACCAAAGGCACCGGATCCAGCACCCAAGCCTGCGACTCGCGCCGCGCCGGCGACGGAATCGCATAGACCACGTTGCGTTTCGCCCGCATGCGCTTGAGCTCGTCGGCGTCGATACGCCAGCCCATGTCGTCCCACTGCTGCAGCCGCTCCCGGTAAAGCCAGATCACCTTGTCGGCCGGCATCAGCAACTCGCGGGTGCTGCGCTCGGCCGGCGTGCACACCGGGTCGAGCTTCTCGATCACGGTGCGGTCCTGCTCGGCGATCGCGAAGTTGCGCTTGTCCATGTTGTCGTCGGCGATCTTCAGGAACCACTTGTTCTTCGGGATCATGCAGTTGCGCATGGACACGAGGAAAGTGTGCAGGTAGTGCTCGTCCACCGGGGTCTCCCAGACGTACTGGTGGAACCACTTGGTGGGCGTGAGGTGGATGTAGGTGTAGAGGCCGTTCGGTCCATGGTGGCCCGAGCCTGCGTCCAGCGGACCGTCGTAGTTGCGGATCCTCTTCATCAGCCAGTTCTTGAGCGGCGGCGACTGGAAGGTGTGCATGAACTCGAATCCATGATCATGGTGATCGATCCGCAACTCGTTGACCTTGTACTCCGCACGCTCGCCGGAGTAGCCGTGGGTGGGATGCACGAATTCGTTGTGAGCCGGGTCCAAGCCGTTCTCGACCGCGCGCTCGTAGTTGGCGTTCCAGTGATAATCCATTGTGTTGGCCCGCCAGCCGTCCTTGTCCCACTCGGGAATCGGCATGATGGGCGGGCGTTCCTCTTTCGGGAGGTCGCCCAGGAACACGAAGATCAGGCCGTAGCGTTCCTCGGTGGGATAGCCGTCCACCTGGCCACGCGGCGGCACCTTCTTGCGACCCTTGGGACCGAGCGAGGGGATGCTTACGCAGCGTCCGCTGCCGTCGTACTGCCAGCCGTGATACGGGCACTGCACGCAGTCGCCCATGACCTTGCCGCCGGACAGCGCCGCCCCGCGGTGGATACAGGTGTCGCTCAGGCAGTGGGCTTTGCCCTTGGAGTCGCGGAACAGCACGAACTCGTGGCTGAGCATGCGAACGCGAATCGGCTTCTCGGCAGTGAGCTTTTCGGAACGCTCCGCGGCGTACCAGAAATTGATATACATGATCTGCCTCCTTGAAGAAGGTCGGGTATCTGATTGTAGCGCAGCCCGCGCAAGGTGAAATTCGCCCGATTCGCGGATTTCGGATTCACCGGGCCATTGCCGCCAATGGCCTGGCATGCCGCCATGAAAATTCCAGTATCAGCGGCGTTATATCTTCTCGAAGATCACAACAACGCGAAAACGGTGATTCGTGCTCTTGACCATCCCGATCAGGCCGACAATGCGCCATTGGTCTTTCCGATACATCGGCAGCACCTGGTCAAGCCACACGACATGCGTTCCTGGCGATGCCTTCCGCCCGAGCGCGCGCATCACCAGATTGCGCTTCACCATCGTGGGCTGATAGTGGTCCGCATCCTCTATGGAGTAGGGTGGATCGGCCAGAATCAGATCGTATTTTTCAACGGGGACGCCCGCCAGCTTTTGAGCGTCGTCAAGATAGGTCGGGTCGAGTTCCGGATTCAGGTCCACGGTATCGCCCGGGAGAACGGACAGATCCACCCGCCCCGAGAACAGGTGAAGAACTTTTTGCTTTTCCGGGAAAAGGGCCTTGATCCGCCTCAGATACCCGGCGGGATAACCGCCGTAGTAGCCACTGCGAACCTGGTAGTTGTTGCCCATGATCCACATACCAAGCAAGCGCCCGTCTTCCCCTATATACAGACTTTGGGGAAAGGGCAGCGCCGCGTAATGATGGATACGATCTTCGACCGTTATCGTCAGGTCCTCATCACGGGAAGGCGGGGTCTGCACAGGCCGCGCTCAGAAGTGGCCGGCGAGCAGCAGGACCAGTTGCCGGATCGATCGGGTGACGGGAATGATGACGGTCTGGAAAATGCTCCAGTTCCTGCCCATCTGGGCGCCCAGCCATGGAAGAACGAACAACAGCAGCAGCAGAATCGCGAAGCCGTGCCGCTCCAGGCGCGCCAGGGAAGCCGCCAGCGAGTTCGGCAGCAGGCCCACGGCCACCCGGCCGCCGTCCAGCGGCGGCAGGGGCAGCATGTTGAAGACGGCCAGCAGCACGTTGAAGTAGATGGCCATCTGCAGCACTTCCACCAGCCAGGCGTCGAGCGCGGAGGTCAGCGGCCCGCCGGCGGCGTGCAGCAGCAGGGCCGCGACCCAGGCCTGCAGCAGGTTGCACGCGGGGCCCGCCGCGGCGACCTTGACCATGTCGATGCGCGGATTGCGCAAGCGGTGGAAGGCCACCGGGACCGGCTTGGCGTAGCCGAACATGAAGCTGCCGCCGGAAAGGGCCAGCAGGATCAGGGGCATGGCCACGGTGCCGACCGGGTCGATGTGACGCAGCGGATTGATGGAAATGCGGCCCATTCGCTGGGCCGTGTCGTCGCCGAGCCTGAGCGCCGCATAGCCGTGCGCGGCCTCGTGCAGCGTGATGGCGAGCAGCAGCGGGACGATCCAGATGGACAGTCCGTAGATCAGGTTTCCGAGTGAGTCCATTATTCCGGGCGATTCCATCTGCGCTTCCCTGCCCGAAGTCTAAACGCGCCTACTCTTCCTTGAGCAGATCGTCCATTTTCTTGAACCACTGATCGCTCTTGTAGCCGGGAAGCTCGTAGGCCCATCCCGCGAGGGCGGCGTTCAGTTCGCCGGCCCGCTCTTCGGCCGTATCGGGCGGCGTCTCCGGCCCCGCGTCCTCGGCGCCGACGGCCGGCTCTTCCTGAGCGGCGGCTTCGGCGGCCCGGGCGGCAAACAGCGCCCAGTAACGTGGGTCGGCGTCGTCACCGGCCGGCGGTTCCTCGCGAACGTCCAGCTCCAGCTCCAGCCCTTCGAAGGTCTCGTAGCGTGCCAGAACCGCGCGCGGCAGGGCGGCCACTTCGGCGGCGGTACGCACGTCGTTCGCCTCGACGTTGGCCAGCGCGCCGGCGATGCTGTTCGCCACGCTACCGTAGCTCAACTCCCTTCCCTCGGGAATGTACCGGGGCGTGAAGTTGATGTCGTCGCGGTCGTCCTTTGCGATCTCGAGCCTATCGCCTTCGCCGCGGTCCAGCGCGACCCGGCGCACTTCTCCGGAACCCAGATCGATGATGTCCCGGTCCACCCAGTCGCGCGTCTCGTCGGAAAGGCTCAGCTCGGCGCTTACCATCCAGCTCTGCTCCTCGCCGGCGGTGCGGATGTAGATCATTCCCGTGCCGGCCCGGTGGCCCAGGATGAAACGATCCTCCGGGCGCCCGCCGCCGTAGCCGAGTTCCAACAGGTAGCCGCCGGCGTCCGGAGCGCCGACGTCCTCGACGCCGATCCGCGGGTAGAACTCGGCCAGCGCGGTCTTCCTCTCCACCCGGCGGGCCTCGGACAGCGCGAGCAGGCTGCCCCGGAAGCGGTCGAAGTCCACCGGGTGCCCGCCCCTCTCGGCCACTCCCCAGCCCCGATCGGTGCGTTCGATCGTGGCTACGACCTCGTTGCCGGCGCGCGTCACCCGCAGCGATTCCAGCTCGCCCAGCCGGTCGGCCAGGCCCGGCGCGTGCAGCACTCCGAGCGAGTCGTCCCCCGAAAAGTCCAGCCGCGTCAGGAGCAGGACCGCCACCAGCGCCACGCCGACGACGCCCAGAACGATGAGCGAGCGCCGGGTCACGATCCGCGCCCTTTCCGGTTGCGGCGGCGCAGCAGCGCCACGGCCAGTCCACCGATACCGATCAGCAGCGGAATCAGCCCGATATTGATGACCTTCAGAAAGGCGCCCAGGCGCTGGATGCTGGCGTCGAGGTTGCGGCGGACTTCGCGCAGCTCGCGGCGTATGCGCAGGCGCTCGTCGGTGAATTTCTCCAGTTCCGCTTCCTGTTCCGGCGTGGGGCTTAAAGCGAACTGGTCATCGCGCGCTTCCTGCAGCTCGGCCAGGCGATTCTCCGTACTGACCAGTTCCTCCTGCAAGCGGTCCTCGGTGAGCCGGAACTGCGCTTCCGCCTCCAGGCGCAACTCGTCGACGCGGTCGAAGGGCCGGGAAAAGGCGGCCCGCCCGCGCAGGCTCATGAGGTCGGAGCTTCCGGCCAACTGGTCCAGGGCGTTGAGGACAAAGTTGCCGTTGCTGGCGAACTCGGTCACCAGGAGCTGGCCGAAAACTCGTTGCGCCTGCGCCCACATCCGGTCGGACAACAGGTCGGTGTCGGCCACCACGATGAGCTGCACTTCGCCCTCGGCAATATGCTCCGGCAGCTCCGACAGTTCCGGCTCCTCCTCTTCCCCCGGGAGAGAGGAGGTCCCGCCCTGCCCCATCGCTTCCGCAAACGGGTTCGCATCGTCCGCTTCGCCGTCCGCCTGATCCTCAGGCGCCTCGGGCCGCCCGTCCGGAAAGGCGCTGGCCACCGTGCCGCTCAGCCGGGCCGCCAGGGTCACGGCCTCGCCCTGCGGGTTGAATCCGGACCAAAGACTGTTGATGTCGGGCGTGAAGGCCAGCAGGTTGGGATCCAGGAACCCGGCGTCGTTGCTCGTGCGCACCAGTGGCGTTACCTCGAGCGCGGCGTCCTCGTTCACCTTCAGGTAGCCGGCGAAACCCAGGTTCAGCACGTCCAGTTCGGCGGTCACGACTTCGGTGGAGTCGGTCTCCGCCAGGTCCACCCCGATATAGGCGGGGTGGCGGGCCAGGGTGCCGTCCACCTCGCTGACACGCAGGGCGTAGCGGCCGTCACCGACCACGGTCTCCGCGGGCATTTCAATGCCCCAGTGGCCGAGCAGGAATTCCAGATTGGACGAGCGGTCGGCGGGCATGCCGGCCATCGGGCCGCCGGGCGGGGCCGCGGGATCGGCCTCGGCCAGGGGATCGATGAAGACCAGCGCCCGGCCGCCGCGGAACAGGTACTGCTCGAATGCGTACGACTGCCGGGGCGTGGCGCCCTTGGGATGCACGAGCATCAGCACGTCGACTTCGTCGTCGATCTCGTCCTCGATGATGTCGAGGTCCCTGAGATCGAACAGGTCGCTGATCGGGGACGTGATGATCCAGGGCTCCGTCACGGCCGTCTGCATCGGATCGAAGCCGCCGGTCAGGGGCAGGCTGCTCACCAGGCCCACGACCGGCTCGTCGGTGCGCGACAGCGAATGGACGAGCTTGGCGAGGTCGTACTCGAGGAACTGCTCGCGCTGCGGATTCATGAAGGCGATGAACTCCTCGTCGCCGACGGCGTTCGAGCCGGCCACGCCGAAATACAGCGGATCGTCGCTGACCTGCAGGCGCACGGCCTGCAGGCCGAAGGCCGCGGCGCGGTCCTCGTCTTCGGAAAACGGCGCGGGATCGATGATGCTCACGTCCAGCCGGCCGTCGGAATGGGCTTCGAATTCGTTGAGCATGTCCTCCACGCGGTCGGCCCAGGCGCGCAGGCCGGGGCTGTCGGACAGCCCGCCGCGGGAAATGAAGAAGTACAGCCGCACCGGCTCGGGAATGCCTTCCAGCACCCTTTGAGTGCCCTCCGAGAGGGTGTAGAGGCCGGCCTCCGTGAGGTCAAGGCGCGCGCCGCGGAACACGACGTTGACCAGCGCCACGGCGGCCAGGAACACCAGCAGCAGGACGCCGAGTCCGAGCTGCCCGTAGCGCGGTCTGATACTGCGGGTCATTCGTCTGCCGTCCCTAGTTGCCCCTGCCAAGGTCGAGGACGATGGCGTTGGCGTAGAGGAAGGCGGCGATCACGAGCAGGAAATACAGGATGTCGCGGGCATCCAGGACGCCCTTGCTGATCGCGTTGAAATGCGTGAGGAAGCCCAGCGAGGCGATCGTGTCCACCAGCACGTCGGGGGCCCAGCCGGCGAACGCGTCCAGGACCAGAGGGAAGCCGGCCAGAAGGAACCCGAAGCAGACGACCACCGTGGTCACGAACGCCACGACCTGGCTGCGGCAGGCGGCCGAGATGCAGGCGCCGATCGCCAGGTAGGCGCCGGCCATCAGGACGCTGCCGCAATAGGCGGCGAGGATCACGCCGTTGTCCGGATCGCCGAGGTAGTTGACCGTGATCCAGGTGGGGAAGGTCAGCGCCAGCGCCACGGCGATGAAGCACCAGGCCGCCAGGAACTTGCCCAGCACCGCCTGCCAGGGCGCGATCGGCAGCGTCATCAGGAGTTCCACGCTGCCCGACTGTCGCTCCTCGGCCCACAGGCGCATGGACACGGCCGGCGCCAGCACCAGGTGCAGCCAGGGATGAAAGCCGAAGAACGGCGTGAGGTCGGCCTGTTCGCGCTCGAAGAAATTGCCGAGATAGAACGTGAACACACCGCTCAGCGCCACGAAGATCACGATGAAGACATAGGCGACCGGCGTCGCGAAGTAGGCGCGCAGCTCGCGGCGGGCAATGGTCCACACGTGGTTCATGGTTGATCCCGATCCGCGCCGGCGCGCGACTGGCCGGTGGTGATCCGGCGGAAAACGCGATCGAGGCGGTTGGTCTCGGACTGCGCGGCCAGCGCCGCAGGGCTGTCGTCGGCGACGATGCGCCCGGCCGCGATGATGATGGCGCGGCTGCACACCGCCTCCACTTCCTCGAGTATGTGGGTGGAGATCACGACGATCTTGTCGCTGGACATGCCGCGAATGAGTTCGCGCACTTCGTGTTTCTGGTTCGGATCCAGGCCGTCGGTCGGTTCGTCGAGCAGCAGCACCGGCGGGTCGTGCAGGATGGCCTGGGCCAGGCCGACGCGGCGGCGGAATCCCTTCGACAGGGTCTCGATCCGCTGATCGAGCACCGATTCCAGTTGCAGCAGGCCCGTCACCTCGCCGATGCGTTGAGCGCGCCGCTCGCCTTTCAGTTCGCGCACGTCTGCGATGAAGTCGAGGAACGCGCGCGGTGTCATTTCACCCCACAGCGGCGCTCCCTCGGGCAGGTAGCCGAAGGTCTTGCGGGCGGCGATGGTGTCGGTCAGCAGGTCGAAGCCGTGCACCTGCACGCTGCCGGACGTGGGCGCCAGGTAGCCGGCGCACATGCGCATGGTGGTGGTCTTGCCGGCGCCGTTGGGACCGAGCAGTCCGACGATCTCCCCCGGCTCTATCGCGAAGGAGATTCCGTCAACCGCTCTGATCGCGCCGTAGTGTTTGCTCAGCGACTCCGCACGAATCATGGCCGCGGTATTTTACGGCGATTGCCGTAGCGGCCTGGACTGCCCCCTGTCTGGGAGGAGCGTCGGCGGCAGGAGCCGCCGCCGAGCCCCATGGATGGGTTCATGCGTCTCCGCCCAGACAGGGGGCAGTCCAGGCCGCGGCGCCTGCGCCCCGGAGAAAGCCGCGGCAAACGGGAGTGAATCTAGGCGTCGGGTTTGCGGAAGCGCAGCGTGTAGCGGTCGCTCTCGCCGATCTCCACGTATTTCTCGCGGTCCTCGTCGCCCAGGCGCAGCGTGGGCGGAAGCGTCCAGACGCCTTCGGGATGATCGCGCGTGTCCCTGGGGTTCGCATTGATCTCGGACTGCCCGTCCAGCACGAAGCCGGCCTTCTCGGCCAGCGCGATCGTGTATTCCTCGGTCACGTATCCGGATTCGGCCTTCGGATCCTGTTCGCTGCCGGGAGCAGCGCGGTGCTCGACGATTCCCAGAACGCCGCCGGGCTTGAGGACGTCGTAGAAAGCCTGCATGACCTCGTCTTGAAAGTCGCGGGACATCCAGTTGTGCACGTTGCGGAACGTCAGCACCATGTCCACGGGTTCCGGCGCCAGGTCCATCATGTCCGTGTACATCGCCGTGATCTGAGCGTTGCCGTAAACCTCGGGATTGGCTTCCAGCTTGGCCTTGTAGGCGTCACGAGCCCGATTGAAGAACTCCATATCGGTGCCGCCCGGGAAATGCGCTCCATAGAACTGCCCATTTTCGGCGACGAAGGGCGCAATGATCTCGGTGTACCAACCGCCGGAAGGCCAGATCTCCACAACGCTGGAATCGGGCTGAAGCCCGAAGAACTTGAGGGTCTCGGCAGGATTGCGCGCGCCGTCGCGTGACGAATTCGGCACGCCGCTGCGGCTGGCCCCGCGATGATCGCCCGCCAGCACGGCGGCCATGGCGTCGTCCCAGGAAGCGCCCGCATCCTCGGCCGGCGCCGAAGCGGGAGCGGTAACGAATACAAGGGCCGCTGCAGCGGCAATAACGGATCGGTTCATCTTCGGATCTCCAATGTCAGGGAGTATTTCTCGTTCGGCGCCCGGGCGCCCTTCGCCCGGTTGCAACGCCATTGCATTCACGGAAGCCGGGCATGACAGTCGCGCCACAGTCCAGCCATTGAACCGGGCTGTGACGCATACGTGTCAGCCCACTCCCTGTGGGCAAGGCCGCATGGGCGTATCGCCGCCCACGCAGCACAAAATCAACTAGCCGGCGTCGCCGTCGCCGCCGCCTTCATCGCCGCCGGCATCTTCGCCGCCGCCGTCATCGGCCGGAGCAAGGTCTTCCATAGGCATCTCGTCCGCGGCAGCGTCATCTGCCGGAGCAAGGTCTTCCATAGGCATTTCGTCCGCAGCGGCGTCCTCCGCGGGAGCCACCTCCTCCATCGGCACGCTCTCCTCCGCAGCGCCGTCATCGGCCGCGGCGCCGTCGTCCGACGGAGCGCCCCCTCCACAAGCCGCCAGCGCCAGGGCTGCCGACACAAGTACCAGGTTCAATCGGACCATGGTGTTCCTCCAGAGTTGTTACCCAAGAAATCAAAGCCGCGCTTTGCGACGCGGCATCAACAAGCCTACCAGAATCAGCCCGGAAAGAAAGCCGCCGATGTGGGCGAAGAACGCGACCCCGCCCTGTCCCGGCTGAATCATGGCGCTGGAAGCCAGTTGAAACAGGAACCAGAGCCCCAGCACCACCCATGCGGGCACGCGAATCGTATAGAACACGATGAACAGCGGAACCAGCACCCGGACCTGGGCGTGCGGAAAAAGCCGCAGGTAGGCGCCAAGCACTCCGGATATGGCGCCGCTGGCGCCGATCATCGGAACGATGGACGTCGTCTCGGAAACCGTCTGCACCAGCGCCGCCGCCACCCCGCAGAGAAGGTAGAAGGCGACGAAGCGCCCCCGGCCCAGCGCGTCCTCCACGTTGTCGCCGAAGATCCACAGGTACAGGAGGTTGCCGCCAAGGTGCATCCAGCCGCCGTGCAGGAACATCGAGGTGAAGACGGTGGCCCAGGCCGGCGCCCAGTCGAGCTGCGGCGGCAGAAGGGCGCCGTGAACGAGGCGCGCCGGAATCAGTCCGAATGCGTAGACCGCTGCGTTGCCGGCCTGCAACTGCCACAGAAAGGCGAGGACGATGGCGCCGAGCAGCGCGTAACTTACGACCGGCGTGCGGCGGGTCCTGTTTTCATCGCTCAGCGGAATCATTCCGCGGGTTTTTCGGTTTTTTCAGCGCCGGCGCCGTTTACTCGCAAACGGGACGCATGCCGCGCCCCAGGGCCGCGTTATACCGCTCCAGCGCCGCGCTCATGTGGGAAATCAGGTTGCCCATGCGGTCCTCGGGGGCCGGATGCGTGGACAGGAACTGCGGCGGGCGCACGCTGCCCGACTTCGCCTCCATGTTCTTCCAGAGGGTGACGCTGGCGCGCGGATCGAATCCCGCATCGGCCATGTACAAGAGTCCCTGGTCGTCGGCTTCCCGCTCGTGCTTGCGGCTGAACGGCAGGGTCAGGCCGATTTGCGCGATCTGCTGTATTTCATGCTGCGGCAAGCGCGCCGCAGCCCCGGCCATAGCCGCCGCCCCGGTGGTCATCATCCCCCGGTTGACCTGCGCCACCTGGTGCTCGCGCGTCACGTGGGCTATTTCGTGCCCGATCACGGCGGCAAGCTGATCCTGGTCCTGGGCCACGTCAAGGATGCCGTTGAACACGCCGATCTTGCCGCCCGGCATGGCGAAGGCATTGGCGTCGGGCATGTCGAACACCTCGATTTCCCAGGCGCGGCTGGCGTAGGGCTCCTCGACCACGCGCAACACGGACTGCGCCACGCAGAATATGTAGGCGCGCTCGGCCGGATCCGCCGAGATCGGCATCTGCCGGCGCATCTGCTGGAACTGCGTGTTGGCTTCCACGCGCAGCGACGACTCGCTGACGCAGCCTACCGCGGCCAGCGCCAGAACAATTACTGCCAGTTTTTTCATTTGCTGCTCCTTCTCCGCGTCTCGGGACCAGTGCCGTGTCAGACAGGGCACCGGGAGAACGCAGGATTCATCGTATGCAATTCCACCCCTGCATTATTTCCCATCAGGGCGCGCTCGGCCCGGTAACTCGAGCGCACGAGCGGGCCCGCCACGACCTCGGTGAAGCCCGCGGCCAATCCGTACTCGCGCCAGTCGGCAAATTCCTCGGGCGGCACGTAACGCTCCACCGGCAGATGGTGCCGGGTGGGACGCAGGTACTGCCCCAGCGTCAGCAGCGACACGTCCTGCAGACGCAGGTCGCGCATCGTCCGACTGATTTCATCCGGGCGCTCGCCCAGCCCCAGCATGATGCCGGACTTGGTCAGGATCCCGTCGCCGTGGCGGGCGGCGGCGCCGAGCACCTCAAGCGACTGGTCGTAGCCTGCTCGCGGATCGCGCACCCGCGGCGTCAGCCGGCGAACGGTTTCGACGTTATGGGCGAATACCGCGGGTTTCGATGCGAGCACCGTGCGCACGGCCTCCTCGCTGCCACGGAAGTCCGGGGTCAGCACTTCCACGGCCGTCTTCGGACTGCGGCGGCGGATCGCGCGAACGCAGCTTGCGAAATGCGATGCGCCGCCGTCGGGCAGGTCGTCGCGGTCAACCGAGGTCAGCACCACATAGCCCAGGTCCATGATGCGAACGGTCTTGGCGGCATTGTCCGGCTCCTCGGCGTCGAGCCAGCCGGAGGGATTGCCCGTGTCCACCGCGCAGAAGCGGCAGGCGCGCGTGCAGACGCCGCCCATCACCATCAGCGTGGCCGTGCCGGCGTTCCAGCATTCGCCGATGTTGGGGCAATGCGATTCCTCGCAGACGGTGGCCAGCCGATGCTCCCGCATCAGGCCCTTCAGACGCAGATACCGCGCCCCCGACGGCAATTTCGCCCGCAGCCAGCGCGGTTTGCGCCCGGCGCGGTCCGGTTCCGGGCTTGCGCGGCGCTTCATGCCGTTTCTGACGGCGCTGAATCCCTGCGGCGTGCGGTATTTCTCGCCGCTTACCACCGGTATCGCGGCCAAGGCGTTGTGCGCCCCGCCGGGGAAGGTCATGCGGAAGCGATTCCTTCGGCGGCCAGCAGACGGCGCTTGCGGCGAAGGCCGCCGCCGTAGCCGCACAGACCGCCGTCGCCGGCCACGATGCGATGGCAGGGCACCAGCCAGGCAACCGGATTGGCGTTCATGGCCCCGCCCACGGCCCGCGAGGCGCCGGGCTTGCGAGCGCGCCGGGCCAGCTCCCCGTACGACTCGGTGCTGCCGGCGGGGACCCCCAGCAGCGCCTGCCAGACGGCGAGCTGGAACGCCGTTCCGCGCAACAGCACGTCCACCGAACCGCCGCCCGAGGAAAACAGGCCGTCCGCCCGGCCCTGCGCCCACTCGTCGTCGCGCTGAAGACGGGCGCCGGGCCAGCGCCTGGCCAGCCTTTGCCAATGCCGGTCCTCGTCCCCATCGACGTACCCCACGCGGCACAGGGCGCCGTCCACCTCCGCCAGCATCAGCCTGCCGAGCGGGCTTGAGGCGAACCCCGCGGTCAGCGAGCGGCCCCGGGCGGGCGTCCGGTCGCGGTCTTCAAGGCGGGCTCGAACAGTGGGAGGTACGAGATCGATCTTGCGCATGGCGATTACTCTTGGAAAACGAATGCTTGCTCAAGTTTATCCGCTTTCGGCGGCGCTCCCCGGCCATAGCGGCGGAAGCCTGCTTTCGCCCGGTTCCGTACGCTTGTCCGGGGACGACGGACGGCGCGCGGCACGCAGCAGCACTTCGGGATTCCAATCCGACCTGGCCGGCCCGTAGAGGGCCGCGGACAGGCGCCGGCATTCGGTTTCGGCGGGTTCGCCCAAGCGCCGGCCCAGTTCGTCCAGGTCGCGCGGCGCGTCGCCGGACCACCAGGCCCGCGCCCAGGCCAGAAGGGCCTTCTCGACCTGTCGGGCGTCATTGCCCCGGCATGCCGCGGCAAGCGCCGCCAGGGGGCCGGCCAGGGCATCCCGGCGGCGGGACTCGCGGTCCAGGGCCGACCGGAACCTCCTGCGGACAAGGCGTTCCGCACCCAGACGGCGCGTAGTCCACCAGGCGACTCCGGTCAGGAACCAGCCCAGCGCCAGCAGCGGCGCCAGCCAGCCGGCAGACCCGGCGGGTTCCGGCGGCGCTTCATCCGGCGGCGGGACGTACTGCCCGATCGGCGCCTGCGCCTGCAGGAGGCGCTGGGGCAATTCGGCGGTCTCCCAGCGCTCGCTTGTGGTGTTCCACCAATTCAGCCGGATTGGCGGCAGCACGACGTCGCCCGCGCGCAGGGCGAGCAGCGCCGCGCGCTGCCGGCGCACGCCCACCAGTCCGCCGGTGGTAACGGTGTCTTCGAAGCGGGCGCGTTCGACAAAGTGGCGAAAGTTCGGACCGTCGCCGGGCCTGAGTTCGGGTATCTGGCGAGCGGGCTGGCCCTCCACGCGCACTCCCAGCAGCCGGATCAGCGGCTCGCCCGCGACCAGCTCGCCGGGCTCGCGCTCGAATTCCTCCCAGATCGTCACGTCGGCCGCCGCCAGCCAGCGGCCGGCGGGAGGCGAGGGCACGGCCCGGACCACAATGCGTTCCGGCCCGGCGTCCGGAACGAAACTGCGCGTCCGAAAGCCGAAATCCTCGCCGATCCACTGCAGGCTCGCGGGCTGAAGCAGCATTTCGCCCGTCGATTGGGGGTACAGCGCGTAGCGCCGCTCCAGCACCAGGGAATCGGCGTCTTCCGACCGGAAGTTGTACTGACGATCGTTTCCGAGCTGCTCGATCAGCGCCTCGCCCTGGAGCAGCACGGGGTCGTTCAGCCGCCGGATGCGTCCGAAGCGGCGCGCGCCGGCCGTGCGGAAAACGCGCACCGTGTAGAGAACCTGCGAGCGTTCCCAGGGGCTGCGGGAACTGATCTCGGCCCGCACCACGAACGGGTTTTCTTCCACTGGTGTCTGCGCCTGCGCGCCCAGCAGCGGCCATGCCGCCAGGGCCAGGAGCGGCAGTCCCGCGCGGAGCAGCCCGCGGCCTACCATGGCTCGGCCTCGCCGCCCGGCCACAGCGGGTTGCCGTCCTGGTCCACGCCTTCGGCCCTGTACTGACGCAGGAACTTGCGCCTCAGCAGCCCGCCGGGGTCGTCCGGAACCTGCAGCAGCCAGCTTTGCGAGCTTTCGGGGAGCAACTCTCCTTCGGGAAGCTCCTCGTCTCCGGCCAGCGGCACGGCTACCTGCTCGCCCCCTTCCTGGTCGGCCGGGTCCTCCAGCGCCCCTGCCGGCGTCTGGGCCGATTGCTCGCTCACGCCCGCCGCCGGGTCCACAAGCTGCTTGAGAACCTCCAGGTTATGGCGCGCGTCGGCGTGGTCGGGCTGGTCCAGCAGCAGTTCCTCGTAAAGGCCAATGGCGCTCTCGATATTTCCGGCCAGGGCCAGGGCCGTGGCCCGGTTGTAACGCGCCGAAACCGCGTTCCGTCCCCGCAGGACCTGCGCGCTTTCAAGAAAGCGGCCCTGCCGGTGCAGGGCGGCAGCCCGCCACTCGGGATCGTCGAACAGTTCGGCTGCCCGCGCATAGTCGCTGTTCGAAAAGGCGCGCATGCCCTGCTGGTCCGACGTCGTGAACCAGCCGTCCGCCGCATATGCGCCGAGCGGCATCGCAAACGCCAGCGCCAGGACCCAGCCGCGGCGGAAGGCCAGCGCTGCCAGCGGCAGCAGGAACAGCAGCAGCATCGGCCCCTCGTCGCGCCAGCGCGTGGCCCGCAGTCCGTCCTCGCGGCCGCCGGCGCCGTCGCTTCGAATGCGGCTCAGCAGGTCGCGCAAGTCGCCGTTGTCGGCCGTCATCCGGCGGTAGCCGCCCCCGCCCTCGCGCGCCAGGCGCAGCATTTCGTCTTCATCCGGCCGGCTCACGACCAGGTCCGCCCAGTCGTCGCGCAGAAACCCGCCGCGCATGTCGGGGACCGGGGCGCCTTCGGGAGTGGCGGCGCCCAGGACCAGCAGCATGTGGCCGTCGGCTCGCAGCGCGCGGGCCGCGGCCACGGCCCTGCGGCCGCCGGACCCGTCGGTAACCAGCAGCACCGTTCCTTCGCGGGCGTCCGCCTGGTTCAGCAGGCGGTGGCCCCTGATGACGGCCGCGGCCACGTCGCTGCCGCGGCTGGGCATTACGTCGGGCTCCAGCACGTCCAGCAGATTGACCAGCGTGGCCGCATCGGTCGTGACCGGGGCGACGGTAAAGGCGTGGCCGGAAAAGGCCACCAGCCCGTTCTGGCCGGCGGCGCGCATGCGCAGGCCTTCCTTGATCTTCAGCCGGGCGCGGTCAAGGCGGCTTGGCGTGAGGTCGGCCGCCAGCATGGAGCGCGACACGTCGAGCACCGCCACCAGCGCAGCGCCGCCGCGGTCGGCCGTCACCGGCACTTGCCGGTAGGCCGGCCCCGCAAGCGCCAGCAGGCAAAGAGCCAGCGCCAGGGAGCAGATCAGCCGCCAGTTCGATCCGGCCCGGGACCGGCGGCGGTCGATCAGAAACGGCGCCAGCGCGGGATCCAGGACCTTCGCCCACGGCCCCCGGACGCGCCTGCCCCCGAGCCAGGGCAACGCGGCCAGCGGCAGCGCCAGCAGCCACAGCGGGCGGATCCAGTGCAGGTCGAGTTCCACTCTCGCCTTCCCTATGCTCGACGCGCCCGCCAGGCCAGCGCCAGACCCAGGAGCAGGGCAAGCATCAGCGCCGGCAAGTGCGCCGGGCGGCCCGAGCGCAGCGCCAGCTCGTCCAGTTCCGCCGGCTCCAGCAGATCCAGTTCCGCGTAAATCTGTTCCAGCCGGTCGGTTGCCGCGGCCCTGAAATAACGCCCGCCGGTGAGGTCGGCGATAGCCAGCAGGGTTGCCTCGTCGAGTTCCGAGGAAATGCCGGGCTGCGAGCCGCGGGATGAGCCGATGCCGATCGTGTAAATCTTCAGCCCCGCCTCGCGCGCCAGTTGCGCCGCCTTCAACGGCGTGAGCACCCCGGCCGTGGCGGCGCCGTCGGTCAACAGCACCAGCACTCGATGCTCGGGCGCGGGGCCCTCGTCCGACATGCGCTTGACGGCCAGACCGATCGCGTCGCCCAGCGCAGTCTGGCGCCCGGCCAGGCCCACGGAGGACTCGTCCAGGAACGCCCGCACCGTCGCCCGGTCAAAACTCAGCGGCGCCTGCAGATAGGCCTGTCCGCCGAACAATATGAGGCCCACCCGGTCGCCCACGCGCCGCTCTATGAAATCACCGGCCACGGACTTGATCGCGGTGAGCCTTGACCGGGGCCGTCCCGCCAGCCGCGCGTCGCGAACCTCCATGCTTCCCGACAGGTCCACCGCCAGCATCAGGTCGCGCCCGGTGGCCGGGGCCGTGAGCTCGGTATCCAGCAGCAGGGGACGGGCGGCGGCGAACAACAGGCACAGCCACATGAACGCGGCGAGGAGCCAGTCCGGACTGAAGCGCGGTCGGGTCCCGGGGGCCGTACCGGCGCGCGAAAAGCGGTCGCGCTCCGGCACCCTGAGGGCCCGGCCGGCGCCCCGCCTGAGCGGCGCCACAAAGCGATACGCGAGCAGCGGAAGGGGCAGCAGGAGCCACGCCCAGGCCCACTCGAAAGCCAGCCTCACCTCGATCCGTCCTTAGTGCTGCGCGCGCGCCGGATCCAGGCCGCGGCGCTGCGGGCGAAGGCGGCCGCATCCAGCTCGGCACGCTTCCGGTAGGCGCCTTCAATCAGGGCTTCCTCAGGCCCGGGGCAGGCGCCCCGGCCGAGTTCCCGCAGGCATTCAATCCAAGCCCGTCCGGTCAGGCCGGCGACCTCCGCGCGATCCCGCAGCTTGAGCGCGCAGGCCCGCAGCAGCATCGAGACGTCCGCCAGCAGGCGGGCCGCGTCGCCATGCCGGGCGTAGTCCGCCTCAGCCGACTTGAGCCGCGCCAGCGCCTCGCGTTTCCACGCCGGCATGCGCCGCAGCCACCAAAGGACCGCCGCGAGCAAAACCAGCGCGACCAGCCACCAGCCGGGCCGGGGTGGCCACCACGCCGGCGACTGAGGCAGGTGGATGTCGCGCAACAGGGACGCAAGATCGCCGCTGCCGTTCACCGCGATGCTCTCCGGGCCGATGCGCGCGGGCGGCGTGTCCGAAGCGGTGGGGCGTGGCGGCGTTCGGCGGGATCCTCATCGGTGCGGAACTGCACGTACGCCCCGCCGTGCGTGCGGGCGATCTCCGCAAGCGACTGCGACCCGCGCTCGAAATCGTCATGCCAGCGCCAGCGGGCCGCGTCGTCGCCGGTGTGAAAAACCGCTTCCCCGCGCGCGTCGCGAACGGCGTAGCGTCCGGGCGGCGGCAGGTCGCGATCGAGCGGATCGTAAACGCGCACGATCAGCAACGGACGACGCGCCGCCAGTTGCCGGGCGGCGTCGATGCATCCCTCTCCCATGAAATCGCTTACCAGCACCAGGCGGCTTCCGGAGGGCGCGTGGCGCTGCAGCGCGGGGACCGCGTCGATCAGCTCCGCCCGGTCGCCGGCGCCGCCCGCGCTCCGGAAGGCGCCGGCCAGCGCGCGGGCCAGCCGCTGGGCTCCGCGGCGTCCGGGCAGCGGCGGCGTGATGTCGAAGCCCGCCGACGACAGCACCAGGCCCGACACGCGGTCGCGCGCGGCCACCGCCGCCCAGGCAATCATCATCGCGACCCGCGCCGCGAGCACCGACTTGAAAACGCCCACCGTCGCAAAATGCATGCGTGCGCCAAGGTCCGCGCAGACCAGCGTGGGGCGCTCGCTTTCCTCCTGGTAGAGCTTGGTGTAGGGACGGCCGGTGCGGGCCGTGGCCTTCCAGTGCATGTGGCGCGGATCGTCGCCCGGCTGCCAGGCGCGCACTTCGTCAAACTCCATTCCGCGGGCGCGCAGCGGCGCCAGCCCTGCCGGCCCCGAACGAACGTCGCCGCCGAACTGGAACCAGGCCCCGAACGGCGTGTGCCGCAGGGCCAGCAGTTCCGGCAGTCCGATCCAGGTGCGCCCGCGACCGGGAATCGCTCCCGCTGCGGCGTCCTGCACTAGTGTGCTGTCCCCCACACTACGGCACCGCCACGCAGTCCAGCAGACGGCTGACGACCTCCTCGGAACTGCGGCCTTCGGCCTCGGCCTCGTAGGTGAGAATGATCCGGTGGCGCAGGACCGGCGGGGCCACCGCCTGGATGTCGCCGGGCGTGACGAAGTCCCGGCCGCGGAGGTAGGCGCGGGCCCGGCTGCAGCGGTCCAGCGCGATCGAGGCGCGCGGGCTGGCGCCGTAGCTCACCAGGCCGGCCAGCTCCTCGTCGTATTTCTGCGGTGCCCGCGTGGCACGGACCAGTTCGACAATATAGCGCTCGAGGCGCTCGGCCAGGTGCAGTTCGAGCACCCGCGCCCGGTCCTTCATGACTTCCTCGACCGAGTAGCCGTCATCGGCCTTGCTTCCGCCGGGCACGCCCGCCGACGCTTCCCGGCGCGTGAGTTCCAGTATCCGCTGCTCCTGCCCGGCGCTCGGATAGCTGATCCGGGTCTTCATCAGGAAGCGGTCGAGCTGGGACTCAGGGAGCGGATAGGCGCCCTCCTGTTCGATGGGGTTTTGCGTGGCCATGACCAGGAACGGCTCCGGCAGCGGCCAGCTCTTCTCGGCCACCGTGACCTGCCGCTCCTCCATCGCCTCGAGCAGGGCGGACTGCACCTTGGCCGAGGCGCGGTTGATTTCGTCCGCCAGCACGAGGTTGTGGAAGATCGGCCCGGCGCGAAACTCGAACTCGCCGGTTTGCGGCCGGAAGATGTCGGTGCCGGTAAGGTCCGAAGGCAGCAGGTCGGGCGTGAACTGGACCCGGTGGAAGCTGGCCTTGAGGCAGCGGCCCAGCACCTTCACCGCCCGCGTCTTGGCCAGCCCCGGAACGCCCTCCACCAGCAGGTGGCCGCCGGCCAGCAGCGCGATGAGCATGTGCTCGATGAACTCCTCCTGGCCCAGCACGCGCGCTTCCATGCGCCGGCGCAGCGCGGCCAGCGGCAGTTGCGCGATTTCCCGCGGCGCGGGTTCGGCCGGTGTCATCTCAGTCTCGTCCACGAAAAGTCATGCGCGCCCGATTGTAGCGGGTACATACTTGCGCCGTGGGAATCAGGGCATTGGCATTGGCTGTGTTGCTGCTGGCCTGGCAAGCGGCCGGCGGGCAGAATCTCGACCGGCTGGCGCAGGCGAAGGGCGTGCTGGCGGCATCCGCGGGCCAGTGCGTGTTCCTGGATCTGTGGCTGGCGCGGACCCGCGAGCAGAAGCGCCAGGGCCTGATGCACGTGCGCGACCTGCCCGACGGCTGGGGGATGCTGTTCGTCTACGGACGCGAACAGGAACTGAGCATGTGGATGAAAAACACCTACGTTTCGCTGGACATGCTGTTCATCCGCGCCGACGGCAGCATCGCCAGCATCGCGACCGACACGCAACCGCTGAGCCTCGAATCCATCCACTCCGGCGAGCCCGTGACCCGCGTCCTGGAACTCAAGGCCGGCTCGGTGAAGCGCTGGGGCGTAAAGCCCGGCGACCGCCTGCTCTCGCCTTGAGAGGGAAATGGACGTATTAAGTGTCCACGTTTTTTCTTAGGGAGCACGTAATGAAGACCGTGGGCGCGGCGAAGTTCAAGCAACAATGTCTGTCCCTGCTTGATCACCTCGATCCCGAGGGCCTCGTAGTTACCAAGCACGGCAAGCCGGTGGCGCGGGTTGTGCCCTACGAACGCGGGTTCGCTCCGCTGATCGGAAGCCTCAAGAACAAAATCGTCATTCATGGCGACCTCTTGAGTACCGGGGCTTTATGGCAGACCATTGCTGATTCTTGACACCCCAATCCTGACCCGCGACCGCTCGATCCTGCGATCCCGCCTCGTTCCACTGGCGTAATCCTGCAACGGCAAGCCTCAAACTTCACCGAACATATACAGGATTCCGCCATCGAGTGTCGAGGGGTTCATTCCGCCAGTAGTTCGGCGTATCGATAGGCGCGAGATGATTGCGTCACCAGGGATCGAATGAGAATCCAGGCAACGAGAAAGCCTCCCGCTCCTATCTCCGGTCCGGCCTTCTGCAGGATTTCGGTGGTTGCGCCGTGACTAACCCAAAGGTCCGAGATGAAGATCCCCGGAAATACCCATAGTGCATAGTGCGCGCGCACGCCGAAACGCAGTATCAACGGCAAAGCGACAAGGCCCAAACCCGCTGCTCCAATGCACGCGTAGAACAGCTTTGCTGCCAGATCGATACCACTCGTAACAAGCAGCGCGAAAACCGGCACGAGAACCAGGATTGCAAGCATCCCGGACACATGAACAAGAAACCGCGTGCAAAGAAGATTCGCGCTCAATGGAAGAGTGCGCCATTCCCTGAGGCTGGGCAAATGACGTGGAGCCTCAATGCAGCACCAGAAGACTGAGGCGGACATTATTGGAATCCAGGGATCTGCAATGACCCTCCTCAGCTTCTGGTCAACCAGAATATCAGCCACGAAAATGTCCGTTCGCACATAACCCAGTGACTCGGCAAACGCAGAAAACGCGAAAAGAACGGGGATAAGCAGGAGTGTAAGCAGGAGGACGATGGCGTTCGACCTGAGCGTCAAGTACGTAAAGCCGGAACAGTCGGCCAGTAATCCGCCGTCGAAGAGTCGCTTCTCACTCTTGATGCGCATAAGGCTCCGCGTGAGTGCTGGAGATTTCATGCGCCGCCTTGCGCGTGTAGCTGGTGAACAGGCAAGCTCTTATTGCCGATCCACAAGTTTCGAACGATGACCTGCTTCGAAAGAAAGATGGAAAGCAGGAGCCCGGCCACGAACACGATCAGAGCGATTTCCTGCAGTGCGGCAATTCCAGGCGCCGCAATAAACCAGACAAACAAACCTGCGATTGTCCCCAAACTTGCAATCAGCCTGGCGGCCAACCGATGCAAACCGGCAAGAAAACCGGGAATACTGAGACTACCCAAACCAATGCTTCCCAGGAGCGCAAACAGGAACGGAACCTCGGCACTTAAGCCTGCGGCATAAAAGCCAATAGCCGTCAGGGCGAACTGAACAAGCGCCAGGACAACCACTACCAGCGTGATCCGCACGCTTATTTGCAGAGGGGATAACGGCAAGGTGAGCAGTATCCGGGGCACGGAGAACTTTTGCGCGGTGAACATGAAGGCGTACAGAACGAAAAAGACCAGCAACAAGTAACCGGATGCGTTGGTCGGCAAAGTTAACCGCCCGCTTAATGTTTCATGCTCCATCAAGTAGACCAAGCCCTTGGCAATCAGGAGTACGGCGGTGAAGCAAGCGGCAAACAGCACCGGCATCCCAACGGCAGTTGCTGCGATTGAAGGGAACCCACTAAGGCGCCGCAAGAACATCCAACGTCCGCCGGAATTCGAATTCAAGCCGGTCCGCCTCGGGCTCGCGATTGATCGTTCAGCGGTAATCACCGCGTGCATTCGCGCTAACCCTGTCAGGGAAGCTACAAAGGCCACCGACAAGACCCAGACCACCGGGCGCCACCGACCGGAATCCACCCACTGAACCGCCAGGTAAACTCCGCCGAGCAGGCCAATCGCGACTATCGTCGTCGCGAGTGGCCCCGCTGTTCTCGCGACCTTTCGCCAAACTAAGCGGCGTAAATTCACGCCCAGCGCGGTCAGGCAGTAGTAAAAGGCAACGAGAGCAAGAGCAGCGCTGCAAGTCAGGATGACCGACAACCAGGTGAAGTGACTTCCGGTTGCCGCAAGAGGGGAAGTCAATAGCGTCAAGCCGCAGACCCAGAGAGCCGGCACGGCCACGCCGACGAACCAATGAGTTCGTGCGAAGAGGTATTTCGCGACCGGAAGCTGCACGAGACATCGCCCGGAATTTCCGCCGGGCGCGATAAAGCTGATCTCAGCTCCCAACATTGCCGAAAAACTGGCTAGGACCAGCATGATCAGGCCGGTTCCCGTAAAGCCCGGCGCGGTATAAATGAGAAAACAGATAATCAGATAGATCGCGCTGGCGCCTAGAAACACGGGCGACTTGCGCGCAATAAAGTCGGCAACGATTCGCCAATCCACGATGGTCATCCGAGCCCCGCGGATGAGGATCCAGGTATTGGATCGGGTCACTTCAGTCCACCAGGCCGACAAAGAGTTCTTCCAGGGTGACGGGCTGCACCGTTACGCCGATCGCGCCGCAGCCGGCAAGCGCCTCGACGTATTCGTCGGCGGAGTCGGTGAGGGCGCTCACCTCGTCGCCATCGCGTTTGACCAGACGGGCGCCGGCAGGCGGCTCACCGGCCAGCGTGAAGCTGACCTGCCTGTGCTTCTCAAGCAGGTGGTCCGTGGCGCCTTCCAGCAGCAATTTGCCGTTGTTGATGATTCCGATGTGGTCGGTGAAGCGTTCGAGGTCGGTGAGGTTGTGCGAGGAAATCAGGACTGTGTGTTCTTCGTCGCCCATCAGGGCCAGCAACTCCGCGAACAACTCCCTTTTTGAGATCGCGTCCAGTCCCATCGTGGGTTCGTCCATGATCAGCACCTTCGGCCGGCGCGCCAGCGCCAGTACCACGCCCAGCTTGATGGCGTTACCGAGGGAAAGCGTCGCGATCTTTTCCTCCTTGTCGATCCTGAAGCGCCGGAGCAGGTCGTCGCAGTAGTCCTGGTCCCACTCGGGATAGAACCCGCGAATAAACTGGATTGCGCGGCCGACGTACTTCCAGGGCGCATAGCTTGTGTGCGGGCTCACATAGGCCGCAATGCGCTTCATCGCGACCTCGTCCTTCTTGTGGTCCAGTCCGAAGACGCGGATGTCGCCCGCTTCCCGCAGGCCCAGGCCGAAGATGAGGTCGAGCGTGGTGGTCTTGCCCGCGCCGTTGGGGCCCACCAAGCCGTACATGGCCCCGGCCGGCACGGTCAGGTCCAGCGGACCAAGCGTAAAGCGCGGGAAGCTCTTGCTCAGGCCGCGGATTTCGATGGCGTTTTGCATGTTTCGTCCTCGGAAAGGGTTTCGCTTGTAATTCGATTGACGAAAGACCTGGCCTGTCGTGGATTCAGGCCTGATTCGGTCGCTTCCTGAACGGCCGAACGTATCAATGCCTCCGCACGTCGGCGCTTGGCTTCGCGGCTGCGCTTGCGTCCGTCGGTCGCGACAAAGGTGCCGAGGCCCTGGCGGCGATAGATGATTCCTTCGCGCTCCAACTCCTCATACGCGCGGCGGACCGTGATGATGCTCACCAGGAGCTGTTCGGCCAGCAGTCGAAAGGACGGGAGCGGGGTGCCGCCGTGCAGGCGGCCTTCCCCGATCTCGCGCTTGAAACCGTTAACGATCTGCTGGTAAAGCGCGCCCGATGCGGCCGGCGAGATCGGACCGATCCGGAGGGCGATGTCGTTCGGCACACTCATTCTGGTGTGTATATTTAACATATACAGTTGGACGAGGCAAGGCGACTGACGCCTCCCGCCTTCAAGAGAAACAGGCCCGCGACCGGCCCTTGATTTGTGGGCATGATGTGGCCACAATAGGCACACAGCATTGGAGGCCGCACATGAGCGCAGACACGGTGGTACGCGCGCGAATCGACAGCGACACAAAGCAGAGAGCCGCGCGAGCGCTCCAGGCCATGGGTTTGTCTGTCTCCGACGCAATTCGTTTGCTCCTGATACGCGTAGCCAACGAGGAAAGGTTGCCTTTCGTCCTTAAGGTGCCCAATTCAGCCACGCGCAAGGCCATGGACGAGTTGGAACAGGGCAAGGGCAAACGTTTCGATAGCGCCGAGGAGATGTTCGAGGACCTCGGCATATGAAATGCTGACGCCGATTCGGTCCAGCAAATTCAAACGCGACGTAAGAAAAACCAGAAAACGCGGCAAGGACCTGTCAAAGCTGCGCCAACTGCTAGACATGTTGATCCAGCAGTCGTCTTTAGCTAACCGATACTCTGATCACCCGTTACGAGGGCCATGGAAAGGCTACAGGGAGGTTCACATCGAGCCAGATTGGCTGTTGATCTATCGGGTTTCAGGCGAAGAATTGCACCTGGTCCGAACGGGTTCCCACTCGGACTTGTTCAAGCAGTAGGCTGCCGCCCCTTCGGGATCGGACTAACCCTCCGTTTCTATTGCCCCGTCCAACTGTTTAGCTTGACTGGATACGCACCAATTTGCTCTTCAGGGCTGGACGTGCGAGAAGTGTGCTGAGAACGATGGTGCCCAGCCCGATCGCCGGCCCAAGGAACAGTTCATCCGGCCACAGGTTCCGCACCACTTCCCACCAGACATAGAGGCCTGCGAATATCACAACTGCCACCACGGATGGAAGCCATGCCTTGGGCCGGGACCAGAAACAGACCGGAACAAGCAGACTGGTGGATCCCGCAATCCCAAGGAATCTGAAGAAAGCGCGTCCGGCAATGTCCTTGCCTTCCACATAGGACACCTCGAGCGTGAGCAGGATTGCCTGCGCCACGAGCACACCCAGTGTCAGACCGACAAGTCTGAGGTGCAACTGATTGGTGCTGTATCGCCTTTCTCCCTTGTCGATCGCATTTCGAACGGATACCGCTGTCTCCCAGCAGACGAAGCCGAACACGAATACCCAGAACCCGCCAAGGAGCGTAAAACCACCCGCGGCTTTGGCCGGAAGCGCAATCAGCAACCAAACGATGGTCACGACTGACGCGATCCCTAGGTTGCGCAAGAACAGATTGGCCATGCCGTGATCAATCTTGATGGCAGGACGCCGTCTTTCCCGGGTAATCGCTCTCCCGGGCTAGTCGTCGCTGGGTTTGAAGGCTTCTTCGAGGGCCTTTTGGATCGGTGGCGGGGCGGTAGCGTAGTGGTCGAATTCCATCGTGTAGGCGCCTTCGCCGCCGGTCATTGACTTGAGCCGGGTCTGGAAATCGCCGAGTTCGCCGATCGGCGCCTCGGCGGAGATGATCACTTGGTTGCCCGGGATGGAATTGTTGCCGCTGATGCGGCCGCGCGATCCGGACAGGTGGCCGGCAATGTCGCCCATGTGCTGGCCGGGCGTCGTGACCTCGATCTTCGCGATCGGCTCCAGCACGATGGGCCGGGCCTTGCCGATCGCGTTCAGGAAGGCCTTCTTGCCGGCGGCGACGAAGGCGACTTCCTTGGAATCGACCGGATGGTGCTTGCCGTCATACACGGTCACGCGGATGTCCTGGAGCGGGTAGCCGGCCACCGCGCCTTCCAGCAGCACCTGGCGCACGCCCTTCTCGACCGCCGGCATGAACTGCGACGGAATCACGCCGCCCACCACCTTGTCGACGAACTCGAAGCCGCCGCCGCGCGGCAGCGGTTCGATGTTGAGGAACACTTCGCCGAACTGCCCCGCCCCGCCGGTCTGCTTCTTGTGGCGGTGATGCCCTTCGGCCTTGCGCGTGACCGTCTCGCGGTAGGCGATGCGCGGTTGCCGGGTCTCGACCTCGAGGTTGAACTCCTCGCTCATGCGGTCGAGGATGACCCGAAGGTGCAGCTCGCCCATGCCGCGCAGGACGGTCTCGTTGGCCTGCGTATCGAACTCCAGCAGCAGGCTGGGGTCCTCGGCGGTCAGCTTGGCGAGCGCGTCGGACAGCTTCTTCTCGTCGCCGCGCCGGGTCAGTTCCAGAACGACGCCGTGCATCGGCGCCGGCAGCGGCGCGTCTGCGAATTCGAGCCGGTCGTGCGCGTGTTCGGCGTGCAGCACGCCGCCGTACGAGAGTTCGTTGATCTTGGAAAGCGCGGCGATGCCGCCGGGGCCGACCGACGGGACTTCATGCGACTCGGCGCCCTGCAGCGCGTACAGGTGCGCCGCCTTGATCGCCTTGCGCTGGTCGTCGAGATAGAGCGAATCGCCGACGTTCACCTGACCCTGAAAGACGCGGAACACGCCCATCTTGCCGACGTACGGATCGACGTTGATCTTGAACAGCAGCGCGACCGCGTCCTCATCCTTGTCCGCCTTCAGCGCGACCGCCTCGCCGTTCAGCGAGCAGGCCGGCGGATTGCCCTCGCGGGGCGACGGCGCAAGCTGGTTCATCGCGTTGAGCAGCTGGTTGATGCCGGACCCGGTGGCGGCGGAGACGAAACACACGGGCACCAGGTGGCCGCGGCGCAGCGCGCGTTCGAACGCGCCGTGCAACTGCTCCGGGTTCATGTCCTCGCCCTCTTCCAGGTACAGCTCCATCAGGTCGTCGTCCAGTTCCACGACCTGGTCGACGATGGCGGTGTGCGCCCCGGCGACCGAATCGAAGTCGGTGTCCGCGTCTTCCGGATTGAAATAGCAGTCGGCCACCCGCGCGGCGTTGTCGGCCGGCAGGTTCAGCGGGATGCACTCGCGCCCGAAGGACTCGCGGATCTGCTCCATCAGGCCGGGCAGGTCGGCGGTCTCGCTGTCGATATGGCTGACCACGATGAACCGGGCCAGCTTCATTTCCCCGGCCGCGTCCATCGCCCGGCGGGTCATCAGTTCGATGCCGGCGGCGGCGTTGATGACCACCATGGCGGTCTCCACGGCCGGCAGCACGCTCAGCGCCCTCCCGGCGAAATCCGCCGAACCCGGCGTGTCGATCAGGTTGACGTTGGCGCCGTCGTGCTCGAAATGGCAAAGCGCGACATCGGCGGAATACTGCAGGCGCTTCTCTTCGGGGCGGTAGTCGCACACCGTGGTGCCGCGTTCGATGCTGCCGGGCGTCTTGATCGCGCCGGAAGCCGCCAGCAGCTTCTCGGCCAGCACGGTCTTGCCGGCGCCGGAATGGCCGAGGAGAACGATGTTGCGGATGGAAGCGGTGGATGGATGGGTCATGCTTGGCAGTCCTCGGCTTTGCTCGAAGGGGCGGCCTATGTGGCCTGGCTTTCCGGTTGTGCTTCCCCGGAATCGTCCGGGTCGCCCGGGGCGTCCATGATCGCCGGTCCGGGCTCGAGTTCAGGTTCAGGTTCGGGCGGATTTTCCAGGATCTCCTTCAGGTTGGCCAGACCCTGCTCATACGCCGAACCGACCATACCGTCCATCATCAGCGCCACGTAGCCCATGAACGGGCTCCCGCCCATGTTGGTCTCGAGTGTCCAGGTCAGGACCGAGCCTCCGTCGGCCTCGTCGATCAGGTAGTCCGCAACGGCCAAGCCCTGCGCGCCGAAATCCAGGTTGGTGCGAACCAGCGAATAGGGCTTGCTCTCGATGATCTCCTGGATGCCGTCGCCCACTTCCGGGTGATCGCTGTACCACATCATGCGCGACCCCGCGCCGGTCGCGGGCCCTTCGTAAACGTAGCGCGTTTCCGGATCGATCAGTGCCCACGGCTGCCAGCTGTTGAACTGCCGGAAGTCGTTGACCATCTCGAACACGGCCTGCGGCGGCGCGTCGATTTCCATCGAGCGTTCCACGCGAACGTCCTTCGGAAGCAGGAAACCGACGGCGAAGAACAAGACCAGCAGCGCCACAATAGCGAGCAGTATCCATTTGATGATCTTCATGGGGTACCCCTCTTTGAACTCTTCTCCCGCGCATTGCGCAAGGTGCGGGAATTTACCACAGCCGGGACTTGAGGCGGTGGCGGCCCATCCGCGAATTGAGGCAATATGCGCATTTCCGAATCGCCTGCCGCCACCGGGAGAAGTCCATGTCAAACGCTCCACCGCTGCGCTTGAGCCGCGCCTTCGCCGACACGGCCAAGGGCCGCATTCACTATCGATATCACTTTCCGGGGTCGGCGAAGGGCACGCTGCTCATGCTGCACGCCTCACCCACGTCGTCGTGGAGCATGCGCACGCTGGGCGGGGCGCTGGCCGAAACGCTGAACGTGGTTTGCCCGGACACGCCCGGCAACGGCGATTCGGACGCGCTGCCGATGGAGCAGCCCCGCATCGAGGACTTCGCCGTTTCCATGCTGGCGCTGCTCGACACGCTGGGAATCGAGAGCGCCTCGGCCTACGGCAGCCACACCGGCGCGCACACGGCCATCGAACTGGGGATCGCCGCGCCGGACCGGATCGGCAAGGTGATCCTGGACGGGATTGCGCTGTTCGAAGGCGAGGAGCGCCAGGACATGCTGAGCAACTACGCGCCGGAGGTGCACCCGGACCTGGAAGGCCGGCACTACCTCTGGGCGTTCCAGTTCATGCGCGACCAGAACATCTTCTTTCCCTGGTTCAAGCGCGACAAGGAGCACCTGCGCGGCACGGGCATCGTGGCGCCCGAATTGCTGCACATGGCGACGGTGGAGGTGCTGAAGGCGCTTACCACCTACCACAAGGCCTACCGGGCGGCCTTTTCCCACCGGGTTCGCGAGCGCATGCCGCTTTTGACCTGCGAAGCGCTGGCGATCTGCGACGAACAGGACCCGCTGCTCGAACACACCCGCGTGGCCGCGGCGCTCGCCCCCAACGCGCGCTTCGTCAACATGCCGCCCTACGAGGACCCGGAGTTCCTGACCCGCAAGGTCGGCGCCATCCGCGAATTCGTTATTGGTTGATCAGAGGAGGGGGCCGGAGTCGTCGGGGCCCATCATCGCTTCGCGCAGCGCCGGCAGCGGCGCGTTGCCGAGCGACAGCAGTTGCTCGTGAAACTCCTTCCAGGCCGCGCGCCCGCCGCGGTCCGCAGTCCAGTCCTCGCGCATCTTCACGATGATGAGCTTGCCCAGCGTGTAGACGAAGTAGTCGGGATCGTAGGTGCCCCTGAGCGCCTGCTGCTGCGCGTTGCCCGGGTCCAGGTAGGCCAGTTCCGCGAACATCCGCTGCGAGGTCTCGACGTCCATGCCCTCCACGTGCAATCCGATGGATGACAGGAAGCGCACGTCGCGCATCAGCGCGTCGAGGATCTGACCCACCCTGAGCAGCGGCTTTCCTTCGCCCAGGCCCGCTTCCTGCATCAGCTCCTCGGTGTAATGGGCCCAGCCCTCGCTCAGCATGGCGTTCCAGAAGATCTTGCCCATCCGGTTGGCGGAGCGCTTGATGTAGAGCGAATGCAGGAAATGCCCGGGCCAGACTTCATGCACCGAGGTGTTGAGCAGGTCGGCTTCGCCGGGCACGTACTGCCGCTGCACTTCCGGCGGCCATTCCGGGTCCGGGCCGGCGATGTAGTAGATGGCGGGCAGGCCTTCCTCGTAGGCGCCGGGAATCTCGATGTAGGCGGAATTGGTGCGCCGGTAGGCGGGCGCCTCCGCCACGAAGGCGGTTTCGTCGCTGGGAATGCCGACGATGTCCGCCTGGACCAGGAACTCCTTCAGTTCCGGCAACTGTTCGTTGGCGCGGGCCACGGCGCCCTGTTCGGGTTTGTCGTCGCGCACCATGGCGGCGCATTCGGCGATCGTGATTTCCGGATCGACCAGCTTGCAGGTCGATCGCAGGAGCTCCAGGTTGCGCGCCAGGTCGGCCTGCGCCACGCCCTTCAGCGTCTTCCAATCCAGGTCGATCCGGTAACGGCGCCAGAGCAGTTCCCGGTAGCGTTCTTCGCCGAGGGCGAAGTCGCCGCTCGCATCCTCGAGGCGCAGCTCCAGCCAGGTCTCGACTTCACGCAGGGCCTGCACGGCGGGTGCCAGCGCTTCGGCAAACGCCGCCTGGAGGTCCTCGTCCTCGACATCGGCGAACAGGCCGGGCGCGTCGCCCTCGAGATGCGACGCCAGTCCGCCGAAGTTGACCAGAGCGGTGCGAACGAACGGCCGCGCAAAAGGCGGCTCGAGCGTGCCGCGCATCTGCTCCAGATAAGCCGGGATTTTCTGCAGGTGGGCGGTCAGTGCCGCGAGCCGCTCGTCCTTGCGTGCGTATTCGCGCGATACGTAGACGCTGGGGCTCAGGCGCCCCGCGTACCAGGCCGGGTTGCGCAAGTGATACTCCGCCACCTCCACGCTGAACAGCATGCTCTCGATGGAGGCAAGGAGATGACTGCGCTCAAGGTCCTGTTCCGGACTCAGGGATTCCACGGAAAACTCTTCCTGCGCCCTTTGGGCGTACTGCCGCAGCATGTCGCCGCGCTCGCGAATCGCCCGCGCGCTCATGTCCGGAAGCTGCCCGTCGAATTCGTGGCGGCCGGCCCACACGGCGCGCGTCGGCTCGGCGGCGTACAGGTCGTCGATGAATTCCCCGGTGAATCGTTCCCACCCGGGTTCGGCAATGGCCACCGGCTCCTCCTCCGGCGCCTCTCCGCCGCATCCCGAAATCGCACCGGCCGCCGCCGCCAGGGCGGCAAGCAGGCCAAGGGAAGTTTCGCGCAGGTTCATGAGAACAGAAATTGTATCTGTCCCGCGAGGCCGGCGCCGTGTCGAGCAGCTAGTCCTCTTCCTCGTGCCGGAAATCGCGGTGGCAGTCCCGGCAGGCGTCGGCCAGCCGCTTCAGCGACTGCACCATGAACTCCCGGTCTCCGGACCCGGCCGCGGCAACCAGGTTACGCCCCTCGCGCTCGGCCGCCTCGGCCCGGTTCAGAAACTGCTCGGGCCTTTGCCAGATGCCCGGCAGGGCCGATGTGTCGCCTTCGTCGGATCCCGGCGGAAACAGCGAACTGACCAGTTGCGCGTTGAGTCCGAGCGAGGTGGCCTGGGTTTCGACGTGACGTTCATCCACTTCCAGGTTGCCGGCCAGCAACTCCGTCAGCGCCGTCAGGTGCGCCGCCATGCTCAGCATGACGTCCTTGCGGTAATCGATCATGCCTTGTTCGTCCGCCGTGGCGACGGCCAGCAGAACAACGGCGCCGATGGCCGTTGCGATTCCCCGGATCATGCGGCCCGCCCGCATCGGATCAGCCCGGCAGCGCACCGCGCCGCGACACCGGTGTCGGGCGACGACGCGGGCGGGACACGACACTAGAGCTCGCGCAGGGCCGCGGTGACCTGCGTGGTCGCCGCCCGCACGGCGGGAAAGAACCCGCCCACCAGGCCCACTATCAGGGCCGCCGCGATTCCCTGTCCGAGGAGGTCCGGCGTAACGGCGAAATTGAACACGACCTGGCTGAAACTGGCGGCCAGGGTGGAGGCCTGAAAACCGTTCAGGGCGAACCAGGCGATGGCGCAGCCGAGCACGCCCCCGAGAAACGCCAGCACCACCGACTCGAGTAGGGTCGCCAGGGCGGTGGGAAAGGAACCGAAGCCGACCGCCCGCAGCGTGGCCAGCTCGCGCGCCCGGGCGGAAATGGATGCATACATGGCGTTCAGTGCGGCAAACACGGCGCCGATTGCCATCAGCACCGAAACCGGAACTGCGATCCAGCGGATCAGCGAAGCCGTGTCCTCGGCCTGCTCGGAGTAGAACTGCTTCTCGCTCCAGACGTCCACGCTCAGCCGCTGGTCGTCGCCCAGGGCCTCTTCCAGTCGCGTACGTCCTTCCGCGCCGTCCACGCGGGCGCGTACCACCTGAAAGCCGTTGCCGAGCTGATACGCGGACTGGAGCACGTTGACGTCGCACCACAGTTCGGATTCGAAAACGGAGCCGCCGGTCTCGAACACTCCGGTCACGAGCCATTCGGTCTTCCCGAATCGGATGGTCTGCCCGGGCTCCAGGCCCACGAACTGGTTACGCGCGCCGCGGCCGACGATCAATTCAAACCGCCCCGGAGTGAATTCCGAACCCTCCGCCAGCCGATAGTCCTTGCGCAGCGCATAGCCGGGGGGCTGTATGCCGCGCAGCGCGATGTTGGCCTCCGTCCCGGACGACTTGCCCACGGCATTGACGATCCAGAACAGTTCCGCGGAAACCTCGGGCTCTCCCGCCGCGTCCCTGAAGATGCCCGGGGCGTAACGGATCACGTCCGCCTGCTCTCCAGTGAAGCGGCTGTTGAGTTCCGCGGTGGAGCCGCTGCGCAGGACCAGGGCCACGTCCTCCTGCCCGGTCCCTTCCATGGTCTTCTCGAATCCCGAGGCCATGGACAGCACGCCGGCGAAAACGCCGGTCAGAGCGGCGATACCGGACATGGCCACCGCGGCCGTGCCGGGCCTGCGCGGCAGGCTGCGGAGGTTCAGGGCCGAGAGGGCCGCCGTCTGCGTCAGCCAGCCGAACACGGCACTACGTGGTGCGCAACAGCGCCACGATGTCCAGCCTGAGCGCCCGGATGACCGGCGGAAGCACGGATCCCAGGCTGATCGCCAGCATCAGCGCCAGGCCCAGCGTTATGGAAAATGTGCCGATTTGCAGGCCGGCAGGGAACACGGCGCCCATGATCCCGGCCACGACCGTGAGGGCGCCCCATCCCAGCGCCATCGCCAGGATGCCCACGGGCAGAACCAGCAGCAGGCCCTCCAGGACCGTCAGCCGGAAGATGCTCCCGGAGGTGAAGCCCAGCGTCTTGAGCACGCCCATTTCGTGGATCCGCTCGCGCACCGACTGCGCCATCGTGTGGCCGGTCACGAGCAGAATCATGAACACGACCGCCGCCAGGATCAGCGTCACGATCAGGCCGATGTTGCCGAACTGCTGCGCGTATGCCTGGGCGAAGGCCGCCTCGGTGTTGGTCTTGGTCTCGGCCGGAGAATTCTCGAATTCCGCGTCGATCGAGGCCATCAGGTCCTCGATCGGCATCGAGCCGTTACCCTTGGAAACGTACCAGCCGACAGTGCCCTTGCCGAAGGCCCGGGCCTCGTCGAAATAGTCGTAATGGAACAGCACCACGCCTGCATTCATGCCGGCGTCGGTGTCGTCGAATATGCCTTCGATTTCGAATTCCCAGACGTCGCTGCCGTTGTTTCGCGTCCATATGCTGGACCTCAGCGGAACGAGGTCACCGATTTCCCAGCCGTACTGCGTGGCCACCGGGCGGCCCACGATGGCGCCGCCCCGATTGGCCAGCCAGGCCTGCCTCTGTTCCTCGTCCAGCTTGATTTCGGGATTGAGCGCCAGGTATTCCTCGGCCACGACCGGGTACTGGGCGAATTCGGGATTGTCCTGGTAGCGGGCGCCGAACCAGGTTCCGTGGGACACCGCGTCGACGCCCGGCAGGCGCGCGATCCGCGACTGGTAGGCCACGGGCAGCATCATGATCAGCGAAACCTTGTGCGAGGTCAGCAGCCGCTCCTGCGCTTCGACGCCGACATCGCTCAGCGAGAACGCGATCCGCAGGCCCTCGAGCAGGGTAAAGAGAAAGAAAACCACGAGCACCGCCAGCATCGTGAACACGGTGCGGATGGGTTTGCGCCAGAGGTTTCGCCAGATCAGCGTGAAGCGGTTCATCAGTGGATCTCCTCCGGCGCCGCGCCCAGCTCGCCCTTGTCCAGGTGCAGCACTCGGTGGGCGAAGGAAGCGGCGCGCGGATCGTGCGTGACCATGACGATGGTCTTGCCGTAGTGCCGGTTCAGGCGTTGCAGCAGACTCATGATTTCGTCGGCGGTCGCGCGATCCAGGTCGCCGGTGGGTTCGTCGCACAGCAGTATGGGCGGATCGGACACGATGGCTCGCGCGATCGCCACCCGCTGTTCCTGGCCGCCCGACAGCTCCCGTGGATAGTGTTTGGCCCGGTCCGCCAGGCCCACCAGTTGCAGCGCGGTGTTGACGTGCTTCCTGCGCTGCGAGGCCGAAAGGGAAGTCAGCAGCAACGGCAGGCCCACGTTGCGGGCGGCGGTCAGCACCGGCAGCAGGTTATAGAACTGGAAGATGAACCCGATGTTGCTCGCCCGCCACTTGGCCAGCGCACCGGTAGACAGCTTGCTGATCTTCCTGCCGTCCACCTCGACGTCGCCTTTGGTCGGCTTGTCGAGGCCGCCCAACAGGTTCAGGAGCGTGGTCTTGCCGGACCCCGACGGGCCCATCAGGCCCACGAAATCGCCATTTTCGATAGCCAGCGAGATGCCGTCCAGCACGCGCACCAGCTCGCGCCCCTTGCGGTAATTCTTGCTGACGTCCGTCAAACGGATCAATTCTCGGGCCATGAATCGCGCTCTTGTATTCCGTGCCGGGTCAAGGATATTGAATTTCCGCCCCGTCGGATAGCCCCGCGGGCGGATCGAGGATGACCCTGTCACCCGGCGACAGTCCGGAAAGGACCACCACTCTCCTGCCGTCGCGCTCGCCCGCCGCGACGCTGCGGCGCACGGCCCGTCCGTCTTCCGCCAGGTAAACCCAGTGATCGTCCGCCGGTCCCTGCAGGGCCGAAGAGGAGATGCTCAACCGCTCCGGACCGGCCACGGCTGCCGGCGCCGGTTGTCCCGCCTCGATGAACGATACCTTTGCGCCCATGTCCGGAAGAATGCGCGGGTCGCGCTCGAGAATGCCCACACGCACCCGGACCGTGGCCTTCTCGCGATTGGCCGCCGGCACGATCGCGATCACCTCCGCCGGAATGCGCCAGGAAGGATAGGCGTCCAGTCGCGCCGTCACCGCGCCTCCGGGCCGCACCCGCTGCAGGTAGGCCTCGTTGACGTCCACCTCGATTTCCAGCGATTCCATGTCCACCAGCGTGCAGATGCCGGTCCGGGTAAATCCGCCGCCCGCGGAGACGGGGGAAACCATTTCGCCCGGCTGGGCGTTCTTGTCGATGACCACGCCGGCAAAGGGAGCGCGAATGACCGTTTCGCTGTGCGCCTGCCGCTGCACCGCCACCGCGCGGTCCGCGACCGTAACGGCCGCGTCGTTCGATTCAAGGCGGGCGCTCAGCCGGTCGCGGGCGGCCGTCGCGGCGTCCAGCTCGGCTTCGCTGGCCAGTCCCCGCTCGTGCAGTTCCGACAGCCGGGTGTAGGACAGTTCGGCTTCATGAAGCTCGGCGCGGGTCTCGCCCAGCGCGCTGCGCGCCGAGGTCAGTTGCGCTTCCGCCAGGCGCAGCTGCGCGAGTTCCGCCGCGTCGTCCAGCTCGGCCACCACCTGGCCCTCCTCGACGGTCATGCCTTCTTCCACGAGCACCCTGCGGATTCTTCCGGTGCGCTGGGACGAAACGGTGGCGGAGCGCCGCGCGGTCACGTAGCCGCTTGCGTCCAGAACGCTGGCGGCAGCGCCTGCCGACGACGAATGCACCGTTTCGACCCGCACTGCCGTCGCGGAGTCGGGCCAGAACCAGGCGGCCAGCAGGGCGAGCGCGCCGGCCACGCAAACCGTGCCGATGGACGGCCACAGGAATCGCTTCAGGCGACTTTCCGGGGGCTGCTCATCCCGTGGAATGCGCAGCCCCTCGAGGCTTGGGCGGTCGCCGGTCTCGCTCATTGAGCGCCGGGTTGGGCGCCGGCTGCCTGAGCCGGTGGGGCACCGGCCGGATCGGCCTCATGCTGCGACAGGACCGTATCCATGGCCTGGAAAAACGCCTCCACGATCGGTTCGCCGTAGCGGCCCACCGGCGTGCCGTTGTAGATGACCCGCGTCCCGTCCTGCACGAATTCCCGCACCAGGGGCTCGTTCCAGTCGGGATAGTCGATGGGATCGTAGCGGCTGTACTCGTCGAAGCCCTCGTAATTGACCATCGCGTGGCCGAAGGCGGTGTCGGTGTTCTCGGCGAAGAACGAGACGGGCAGGTTCACGATGTAGTCGTAGCCGGCGTTGATGCCGTTCCAGTACGCCTCGTTGGTGGACAGGTAGTCGTCCTCGGGATCGTTGAGCGGATCGGCGAAATTCTCCTGGCTCACGACCACCTCGCTGCGGGAAAAGCCGTAACTCTCCAGCGTTTCGCGGACGTCTTTCTTAATCGCTTCGAGATAAGGCGGCCCCAGTTCCAGCCAGGCCTCGTGCGGAACGTTGTCCCAGGGCATGCCATGGCTCGATATCACCACATTGACGGAATCCGCGGGTGAAAACGTGTCCAGCCGGTCCCTCAGCATACGGACGTAGGCGGTGCGGAGGACCGGGATGTCGCCGAGCTGGGGAGTGATGATCACCTTGATGTGCTTGCCGTTGCGCTCTTCCCACTCGTGGATGTAGTGCATGGCGTGCTTGACGCTGCCGTTGAATTCCTCGTGGTGCGAATAGACCGGCCGCGGGATGGCCAGCAATACCGTGTCCACCCCGGTGTCCAGCAGCTCGTACATGGCCTTGCGCGCCATGCCGAAGTGTTCGGCGGTCACCCAGGCCCAGGGGATGTCGCCGTACTTTTCGTGCACCCGCTGCATCGCGTCCTCGGCGAGGAGGCGGCTGCCTTCCTCGTGCGGTACCCGGCCGTCCATGAAACCCTTGCCGGGCGCGTAATAAAACACCCGGCACTTGGTGATCAGCCTGGCCGCCGAGGTGGACATGCCGGCCTTGCGGCCGGGAAGCAGGAAGAACCCCTGGGACATGTAGGTGGCGGTGGAGGGCGGCGACCAGACGACTTCGCCGGTCAGGTACTTGTCCGCATAGGGCACGCCGTCGAAGTCCGTATCGCGTCCCATGTGGTCGATCAGCCGCGTGGGCGTGAATTCCTCGAATTCGTAGTAGCGCTCGGCATCCATTAGCACCACGCCCCGGTCGGCTCCGGCGAAGTTGCGGATCGGCCAGGGAATGTACTGCAGGCTCTTTTTCGACAACACGTAGTAGTCCTCGAAACGCAGTTCCTCCGGCTGGATGAGGTGCGAGATGAAGATTCCCACGCGGCCCTCGGGCACGGTGTCCTGGGCCTTGTAGTAAGCGAAGTAATTGGGTTCCGCCAGTTGCGGCGGAGTGCGGTTCATGTACTGAAACACGCCGAAGCCGGCCACCGCGAGCGTGAAAACCGCGATTCCGGCCACGACCAGCACCTTCAGCAGCTTCCTCATATTTCAACTCTCCCGCTGTTCGCGAAGTGAATCGTCGCTCTTGGCGAACGGCACGCGGTCCAGCCAGGCGCGCGCGTCAACGGCGGTTTCGCGCGGCGCTTCCTGTATCGCCATGTGCCCCACGCCGGGATAAATGATAGTCTCAATCGAAGGCGCGCTCTTCAGCAGCCGCGCCAGTTCGCCGGCCAGTTCCACGTGCACCTGCGGATTGTCCTCGCCCCACTGGATCAGGACGGGCGCCGACACCTGCCCGATCAGTTCCTCGATGTTGCCGGAAATGTACTGGCGCAGGCGTGCCAGTTGCGCCGGGCGTTGTCCTTCCAGCCGCCACAGGTCGTGCCAGCGGTCGACGAGTTCGGGCGAAACCCGTTCCGGATCGCTGAAGCCGCCCTTCAGCATGAACTCCGGCAGCGCGCGGGGAGTGATCCAGCGAACCAGGGCCGTAACCGGCGACATGCGCGGCGGCGCCTGCCGGCCGCGAACGCCGGGCTCCAGCGAGCCGGGCGAAATCAGGCCCAGGCCGGCCACCCTGTGGGGGTTGCGGACCGTGTAGTGAATGGCGACGGTGCCGCCCAGCGAAGTCCCGACGATCGCGCAGCGCTCCACGCCCAGGCGATCGAGCAGCCGCTCCATCAGGTCCACCGTGCGGGGCAGGCTGTAGTCGCCGGTCGCGTCGGCGCCGGACAGGCCGTGACTGGTCATGTCGAAGCGAACGACGCGATAGCGGTCCTTGAGCGCGTCCACCCAGGGGTCCCAGCCGATCAGGCTGGCGAAGTTGGCGTGGATCAGCACCACGGCCGGGCCCTGGCCCTCGTCGCGGTAGTGGATGCGGGCCCCGTCGATCTCGGCATACTGCGAAGCCGGCGTGCCGTAGCGGGCTTCGAGCGTCTCGGCCGGGATGTCCCGCCAGGTCCAGGCGGCGACGCCAAACCCGATCAGCGCAAGAGCGATCAGCCCGCCGGCGGTCCAGGCGAGCGCCAGAAAAATACCGCGCAGTATCCTCAAAGGGATTGTCCCGGGCGCGGGCCTTCGGCGGCCACCAGCAGCAGCGGTCCCTCGGACACTACCACGCCGCCGCGCTGCTCCAGCGTCACGGCGAAGGCCACCGGCTCGACCACGTTCAGCTTTGCGTCCACCGGGACAACGATATCGGCATCGGCGGAGGCGTCAAATACGCCGCCGTCCACCGGATGCGCATAGCGGTCCGGGACCACGATCCACAACTGGTATTGCTGGGATTCGGGATCGTTGGGCGGCAGCCCGGCGAATCGCATCTCGCCAGCCTGCAGCGTATCGCTCCAGACGATTTCGCCGCGCACCTCCTCGTAACCACCGATGTCCGAGCGCCATGGAAGCCTCACGACGTCCGGCGCCGACTGCACCGTCATGCCGTCCGGGACGGTCGGCTGGCGCGGCAGCAGCACGGCGCTGACGATCCAGACGATAACCACGGCCGTGGCCGCGGCCCATCCCCAGCGGGCCGGCCAGTTGGCCCGGCTTGCACGCGGGGGGCTGTCCACGGCGCGGGCGCGGGCCATGCCCAGCAGGCGTTCGCGCAAGTCTTCCGGCATCGGCCGCCAGGCCTCGCGGTCGGCCGCCAGGAACGCCGCCTGCCCCAGGGCCGCGGCTTCGTGCATGGCGTCGCGTTCGCGGATGCGGTCGGCGGCCGGCATTTCGCCGAGCAATTGCCGCAACTCGCCAAACTCCGCATCGTCGAGACGCTCCCCGGCGGCCTCGGCCGCGAGCAATTCGCGGATTCTGTCAGCCGGCGTCATTTTCGGCCTCCCCGCGCTGCACCTTGAGCGCCGCCCGCAGCCGGATGAGGCTGCGGCGGATACGCGTCTTGACGGTTCCCAAGGGCATATTCAGGCGCTTCGCGATCTCGCTATGTGAATAGCCTTCGTAAAGGGACAGCGAAAGGATTTCCCTTTCGTTCCCGGACAGCTCGCGCAGCAGCGGTTCGACCCGCATCATTTCGAGCTGCGCGTCGAGCCGGGCCTGGTCGCTGCTGTTGGGGTCCACCTCGTCGCCCACCAGCGGCACGCCGCCGGAAAAACGGGCCTCGTGCCGCACCTGGTCCACGATCCGCCGGCGCGCCACCGTGAGCACGAAGGTCAGTTCGCTGCCGCGATCGGGGCGGAACCGCCCGGCGCTGGACCAGAGCGACAGGAAGGCTTCCTGCACCGACTCCTGGGCGATCGGGGAGGCGCCGAAGTAGCGCCGCGCCAGCGACCACACCAGGTCGCCGTACTGGTCGACGAGTTCGGTCATGGCGAGCGGGTCGCCGTCCGCGATCCGCTCGAGTATTGCGGGGCCGGACGCAGGCGAAGCGCCGGCCGTTGCCGCCTTGCCCCTGTTCACGCAATCATCCAAGCAGTCGTTCGGACCCGAGAAAGCCCGGATTGTATTCGCAGCGAGGTCCGGGCGGGTCGGTCTGGCATAGACTGAGGCGAGCGTAGCCTTGAGGGCGGGAAACCATGAATCGGCTTGGCGAGGCAAGCAATCCGTACCTGCTGCAGCACGCGGACAACCCGGTGCACTGGCACCCCTGGGACGAGGAAGCCCTGCGCGCGGCGCGCGAATCCGGGCGTCCGGTCCTGCTTTCGGTGGGCTATTCGGCCTGCCACTGGTGCCACGTCATGGCCCACGAGTCGTTCGAGGACGACGCCACCGCCGAAGTCATGAACGAACTGTTCGTGAACGTGAAGGTGGACCGCGAGGAGCGCCCGGACCTGGACAAGGTCTATCAGACCAGCCACCAGTTGCTGACCCGCCGGGCCGGCGGCTGGCCGCTGACGGTGTTCCTGACCCACGACGAACTGCTTCCGTTTTTTGCCGGAACGTATTTCCCCAAGGCGCCGCGTTTCGGAATGCCGGCCTTCACGGACCTGCTGAGGAACGTCGCCGCCTACTACGCGGGCCGGCGCGAGGAGGCGCGCGGCAACGGCAAGGCGGTCCGGGAAATGCTGGCGCGGATCGCGGCGCCCGGCGCGTCCTTCGCCGGCGAGCTGAACGAGCAGCCGCTGACCAACGCCTTCGAGCAGATGCGCTCGGCTTTCGATCCCGTCCATGGAGGCACCCAGGGCGCGCCGAAGTTTCCGCGGCCGGCGGACATGGAGCTGCTGATCCGGCGCGCCGCGCAGCCGGGCGGCGAGCCGGCCCGCGAAATGCTCGAGACCACGCTCGACGCGATGGCCGCGGGCGGACTCAACGACCACCTGGGGGGCGGATTCTTCCGCTACTCGGTGGACGCGCGCTGGGAAATCCCGCATTTCGAGAAGATGCTCTACGACAATGCGGCGCTGTTGTCGGCCTATGCCCTGGCCTTCCAGTTCACCGGCCAGCAACGCTATGCCGACGTGGCCGACGCCACGGCCGGCTGGCTCATGCGGGAGATGCGCCACGAGGGCGGGGCGTTCTTCGCTGCCCTGGACGCCGATTCCGAAGGCGAGGAAGGCCTCTACTACCTGTGGACGCCCGAACAGGTGAGGGAACTGCTGCCGGAAGACGAATACGACGGCTTTGCGGTCCGCTACGGACTGAACCGGCGGCCAAATTTCGAGGAAAGCGCCTGGCACCTCGTGGAGCGGCCCGTGCCGGACGCCGCCCAAGCGGACTTTTCCGCGGCGCGGCAACGGCTGCTGGAGACGCGTGCCCGGCGCGAGCGCCCGATGCGCGACGAGAAGCTGCTGACCGCCTGGAACGCGATGACGGTGCGCGGGCTGGCGATCGCGGGCCGTTGCCTCGAACGTCCGGACCTGACCGCGGCGGCGGAAGAAGCGGCCGATTTCATGATCGCCGAAATGACCCGCGGCGGCCGGCTGCTGGCCTGCTGGACCGACGGGCGGGCCGGCGGCGAGGGCTTTCTGGACGACTACGCGTTCTTCATCGACGCCTTGCTGGAACTGGGCGGCGAGCGGCAGGCCACGGCCGAGGCGCTGGCGCGGACCATGCTGGACAGCTTCGAGGACCCGGACAACGGCGGGTTCTATTTCACGTCCGCCAACCACGAGCGGCTGATCCACCGGCCGCGCTCGCTTTCCGATGATGCGCTTCCCTCCGGCGCGGCGGTCGCGGCGCGGGCGCTGCTGCGGCTTTCGCAGATAACGCCCGGCATGCGCCATGCGGCCGCGGCGGAGCGTGTCCTCAGGACCGGCTGGGAGCACATGAGCCAGCATCCGCTGTCGCACACCGCGCTGTGCCTGGCGCTGGACGAGTGGCTCCGCCCCAACGCCTGCCGCCTGGACGGGACCTGCTGACGCCCTGCAGCAAGGGCCTCTCGCCCTCGCTCCCGGCGTGGTATAAACGCGCACTTCAACCGAGGGAGTCAAACGAATGAATTCAGCACCCCGCATCCGGAACATCGTCAAGCGCACCACGCTGATCGTCCGGGACATGGAAAAGAGCCGCCGCTGGTACGAGCACGTGCTGGGTATGGAAGCCTGGATCGACATGCCGTATACGCTGTCGGGCAAGGGCATCGCGGCCGGGAAGAAAGGCGACGTGACCCACCTGGTCATCATGAAGTGCGACGATCCCAGGATCGGCATGATCGGACTTCTGCAATGGGTGGATCCCCCGCTGCCGGCGCCGGAAGTCCCCACATCCGTAGGCTATGGCACGCCGGTTTTCGTGGTGGAAACCGAAGACGCGGCGGAGGTCGCGCGCCGGGCCGCCGAGCTGGGCACGCGGGTGCATACGCCCGAGAGGACCTTCAAGGTCACCGGGTCCAAGGGCGAGACTCGGCACCTGCTGGGGTGCGCGATCTTCGATCCGGACGGTTACTTTTACGAGTGCAACCAGGTGCTGCGCATCGACGACCCCGAATAGCGCTATAGCCTTGCCTTTTCCCCGGGGAACCGGCTGCTAGACTTCGGGCGAGATGATCGAATATCCGCAGTTCGATCCTGTTGCGCTGCGCATCGGGTCGCTGGCGATACGGTGGTACGGGCTGACGTACCTGTTCGGCTTCGTCGCCGCCTTGTGGCTCGCGCACCGGCAGGCGCGTCGGCCCGGCAGCACGTTCACGCCGGTAATGGTCCAGGACCTGATCTTCTACTCCTGCCTGGGCGTGATCGCGGGCGGGCGCCTGGGCTACCTCCTCTTCTACGGCTGGCAGCAGATGTTCGACGATCCGCTCTATATCGTGCGGATCTGGGAAGGCGGCATGTCGTTTCACGGCGGGCTGCTGGGCGTGTGCGCCGCCGTTCTCCTGTTCGCCCGCAAGCACTCGAAGACGTTCGTCGAAACCGCGGATTTCGTCGTTCCGCTGGTGCCGATCGGCCTGGGCGCCGGGCGTATCGGCAATTTCATCAACGGCGAACTCTGGGGCAAGCCCAGCGACGCGCCCTGGGCGTTCATCGTGGACGGCGTCGGCCGGCATCCAACGCAGCTGTACGAGGCTTTTCTCGAGGGACTGGTACTGTTCGTCGTGCTTTGGTGGTATACGGCCCGGCCCTTGCCGTCCGGCGTACGGCGCGACCTGGGACGCGCCACCGGACTGTTCCTGGCCGGCTACGGGATTTTCCGGCTCCTGGTGGAGTTCCTGCGCGTGCCGGACGCGCACATCGGCTACCTGGCCTTCAACTGGCTGACCATGGGGCAGCTTTTGAGCCTGCCGATGATCGGCTTCGGCCTGTGGCTGCTCGCCCGGCGGGCGCCACGGCCGGGTTAGGACCTGCCAGCACCAAGCGCATGCGGCAATACCTCAGTCTTCTCGAGGAGGTACTGGAAACCGGAACCGAGCGCCGCGACCGCACCGGCACGGGCACCCGGGCGCTGTTCGGGCGGCAGCTTCGCTTCGACCTGGCCGAGGGCTTTCCCATGCTCACCACCAAGAGGCTTCCGCTGCGGGTGATCGCGGTCGAACTGCTGTGGTTCCTGCGCGGCGGCACCAACGTGCGCTGGCTGCAGGAGCGCGGCGTGAAGATCTGGAACGAGTGGGCCGACGAGGACGGCAACCTGGGGCCGGTTTACGGGGCGCAATGGCGGCGCTGGCCGGACGGCAACGGCGGCGCGATCGACCAGGTGGACCAGGCGCTGGAAATGATCCGAACCGACCCTCACTCGCGAAGAATCATCATCAACGCCTGGAACGTTGCCGAGATTCCGCGAATGAAACTCCCGCCCTGCCACATGATGCTGCAGCTGCACGTCAGCGGCGGCAGGCTGTCGGGCCAACTCTACCAGCGCAGCGCCGACCTGTTCCTGGGCGTTCCCTTCAATATCGCATCGTATGCCCTGCTGCTTTCCATGATGGCGGACCAGACGGCGCTCAAGCCCGGCGATTTCGTCTGGACCGGCGGCGACTGCCACCTCTACAGCAACCACTACGAACAGGCGCGCGAGCAACTGTCCCGCGAGCCGCGCCCCCTTCCCGAACTCAAGATCAGGGCGGGACGCAAATCGATCGACGACTACGTGGAAACCGACTTCGAGCTGATCGGCTACGATCCGCACCCCCATATTCCGGCGCCGATTTCGGTATGAAGTACATCAGACAGGAGAAAAACATGAGCAACAAGCCAGACCCCGCGAACCAGTCCGGCCTCGACAGGCGCACGGTCCTGAAGGGCCTCGGCGCGGGCGCGCTGGGAGCGTCGGCGCTTTCCGGATGCGCGGCCGAGCAAGGCGCGCCGCGCGAACCGCTGGACCTCAACGATCCCGTTTCGCGCTTTCGCGCGCGGGTCAAGGTGTTCGGTTCACTGGCCGAGGAAACGGTGCACCGCGTCTCGCGCGGTCACGTCTGGGGCTATGTCCACGAGGGCAACCTCGAGCCGCTGTTCAGCATGATCAACTACAACGTGACCCGCTGGCGGCAGGCGGAAGAGCACAAGTTTGTGGCCACGATGAACGAAACGGCGCTCTTTACCCGCTTCGACACGGACGAGGTGATCGACCACTGGGACAACATCTACACCGGGGAAACGGTCGAAGTCCAGCACTACTTCACCGGGCCGATCACCGTCGAGAACACGCTGGAGGGAACGATCACCGACGAAACCGCAACGATGAAGCCGAAGAACATGGAATGGTGGACGGTGGGCGGCAGGCTGTTCATTCCGATTCGCTCGCAATTCCGGTTTCCCAACCCGCTGCGTCCGGAAGTCTGGCCCAAGGCCTCCGTGGGGCCCATCTTTCACTGGGACTCGTTCATGTTCCTGATGGCGGAACTCGCCGACGTCGAGAACCCGGAACTGGCCAGGGCGCCGGCGATCAGCCACTATCAGGAAACCCTGAACTGGAACCACTGGATGCTCATGGGACAGCGGCCCGGGCGCCAGCTCTCCCGTGGCTACGGCTGCAAGCTGGACAGTCTCGAGGAGATGCCCGCCAAGCTGCGCGCCACGCTGGAGGAACACGCGCCGGAAATGTTCGATCTCGAGAACTGGACCGAGGTGAGGGACGACATGAAGGAATTCATCAAGAACCGGACGCCCGCGTCGGTCGAGCCGGAAGAATGATCTCGGGCGACGACATTCTCGTCGAGGTGGAGCCGGCCTACCTGGGGCAGGATGCGCAGGGCGACCGCTACGTATTCAGCTACACGATCACGATCTCGAACCGCGGCGGGGAAGCCGCCCGGCTGCTGACGCGGCACTGGATCATCACCGACGGCAACGGGCACGTGGAGGAGGTTTTCGGGGACGGCGTGGTGGGCGAGCAGCCCCGGCTTCTCCCGGGCGAGAGCCACCGCTACACCAGCGGCGCGATCATCGATACGCCGTTCGGGACGATGCAGGGCAGCTACGGCATGGTCACGGACGGCGGCCAGGACTTCAAGGCGCCGATCCCCATATTCCGCCTTCAGACTCCCGGCGTCCTGCACTGATCCGGTAGCCCGGCCGATGGCGGTATGGGCGGTTGGGGACGTACAAGGGTGTCTCGAACCCCTGGATGCGCTGCTGGACGGGATCGGGTTCGAGCCGGGGCGCGACCGGCTCTGGTTCTGCGGCGACCTGGTCAACCGCGGGCCGGACTCGGCGGGCGTGCTGACACGGGTTCGTGGATTTGAGGACGCGGCCGTCGTCGTGCTCGGCAACCACGACCTGCACTGGCTGGCGCAACAGGCCCACGAGCAGGACCCCGAAGTGCGCGCGCATGCCGAATGGCTGCGCCGGCGGCCGCTGGCGCATTTCGACCGGGACCTGAACTGCCTGCTGGTGCATGCCGGGGTCCTGCCCGGCTGGGACCTGGAGCAGGTGCTGGCGCGGGCCGCGGAGGTGGAGAGCGTGCTGCGGGACGCGCACTATCGGGACTTTCTGGCCGACATGTACGGCGACGTGCCCAATAGCTGGCAGGACGAGCTTGCGGGGACCGGGCGCCTGCGGATGATCGTCAACGCCTTTACACGGATGCGGATGGTGGATGCGCGGGGGCGGCTGGACTTTTCCTACAAGGGGCCGCCTGGGGGGCAGCCGCCTTATCTCGCTCCCTGGTTTGCTCGTGCCGGAAGACTGCCGGCCGGTTGCCGGGTCGTGTTCGGGCACTGGTCGGCGCTGGGGTGCTTCGTTACGGATCGGCATATTGCGCTGGATTCGGGCTGCGTGTGGGGCGGATCGCTCTCCGCGGTCCGGCTGGACGGCCCACCTCAGTGCGTCAGCGTGCCCTGCGGTTAGTCGAGGTGGTCGGAGAGGTGGAGGTAGGCTGCGACGGGGATTTGTTCGGGGCGTAGGGTGCGGTCGATGCCGGCGGCGGTGATCTGCTCTTTGTTCGCGAGGCCGCGCAGGGCGTTGGCGATGGTCTTGCGGCGCTGCGAGAAGGCCTGTCGCACGACGCGCTCGAAGGCGTCCGGGCGGCGGATGCGGTAGCGCGAATCGGGCGTCAGCCTGACCACCATCGAATGCACCCTCGGGCGGGGCTCGAACGCGCGGGGCGCAACCGAAAAGCAGGGCTCGGCCCGGCAGCGGGCCGCCGCCATGACCGACAGGCGGCCGTAGCGGCGGCTGCCCGGAGGCGCACACAGCCGCTCGGCCACTTCGCGCTGCAGCATGACCGTCATGTCGCGGAACCCGGCCGCGCTCTCAAGCAGGCGGAACAGCAGGGGCGTGCTCAGGTAATACGGCAGATTGCCGATCAGGCGCAGGCGCGCATGGGGAACCCCGATGCCCTCGAGCGCCGAGTAATCGAACTCGAGTGCGTCCGCCAGGTGCACGTTCAGCCGCTCGTGGGGAAAACGCTCGCGCAATTCCTTCGCCAGCGCCGGATCGATCTCGACGGCGTGAACGATCGCTCCCGCCGATAGCAGGGGCCCGGTCAGCGCGCCGCGGCCCGGACCGATCTCCACGAAGTGCTCGCCGGTCGCGGGCGCCGCCGTCGAGATGATTTGCTGTATGACCGAGGCATCGACAAGAAAGTGCTGCCCGAGCCGGGGACGCCGCTTCATTATTGCGGATGACGCGACCGGCGCCGCGCCATGCGCGCGGCCGCCGTCACGGCCTGGACCAGGCTGCCTTCGTCGGCTTTCCCGGTGCCGGCCAGATCGAACGCCGTGCCATGGTCCACGGACGTGCGGACGAACGGCAGGCCCAGCGTCACGTTCACGGTCGCGCCGAAGCCGGCGTGCTTGACGACCGGCAGGCCCTGATCGTGGTACATCGCCAGCACCGTGTCCTGTCCGGCGAGATTGCCCCGCGTGAAGGCCGTGTCGGCCGGCCAGGGACCGGTCACGCCCGGATCGCCGAATTCGGCAATCGCCCGCGCCACGACGTCGCGGTCCTCGGCGCCCAGTTCGCCATCCTCCCCGGCATGCGGATTGAGGCCGAGAACGGCCACCCGCGGTTTGCCGATTCCAAAATCGCGCTTCAGTCCCCGCACCAGCACCTCGAGAACGGCGGCCAGACGCTCGCGGGTGACGGCCCCGGGCACGGCGCTCAAAGGAATATGGGTCGTGGCCAGCGCCACCCTCAGCGGCATGCGCCCGGACCCCGTCTCGCCGGCCAGCACCATGACCGGCATGGGCGCTCCGCTGAGCCGGGCCAGGTATTCCGTGTGTCCCATGAAATCGATTCCGGCCTTGCGCATGAGCGCCTTGTTGACCGGTCCGGTCACCAGCGCATCGAACTCGCCGCTCAGGCAGCCGGCAACGCCCCGCTCCAGGGCCGCGAGCACTGCGGGCGCGTTGCGGGCATCCGCCCGGCCCGCCCGGCAGGGATGAGCCAGCGGCATGGGCGCGATGCTCAGGCCGGGTGCGCGGTCGCCGGGGTCGTACGAACCCGCCGGGAAGTCGCGGTCCAGCATTTCCGCACGCTCGCTCAGCACCCGCGGGTCGGCGATCAGCACGGTGTTGAACCGGCCCAGTTCACGGGCCGCCCTGATTACGATGTCCGGCCCGATTCCGGCCGGTTCACCCACGCTGACCGCGAGCCTGGGGCCTGTCAAAACAGGGTCCTGGCTAATTCTTGTATTCCACGAAGGCTTCGGCCCGCAGCCTCTGCAGCCAAAGCTGGGTTTCCTCCTGCACCTTGCGTTCCCGCAAGGCGAGCATGGCGCGCTGCCGGCGCACGTCCTCGCTCACGTCCTGCATGCGGGTGCCGGAACGTTGCGCGATATGCCATCCGAAGGAGCTGCGTATGGGCTCGCTGATGTCGTCGCCCTCAAGTTCCGCCACGCCGGCGGCGAATGCGGGATCGAGGTCCTCGGGAGAAACCCAGCCGAGCATGCCGCCCTCGCCGGCGGACCCGGGGTCGGCCGAGTAAGCGCGGGCCAGGGCGCCGAAGCTCTCTCCGGCCAGGATCTGCTCGCGAATCTCGGCGATCTCGCCACGGGTCGCGTCGTCGTCGCGTATCTCGTTCGGCTGAAGCAGTATGTGCCTGAGTTCCCACTGCTCCTGAATGATGGGGTCCCCGCCGCGCGTTTCGTCCAGGCGCACCACGTTCACTCCGCTGCCCGTCGTGATCAGCTCGGCCACGTCGCCGGGCTCGAGCTGAATGACATGCGCGACGAATGCGGTGGGCAGCGCATTGCGTTTGCGCCAGCCCAGGCTGCCGCCCTGCAGCGCGTTCTGCGCCTCCGAATAGGCGATTGCCAGTTCGGCGAAGCTCTCCCCTTCCAGCACGCGTTGACGCAACCTCTCCGCACGCTCGCGGGCCGCTTCGCGCTGACCCGCGGTGGCGTTCAGCGGCGTGCCGATCAGAATGTGCGACACCAGGTACTCCCGGTTGGCCTCCTCCCCGGCCTCGGCGCCGCGCAGGAAATCGTCCACTTCCCTGGGGTTGAGGAATACCCGGACGTCGCGCTGCCGGAGCGTGTCCAGCTCGATCTGCGCCCTGAGTTCCTCGCGGTAGCGGGCGTACTCGATGCCCTGCTCGGCCAGCACGTCCGGAAGATCGCTCAGCTCGACCCCGTTCTGCTGGGCCACGAAGCCGAGCGCCCGGTTGACCTGCTCGTCGGAAATCTCGATGCCCAGCCGCCTGGCGCGCTGCAGCTGTATCTCGCGCAGGACCAGCCGCTCCAGCACCTGCGATTCGAGAACTCCCGCAGGCGGAGACCTGAGGCCCTGGGCGCGAATGCTGGCGCGCACGCCGGCCAGTTCCTGGTCCAGTTCGCTGGTGAGGACGACGCCATCGTTGACGACGGCGGCGATGCCGTCGAGAAACTCGCCGTCATCGCTGAGCTGCGCCCACGCCGGCCCCGAAACCACCGCCAGACAAACGGCGAGCAGCATGGCGGGCGCGGCGCGTTTCGGAAGACTACTCATCGGCTGGGGTAGCCGAGCATACCACGCTCGATCATCGCCCTGGCGTCCCCTCCGAGGCTCGTCAGGCCCTTCAGCGTGACCTGCAGATAGACCGATGCTCCGCCCAGCGTGGCGTCGCGCTCGACATGCCTGCGCCACAGCAGCGCGACGTTGATGCAGCAGGACTCGTATTCGAATCCGAGGTAGCGCTCCAGCTCCACATCCTCGGCAAACGAATAGTTGTAGCGGCCCACCGCGGTCCACCGGTCATTGACGGCCCACCGGAACGCCAGGTCCAGGTTTTCGGTCCGGGCCCAGCGGCTTCGGTAGGCCAGGCGCACGGTCCGGCGCGGGTCCTTTCTGTAGAGCACGGCGATTTCGGACCGGCTGGCGTTGTCGATTTCGGCGTCCCACAGGTAGCGCATGTCCACCTGCCAGTCCTTGCCCAGGCCGTAGGCGAACTCGGCGATGTAATCCGAGGCCGCGTCCTCGTGGGAACTCAGCCCCTCGAGGCTCACCTTGCGTCCGCGGAAGTTGTAGCGCTGCCCCAGCGTGAAGCGCAACAGTTCCTTGCCGTCGGCGCCGCGCTGCAGCACGCCCTGGACGCCCGCGCTCAGGTGCACCGAGTCGCCGACCCGGTCGAACCCCAGGTAGCGGTTGGGACGGAATAGCTGAACGTAGTTGAAGTCCGGAATGATCGTGTCGAAAACCGGGAAATAGTCCTGGTTCACCGTGGGAATGATGCTCAGCATGGCTCGCGGGCGCAGCGTCACGTCCAGCGCCTGCGACCCGAAACGCCGCCAGAGGCCGGCGCTGGCGTCCACGGTCGCGATCGGCAGCAACCGGTAGTAGGTGTCGGCATCATTACGGAACGGCTCTTTCACGTGGTAGCCGGTCACCATCAGGGAAAGGGACGGATTCACCTCGACCGGACCCGCGCGGTAGCGGGCCGTCAGTTCCGGTTCGAAATGGACCCGGGCGCCCGAAGTCCTTTGCGAATGCTCGAACCAGCCCGTTTCCATCCACAGGCGCCCGTCCACCCGGGGCAGCAATTCCGGCCACCGGCCATGCAATCGAATCTCCGGCAGCCGCACATGCGGGCGGAACAGCCGCTCCACGTCCGGATGCACGACCTGGTGTCCGGTCACCCGGAACACGACATCCATGCGCTCGCCGCTGTAGGTGGCCGCCAGTTCCCGGCGCAGGTGAGTCTGGGCCTGTTCCCAGAAACCCCGCCCGATGTCCTCGATATAGAGATCGTCGGACACCCAGCGGCCATCGGCAAGCAGGCTCCACCGGTCCGACAGGGTCGTCTGCATCTCCAGGTTGACGTCGTAGCGCGAGCGGTTGCGCAGCTTGTCCTGGGGCAGGTAGCCGAGTTCGATGCGGCCTGACGAATTGCGCGTGATGTAGCGGTACTCGGCGCCGGCAAAAAAGCCCAGGCGCGACAGGTAGCGCGGCGTGAAGGTGGCGTCCATGTTGGGCGCGATGTTCCAGTACCAGGGCGCCTCCAGTTCCAGCCCCCGGCGGCTGGAGCTGCCGATCTCCGGCACCAGGAACCCCGACTTGCGGGCGCCCCGGGCCGAAAAGGACAGCGAAGGCAGGTAGAGGATCGGCACGTCCAGCAATTCCAGGCGGATCCTCCGCGCCTGGCCGAAGCCACTCTCCTGCTCCACTTCAATGGAACCGGCGCGCAGTTCCCAATGGTTGCGGCCGGGCAGGCAACTCGTGTAGCTGACTTCCTCCATGCGCACCCGGTCCTGCTGAGCGTCCAGAACGATTTCCTCGGCGCTGCCCCGCGCCAGGCTGTCCCGCAGCGCGTACTCGGCGGAGCCGAACCGGAGCCTGTCCTGATTCAGGTCGAGCGTGGCGTCCGTGGCCCGCACCCGTACCGAGTCCCCCGAATACATCACTTCGCCGCCGAATTCCACCCGGTTGCTGTCCTGCAACAGGCTGGCGTTCTGCACGTCCAGCCTGTTGTTGCCCAGGCAGAAGGACACATCGCCCAGGAAATCCACGCGATCGCCGACCTTCCAGCGTATGCCGTTCTGCGCGGTAAGGCCGATCGTGGTGTCCGAGCGCTGCGCGGCAATCTCGCAGGCCAGGTCGGCGCCGGGGCTCTCCTCCCAGATGCCTGCCTGGGCCGGCGCGATGCAGGCTGCGGCCAGTGGGGCGAGCAATGAAACCGGCACGCGGATGGTCCCCGACGGTCAGGCCGGCAGCGCCGCAGCGGCGCGGGAATGCGGATTTGCTTTCATGGGCTGCTCCTCACTTTAACCAAAAGCCGGCTCCGTGTGCGGTCTGTCGGCGCCGATGCGAAGGCGGCTTTCCGGCGCGACGCGGGCTTTTCGGCGTGCGAAAATCGCCATCCGGAAGACCATGACGAGCGCGCGAAACGAGTTCCGGCCCACGAGGGCGATGATATTGGCGGCCGGCCGCGGCCGGCGCCTGCGGCCCTTGAGCGACGGCTTGCCCAAGGCGCTGATGGAAGTGGAGGGGAAGCCGCTGATTGAACATCTGCTGAAGGACCTGGCCGTCGCGGGGGTGCGGGAGGCCGTCGTCAATCTTTCCTGGCTCGGAGGGATGATCCGCAGCCGGCTCGGCGACGGACTCCGGCATGGCCTGAGGATTCGCTACAGCGAAGAAGGCGAAACGGCGCTGGACACCGGAGGCGGCATAAGGCGAGCCTTGCCTTTGCTGGGAGAGGAGCCCTTCTGGGTGGTCAACGCCGACATCCGCACGTCTTTTCCGTTTTCGGTGAGCAATCGCCGGCCGCGCGACCTGGCCTGGCTGATGCTGGTGCCCAATCCGGCGCACAATCCGGCTGGCGATTTCCACCTGCGGCAGGAGCGGGTCGGAAGCGACGGCCCCCGCCACACCTTCGGCGGCGTGAGCGTGCTGTCCCCGGAACTGTTCCGGGACGCCGGGGAGGAAGTATTCGGTCTCGCCCCGCTGTTGCGCGCGGCCGCCGCTCAGGGGCGCGTTTCGGGCGCGCTTTACGAAGGCTACTGGGCGGACGCCGGCACGGTCGAGCGGCTGGAGGCGATCCGCCGCAGACCGCCCGAAGCGTAGAGGCGGGACAGCAGGCAAGGCTGCAGTTCGGCGGCCGCGTCGGCGAGGTTGTCCGGGCCGCCGAGGCTTGCGAAATTGACCGCGTCGAGACCCTCGAAGCCGCAGGGATTGATCCGGGAAAACGGGCCCAGGTCCGCGCAGACATTCAGCGCCATGCCGTGATAGGAGCACCCGCGCCGTATGCGCAGGCCGATGGCGGCCAGCTTGGCGCCGGCCACGTATACGCCGGGCGCGCCGGGCCGCCGCGATGCCTCGATTCCGTATGCCGCGGCGCAATCCATCACCGAGGCTTCCAGGGCGCAGACCAGGGTTCGGGGCCCAAGCCCGGCACGGCGCAGAGACACCAGCGGGTAAACCATCAATTGCCCGGGGCCGTGGTAGGTGACCTGACCGCCGCGATCGGACTGTTCGACGGGAATATCGCCGGGATCGAGGAGGTGGGAAGGTTCGGTCTTGACGCCCAGCGTGAAGACCGGGGGATGCTCGCAGAACCAGATCTCGTCGTTCGTGCGGTCGCCGCGTTCATCGGTAAACCGCTGCATGCGCTCGACGGCTTCCCTCCAGGGCAGGCGCCCCAGCCACCTGACGTGTGCGGCATCGGCGGCGCTTACTCGAACCACAGCAGGACGGAGTCCCGGGTGCGCTGCCACAAGCCTCCGGAGGGCACGGCGCGTTCCGGCACCAGCGGCAGTTCCGCAAGCGTCTCGCCGTCCTGGACCAGGGCCACCCGGCCGACCGGCTGGCCGGCCTCGAGCGGCGCAATCAGGGGCTCGTTCACCGTCACCCTGGTCTCCATCCCTTCACTTGCGCGCTTGGGCAGGGTCATGATCACGTCGTCCTCCACCGTCAGGCCGACGACGGTCTCCTCGCCCTTCCAAACGCGCGCCGATCCGAAATCGGCGCCGGCCTCGAGCAGCTTGCGGGTCTCGAAGTAGCGGAATCCGTAGCTCAGCAGCCGCAACGCGTCCTGGGCCCGCTGCGACTCGCTGGCCGCGCCCATGACGACGGCGATCAGGCGCATGCCGTCGCGCACCGACGAGGCCACCAGGCAGTATCCGGCCGACTCGGTGTGCCCGGTCTTGACGCCGTCCACCGTCGCGTCACGGGCCAGCAGCGTGTTGCGGTTCGGTTGCCGGATGCCGTTCCAGGTGAACTCGCGCAGGGCATGCATGCCGTACAGCGCCGGGTAGTCCCGGACCATGGCCCGGGTGAGAATCGCGGTGTCCAGCGCGGTCGTGTAATGGTTTTCGCCGGGCCAGCCCGTGGAGTTCTCGAAGTTCGTGCCGGTCATCCCCAGGCGCCGGGCGATCGAGTTCATCAGGACCGCGAAGTCCTCCTCGGCGCCGGCGAGATGCTCGGCCAGGGCAACGCTGGCGTCGTTGCCGGACTGGACGATCATTCCGAGCAGCAGGTCTTCCACGCTGACCCGGCTGTTGAGGTCCAGGAAAGTCCTCGAACCCTGCATGCGCCAGGCCGTTTCGCTGATGACGGCCTCTTCGTCCATCGAGGTCTCGCCCGCGGCCAGCGCCTCGAACACGGCGTAGGCGCTCATGATCTTGGTGATGCTGGCGGGCTCGACCCTGAGCTCCGGTTCCAGCGAGGCCAGAATCGTTCCGGTTTCCTGCTCCATCAGCACGAACGAAGAAACGTTCAGGGAGGGCGGGCTCGGCAGCCCGGCGACCGGCCGTGGCGACTGGGCGCCGGCGGGACCCGAGGCAAAGACAGCGGCGAGCAAGATGGCGAATACGCTGGTCCTTTTCATTGAATTCTTCTCATGTGTTTTTTCCGTTTCAGCCGGGCGGCGCGACGCCCCGCACCCTGACGGTTTTCGAAATGCCGATGTCCGCCAGCTGGCGCCTGAGCCTGGCCGTGTGCCTTCCGTTTTCGAGCGGACCCACCCATACGGCGTACACGCCATTCCCCTTGCGGCGCAAATACACTCCGGATATGCCGGCCTGCCGAATCCGGTTATAGAGCTTGGCCGCATTGTCGCGATAGGCGAACGCGCCGGTCTGCAGGTAGGCGTAGCCGCCCGCCGCTTGCGACGGCGCCGGCGATCCGCCCGCCTCCAGCGCCTCGACGCGGACCCTGGCCGTCCCGCGCCGATATACGCCCAGCTCCCTCGCGGCGCTGTACGACAGGTCGATCACCCGGTCGCCCACGAACGGGCCGCGGTCGTTCACCCGCAACTCGGCGCTGCGGCCGTTCTCGAGATTGGTTACCCGAACGCGCGTCGGAAGGGGCAGCGTCTTGTGCGCGGCGGTCATCGCGTACATGTTGTAGGGCTCGCCGAGCGCGGTGGGCCTGCCGTGAAAGTCCTCGCCGTACCAGGACGCGATCCCGGTTTCCACGAATCCTTCGGCCGAGATCAGCGGGCAATAGGTCTTGCCGAACTGGGTGTAGCAATCCTGTCCGGGCCGGCCGCCGGACGAACCGCCCCAGGGCCCGCCGACCATGCCGATGATTGCCGAACACCCCGCTGCAAGAGTCATGCAGCCCGCAAGGAGCAGCAACCGGAAGGGTTTCATCCTGTGTCCGCGGAGATTATGGCCTGTCCGAGTTGATGCACGACGAGGGCGTACATATAGCTGCGGTTGTAGCGCGTGATGACGTAGAAGTTGGGCAGCGCCAGCCAGTACTCGGGGCCGGACCCGCCGTTCATCAGCAGCAGCCCGGCAGGAGTCTCGTCCGGCAGGTCGCTGTCGAACAGAACGCCGTCCGAGCGCAGGGCCCCGAGCGTCGTGGGCGGAGACAGGCCCCGTTCCTGGGGCACGGCCCGGCTGTTTGCGGCCAGCCTTGCCGGCATCGCGACCGCCCCTCCGCGGCGCCAGCCGTGATCGCTCAGGTAGCCGGCCACGCTGCTGAGCACGTCGCGCCAGTTGGAGAACAGGTCGCGCCGGCCGTCGCCATCGCCGTCAACCGCATACCGGCGGTAACTGGACGGTATGAACTGGGCGCGGCCCATGGCGCCGGCATAAGACCCCAGTACCTCCGCCGCGTCGAGCGCATCCTCGCTGTGCAGCACCAGAAAGTCCTTCAGTTCGCGGCGGAAAAAATCGCCGCGCCGGGGATGATGGAACGCCAGCGTGGCCAGCGAGTCCAGCACCAGGTGCCTGCCGGTGATCCGCCCGTAGCGGGTTTCGACACCGAGAATGCCCAGCACCACCGAAGCGGGAACCCCGGTATCGCTTTCCACCTTCGCCAGCGATTCGGCGTGCAGGCGCCCGAAGGCCTTCCCCGAGGAAATCCTTCCCGAGTCCATGAATATCGCCCGGTAGTCGCTCCATTCGACCGTGCGCTCCGGAGCGCGGCTCATGGCCTCGATCACTTCGGGGCGGAACTCCGCCGACGCGAGCAGCTTGCTGGCATCCTCCCGGTCCAGCCCCTCGTCGCGCACCAGTTCGTCGATGAACGCGCGGACTTCGGGTTCATCCACGTCGATGGCGCCCGCCGCGAGCGGCGCGCACAGGGCGGCCATAAGGAGGAATTTACGCAACACGGACTGACTAGCGGGCGAGATAACGTCGATCGGAACGAATGGCCATGAGGATACCGAAGCCGGCCAGGAAAGTCACATTTGCGCTTCCGGCAACGCTGACCAGCGGCAGCGGCAATCCTACCACCGGCAAGAGCCCGGTCGTCATGGCCGCGTTCAGGGCAAAGCTGAAGAAGAATCCCAGCGCCAGGCTGGCGGCCACGATGCGGGAGTAGCGCCATTGCGCGGCGAATGCGATCTGCAACATGCGCACCGTAATGGCGATGAACAGCAGCATCGCGACGACGACGCCCACAAATCCGAATTCCTCGCTGATTACCGCGAATATGAAGTCCGTCGTCGGTTCGGGGAGAAACCCGAACTGCGCCTGGCTGCTCTGCATGAAGCCCTTGCCGAAAGCGCCGCCGGAACCGATGGCGATCTTCGATTGAATGATGTGGTAGCCGGCTCCCAGCGGATCGGACTCCGGATTCAGCACGCTCAGAATCCTCTGGCGCTGATAGTCACGCAGACTCACCCACAGCGCCGGAATCGCCAGCACGCCCACCGCCGCCCCGCCGTAAATGAACTTGCGGTTCAGGCCGGACAGCAGCAGGGCGATGAAACCGAAACAGCCGATCACGACGGTGGTTCCCAGGTCGGGCTGACGACTGACCAGGACGGCCGGCGCAACAATCAGCAGCAGGACCGCAAGGGTCTTCATGAAGCCGGGACGTTCCCGCGAGCCATGGAACAGGCAGGCCACCATCAGCGGAACCGCCAGCTTGGCGAATTCGGACGGCTGAAAGCGGATCCCAAGATCAAGCCAGCGGCGGGCCCCGCCGCCTTCGTCACCGATCACCAGCACCAGGGCCAGCAGGACCACTACCGCGCCGTATGCCCAGGGCGTGGCACGGATCATGAATCGAGGGCTGATCTGGGCGAGAACAAGCATCAGCCCGAGCCCGATCACCAGGCGCGAAGCCTGAAAAAGCACGACATCGCCGCTGCCGCCGGAGGCGCTGTACAGAACGGCCAGCCCGCCAGCAATCAGCAGCATGACCCAGACAAGCAGCCAGCCGTCCAGCTTCAGGTGCTGCAGCACCCCCATGCCCTGCTGAGCCACCGGCAAGTTCATTGCGCGCGGGCTACCAGGTCCGGCGGAGCATTGCCCGCCAGGTAGGTCTCGAGGAGGCGGCTGGCCACTTCGGCGGCGGGTCCGGAGCCCGAACCGCCGTTCTCCACGATCACGGCTATCGCGATAACGGGATCGTGGACCGGCGCGAAGGCCACGAACAGCGAATGGTCCCGGAAGCGCTCCTCGACTTCTTCGGGCATCTCCTCGTCGTCCTGCGGCATCGCCCGTACCTGCGAGGTTCCGGTCTTGCCCGCGATCCGGAAGTCAAGCCGCGCGCCGGTTGTCCTGGCGGTTCCGCGCGGGCCGTGAACGACGGCAACCATGGAATCGACGACCGTGCGCCAGTGTTCCTCCGCTTCCGGAGCGAGCGTGCCGGTCTGCACCGGCGGCATCCGCACCAGGTTGCCGCTTGCCGGATCGCGGATGGCCTCCACCAGCCGCGGCCTGTAGCGCCGCCCCCGCATCGCGAGCTGCGCGACCGCCTGCGCGAGCTGCAGGGGCGTCACCGTCAGGTAGCCCTGTCCAATGCCCGCCACGACGGTGTCGCCCGGAAACCAGGGTTGCTGTGCTGGATCGCTGAAATTGGCGCGTTTCCAGGCCCTGGAGGGCACGATTCCGGCTCGTTCGCCGGCCACGTCCAGACCGGTCGGCGTGCCGAAGCCGAATTGAACGAGACTGTCGTGCAGACCTTCAACGTTCATGTCGCGCGCCAGTTGGTAGAAGTAAACGTCGCAAGACTGCTCGATGGCGTCGTGAAGGCTCATCGCGCCATGACCTTCCCGTTTCCAGTCCCGAAAGGACCGCCGGCTGCCGGGCAACCGGAAACTGCCCCAGCAATTGATGGTGTGGTCCGGCTCGCGATGCCCGGCCGTCAGGGCGGAGAACGCCAGCATCGGCTTGATGGTCGAGCCCGGAGGATAGGTTCCGCGCACTGCCCGGTTGAACATGGGCCGGTCGGTATTGCGGTTCAGTTCGGCAAAGGAGTCGCTGTCCATGCCGGCAACGAAATCGTTGGGGTCGAAAGCCGGGCTGCTGACCAGGACCAGCACGCCGCCGTCCCTGGGATCGATTGCGACCACCGCGCCCCGGCGCGAATCCATGACGGCATACGCCTCCGCCTGAAGGTTTCTGTCCAGCGCCAGCAGCAGGTCGGCCCCCGGTTCGGGCTCCAGCTCGCGGGTGCGCGAAAGCGGACGCCCGTAAGCGTTGGTAACGACCCGCTCGCTGCCCGCACTACCGCGCAGATAGTCCTCGTAACTCCCCTCCACGCCGGTCTTGCCGAGATGGGAAATCCCGGCGTACTCCTCCGGCTCCAGGCGTTCCTTGTCCTCGGCGCTTACCGCGGTCACGTAGCCCAGTCCGTGAGCGCCGGCCTCGCCCAGCGGGTATTCCCTGAGCAGCAGCCCCTCGATGTCCACGCCGGCGAACCGGTGGCGCACAACCGCAAACCTGGCGACCAGCTCGTCGCTCAGGCGGGTCCGTATCGGAATGGCTTCGAAGGGCTGTGAACGTCGTGAGGATTCAATCAGCTCGGGCTGGGTGTTCGCATCGAGGATGCCGGAATGCGCCAGGCGCTCCAGCGTGCCGGCCAGGTCGTCGACCTGTTCCGGCACCAGGGTCAGGCGGAATCCGGCCCGGTTGGCCACGATGACTTCCCCGTTGCGGTCGAGGATGACGCCGCGCCGCGGCGCCACCTTGCGGCCCTGCACCTGGTTGCCCAGGGCCTGTCCGGCGTAATAGCCGTGCTGGATCAATTGCAGATAGCTCAGTCGGGCCAGCAGCACGCACGTCAGGAGCCCCAGCAGAAAAACCATGTAGGTGGCCCGCCGGACGAGCGTGCCCGGCTCCACGTGCTGGCTTGCCGGCCGGGTCGCCATGCGCGATCAGATCCTGACGAACAGGAACGCGATCAGGATCAGCACGCCCCCGGTCATCAGGCTGCTTGCAAGCCCGGCCCAGGAGCCGGCGTAATCGAACCAGCCCCCGATCAGCGCCACCACGCCCAGGTACGCCGTCATCATCAGCATCGCCAGGAGAAACCTGAGCCAGGGAGGCGAGGAAACGACCCAGTGGCGCATATTGGCGGCAAGAAAAACCAGCACGGTGGCCGCCAGGGCGTGCAGACCCAGAGGCGAGCCCACCAGCAGGTCCTGAAGCAGTCCGGCGACGGCCGCTACCGCAAGCCGCGCGTCCTCGGGAGCGACAATGACCAGCCAGATCAGCGCGACGGCCAGCCAGGGAGGCTGCCACAGCCCCACGAGCTGCGGCAGCGGCACGACGCTGATCAGCAAGGCCGCGCCTACCAGCGCGTAATTCCGCGCAACCGCGCCTTCCGTCATGATCCTGCCGCGGCGGCGGGCGAGTCCCCGTTGACCGGTCCCGGTTCTGCGCCCGGCGGCGGCGGTTCCGAACGCAGCAACAATACCTGGCGGGGATTTTCGAGGTTGGCCGAGGGCGACACGAACGCCTCCAGGAAAGCCTCGCCCGAAGAGTTGCGCACATCCTCCACCACGCCGACCCTCAATCCCGCAGGGAACAGGCCGCCGGTGCCGGAGCTGACCACGGTATCGCCCTGGATCACGTCGGCATGGGCCGGCACGAAGGGCAGCAGCAGGCGATGGTCCCTGCGGCCGGTGCCCAGGGCGATGGCCTGCAGTCCCGTGCGCTCGAACATCACGTTCAGGGCGTGATTGGCGTCGCTGATCAGCAGCGCCTCCGAAGTAACGAGGTAATCGCGGGTCACCTGGCCGACCACCCCGCCGGAATCGACGACCGGCTGACCGATAAACGCGCCCTGCCGGCTGCCCTTGTTCAGCGTCACGCGGTGGCGGGAGGGATCCGGATTTCCGGGCAGGGTCTCGGCGGTCAGATTGTTCGAACCGAGCTGGGCGTTGAGCGCGTGCAACGATCGCAGTTCTTCATTCTCGGATTTCAGCGCCGACATCTGCTGCAGGTCCACGTCCTGGAGCAACAGACGCGTACGCAGTTCCTGGTTTTCGCGCATCAGGGACGACTGTTCGCGGAAATAGCCCTGAACCCCGCGAAAGCCTCCGGAAACGAGGCGCACGGTCGCCTGAACCGGCACAAGCATCAATTCACCGATCCCGCGCACCTTCTGGACGGCGGGAAAGTTCGCTTCGACGACCAGCAGGCCGAAACTCAAAAGGCAGATCAGCAGGCACTCGCACGCACGGCTCGGTCCTTTTCGCCTGCGAAAGCGATCCGCCCTGAGCGTTGCGGTCCACCGGTTCACGGCGCTATCCCATCTGACCCCTCAGTCCCACCGCGGGCCGGCGATCTCGCTGGCGAAACGCACCGTTCCCTGGGTCTCCACCAGGTGTCCGCAACCGCGCACCACGCAGGTCAGCGGATCTTCGGCCACGAAGGCGGGCACCGCGGCGCGTTCCCGGATAAGCGAATCCAGCTTCGGCAGCAGCGCGCCGCCGCCGGCCAGCACCAGGCCGCGCTGGCTGATGTCGGCGCCCAGCTCCGGCGGGGTATGCGAGAGGACGTCCAGCACCGCCTGGACGATTTCCTCCAGGGTGTCGTTCAGGGCGTCGCGCACCTCGTTGCTGTTCAGCGTGAACTGGGAGTGCAGGCCGCGCGAAAGACTGCGTCCGTGCAGCTTGATCTCGCTGATTTCCTCGCCCGGATAGGCGCTGGCCACCTCGCGCTTGATCACTTCGGCCTGGCTGGGTCCGATCGACATGCCGTGGTTGCGGCGCACGTACTGCACGATGGCGTCGTCCATCCGGGTTCCGCCGGCCTTGACGGAGCGCGCGTAGACCACGCTTGACATCGACAGGACCGCGACTTCGGAGGTGCCGCCCCCGATGTCCACCACCATGTTGCCGCAGGGCCGGTGCACCGGCAGACCCGCGCCGATGGCCGCGACGATGGGCTCGTCCACTACGAACACCTCGCGCGCGCCCGCGTCCCGGGCCGATTCCTCGATGGCCCGGCGATCCACCGGCGTGGCGCCGTGCGGGACGCAGATCACCAGGCGCCGGACGGCCGGGCGAAAGAAGCCCAGGCCCAGGGCCTTGATGATGAAGTGCTTGAGCATTTGCTCGGCGACTTCGTAGTTGGCGATCACGCCATCCTTCAGGGGCTTGACGATCTGCAGATCGCGCGGGGTGCGCCCCAGCATTCCGAACGCTTCCGCGCCGATGGCCAGCACGCCGTCCGAACCGACATCGGCGCCGCGGCGAAGCGCGACGACGGAAGGTTCGTTCAGGACGATCCCCCGCCCGCAGACGTAAACAAGGGTGTTGGCGGTGCCCAGATCTATGGCCAGATCCACGGCCAGCCGCTCAATGAAACCACGGACAAAATTGCTCATCGGCGCAGCACATCCCTGGGAGCGGTCACTCCCTTGAAATCGCGCAAATCATAGCAGATCAAGCAAAACAGCCCTATAGTATTCGCCACAAAATGAACAACCTCCAGACACCCAGGGACCCTGAGCCGGCCGGAGATTTCTCCGACGAGGAACTGCTGCGCGTGGCGCGGTTGACCCGCCTTGCGCTGGAGGAAGGCGAGAAGGAAGAGCTGGTCGGCACCCTGCGCCGGATCATCGGTTTCGTGCAGGTATTGCAGCAACTCGACACAGGGGGCGTGGAGCCCATGGTGCATCCGCTGGATCTCGTGCTCCCCCTGCGCGCCGACGAAGTGACGGAGACCGACGTGCGCGCGGACGCCCAGGCCTGTGCGCCGGATGTCGTGGACGGCCTGTACCGCGTGCCGAAAGTCATCGAATAGCCGGAACGGACCTTCATGATCGACTTTTCCCTGAGCGGTCTTCGACGCGCCCTGGACTCGGGCGACATCGGCAGCGTCGAACTCACGCAGGCATGCCTGGACCGCATAGAGGAACGGAACCCCGAGCTGAACGCGTTCCTGACCGTGTGCGGCGAATCGGCGCTCGACGGGGCGCGCCGGGCCGATGCCGGCCGCGCGAACGGCGGGGCCCTGGCGGGGATACCCATAGCCCACAAGGACATATTCTGCACCCGGGGCGTGCGCACCACGGCCGGTTCGGGGATTCTGGACAACTTCGTTCCGCCCTACGACGCCACCGTCGTGGAACGGCTGGCGGAAGCCGGCGCGTTGCTGATCGGCAAGACCAACATGGACGAATTCGCGATGGGCTCGTCCAACGAGACGAGCTACGCCGGTCCGGTGCGCAATCCCTGGAACCTTTCCCGCTCGCCCGGAGGCTCGTCGGGCGGATCGGCCGCCGCCGTGGCCGCCGGCCTGGTTCCGGCGGCGACCGGCACGGACACGGGCGGGTCGGTGCGCCAGCCGGCGGCCCTGTGCGGGCTGACCGGCTTCCGGCCCAGCTACGGGCGGGTGTCGCGCTACGGAATGATCGCGTTCGCCTCCAGCCTGGACCAGGCCGGCTCGATTACGCGCACGGCCGAGGACGCGGCCATGCTGCTGGACAGCATGGCCGGCCACGATCCGCGCGACTCGACCTGCGCGGAGCGCGGCGGCGAGGACTATTCGGGCCCCCTGCAGGGCCTGAAGGGCAAGGCCCTCGAGGGCGTGCGCGTGGGCGTCGTCAGGGAGTTCATGGACGAGGGGCTGGACGCCCGCTGCCGGCAGGTGTTCGTGGACAACATGGATACGCTGCGCGGCCTGGGGGCGGTCATCAGCGAAGTTTCGCTGCCGCGGCTGCCGCTCTCGGTTCCGGTCTATTACGTCGTAGCGCCCGCCGAATGCTCGTCCAACCTGTCGCGCTTCGACGGCGTGCGATTCGGTCTGCGCGAAGCGGGCGCCGACAGTCTGGAGGAGCTGTATACGAGGACCCGCCGGGCCGGCTTCGGCGAGGAGGTCCGGCGCCGCATACTGGTGGGCGGCTGGGTGCTGTCCAAGGGTTATTTCGACGCCTATTACCTTCAGGCCCAGCGCGTGCGCCGGCTGGTCGCGGCCGATTTCAGCGAGGCCTTCGAAACGGTGGACCTGCTGGCGGGACCGACCGCGCCCGCTCCGGCCTTCGGGATCGGCGAGAAAATCGACGACCCGATCCAGATGTACTTGAACGATGTCTATACCATCGGCGCCAGCCTGGCCGGAATCCCCGCCATTTCGATTCCCGCCGGTACGGTGGACGGGCTGCCGGTGGGATTGCAGCTCATGGGCCGGCCGTTTGCCGAAACGGACGTGTTGCGCGCCGCGCACGCCTACCAGCTGGAGACCGACTGGCACCGTCTGTGGCCGCCCGGCATGTCGGCGCCCGTCGGCTCGGCCTGACGGAGGATCGCGCGATGGAATTCGACGTGGTCATCGGGCTGGAAATACACGTCCAGCTCGCCACGCGCAGCAAGATGTTCTCGGGCGCATCGACGGTGTTCGGGGCCAGCCCCAACACCCAGGCCTGCCTGGTGGACCTCGGCTTTCCGGGCACGCTGCCGGTCGCGAACCGCGAGGCCGTGGCCATGGCCGCCCGGTTCGGACTGGCGACGGGCGGCGAGGTTGCGCGCCGTTCGGTGTTTGCGCGCAAGAACTACTTCTATCCGGACCTGCCCAAGGGCTACCAGATTTCGCAGTTCGAGCTGCCCATCGTGAGCGGCGGCTCGGTGGAGGTGGCCGTTCCCGGCTCGCCCTCCCGGCAGATCGAACTGACCCGCGCGCATCTCGAGGAGGATGCCGGAAAGTCCCTGCACGACGCCATGCCCAACGCCACCGGCGTGGACCTGAACCGGGCGGGCGCGCCGCTACTCGAGATCGTGACCGAGCCGCAACTGCGATCTCCGGAGGAGGCCTCCGCATGCATGCGCGGCATCCACCAGCTCGTGACCTGGATCGGCATCTCCGACGGCGCGATGCAGGAGGGTTCGTTGCGCTGCGACGCCAACATCTCGCTCAAGAAGCCCGGGGACACGGAATTGGGGACGCGCACGGAAATCAAGAACCTCAATTCGTTCCGGTTCGTGGAACGCGCGCTGCATTCCGAAATCCTGCGCCAGGCCGATGTGCTGCGCGAGGGAGGAACCATCGCGCAGGAGACCCGCCTCTACGACCCGGCCCTGGATACGACCCGGCCGATGCGCGACAAGGAGCAGGCCAACGACTATCGCTATTTCCCCGACCCGGACCTGCCGCCGCTGGCGCTGGAGCCGGGCTTTCTGGAGGATTTGCGCGGGACCCTTCCCGAACTGCCGCGCGAACGCCGCGCCCGGTTCCGGTCCGACTACGGCCTGCCCGACGAAGACGCCTGGCGGCTGTGCGAAAGCCGGGCCACGGCCGACTATTTCGAGACCGCGGGCAAGGCCTGCGGGGACATGCTGCTGGCGGCGCGCTGGACCAGCGGCGAACTGGCGGGCGCGCTGAACCGCGACGGCCTGGACATCGCCGACAGCCGGGTGAGCGCCGCCGACCTGGGATTGTTGCTGTCCCGTCTGCGCGACGGGTCGCTTTCGGGCAAATTGGGCAAGGAAGTGTTCCAGGCGATGTGGGCCGGCGAAGGGAGCGCCGACGACATCATCAAAATGCGCGGACTTCGCCAGATATCGGATACCGGAGCGCTTGAGGGCGTCATCGAAGAAGTCGTGGCGCAACACGCCGAACAGGTCCGGCAGTACCGGGAGGGCAACACCCGGGTCTTCGGTTTCCTGGTCGGCCAGGTGATGCGCGCCACCCGGGGCCAGGCCAACCCGCAACTCGTCAATCAGATGCTGCGCGAGCGGCTCTAACGGTAGATGAGTACGTCCGCCATCCGTACGCGTGAGCTGACGCGGACCTACAGGATGGGGACCGATACGGTGGTGGCGCTGTGCGATGTCAGCCTGGCGGTGCGGCCGAACGAGTACCTGGCCGTCACGGGCCCGTCCGGATCGGGAAAATCGACGCTGATGAACCTGCTCGGCTGCCTGGAGACGCCCACCGCGGGAGACTATTGGCTGAACGGCGTGCACGTGTCGCGCATGAGCGGCCGGGAGCTGGCCAGGGTGCGCAACCGGCAGGTGGGTTTCGTGTTCCAGACCTTCAATCTGCTGGAGCGCTGCAGCGCCGTGCAGAATGTGGAGGCGCCCCTGATCTATGCCCGGATGCGCCGCCGCGAACGCCTGAAGCGGGCGACCGAGGCCCTGGAACGGGTCGGGCTGGCCGACCGCCTTGCGCACCGGCCCAGCCAGCTCTCGGGAGGGCAGCGGCAAAGAGTGGCGATCGCGCGCGCGCTGGTTACGCGCCCGAGCATCTTGCTGGCGGACGAACCGACGGGTAATCTGGACTCCGCCACCGGAGCGGAAGTCCTGACATTGTTCGATTCACTGCACAGCGACGGTCACACGCTGATCGTCGTTACCCACGACGCCGGCATCGCCGCGCGCGCCCAGCGCAGGATCGAGATGCTGGACGGCAGGATCACGGCCGACACCGGCGCCTCCGGTGAAGCCCGTGCTTGATTCCCCCTTTGCGTGGCGCGTCGGCGCGGCTTTCGGGCTGATGCTGGTCATGGCCGGCTGCGCCGAGGAACCGGCGCCCGAACCGCAGGCCTACGACCAGGCGCCCGTGGAGCTCCGCGACATCCGCGTGTTCGTGGAGGCCGCCGGCGCGGTCGAACCGCTGCGCACCGTCGAACTGAAATCCAAGGCTTCCGGCGAGATACTCGCGATCAACGCCGAGAACGGCGATCCGGTGCAGCGCTCCGCCCTGCTGGTGCGGATCGACAAGCGCATCCCCACCAACAACCTGGCCCAGGCCGAGGCGGCGCTGAAAGCCGCCGAGTCGCGCCAGTCCATCGCCGAACTGCAGATGGAGCGGGCGGAGAGGCTGGTGGCCGACAACACCATCACCGACAGCGAGTTCGAAGAGACGGCGCTGTCGCTCTCGGAAGCCGAGGCTCAACTGGTCCGCGCCCGCGTGGACGTCGAAAACGCCCGCATCGCGCTGGACGATACCGACGTGCTGGCGCCGATCGACGGCACCATCATCGAGCGCAATGTCGAGCCCGGACAGGTCATCTCGTCGCCGACCCAGGACGTGGGCGGCGGCACGCTGCTGTTGCGCATGGCCGATCTGGGCCGGGTCCTGGTGCGCACCCGCGTGGACGAGACCGACATCGGCAAGATCAACGCAGGGATGCAGGCGCAGGTCAGGGTGGCGGCCTATCCCGCCCGCGAATTCACCGGTTACGTGGAGAAAATCGAGCCGCTGGCCGTAGTCGAGCAGAACGTCACGATGTTCTCGGTCCTGATTCTGCTCGACAATCCCGACTCGCTGCTGCTGCCGGGCATGAACGCCGAAGTTCAGATCAAGATCGCCGAGGAACTCGAGGCGCCCGCCGTGCCGATGGCGGCGCTACGCACCATCGACGACATCGAGGCAACCGCGCACATGTTGAACTGGCCGTACAGCAACCTTCACGACGCGGTCATGAAGGAACGGGAAGAGAACGGCGACGGCGGGCAGGCGGACCCGGCGGCAATGTCTGGGTTCGATTCCGGGAATTTCGCCCGCCAGCAGAACCGGACCGGGCAGCGCCCGCAGCTCAGCCCCGAACAGCGCCAGGCCATGCGCAGGGCCATGGGCGACGCGATGCGCAATCAGCCGCGGCGCGTGGGACGGCCCTGGACCGGCGGCGCGCGACCGGGCGGCGGTCCCGGCCGGCGCTTCACGCGGCAGGGGCCGGATTACGACTTCAGGGCGGAATACTGGGTGCTGGTCATGCGCGACGACGGACCGGCGCCAGCCTGGGTTCGCACGGGCTTGAGCGACTTCGAGTACTCGGTCGTGCTTGGGGGGCTTGAAGAAAATGACGAGGTGCTGCTGCTGCCCAGCGCGGGACTCTACGAATCGCAGTCCAACCTGCGCAACTGGATGCGTCGCCGCTCCGGCGGCCTGCCCGGCATCGGCTAGAGGTATTCGAGGATTTCGATAGCGGCGCGTTCGCCGGACTCCATTGCGCCCTCCATGCCGCGATTCAATTGCGCGGTGTGCTCTCCGGCGAAGTGAATGCGGCCGTGCGGATCGGCGATCGTCCTGGCGAACGCGGTAATCTGACCGGGCTTCCAGTAGGCGTAGGCACCGCCGGCATAGGGATTGTTGGACCATTTCCACAGGTAGATCGGTTCCAGCGCGTCCTTCAGTGACGGCCGCAGCCGGAACAGTTCCGCCGTCACCTCGGCGATCGCGGCCTCCTCTTCCATGCGCGCAAGCTTGAGCGCCGAGTGGCCGTTGACGTAGGCCAGGCAGCTGGTCACCGTTTCGGGGCTGCCCGGGTCGTTCTTCAGCGCCATGAACCGTCCGGGCAGCGCATCCGTCCACATGCTGGGCGCCATGCCGTCCTGCTCCCAGTAGGGTTGCTTCACCGCGTAGTGGATCTGCGTGCACGGCGTATAGCCGAGGTTGTCGATCGCGGCCCTCTGCACGGCCGGCGGTTCGGGATCGAGAGCGATCCTCCGCAGCGCCGCAAAAGGTATGGCAATGATCGCTCGCGACGCATGAAGCCGGCGGCCGTCCTCCAGGCTGATCCGCACCCGGCCGCCCTCGTCGGCGATCGCCGCAACGGGGCTGTTCAGCAGCACGTCGCCGGTCAGGTTGCGCGCCATCGCCTCCGGAATCCGCTGATTGCCGCCTTTCGCCGCGCCTCCCGCGTCCGGCCAGTTCATCTGGTGAAATGCGAAACTGATCGTGTGAAACATCATCAGGGCGGACAGATCGTGATGATCGGTGCCGTAACCCGAATTGAGTCCCGAACCGAGTTCCACGCCGGCCTCCGCCAGGCCCGCCTCCGTAAGCACCTCGCCGACCGACCGGTCCCACTCTGCAAACTCCGGCCTCCGCCAGGCGCCCAGGTCCGATTCCGGAAACGGATTGAGTTCGGCATAGAGCTGGTAGGGAGGCCGCGACGGCGGCATTTGCCGGGCCCACTCCTGCCGGTACGGATTGAGCGCATGGCCGGGCCAGTCGTCCTCGCTGATCAACTGTCCCTGGATGCAGAACAGCATCTCGCCTTCGCGGGGCTCGGTGCGCGGGCGCATGGGCCCGATCTCGACGCCGTACTGCCGGGCCGCGTTCAGCAGCCGCGCGTAACCTCCGCCGGCGCCGTTCGCGCCGAGCTCCGGAAACCCGGGAACGATATTGTCGGCAACGGTATGGAGCCGGCCGCCGAACCGCGACGTGGCCTCCACGACCATCACGCTTACACCCAGTTCTTCAAGCAGCAGCGCCGCGTTCAGCCCGGCCAGGCCGGCGCCGATCACGATCACTTCCGCATCGAGGCCGCCCCCGGTCTGTGCGCCCCGCAAGCCGCGCGGCAGCATCCAGGAGCCGGCCAACGCGGCCCCGCCGGCCAGAAACCGCCGGCGCGCAGCGCGCTCGACGATCTCCCGCACTGCCTTGTTCGTCCTGGGCCTCATGATCGAGAGTCGAGTTTGCACCATAGGCGGACATGAATCCAGCGCCTGAACCCGGGCCCGCCGTCCACTTGGGGGTTTTCGGCGGGGCATCCGGAGCGTTCAGTTATATTTCCCGCAGGATCGCTCTACGCCGGAGGTGGCAAATGCCCGAGCAAGCACTTCCCGGAAAAACCGGTCGGGTGTCAATGGACACAGGCGGCTATTCGCGCAGGCGCTTCATCGGCACCGGCGCGTGCGCGCTGGCGGTGGCCGGGCTGCCGGCCGCGGCGCGCGCGGTCACGAACTACAAGGGTCATGACGTCATCGTGGTGGGCGCCGGCCTGTCGGGCCTGTACGCCGCCTGCATCCTGCAGGAGCAAGGGCTTGACGTGCTTACGCTGGAGGGGCGGAACCGGATCGGCGGCCGCGTCTACACGCTCATGGACGTGCCGGGCAAGCCGGAGGCCGGCGGCGAATGGATGGGCGCCAACTACGCCCGCATGATCGACACGGCCAACAGGCTCGGACTGGAAATGCTGGGCCCCGACGAAGCGAGCGACATTCGCGAGTGGTGCTATCGCATCCGGGGCGAATACATCCTGGCCTCGGACTGGGAAAGCCATCCGCTCAACCCCACGGAGGGCGACGACCGGCGGATCCTGCCCCACCGCATGCTGTTCGAACTGTCGCACAAGAACAATCCGCTGTCGGGCCAGCCCCTGGACGCCTGGATCACGCCGGAGTTCGCGCGCTTCGATATTCCCCAGACGCACTACCTAAAGGAGTATCTCGGTTTCGACGACGAAACGATCCGCCTGATGAACGTGGTGATTCATACCGACCACATGGACAACACCTCGGCCCTGCACGAAATGCGCCGCTACGCGGTGGGCGAATTCAATGCCTCCCGGGCCCTGGCCAACGCCGGCCAGCCCGCCTGGGTGCAGATCAGGGGCGGCAACTCGCGCCTGCCCGAAGCCATGGCCGCATCCCTGAACAACCCGGTGGAACTGAACAAGACCGTCTACGCTTTCGAGGACAAGGGCGAGGAGGTGACCGTGCATTGCATGGACGGCACCCGCTATACCGCCCGCCAGGTCATCTGCTCGATGCCCTGGCCGGTCCTGCGCAAGGTCAAGTTCACGCCGCGCCTGCCGGCGCGCATGGAGCGGGCGATCGACGAAATCGACTACGGCACCTCCATACAGGTGCACTTCCTGCTCAAGAAGAACTTCTGGGAGCTGGACGAAATGCCCGGCAGCATGTGGACCGACGAACCGTTCGAGCGCTTCGGCGTCCATCACCGCGGACCGAACGGCGAGGCGACCTCGGCGGTCGCCTTCATCAACGGCAACGAAGCCTACAAGTACGACTTCATGAGCGACGATCAGGTCAGCGAATACACCATGCGGGAGCTCGAGCGGGTGCGGCCCTCGCTCAAGGGCGCGCTCGAACCGATCGGGATCCAGTCCTGCCATCGCGAAGTTCACGGCGGCGGGGACTGGGTGTTCTGGCGCCCCGGCCAGGTCGGACAGTTCGCCGCCCACATGCGCGAAGCCCACGGCAATATTCATTTCGCCGGAGAACACACGGCCCTGATGGAGCGCGGCATGGAAGGCGCCTTCGAGTCGGGCGAGCGCGCGGCGGTGGACGCGCTGCTCCGTTCCTGAGTCCCGCCATGAGAGTTCTGCTCTTGGCGCTCCTGTGCGCTCCATTGGCCGCGGCCGCGGCGCCCGAGAATGATCCGTTCGCGCGCGACCTGCTCGTCCTCACCGACTGGTTCGAAGGCGAGTTTGACAACGAGGAGCAGCGCTGGTTCCAGGCCGACCCGCGTTCGAATACGCCCGAGGACGAACGGCATGTGCGCGTGCATGCGACGCACAAGCGCATCAACGCGCCGGAGTTCGGCGAGCACGTGTTTTACGTGGAGGAGTACACCCACGACGACCCCCAGAGGGTCTACCGCCAGCGCCTGGTGATCTTTTCGTCGGCCCCGGAGGAGGGCGGGATCCGCATGCGGCAGGGCTTCTTCAATGAGCCGGAGCGCTTTCTGGGCGCCCAGCACAATCCCGGCCTGTTCGACGATCTCACAACTGAGGACGCATTTTTCCTGGACGAGTGCGATGTCTACTGGAAGCGCGTGGCCGGGCAGTTCGAAGGCGGCATGCGGCCGAAAGCCTGCGTTTTCGGCGACGGCGAGTTGCGCCGTTATGCAGTCCACGATCTCTATCTTTCCGAGACCAAGTACTGGCGAGTGGATTCCACCTTCCTGGTCGCCGACGACAGCCTTCACATCGGGATGCCGGCGGACCAACCCTTCGAGTTGCGCCGCGTGAAACGCTTTACCTGCGGCATCACGTTCGACCCGCGCGGCCCCGAACCCCAGGAAATCACGGACATTTCGCTGCACAGCCAAGGCGGATCGGCCGACGTAACGCGGGAACGTGATGGCCAGCAATTCACGCTCCTGATGCGCGACAAGGAATACCCGTATTACTCCACCCGGCCGGATTTCATCTATTTCTCGATCCGCCGCAAGGGCGAACTCGCCTCGGTCGTGTTTACCGTCAACGACCCGGACTCGCGATCGCTGGGCGTCAACACCGGCGAGCTTCTGGCGTATTGCTACCGGGACGGCTACGAATTCCGCGAGTCGCTGGAGGAGTTGACGATCGACTACCTCGAGCAGGAAACGCGCTAGCCGATCTCGGCGGGGTCGACATCCACTGACCAATTCACACGGCGCGTACGCCTGAGTTCGCGCACCGCCGGCATCCAGCGTCCGAGGAAAGCCTGAAGGCGGGCGCGATCGGGCGAGCGCGCCAGCAGGTGCGCGTGGTTGCGGTCGCGCCTGCGTTCCATCAGGGCGGGGGCAGGACCCAGCACCTCCACAGCGGACCCGGCGCCGTTTTCCGGGGCGGCCGCTTTCGCCCGATCGAGGAACTCGCGGGCGCTCGCCGCTTCCGGCGCATTGGCCCGCAGCACGGCCAGGTGCGCGAACGGCGGCCAGCCGCTGAGCCGGCGCAGGTCCAGCGCCGAGGCGGCAAAGCCGCCGTAACCCTCCTTCAGCAACTGGCGAAGCAGGGGGTGCTCGGGGAAGCGGGTCTGCAGTACCAGCAGGCCGGGCCGCTCGCGCCGCCCCGCCCTGCCGGCAACCTGCACCAGCGTCTGCGCCAGGCGTTCGGGCCCGCGGAATTCCTGGGAAAACATGCCCTGGTCGGCGTCGATCACCCCCACCAGCCCCAGGCTCGGGAAGTCATGGCCCTTGGTGAGCATCTGGGTGCCGAGCAGGATACGGTAGTGCCGCTCGCGAATGCCGCCCAGGATGTTCTCCAGCCTGCGCCGGCCGCGAACGTTGTCGCGGTCCATGCGGGCCACCGGAAAGTCCTCGAAGCGCGCCTGAAGTTCCTCCTCCAGCCGTTCCGTTCCGCGCCCTATGGTCTGAAGCGGCGAGCCGCAGTTCTCGCAGACTGGAGGCGGGCGGCGTCTGGCGCCGCAGTGGTGACAGAGCAGCAGGTCGCGCCTGCGATAGAACACCAGGCGGGCGTCGCAGTGGCTGCATTCTTCCGACCGGCGGCAGTCCGGACACATCAGCACCGGCGCGAAACCGCGGCGGTTGAGATACAGCAGCACTTGCGAACCCGACTCGAGCTGCTCGGACATGGCCTGGAGAAGCGGTGCGCTCAGGCCATGCTCCGGCGGGTGCCGGTTGAGGTCCACCAGCCGGGCCAGCGGAGGCCGCGATCCGGTGACCTTCTTCGTCAGCCGCGGGTGCGTATAGCGCCCTCTTTGCACGTTCAGCAGGGACTCCAGCGCCGGCGTGGCGGAACCCAGCACGACCGGAATCCCGGCCCTGGATGCGCGCATGACCGCCAGGTCGCGGGCCTGGTAGCGGAAGCCGTCCTGCTGCTTGTAGGACGGATCGTGCTCTTCGTCCACCACGATCAGGCCCAGTTCGCGGCAGGGCACGAACACGGCGGAGCGCGTGCCGACCACCAGCCGCGCCCGCCCGGCGCGGGCGTCCGCCCAGGCGTTCAGGCGCTCGCCGTCGCCCAGGCCCGAATGCAGCACCGCCGCGGGCACGCGGAATCGGGCCTTCAGCCGCTCGGCCAGCTGCGGCGTCAGCCCGATTTCCGGCGCCAGCAGCAGGCATTGCCGGCCCGAGGCCAGCACCTGTTCCACGAGGTGCAGATAGACCTCCGTCTTGCCGCTGGCCGTAACGCCATCGAGCAAATGACAGGCATAGCCCCGGTCCATCGGCATGGCGTTCACCGCGGCGGACTGCTCGCGGCTCAGCGCAAGCGGTTCCTCGCGCAGCATCACCGCCGGTTCCGGGATTTCCCGTTCGAAGGATTCGGCCAGCCCCTTCTCTTCAAGGATCCGGACAATCCTCCGCCAGTCGCGAGCACGCGAGGCAAGCGCCCGCTCCGCCAGGCCGCCGCGCCCGGCCGCCAGCAGTTGTTCGAGCAGTTCGCGCTGCCTTGGCGCGCGCGCCGGAAGTTCCGGCGCTACGCCCAAGGCTTTCCCGCAGGCCCGCCAGAACGAAGGAGGAGTCGGCAGTTGGCCGCCGCGGCGCAATTGCTGCGGCAGCGCGTAGGCGAGGACCTGCCCGAGCGGATGGCAGTAGTAGTTCGCGGCCCAGCGAAGCACTTCCAGGGTCACCGGGTCCCAGAGCGGCTCGGCATCCAGCACCTCCAACACCGGCCGCAGTCGTTCGGCGGGCACGTCCGACGCGTCGAGGTGCTTGATCACGAAACCGGTGCGCTTGCCCTTGCCCAGGGGCGCCGAAACACGCCCCCCCACGGGGGGAACGGGTCCCTCGGCGGGCGCGAGATAGTCCAGCAAGGGGGCCGCGAAGCGCGGCCCCACCGCTACCCTCAGGAGAGATCCGGACGACATGACCGGAGCATATCCCGGACTTTGCGGCTGGCGCAGTTCAATAAAGAGGCGCGTTCCGCCCTATTGCACTACGTCGGCGTTCCAGTTCTCGGTCGGGCGCTCGATGATGTTGATCATCATGCCGTCCGGATCGCGGCAGGTCATTTCCAGCTGGCGCAACGTATGCACGGCGAGCAGTTGCGGTTCGCACACGACCTCGCCGCCCAGTTCCACGATGCGGTCGCGCACCGCGTGGATGTCCGTCGCGAAGAACACCATACAGCCTTCGCCCAGGTTGGCTCCCCGGTTCTCGCGTCGGAACGCCGGGGGTGAAGGCTTCGCCTCGAACAGGCCCACCATTCCGAAGTTGAGTTCGTCGGCCTTCACGATCTCGTAGCGGATCACGCTGTCTTCCGGGACCCCGATCAGGGCATGCCCCACCTTGTGCTCAAGCACTCCATTGGCATAGACCTCGCGGTAGCCGAGGGCCTCCCTGTAGAAGCGGACCGATTTTTCCAGGTCGGATACGAAGATGGCGGTGCGCACGATGCGGCTGACTTGTGGCGTGTCGTTCACGTTGGACCTCCCTTGCAAAACAAGGGCGCCAGATTAACGCCAAATCGCTCCCAGGCGCATGCGCGCCAGGTACCAGGCTAGAAGTCGGAGGGGCGTTCGATGAGGTTGATCAGCATGCCGTCGGGATCGCGGCAGGTCATCTCCAGGGACCCGGGGCCGGTGCCGCGCACGACCAGCCGCTGCGGCTCGCATACGATCTCGGCGCCCATGTCCACCAGGCGGTTGCGGACCGCGCGAATGTCCGTGGTCAACAGCACCAGACAGCCTTCTCCGATATTCACGCCCCCGCTGGCGCGGCTGACCTTCGGCGGAGACGGCTTGACTTCGAACATGCCGATCATTCCGAAGTTAGGCCCCTCGGCCTTGACGATTTCGTAGCGAATCGCCGAATCCTCGGGCACGCCGAGCAGGGCGTGCGCGACCTTGTGGGTCAGTACCCCGCCGCTGTAGACCTCGTGGTAGCCCAGGCCCTGCTTGTAGAAGCGCGACGACCGGTCGAGGTCGGAAACAAAGAGTGCGGTGCGCACCAGGCGGCTGACTTGCGGTGTGTCGTTCATGATGGTTCTCCCGTTCCCGGGGCTAGATTTCGTGCACCGCCCGGATCAGTTCGGCGCACATGGCCTGACCGTCGCCGTAGAGCATGCGGGTGCGGTCCTCGTAGAACAGCGCGTTCTCGATGCCGGAAAAGCCGGTCCCCTTGCCGCGCTTGATCACGATGGCGTTCCTGGCCCTGTCGGCGTCCAGTATCGGCATGCCGTAGATGGGGCTGGCCGTGTCGGTCCGCGCGGCCGTGTTGACGACATCGTTTGCGCCGATCACCAGCGCCACGTCGGTCTTGGGAAATTCCGGGTTGATTTCCGATTCGTCGAATATGAGGTCGTAGGGCACGCCCGCCTCCGCCAGCAGCACGTTCATGTGCCCCGGCATGCGGCCGGCCACCGGGTGGATCGCGAACTTGACCCGCACGCCGCGCTTCATCAGCGCCTCGGCCAGCTCCCACACCTTGTGCTGGGCCTGCGCCACGGCCATTCCGTAACCGGGGATGATGATGACCTGGCGGGCGAAACCGAGCATGACCGCCGCGTCGATGGCCTCCACCGGCTTCATGGTCCCCTCGATCTCGTCGCCTTCGGCCGCCGTTTCTCCGAACGCGCTGAACATCACGTTGCCCAGCGACCGGTTCATCGCCTTGGCCATCAACTGGGTCAGCAACGTGCCCGCCGCGCCGACCACGGTGCCGGCGATGATCATGGCCGCGTTGTCCAGCACCAGGCCTTCCAGTCCGACCGCCAGGCCGGTCAGCGCGTTGTAAAGCGAAATCACGACCGGCATGTCGGCGCCGCCGATGGGCATCGTTAGCGTGAGCCCCAGCAGCAGCGCCAGGGCTATGAACACGGTGAGCCAAGGCCCGCTTACGCCCAGGATCACGAGCACTCCCGCAGCCGTCGCCGCCAGAAGGATCACGACGTTCAGCAGGTTCTGTCCGGCGAAACGCAGCGAGCGTTTCAGCCAGCCTTGCAGCTTGGCGAATGCCAGCAGGCTGCCGGAAAACGAAACGGCGCCGATCAGCGCACCGGTGACCGCCAGCGCGATCACCGTCCAGCCGAACTCCTCGCCGCCATGTCCGCCGCGGAGAAGCTCCACCCAGGCAATCGCCGCCGCCGCGCCGCCGCCCATGCCGTTGTAAAGCGCGATCATCTGCGGCATGCCGGTCATCGCCACCCTGCGTCCGCTGATCCAGGCCGGCACGCCGCCGACGATGATGGCCGCCCCGATCCACAGCAGATTCTCGGGCTTCATTCCCGGCCAGAAGAAGGTCACGACCGTGGCCAGCACCATGCCCAGGCCGGCCCAGACGACGCCGCGCCGCGCGCCGGCCGGCGAACTCATGGCCTTGAGCCCGAGAATGAACAGGACCGCGGCCAGGAAATAGCTGGCGGCAATGAGAGTGTTCAGACTCACTCTTCGGCTTCCTTATCGCCGTCCTTGCTGCGCTTGAACATCTCCAGCATGCGCTCGGTGACGACGTAGCCGCCCACCGCGTTGCCCGAGGCCAGGGCCACGCCGGCAAAGCCGATCACTTTCTCAAGCGTGGTATCGGCGAACCCCAGCGCCACCATGGCGCCGACCAGGACGATCCCGTGAATGAAGTTCGACCCGGACATCAGCGGCGTGTGCAGGATTACCGGCACCCGCGAGATGACCTCGTAGCCGACGAAGGCCGCCAGCATGAATATGTACAACGCTACGAAGCCGTCGATCATTGCGGTTCAGTCCCTCCTCGCTCCCGCGTAACGGATCTCGCCCTCATGGGTCAGCAGCGTGCCCGCGAAGACAGGGTCGTCAAGGTCGAGCGAGAACTCGTCGCCGTTGATGGCGGGCTTGATGAAATTGAACAGGTTGCGCGAATACATGGCGCTGGCGTGGCGGGCCATCATCGCGGGCACTTTCAACGGCGCCATGATGCGCACGCCATTGTGGTCGATCGTCTCGCCCGGACGGCTCAACTCGCAGTTACCGCCGCCCTCGGCCGCCAGGTCCACGATGACCGAGCCCGGCCGCATCTGCTCGACCGCGGCGGCGCTGACGATGCGCGGGGAGGGCCGGCCGGGAACCGCAGCCGTGGTGATCAGCATGTCGGAGGCCGCGATATGGCGATCCAGGGCCTCCTGCTGCATGGCCTTTTCCTCGTCCGTCAGTTCCCGCGCATAGCCGCCTTCGCCGGTCGCGCTTACGCCGGAGTCGACGAAGCGGGCGCCCAGGGACTCCACCTGCTCGCGCGTTTCCTCGCGAACGTCATAGGCCTCGACCACGGCGCCCAGCCGGTGGGCGGTGGCGATGGCCTGCAGCCCCGCGACGCCGGCGCCCAGAACCAGGGCCCGCGCGGGACTGATCGTGCCGGCGGCGGTAGTCAGCATGGGCAGGAACTTCTGCATCTCGTCGGCCGCCATCAGGACCGCCTTGTAGCCGGCCACCGAAGCCTGCGACGACAGCACGTCCATGGACTGGGCGCGTGCAATCCGCGGCACCAGTTCCATCGAAAATGCCGTTACTCCGGAATCCCGCAGGGCGTCGGTCGTTTCGGACGGCGTGTAGGCGTTCAGCAGGCCCATCACCATCGCACCCTTCTTCAGTTCCCCGATGCGCTCGATCTCCGGCGGCCCGACGCAGAAAAGGGCGTCGCATGCCTTCGTCACGGCGCCGGGCGACGACTCGATCCCGATGTCCTGGTAGTCGCTGTCCGCGAAACTTGCGGCAAGGCCCGCGCCCTTCTCCATGACGACGCGCAGCCCCGCGGCCTGCATGCGCACCCAGACCTTGGGCACCACGGCCACGCGCTTTTCGCCTGGCGCGGTCTCGCGCAAAACGCCGATTGTCAGGGGCATCTGGGAGAAGAAATACTGCGCAGCAAGCGGGAGTTGGCGCGCATTTTAGCCGACCGGCCGCGCCGGTTTTGCCCGTCGGACATTGAAATTTCGCAATTTAGAGGTATAAGGCCACCTGAAAGGGAGCGTGTGATGCTGCTGCTTGAAGACGCCTTGGACTTGCGCCAGTGGGTGCTGCGCACCGACGTGGCGGGCCGCCCCCTGGGCTGGATCGACTACCGCGATGCCGTGCGGCTCTATCACGCGGGCCAGGTCGCCTATCACTGCGGCCGGCCCCTTTTCCGGATTCGCGGCGGAATCTGCGCGCGCACCGGCCACCGCAGCGAGGTGGACGTGAACACGATCGTGGCCACCCAGGGCGTGTCGGCGGGACTCAACAAGCGTCTCGACAATTACACGCCGCCGCTCAACAACCACACGCTGTTCCGCCGCGATGCGCAGATCTGCATGTACTGCGGCGGGCGCTTCCTCAAACGCGACCTGACGCGCGATCATGTGCGCCCGATCAGCATGGGCGGATCGGACGCCTGGGCCAACGTGGTGGCGGCCTGCAAGCGCTGCAACAACTTCAAGGGCGGCCGGCTGCCCGAGGACGCCGGCATGCAGTTGCTGGCCGTGCCCTTCGTGCCCACTTACGCCGAGTACATCTATCTGAAGGGCCGGCGCGTGCTGGCCGACCAGATGGAGTTCCTGAAGGCCCATTTCCCGCGCGACAGCCGCCTGCAAAGCCGCTTCGAACAGGCCGCCTGAATCACCCGGACGGCGGGTCGTCGTGGCAGCGGGCAACATCGAATCGGTCCTGAGCGAGGAGCGACGGTTCGACCCGGGCGAGTCATTCGCGAGCCGCGCGCAAGTCAACGGGGAACTGCTTGAAGAACTTCGCCTGAGGAGCGAAAACGACCCGGTAAGCCTCTGGGCCGACCTGGCCCGCGAGATGCTGACCTGGCACAAGCCGTTCACCGACACCCTCGACCGTTCGCGCGCGCCGCACTTCGCCTGGTTCTCCGACGGCGAACTGAACGCCAGCGAAGCCTGCCTGGGTCCCTGGATCCGGAAGGCCCCGGACCGCCCGGCGATCGTCTACGAGGGCGAGGACGGCGACAGCCGCACGCTGAGCTACCGCGAGCTTGGCGATGCCGTCGAACGCCTGGGCGCCGCCCTGCGCGGCCAGGGCGTGGCCAGCGGCGACCGGGTGGTGATCTACATGCCGATGTGCCCGGAAGCCATCGTCGCCATGCATGCCTGCGCGCGCATCGGCGCCGTGCATTCGGTCGTGTTCGGCGGCTTCTCGGCCCGCTCGCTCTACGACCGGGTGGTGGACGCCAGCGCCGAGGTCGTCATTACCGCCGACGCCGGACGCCGCGGCGGCAAGTTCGTGCGCCTCAAGGCCGCCGTGGACCAGGCGCTGGACTACGGCGAGCATCCGGTGCGCCGCGTGATCGTTTTCCGGCACTCGGGGGAAGACGTCGCCTGGCATGACAGCCGCGACCGCTGGGCGCATGAACTGACCGATTCCGCCGCGGCCGACTGCCCGGCGGAGTACGTGAACGCGGAGCATCCGCTGTTCCTTCTCTACACCTCCGGCTCCACCGGCAAGCCCAAGGGCATACAGCACTCCACGGCGGGCTACCTGCTGCACGCCAGGCTCACCTGCCGCTGGGTGTTCGACCTTCGCGAGGACGACGTGTTCTGGTGCACCGCCGACGTGGGCTGGATCACCGGCCACAGCTACGTCGCGTACGGCCCGCTGGCCTCCGGCGCCACCGTCGTGATCTACGAAGGCGCCCCGACCTGGCCCCATGGCGGCCGTTTCTGGGAGATCTGCGAGCGCTATGCCGTTACCGTCTTCTACACCGCGCCTACCGCGATCCGCGCGCTGATGAAGCTGGGCGACGAACTGCCGGGGAAATACGATCTTTCCTCCTTGCGGCTGCTGGGCACCGTGGGCGAGCCCATCAATCCCGAGGCCTGGATGTGGTACCACCGGGTAATCGGCAACGGCAACTGCCCCATCGTCGATACCTGGTGGCAGACGGAGACCGGCGGCATCATGATCTCGCCGGTGCCGGGCGTCACCTCCACCAAGCCCGGCTCCTGCACCGAGCCGCTGCCGGGCGTGCAAGCGGCCATAGTGGACGAGAACGGTGACGAGATCACCGAGCCCGACCGCGGCGGCTACCTCGTGATCCGCCACCCCTGGCCATCGATGCTGCGCAACATCTGGGGCGACAGCGAGCGCTACCGCGAGACCTATTTCGGCAAGTTCGGGAACGACTGCTACATCACCGGCGACAGCGCCCGCCGCGACGCCGACGGCTATTTCTGGATCATGGGCCGGCTGGACGACGTCGTGAACGTGTCCGGCCACCGCCTCGGCACGATGGAAGTCGAGTCGGCGCTGGTGGCCCATCCGTCGGTGGCCGAGGCCGCGGTCGTGAGCCGCCCGCACGAGATCAAGGGCGAGTCCATCTTCGCCTTCGTGGTGCTCAAGGGCGACGCGCCGACCGGCGATGACGACAGCGCACGCCAGAAGGAACTGCGCGCCTGGGTGGACGAACAGCTCGGTCCCATCGCCCGCCCCGACGATCTGCGCATCGTCGAGGCCCTCCCCAAGACCCGCTCGGGCAAGATCATGCGCCGCCTGCTCCGCTCCATCGCCCGCGGCGAGGAAATCAACCAGGACATCTCAACCCTAGAAAATGCCGACCTCGTCCGCCAGCTCATGAAATCCTGATTCCAATCGGGATGCGTTTTACGCCCGGCTTATACGTCACGAACGCGATACACTTTGAGGCCCCCGGATATGGGGAGGAGGAGCCGTAATGAAGAAATTGCTTGGGGTGGTACTGATGGCCTTGGTTTCGATGTCGGCGTCCGCCGACCTGGCGGAACAATTGGCCGCGAGCGGCCGATCCGATGCAGACAAGGCGCGGGACGAGGCCAGAAGGCCGGCAGAAGTGCTCGACTTTCTCGGAATCGGGCCGGGTATGACCGTAATGGACCTTTTGGCTTCGGGCGGCTGGTACACCGAGGTGCTTTCGGTAGCCGTGGGACCGGAAGGAACCGTTTATGCGCAGAATCCTCCGATGCTGCTGGGCTTCAACGACAACGCCTACGACAAGGCGATTACGGCCCGTCTGGCGGACAACCGGCTCCCGAACGTGATCCGCGTGGACCGCGATGAGGGCGACACAGGGCTGGAGCCCGGCTCGCTGGACGCGGCGCTGACCGCCCTGAATCTGCATGACCGCCACAACTTCGGGAGCGACGAGGACGTCGCGGTCCTGCTGGCCGCGGTCAAGGACCTGCTCAAGCCCGGCGGCGTGCTCGGCGTGATCGACCACTACGGCGACCCGGACAAGGACAACACCCAGTTGCATCGCCTGAACGTGGCCACGGCGCTGCCGATTATCGAGGCCGCCGGTTTCGAGATGGAGAGTTCGGACCTGCTGCGCAATCCGGACGATGATCACAGCATCATGGTGTTCGATCCCGCGATTCGGGGAAAAACCGACCGGCTGCTCTACAAGCTCACCAAGCCCACCGAATAACACCCTTCAGCGGAGGGTGATTGCGGGGAACAGGATCAGCACGCCGAGCAGCAGCGCGTCGCAGGCCAGATAGGGCAAGGCCGCGCGGATCACCTGTCCGAGCGTGGTCCCCTTGGGCGCTACGCTCTGCATCAGGAACAGCAGCAGCCCGAACGGCGGCGTGGTCAGGCTCATCTCCAGGGCCAGCAGCACCACGACGCCGAACCATATGGGATCGAAGCCCATCAGCGTGGCCAGCGGAAAGAACACCGGGATGGTGAGCAGCATGATCGAAAGCTGGTCCATGAACATGCCCAGCACCAGCATCAGCGCGAACATCAGCAGCAACTTCGCGTACGGTCCCGCCTCCAGCGCGATCGACCATTCCACCACCGCCGTGCTGGCGCCCGAGAAGGCCATCAGCTGGCTGAACACCGACGAACTCAGGATCAGCAGGAACACCATGCCGGAGATGCGAACCGTGCTGGCCAGCGCCGCGCGCAGCGCCCTGACCGAGAGCTTGCGCGAAAAGGCCGCAAGCGCGGCCACGCTGAGCGCGCCGAAGGCCGCGGCCTCCGATGGCGTTGCCCAGCCGAGCACAATGAAACCCACGACGCAGAAGACCACCAGGCCCAACGGCAGAATGTTGAACACCAGGAGCTGAACACGGCGCTTGACCGGAACCCTTTGCACGCCGTAACTGGGCGCGCTGGCCGGATTGAGACGCGCCTGCAGATAGATGACCAGGCTGTAGCCGACCGCCAGCACCAGGCCGGGAAGGATTCCGGCGATCAGCAGCGCGCCGATGTTGAGCCCGGCAAGGCTGCCGAGCAATACGCCCAGCGAAGAGGGCGGGATCAGCATGGCCAGGCCGCCGGTGCCGATGATGGGTCCGATGGACATGTGCGGCGCATATCCCCGGCGGGTCATTTCGGGGATCATCAGCGAGCCGAGCATGGCGGTGTTGGCCATCGTCGATCCGGTGAGCGTTGAAAAGGTCGAGCCGCCGGCAACGGTGATGTAGCTCAGACGCGCGGGAAGCCTGCCGAAAAGCGTCTCCAGCGCGTCGAACACCCGCAACGCCAGGCCCGAATGAAACAGCAGGGCGCCCATGAATACGAACATGGGCACCGCGACCAGCGTGAAACTCGTGATCAGGCTGGTCGAGTTATCCACCACCTGCAGCGGGCCGTACCAGTCGCCGACAAGTATCCAGGCACCCAGGAGGTTGGCGGCCAGGAAGGCGAATGCCACCGGCACGCCCATCGCCATGAAGGCAAGGACCAGCAAGAATACGGCGAGGCCTGCGGTCATGACGGAAGATCAGAAGGCCTGGTCGGCCTCGGCCTGGGACATGCTGTCCCCGCGGATGAGGCAACGCGTGAACTCCACCGCCATCATGGAGAAGCCCAGGGTCACCGGTGTAAAAAGCGCCCAGCGCGGCATGTCCAGCGAGCGGATTTCCACTTCGCCCCGCAGGGCGCCCTCTACCGCAAGGATGCCGGCCAGGATCGCCACGATCACGCTCACCAGGGTGCAGAGGCCGAAGATCAGCTTGTCGAGCCTGCCACGCGCAGTCGGTGAAGTCCGCCGGTAGATGACTTCCACCACGATCCAGGCGCGCTCGCGCACCAGCCAGGGCGCGGCGGCCATGGTCAGGTAGAGCAGCGAATACTCGGTAAGCGCGACCGTGTAGGCAGGCGGTTGCCGGCCGAAGTTGCGCAGGGTCACGTCCACCACGATCAGCAGGCAGTCCGCGGCGATCAGCGCGCAGGCGAACAGCACCATGCCGTTCACGAGCTTGTCCCAGGCTCTGGAAATCATCTCACTGGACATGCCCCTACGGTTCATTGAGGACGGGGCGCCCTTCCACCCGGGCCGCTTCGTCGCTCTGCGGGTAAAACAGCGGCTTCAGCGCCTCGACCGAGTCGGGAGCGCGCTTGCGCATGCGCTCCCAGACCACCTGGTGGGCAAGGTCCCGAAAGACCTCCGGATCCGGCGCCGGCACGCTCTGGAAACCGGTCTCGGCCAGTTCCGCGTATTCGCGAATGCGCAGGTCGCGGAACCATTGATTCGCCTCCACCGCGTACCGGGTCGCCTCGTCGGTGAGGATGTGTCGCGCTTCGTCGCTCAGGGCGTTCCATCGGTCCAGGTTGATCTGCAGGCAGATGGAGAGGTTCAGCACCTCCGGGTCGATGCGGTAGCGGACGAACTCCTCCACGCCCAGGTCCGCGAGACCCACGCTGGTGAAGGCCAGGCCATCGACGATGCCTCGCTGCAGGGCGGTATACGTTTCGCGCAGGGCAATCTGCACCGGGCGGGCCCCGAAGGCGTAGAGCAGTTCCCGGTTCGACGGCGAGGTGCGGAGCTTCAGGCCGCGAAGGTCGGGCATTCCGTCGGGCGTGAATTCGGGCCGGCGGGCCAGGTAGATGCTGATGCCGATGCCGGACTGCATCCAGCCGATCAGGTGGGCGTTGGCGCGTTTCTTCCAGTACGGCTGCAGGGCCTCGAGCGCGCCGCTGGCGCGCGCCTGCATCGGGTCGATGTTGGAGGCGAATATGGCGTCGCCCTCCGGCAGCAGCCCGAGGTAGTAGGTGATACCGCCCAGCGCCATGTCGATCACGCCGCGGCGCAGGGCGTAGAAGAGCTGGCGCTGAGGAATGACCTCCGGGCCGCCGATGAACTCGATCTGAACGACGCCGCGGCCTCGTTCGTTGACCGCGTCGATGTAGTGCTGGGCGTGCTGCGAGAAATTGATCTGGCGGTTCCAGGAACTCACCAGGGTCAGCGTCTCCTCGCCGGCGGCCGGCGCGCAAGCCGCCAGCGCGAGCGCGGCGGCTAGCGTCTTAAGCCGCGACCTTGCCACGGTCCAAGTCCGGAAGAGCGCCGGTCAGCTCCACCTGGCGCAACCCGCGCCGCAGGAGCAGAAATCCGACGGCGGCCGACACCAGGTTGCCCAGGGCGCCGCCGAAGAACACCCCGATCAGCCCGAACCACAGGCCCAGCAGCCACGAAAGCGGCACATAGACCAGCAAGGTACGGCACAGCGAGACCATCATGGCCGCCAGGGGTTTGCCGAGCGCGTTGAGGGAAGTGTTCGCGACAATGGTCACGCCCAGCAGGCAATAGGTCCAGGGCAGGATGCGAAGCTGGGTCACCGCCGCGCGCATGGCGCCCTCGTCATGGGTAAATAGTCCAACAATCGGCACGGCGAAGATGCTCAGCAGGGCGGCCACGGAGAGGCCGTAAATGGACGTGAAGCGCAGGCACCAGTTGTGCGCCTCGCGCACCCGGTCCATCCGTTCCGCGCCCGCGTTCTGGCCCACGAACGGTCCGATCGCGGCGCCCAGAGCCATGAACGGCAACAGCGCCATCGCCTCGGTGCGGATTCCGACGCCGAAGCCGGCCACCGCCGTCTGGCCGAAGCGGGCCACCATCGCCACCACGAATGCGGAAGTCAGTGGCGCCATCAACCCGGAAGCGGTGGCCGAAAGCCCCACGTGCAGGATGCGCTTCCAGGAATCGAGAATCAGTTTCATGCCGCGCAGCGTCAGGAACTTGTCGCGTCGGATCCCGATCACCAGCATGGCCGCGAGCGACATCAGGTTGGCGATGACGGTCGCAAGCGCCGCGCCCTGCACTTCCATGCGCGGGAACCCGAACAGGCCGAAGATCAGGATGGGATCGAGGATGGCATTCACCAGTGCGGTCAGAGCGAGCAGGACTCCGGGCGATTTGGCGTCGCCCAGCGCGCGCAGGATCGAACCGCCGATGGCGGGCCCGATCACGAAAACCAGGCCGACCAGGTAGATCTCCATGTAGTCGCGGACCAGCGGCATGGTGGTCTCGTCGGCGCCCATCAGTCCGAAGATGTCTTCCATGAACACCCAGCCCGCCGCCAGCAGCACCAGGCCCAGCATTCCGCTCAGCATGAACGCGTGGGTGGCGATGCGCCGCACCCTGCGCCTGTTGCCCTGGCCGAGCAGGCGCGCGATCACGGAGCTTGCGCCCACGCCGATGCCCATCGCCACGGCGGCCACGACGAACCCCACGGGCTGCGTATAACTGACGGCAGCCAGCGGCAGGGGACCCAGGCGGCTGACGAACCAGGCGTCCACCAGGCCGAAGGAGATCATGGCCAAAAGCCCGATCATCATCGGGACCATCAATTCCCAGAGATGACGGCCGACGGGGCCTTCGGTCAGGCGCGCTTCCATGAACCGCGCATGATACGGGACAGCATGCGCTCCCCATCTATAGCGCCTGAACGAGCTCCGCGAGGCTGGACACGGTGAAATCCGGCAGCACCTCGGCCTCTGGAGCGCGCGCCGCTCCTTCATCCGCGCCGCCGTACCGGTCCACCCAGGCGGTGCGGATTCCCAGCGCACCGGCTGGTTCTATGTCGTGGAAAAGGCTTTGCGCCGCATGCAGCAATTCGCTGCCCTGAATCTCCATTTCCGAAAGCCGGGCCAGAAGGAAGCGGAAGTTGCGCGGGTCCGGCTTGTACGAACCGATCTCCTCGGCGGTGCAAACCAGGTCGAAGCGGATGCCAAGGGCCCGCTCGGTTGCCGCGAAGGACGCCTTGTCCACGTTCGAAAGCACCGCAAGCCGGTAGTGCTCCTGCAGCCGGGCCAGCGCCTTCGACGTATCCGGAAACGGCGGCCAACGGCGAATCGAGCGGGCGAACCCGCCGGCATCGGCATTGCTTACCGGCAAGTCGAACCTGCGTCCGATCCTTTGCGCTACCCGGCACAACACCTCGGGATAGGGCAATTCGGGATCGGACGACTGCACCACGGGCTCGGCCTCGGAGAACGCCGCCAGTAATTCGGCGCGTTCCATTCGTGCACCCCGGCGCCGCGACCACTCCGACAATGCATCGGCAATGCCGCTTTCCCAGTCGATCAGCGTTCCGTAACAGTCAAAGCTGATGGCCTTGATTCCCATATCGAATTTTTCCATTCCCTTCCGGCGGCCAGAAATTGTAGGCGTAGAGCCTCAATTTGCGAGTGGTATGGACAACCTGAGCGCGTTACTATCGGCATAAGGGCGGCGGCACAATCTGTCCGCATTCGGCTGGACGTGGAGCAAACGAAATTGAACCTGCAAACACTATGGCGAAACATTGAGCACCGCCTCGACCGCGACCTTCCGCATTGGCAGGACGACATAAAGAAGTTTGGCCAGGTAAAGGCCGTAGAAGAAAGAAGCCAAGGCAGAGCCTGGAGGGATGACGAGGTCTTTGAGGCCTTGTTGATGGCTGTGTTGTCCGCCCATACGGTTTGGTCAAGAATTGAATCGATTCAGCCCAAGCTAAAGGCGCTGTTTTCCGGGTTCGGTCTCGAAGCCTACGCAAGTCGGCGGGAAACCGATGTAGTCGAATTATTCGTGCCCTGGTTCCAGGAAAGAAAGGCAGCGTCGCCTTGGCTCGCGCAAAATCTCGTCAGGCTTATCGACGCTGCCCACATACTCTGGAAGCACAGCAGAATTCGCGGGTCGGCGGAAAGCTACTTTACCGAACTGATGGAGCAGCATGACCAAGATCCCAAGCAGGTAGCCCTATGTCTGGGCGGATCCGGCAGTAAACACAAACTTCCATCGATTGGCGTCCCGCTTGCTGCGGAAGCGCTGAAGAATCTCGGCTTTGATGTGGCCAAACCGGACGTGCATGTTTGCCGCGCCATGAACGCCTTCGGTCTGGTTGCATTCAGGCAGGGAAAGAATGGAAAGCTCCGATGCACCAGCAAGCACAAGCAGTTGGAAGCCATGAAAAAGGTAGAGGAAATCGCCATGGCCGCACGCAAGCCGGTAGCGTATGTTGACAACGCGATCTGGATGCTAGGGGCAGAGAAGAAAAGCGGACTGCACCTTACCAACCGAGAGCTTACGGAACTGGCAGGACACAATCCGATTCAGCGCAAGGATCCCAGCGGCCTTCTGGCACTGCTGGATTCCTGGAAGAAGGACGGAGACGTCGAAGAACAAAAGGAAACGCTCGAGTACCTGATTCACGCTCTGGATGAGAACCGGCCGGAGGGCTACAAGCTTTTTCCGCCGGAACTCAAGGGCAAGACCTGGTGAGTCATACGATATTGCTGGACAGCGGCCCGCTCGGTTTGACCACCAGTCCCAGCGGATCGCCGGCTGCAGTGAATTGCAGGCGATGGCTACTGCAGGTTGCGAGAGACGGCGCAACGATCATTGTGCCGGAGATCGCAGATTACGAAGTGCGCCGCGAATTGATCCGGGCAAGAAAGCAGGAAGGTCTTGAGCGCCTGAACGCCTTGATTGAGCAACTCGACTACTTGGCAATCACCACCCCGGCAATGCGGAAGGCGGCAGAGTACTGGGCGCAGGCTCGCCGGCAAGGACGACCGCTGGCAGCGGACGCGGCATTGGATGGCGACGTGATACTCGCAGCGCAAGCCGCAACGATACGTTCGGCGAAAGTGGTTGTGGCGACAACCAACGTCAAGCATCTTTCAGTATTCGTCGAAGCAAAGTCGTGGCATGAAATCTCGTGAGAAATAGCGTGAGTAGAATCGGGCAGCAAAGACGAGGAATCGATAATGAATGAGCCGTTCACAAACTTTATGCGTGCTCATTCCGGATTGCGGTTAAGCAAGCGGGAATTGCTCGCGGGGGCGGGAGCGGCGGCGGCACTGGCTCTGTTGCCGCGCATCAGCCGGGCGGCGAGCGAGACCTGGGACCTGATCGTGGTGGGCGGAGGATCGGCGGGTCTGCCGTGCGCGATCTTCGCGGCCCGGCAGGGCGCGCGGGTGCTGGTAGTGGACCGGGCCCACCGGCTGGGGGGAACGCTGGATCGCTCGACGGGGCAGATCGCCGCGGCGGGAACGCGTATCCAGGCGGAACAGGGCATCGAGGATTCGCCGGAAGCCCACTTTGACGACATCATGCGCATCAGCCGCGGCAAGGTGGACGCCGAACTGGCCTGTGTGTTCGTGGGCGAGGCGGCCAGGACGGTGGACTGGCTCTGCGATCACGGGTTCACGCCCCTGCCCGACCACCCGGTGACCACCGGAGGCCACGAACCGTACCGGGTGCGGCGCTATCAGTGGGCGGCGGGGAACGGGGTGGCGATCCTGAGAGTGCTCCTGCCCGAATTCATGGATCTGGCCAGCAAGGGCTCTATCGAATTCCTGATGCGCACCGACGCGAAGGAACTCATTCAGGATGCCGACGGCGCCGTCACGGGCGTGATGGTGGAGGACGCCCTGGGCCGCAGGATGGACCTGATGGGGCGAAAGGTCGCGATTACCACCGGCGGCGCCGGAGGCAACCCGGAAATGTTCGAGCGGCTGCACGGCGTTCCGATGTATGCGCGGCTCGCATATCCCTTCAATCTCGGCGGCGGCCTGGAGATGGGCGTGGGCGCCGGCGGCGTTCTGCGGGGTGCGGAACTCTTCACGACCTTCTTCGGCATGGTGCTGAACGATTTCAACGTGCCGAGCACGCCGGCCGGAGTCCCGGTCAACAGCTACCCGGAACGGCGCATGCCCTGGGAGGTGTACGTGAACTCGGCCGGGCAGCGCTTCGTGCGCGAGGACCATCCGAGCGTGGACGAGCGCGAACACGCGCTCCTCGCCCAGGAGAACCATCGCTACTGGATGATCTTCGACCAGGAGATCATGGATACGGCGCCCCCGGTGGCGCTGGGTTGGGACCGTGCGCGGCTGGACTTCGCCTTCAGCAAGTATCACTTCTTCTCGCGCGCCGGCACGCTTGCGGAACTGGCCTTCTGGGCGGGCATCGAAGCGGACGGCCTTGCGGCAGCCGTCGAGCGCTACAACGCCGGACAGGCCGGCGGGCGCGACCCGGATTTCGGCCGCGAGCACATGCCCCTGCCGGTTCGCAAGCCGCCGTTTTACGCCATTCGCATGCAGGGCACGCAATTGCTCACTTTTGCCGGCTTGCACGTCAACCCGCAACTCGAGGTGCTGAATCGGGACGGCCGGCCCATTCCCAACCTCTACGCCGCCGGCGAAGTGCTGGGCGCGGGAGCCACCACCGGTTTCGGCATCGTCAACGGAATGATGCTGACGCCCGCGCTGGTATTCGGACGCATGATCGGGGAACGGGTCCTGACCTAGGAAGCGGCGACCGAAGGCTCAAGATCGTGCGTAGAATGGCAAGTGCCGTGTCAAGCCGCTACCTTCGCATCAGAGCGAGCGGGGCGGGCCAATGCAAGGCGCAGACCGCAGGGAATACTGCTCGTATTGCCCAGGGCTGCAACGCCGCAGTGGCGCGCCCCGCTCGCTCCCGAAGGGCGCGGCCCCCATGGCCCGTGGCCGCGTTGCGCCCCTGGGCAATGGATACACCATTCCCGGCGGGACGCGCCTTGCCACACGCCATGGGGGACGCGCTGATGCGAAGGTAGCGGCTTGACACGGCACTAGATTGGGAGGGTCCTTCAAATGCGCAACAATTCGTTCGAATTCCTGGCCGAAGCCGGAAACGTGCAAATCAACAAGCGGGAACTGCTCGCCGGCGCGGGCGCGGCGGCGGCGCTGGCCATGATGCCGCGAATCAGCCGGGCGGCCAGCGAGACCTGGGACCTGATCGTGATCGGCGGAGGCTCGGCAGGACTTCCCTGCGCGATTTTCGCCGCCCAGCAGGGCGCCCGGGTCCTCGTGGTCGAGCGATCGCACCGCCTCGGCGGAACGCTGGACCGTTCCTCGGGCCAGATAGCGGCCGCCGGCACCCGGCTGCAGGCCGAACTGGAGATCCAGGATTCGCCCGAAGCGCATTTCGATGACATCATGCGAATCAGCAAGGGCAAGGTCGATACCGACCTGGTCCGGGTCTTCGTCAATGATGCGGCCAGGACCCTGGACTGGCTGGGCGAGCACGGTTTTACCCCCCTGGACGGCCATCCCGTCAAGTCCGGCGGACACGAGCCCTATCTGACCCGGCGCTACCAGTGGGCCGGACAGGCCGGAGTCGCGATCCTCAAGATCCTGCTGCCCCAGTTCCTCGATCTTGCCCGGCAGGGGTCGATCGAGTTCCTGATCCGCACCGACGCGCAGGAACTGATACAGGACGATACCGGTGCGGTGAAGGGCGTCATGGTGCGCGATGCGACGGGGCGCAAGATGGACCTGCTGGGCCGCAAGGTGGCGCTGACCAGCGGCGGCTGCGCGGGCAACCCCGAAATGTTCAGGGACCTGCACGGGGTGCCGCTGTACGCAAGCCTGGCCTATCCCTACAACCTGGGCGGGGGCCTGGAGATGGGCGTGGCCGCGGGCGGCACGCTGCGCGGCGCGGAGCTGTTCCAGACCTTCTTCGGCATGGTGCTGAGCGACTTCAACGTGCCGAGCACGCCCGCTGGAGTGCCCATCAGCACCGCCCCGGAACGCCGCATGCCCTGGGAGGTGTACGTCAACACCGCCGGGCAGCGCTTCGTGCGCGAAGACCATCCCAGCGTGGACGCGCGCGAACACTCATTGCTCGCACAGGAAGGCCACCGCTACTGGATCGTGTTCGACCAGGCCATCCGGGACGCGGCGCCGTCGGTGGTCATGGGCTGGGACAGCGAGCGGGTGGACTGGGCTTTCGACAAGTACCACTTTTTCTCTCGTGCCGATTCCCTGGCCGAGCTGGCCTACTGGGCCGACATCGACGGCGAGGGACTGGCCGCCTCCATCGGGCGCTACAACTCCGCCCAGGCGAGCGGCCAGGACCCCGACTTCGGCCGCGAGCACATGCCGCTGCCCCTGGGCAAGCCGCCGTACTACGCCATCCGCATGCAGGGCACCCAGTTGCTTTCCTTTGCCGGCCTGAACGTGAACACCAACCTTGAAGTGCTGAACGGGAACGGAGATCCCATCCCCAATCTCTACGCCGCCGGCGAAGTGCTGGGCGCGGGAGCGCTGACCGGCTTCGGCATCACCAACGGGATGCTGCTGACACCGGCGCTGGTGTTCGGTCGCATGATCGGGGAACGCGTGTTCGCCTGACACCCGTGGGAGGATTTCTGATGAGCAAGACCGAAATTGATACCGCGACGGACACCGCGGGCTTCCGGCTCAACAAGAGAGAGTTGATTACGGGCGCGGGAGCGGCGGCGGCACTGGCGCTGATGCCCCGCATCAGCCGCGCGGCCAGCGAAACCTGGGACCTGATCGTGGTGGGCGGCGGGTCGGCCGGGCTGCCCTGCGCGATCTTTGCGGCGCAGCAGGGCGCCCGGGTGCTGGTAGTCGATCGCGCGCACCGGCTGGGAGGCACGCTCGATCGTTCCTTCGGGCAGATCTCTGCCGCGGGAACGCGATTCCAGGCCGAGCACGGGATCGAGGATTCGCCCGAGGCCCACTTTGACGACATCATGCGCATCAGCAAGGGCAAGATCGACCAGGACCTCGTCCGCGTGTTCGTCAACGAAGCGGCCAGGACCATTGACTGGCTGGGCGCGAATGGCTTTACCCCGCTGCCCGGCCACCCGGTCGTGGGCGGCGGGCACGAACCCTATCTGACGCGGCGCTACCAGTGGGCGGAACAGTTCGGGGTCGCGATCCTGAAGATTCTGTTGCCGCAATTCCTCGGACTGGCGCGCCAGGGCTCCATCGAGTTCCTGATTCGCACCGACGCGCAGGAACTGATTCAGGACGAATCCGGGGCGGTGAACGGCGTCATGGTGCGCGACGCAATGGGGCGCAAGATGGACCTGCTGGGCCGCAAGGTGGCGCTGACCACGGGCGGTTGCGCGGCCAATCCGGAAATGTTCCGGGAACTGCATGGCGCACCGCTGTACGCCAACATGGCCTATCCCTTCAATCTGGGCGGCGGCCTGGAGATGGGCGTGGGGGCGGGCGGCACGCTGCGCGGCGGAGAACTCTTCCTGGTTGCCTTCGGCATGGTGCTGAACGACTTCAACGTGCCGAGCACTCCGGCCCCCGTGCCGGTGCGCACCGCGCCGCAGACGCGCCTGCCCTGGGAGGTCTACGTGAATTCGGGCGGGCAACGCTTCGTGCGTGAAGACCATCCCAGCGTGGATGCTCGCGAGCACGCGCTTCTCGGGCAGAAGGACCACCGCTTCTGGATCGTGTTCGACCAGCAGATCATGGACTCGGCGCCGTCCCTGGTGGGCGGCTGGGACCGGGACCGGCTGGACTGGGCGTTCGACAAGTACCATTTCTTCTCGCGCGGGGATTCGCTGGCCGAACTGGCCTACTGGGCCGGAATCGACGGCGATGGGCTGGCGGCCTCCATCGGGCGCTACAACTCGGCCCAGGCAGGCGGCCAGGATCCCGAATTCGGCCGCGAGCACATGCCGCTGCCGGTCGGCAAGCCACCGTACTACGCCATCCGCATGCAGGGTGCGCAGCTGATTTCCTTCGCGGGCCTGACCGTCAGTCCGGAACTTCAGGTACTGAACGGTAACGGCGATCCAATCCCCAACCTCTACGCCGCCGGCGAGGTGCTGGGCGCGGGCGCGACGACCGGCTTCGGCATCGTCAACGGGATGCTGCTGACGCCGGCGCTGGTATTCGGGCGCATGATCGGAGAACGCGTGTTCGCCTGACAGTCCGCGCGCGGGTGGACACCGTGAGGGCAACGCCCCACTCCCAATGAAGTACGACCTCAAGACCTTCCAGGGCGACGTGTTCGGTGGCATCACGTCCGCCGTGGTCGCGCTGCCGGTGGCGCTGGCCTTCGGCATCGCCTCGGGCCTTGGCGCCGAGGCGGGCATCTACGGGGCAATCGCGGTCGGCTTCTTCGCTTCCGTGTTCGGCGGCACGCGGTCGCAGATTTCGGGACCCACGCCGTCGATGACCGTGGCCATGGCCGTGATCATCTCGACCCACGCGGACGGCATGGGCGAGGCGCTGATCATCGTGGTGCTGGCGGGCTTGATCCAGGTGCTGCTGGGCGTGCTGAGGATCGGGCGGTTCGTCGTCTACACGCCGCACGTGGTGGTTTCCGGGTTCATGTCCGGGATCGGCATCATCATCATGCTGATCCAGGTGCTGCCGTTTCTGGGCGCGCCCACTTCGCCCGAAGGTCCGATGGGTGCGTTGCAGGATCTGCCCGGCGCCATCGCCGAGGTCAATCCAAGCGCGCTGGCGATCGCAGTCCTGGCGCTGGCCATCTCGATCTTCTGGCCACGGCGCCTGGAGCGCCTGGCTCCCGCGCCGCTGATTGCGCTCGTCGCCGGCTCCTTGATCGGAATCCTGTGGCTGACCGGGGCCCCTGCAATCGGTTCAATCCCCGAGGGATTGCCCCCGCTCCGGTTTGAAATGCCGACAGTCGACTTCCTGCTGGGCGCCTTGCACCCGGCAATCATCCTCGCGCTGCTGGGCTCCGTGGACAGCCTGCTTACCTCGCTGGTGGCGGATTCCATGACCGGCACGCGCCACAAGCCGGACAAGGAACTGGTCGGACAGGGAATCGGCAACATCGTTTCCGGGCTGTTCCAGGGAATGCCGGGCGCGGGCGCCACCATCGGGACCGTCACCAATATCCGCGCGGGCGGCAGCACGCAGGTGTCCGGCGCCATACGCGCCCTGTTCCTGCTGGCGTTGCTGCTGGGATTCGGAAAGTACGTGGAGCCGATACCGCACGCGGTGCTGGCCGGCATCCTGATGAAAATCGGCTGGGACATCGTCGACTGGCGGCTGTTGCTGCGCATCCACCGCCTGCGCCGCGACCACCTCGTGGTCATGCTGATGACGCTGCTGCTTACGGTCGCGGTCGATCTCGTCACCGCCGTTGCGATCGGCCTGATCGTTGCCGGCATGAATCACGCGCGCCAGTTGAAGGGACTCGAACTGGACAGCGTGGTTTCGGTGCCGGTTCTCGACCGGACGTTCTTCGCCGGCGAGGAGGGCATGGCGATCGGCGACCCGCTGCAGGCCCGGGTCGGGATGGTGGCCTTGCGCGGCACGCTTACGGTGGCTTCGTCACGCAACCTGGTGAGCGTGATCGGCGCCGACATCAAGGACCACGAAATCGTCGTCTTCGATTTTTCCGGCGCAAAGTATCTCGACGACAGCGCCGCCATGGTCATCGAGCAGATTCTGGACGTGGCCCGGGACGCGGACACCGACGTGATCGTGGTCGGCCTGTCGGGAACCGTGGCCGAAATGATCAACACTCTCGGCGTGCTTCGCGCCGTTCCGAAGGATCATGTCGCGGATGATCTCCCGCAGGCGCGCCGCATTGCGCGCAGGCTACTGCAGGACTAGGACGGGCGGATCAGTCCGGCAGGGCGAAAGCCACCACCGCATCCGATTGCGCGGTCCCGGCGCGCGCGTTGCCGCCGGCAGCGATCACGACGTATTGCCGTCCGCCGGCGCGGTAGGTGATCGGCACCGTCATGCCGGGCGCCGGCAAGGCGCCGGACCAGAGCTCCTCGCCGGTTTCAACGTCCAGGGCGCGCAGGTTGTGATCGAGGGTGGAGGCCACGAACACCAGCCCCCCCGCGGTAACGATGGGACCGCCGACGCTGGGCGAGCCCCAGCCGAAAGCGGACGGCAATGTAATGCCCATCGCGCGCAGACGTCCCAGGGGCACCTGCCAGCGCAACTCGCCGCTGTCCATGTCGATGGCGCTCAGCGTGCCCCACGGGGGCGGCGTACACGGAAACCCCGAAGGCGAGATCCAGACCTCGCCCTCCACGCGGTAGGGCGTTCCGCTCAGTGTGCGGTTGAGATAGTCGCGCGGCCCGTCATGTTCACCCTTTTCCAGCGGCACGAAGCGCAGCCAGGTAGCCAGGTTCTCAGCCTTGATCACGAGAAGATTGCTTGCAGGATCGAACGCCGCGCCGCCCCAGTTGCCGCCGCCCAGCGCCGAAGGAAACAGGATGCTGCCGCGCCGGCTGGGCGGCGTGAAGAGGCCGTCGTAGCGCGATTCGTCAAACCGCCTGCGGCACCAGGCGCGGTCCAGCGCGGTGATCCCGAAAAGGCTTTCCCGGTCCAGTTCGGTGCGGGCGAAGGTCGAGATGCCCATGGGTATTGGCTGAGTGGGAAAGGCGGTCTCGTCGGGCAGATCGGAAGGTGGAATGGCCTGTTCCTCGATGGGAAAAACCGGTTCGCCCGTATCCCTGTCGAACACGAAAAGATGTCCGCTCTTGGTCTGCTGTATGGCGACCTCGCGCGCCTTTCCGTCCTTGCGGATGGTCACCAGCAGGGCGTGGCCCGGCAGGTCGTAGTCGTACAGGTCGTGGTGAACGGTCTGGAAAGACCAGGCGGGCTTGCCGGTTGCCCCGTCCACCGCCACCACGGCGTTCGCCAGCGGAAGTTCCACGCGGCGGCCTCCGCCATAGTAGTCCACCGACGGGCTGGTGGTGGGCAGAAAAACCAGGTTGCGCGCCGGATCGGCGCTCATCGTGGTCCATACGTTGGCGGCGCCCGTGACGGCGCTGTACTCCGGGGGGATGGGATTGAATTCCCACACCATTGCCCCGGTTCGCACGTCGAAGGCCCGCACCACCCCGTCGTTCGCATTGGCAATGCCGTCGTTCGAACCGCTGCCGGCGATCACCAGGTCGCCCAGCACCACCGGCGGCGACGACATGCCGCGAACCTCTCCTTCGCCATAGCCCTCGTAATCCCAGTGCGACACGTAGCCGGGGTGATCCGTGGCCGCGCCGAAGTCCCGGCAGGCTTCCCCGGTCAGTGCATCGATCGCGTGGACGGCGCCGGTGAAGTCGCCCTTGAAGATGCGCTTCGCGCAGGGCTCGGTCGATGCTTCCGTCCGCTCCCAGTAGGCCACCCCGCGGCAGGTGCTCGGCCCGCGTTCGCCTGCTCGTTCGGCTTCGTTTCCTGTCAGCGCGGCGTGTGCATCGAACACCCAGACCTCTTCGCCGCTTTCGGCATCGACGCCGAAAACCCGGTTGAAGGGCGTGCAGAAATAGACCAGCCCGTTGGCCATCAACGGCACGGCCTGCTGCGTCGACCCGATCCTGAAGGGGCCTTCCGCATAGTCGCCGCTATGGTGTACCCAGGCCTGTTCGAGGCGGCCTACGTTTTCCCGGTTGATCTCATCCAGCGGGGAATACTGGCTTCCGCCCGGGTCCCTGCCGAAATTCGGCCACTCCCCCGCCGCGTCATCGTTGCCCTCGGCCGTTTGCGCATGGGCGGGCGGGCCCGATGCGGCGATGAAAAGGCCTGCCGCGGCCAGCAGGCCCGGAATGAGGGCAGGACGCCCTCGCTCCCGGGGGCGCCCTCGTGGCTGGGTGCGGCTCAAGCGTTGCGCGTTGCGTGGACCCGCCCGAAGAACAGCACGCCCTTCTTCGCTTCGCGCACCGAAAAGCCGGCCTTCTCGATCTCGGTCGGAAAATGGATGCTCGCGAATTCGTTGCGCCACACTTCCTGGTTCCAGCGGTGGTCCCACCAGCGCCTGAACTTGCGGAAACCGGTGGGCGGGTGCTCGTCGCTCGGAAAATCGAACGGCTGGAACACGCCGCCGGGACGCGTAATGCGGCGCACCTCGGCAACGATGTCCCTGGTGATACTCGCCGGGGTCTCGTGAAAGACGATGTACGAGGCCACCAGGTCGAAAAACCCGTCCGGAAAGCCGGTCTTCTCGCCCAGCGCCTGCACGAAGTGCAGTTCCCGGCCGAGCTCGACCGCCCGCATGTGCGCATAACGCACCATCGGAGCGGAAACGTCCAGTCCCCACACCTCGGCATCCGGGAAACGGTCCTTCAGCGCCAGGGTCAGCTGGCCGGGCCCGCAGGCCAGATCGAGAATACGCTTGACCTGGCCGTCTTCGGGCGGCTCGACCGCCGCCGCCAGTTGCGCGTGCACCTCGTCCTGGTCGTTGTGACCCATGTAGAAGTGGTTGGTGCCGTAGTGATAGATGTGGCCCGCAAAGGGATCGCCCACGTAGCCGCCGGGCTGGATGTGGATTTCGTGCGAAGCGTATTCCGGGACCTTGAGGTCCGGGTCCAGCTTCACCGAGCCCGGACCTGCCTTGTCGGCCGCGTCCAGCTCCGCCAGGTAGGTGTCGGCCTTGCCGTGGAACTCCTCCTGCAGGATCTTCCAGCTGATCTGCTGGCCGCTGATCCAGTAGCGCATGCTGGCGCCGATCACCGGATCGCGTTCCAGCACCTCGCGCAGCGCCTCGATCGAAAGATTGCTCGCGGGATCGATGCCCTCTTGCTTGAAGATGTGTTCGGCGCGAACCTGTGCGGCGCGGCCGAGAGGGCCGTTCGACCAGACGCGGAAGCCGGTCAGGAAGTCCTGGCGGCTTTCCAGGTCAAGACTGGCCAGACGCTCCAGCTTGCCGATGTTGCCGCGCGGCTCGAAGTCGTACGGCGGTGAAGGCGGGGTGGCCGTGGACGCGCGCGCCTTGCGCGTAGCAGCCGTGGCGGAAAAGGCCGCGGCCAGGGCGCCCAGAATCGTGCGTCGATTCATCATGACTGGTCACCTCCCATGCCCGAGCGGTTGCGGAACTCCATCATCGGCTGGCCCTCGCCCGAATGCCCCACCGTGATCGAACCAAAGGTCCGCTCGATGAAACGGTCGCGCTCGGCACGCCAGGACGCCTCCTCCTCCGCGCTCGGCATGTAACCCTCGATCATCTCGCGCGTCACCTTCCCATGGTCCTCCAGCAATCGCTCCATGATCTTCATGCGCCGGGCCTGCGCCCAGATCTCCGTGCTCACCGACACCAGCGCCGTCATCAGATGATCCATCGCCGGATCCTTCATGAACGTCGCCTGGTCCGTGTCGGACTTGATGAAATCGGCCGTGTAGCCGGGATTGTCGGTCATGGTCTTCTCCCCCATGCTGAACCCTTGCTGAACGCCTGATTATAGGACCTGGTCAGGGGTCGGGAGGGCTGAGGGAGAGGATGCGGTCGAGGCGGAAGGTGCGCTCGTCCCGGCGGAGCATGCACCAGGCGCGCATGCCGAGGAATTCCCGGTTGGAGTAAGACCGCATGCCCACTTCCAGCGGGCGGATGCGGCGTCGCGTGCGCACGTCGTTGCGCTTCAGGTACTCCATGTCGAGGGGGCTGGCCGCGGCGATGGCTCTTTCGATGATTTCGAGCTTGGTATCGGTGGACAGGCTTCGTTCCGCGCGCTTGTATTGCTCGCCGGTCAGAAAGCGCTGCACGCGCCAGTCGCAACGGATGGAACCGGCCGTCAGCGGGCGGGTCAGCACCAGCCCCTCGAAGGACGTGCAGCGGCTCAGGGCAACGTAGGTCTGACCGGCGGCGAAGACGCGGTCGAGATCGATCACCATCCGCTCGAAAGTCTTGCCCTGGCTCTTGTGGACGGTCACCGCCCAGGCCAGCCGGAACGGAAACTGGGTGAAGGTTCCCGCCGGACTGCTGAAGATGGACCCCTCGCGGGCCTCGAAGCGGATCAACTCCCACTCGTAGGGCTCGACGCGAACGCGCCGTCCGGAATCGGCCAGGCGGACCAGCACGTAGGCCTCGCCGCCGCCGATGTTCACGCCCTCGATCACGCCGATGCTGCCGTTGACCCAGCGCCCGGCCCCGTCGTTGTTCAGCAGCATGACCTGGGCGCCTGCCTTGAAGCGAAGTTGCGCCTCCGTGGGGTAGTACTCGCGGCCGAAAGCGCCTTCGATTACGGCATCGAACCGGTGCTCGGGCGCGGCCAGGCCGTCCAGCCGGTCGCGGTTGATCAGGCCCGCCTTGCGGTTGGTGCCGGTCAGCGTGATGTAGCCCTCGCCGTCGGGCGGATCGAAATGGGGGTCCACCCGCCGGTTCAGTCTCTCCAGGTCGCTGTCTTGCAGCGATTTCTTGCGAACGCGGTTCAGCAGGCGCACGAACCCGCGGTCGCGCTGCCGGAATACGCGCGTGAGTTCGATGATCTCCAGCTCCAGGTCCTCGAGCGCGCGGGCGCTGAAGAAATGAGGGGAATCGTAGACTTGGCGAAGCGCCTGGTGCTCGAGTCCGGTAACCACCGGAGGAAGCTGGTAGAGGTCGCCGATAAACACCATGTGGACGCCGCCGAAGCGGGCGTTGGGGCGGGGCCCGTAGCGCCTCAGAAACAGATCCACGCAGTCGAGCAGGTCGGCGCGCAGCATCGATACCTCGTCGATGATCAAGGTGCGCAGGTTTCTGAAGAGTTTCGCATTGCGCGGTTTGCCGCGGCGCGCGGCGATGGCTTCCGGCGTTACGTCGATCCCGAAGCCGAAAAAGCGGTGGACGGTCTGACCGCCCACGTTCAGCGCCGCCACGCCGGTAGGCGCCAGGACCACCGGGTCCCAATCGACGCTTTGGCAGAAATGACTCAGCAGAGTGGACTTGCCGGTCCCCGCGCTGCCGGTGATCAGCAGGTGCCGGGCGCCCTGCTCCATGCCCTCCAGCGCGCGGGCGAACTCGTCGGTGATCTTCAGGCCCGGGGCGCGAGTGTCCACGTGCAACCGCCCCGGCCGGCTCAGCGAACCGGCGGCAACTCCCAGTTCGTGATGGCCACCCTCATTGAAGCGCCGGGGCCGGATATGTTGAGCCTTCGGGGAACGGCGAGGCCGCCCGAGCGGGACAGCGCGTTCACTTCGATACTCCAGCCGTCCTGGCGGAATTCCCGCGCCGCGCCCTGCCCGGAACTGTATTCGGTGAACGGGGATCCGGGATCCGGCAGTCCGCGCAACCAGTAGGGAAGGCTTTTGAGCGGCGCGCTGTCGCACAGCATATCCAGCTCGTCGATCTGCATGCCGGGCGCGCACATCGAAACCCATTCGCCCTCGCTGAACAGGTCCACGTCGCCGCCCTCGATCCGCACGCGCTCGGCGCCCACGCCCCAGGGTCCGCTCAATTCCAGCTGCGCCAGAGGTCCTTCCTGGCGCCACAGGACGCTGGCCTGCGCCCCCCGGCCCTCCCGATTCAGCGCCACCCGGCCGCGCAGCTCCCAGGACTCAAGTTCCGCAAGCGCGGCCGCGTCCAGGACCGCGGGGACGCGATTGCCTGTCGCCGTGCAGCCCGCCAGCAGCCCTGCGACCGCAACCAGGAATCCGGCAAACGCCGCCTTTTGCCTCACCTCGAATACCTTTCCCGGACGGCCTCCAGGAGCGACGTGTCCTCGTCCTCGTACTGCGCCAGCGAGTCGCGCAGCAGTTCGTCGGCCCGTTCCGTCTGCCCCAGTTCGTACAGGACCTCGCAAAGATGCGCGGCGACTTCGGGGTTCGGAAGGCTTTCGAGCGCCTGCTCCAGCAGCGGCACCGCCTCCTCCTTCCTGCCCAGGCGGTAGAGCACCCAGCCCATGCTGTCCACGATCGCGGGCGAGTCGGGGTCGAGCTCCAGCGCCAGGCTGATATGACCATGGGCTTCGTCAAGGCGTATGCCCCGATCCGCCAGCGTGTATCCCAGGGCATTGAGCACTTCCGAGTCGCGCGGGTGCTCGGCCAGCAGGCCCTCCATCTCCCGGATCGCCCTGCGGTGTTTCCTGAGATCCAGCAACAGGTGTGCTCGCTGCATCCTCAATACTCGGCTTTGCGGCCGGTAGCGAAGAGCTTCCTCATAGGCCGCCAGCGCCTGAACATCGCGATCGGCGGCCCGCATCACGAAAGCGAGCAGCGGCAGGCTCTCGAAGGCGTGCTGGGGATAGCGCCCGACATGGTCCAGAAGGGTCGCCAGCGCCTCGTCGATTTCATTCCGCGCTACGAAAGCCCTGACCAGCAAACTCGTGGCCGCGGGCGCCAGCCGTTCCGTTTCGATCCCGGCGAGCCACTCGATCGACTCCAGCCAATCCTCGCGCCGGGCGGCGATCTGTCCCAGGGCCAGGCGGCAGAAATCGGGCCGGTAGCCGCGCGAAAAAAGTTCGAGGTATATCGACTCGGCGAAATTGTCGGCGTCCAGCATCCGCAGCAGCCCGGCCTCCTGCAGTGCCAGATCCGGAGAGCCCGGGTGCGTGGCGCGAAGATTTCGAAGGCGGCTGAATGCCTCGCGCGGCTGTTCCGCCGCCAGCAGCAGGGCCACGTAGTTCTGCTCCAGCACCAGGCTGTCGCGAATGGCCAATTGCTCGGTCAACCGGGCGAGGGCGGCATCCGGGTCGCCGGCCCGCAACAGCGCTGTGGCCGCCAGCGCATGCGCATCGTCGCGCCCGGTATCAAGCTGCAACAGGTCTTCCGCCAACCGGGCGGCCTGCGAATATTCCTCGGCGGCAAGCGCCACGTGCGCACCGAGATTGAGAACTTGCGGCAAATCGGGATACTCGGCGGCGAGTCGGCTGGTCAGCGGCTCCAGGTCCGCTGTGGTCAGCGCGTCCGAATTGATTCCGTTCAGCCGCTCCTCGAGCAATGCGAGAAAGCCTTCTTCATCCGCATCGGCGGAAAGACCCTCGCGAGCCGCTTCGAACGCCGACTGCATGTCGCCGGCAGCTGCGTACAGGGCCGTCAGCAGAGCCAGGACTTCCGGTTCGCCTTGTTCGCTCGAATGCCACAAGGACGCCGCTTCCAGGGCAAGGGCATAGAGATCGCGCCGGAAGGCGAACTCCGCCGCCTCCCGGGCCTTCGGCGCTGCCGCCGCGCCTTCCGGCGAGCGTTGCGCCTCGGCCAGCAGGGCGCGGGCCTCATTACCAGGAAACGCCGGCCACCCGGCTTCGGCCAGCCGCATCTGCGTGCTCGCGCAAGCCGCGAGGAAGAGCCCTGCGAGCAAGACGGCGACCGGCCAGGTGCGGGAATGACGATCCACGCTGCGATAATAGCCCCAGTGCCAGGCACCGCCGGTCAAAAGACCCCACGCGGAAACGACCATGAACCCCGCCCTGCTGGAAAAACTCCGCGGCCTCAAGACCCGTTTTGAACAACTTGAGGCGTCGCTGGCGGATCCGGAAGTGCTTTCGGATCCGGTGCGCCGGCGCGATGCCGGCCGCGAGCACTCGCGTCTGCAGCCCCTGGCCAGTCTGCTGGGTCGCCTCGAGCGGGCGCTCGAAACGGAGGCTTCGGCGGAGGAAATGCTCGGCGGCGACGACGAGGAGCTGCGCGAGCTGGCGCGGGAGGAGGCCGAGGAGGCGCGGCGCGAACAGACGGCCCTGGAAGTCCAGTTGCGCCGTTTCCTGCTAAAGCCCGACCCGCGCGACGCGCGCGACGTCTACCTGGAGATCCGCGCCGGCACCGGCGGCGACGAAGCGGCGATTTTCGCCGGCGACCTGTTCCGCATGTACGCGCGCTATGCGGAGGGGCGCGGCTGGACGCAGGAGATCATTCAGATGAGCGAGGGCGAACACGGCGGCTACAAGGAAATCGTGTGCCGGCTGGCCGGCAAGCGGGTCTTTTCCTACCTGCGGTTCGAGTCCGGCGCCCATCGCGTGCAGAGGGTCCCGGAAACGGAGTCGCAGGGGCGGATTCACACCTCGGCCTGCACCGTGGCGGTCCTCCCGGAAGCCGAGGAAACGGGAGAAATCGAGATCGATGCGGGCGACCTGAGGGTCGATACCTATCGCGCCTCGGGCGCCGGCGGCCAGCACGTGAACAAGACCGACTCCGCGGTGCGACTCACCCACCTGCCCACGGGAATCGTCGTGGAGTGCCAGGACGAGCGCTCGCAGCACAAGAACCGCGCCCGGGCGCTGTCGCTGCTGCGCGCGCGGCTGCTGGACGCCGAGCAGAGCCGCCTGGAGCGCGAGCGCGCCGAGGAGCGCCGCTCACAGGTGGGCAGCGGCGACCGCTCCGAGCGCATCCGCACCTACAACTTCCCGCAGGGCCGGGTCACCGACCACCGCATCAACCTGAGCCTTTACAAGCTGCCGCAGATCATGGAAGGCGACCTGGACGGAATCATCGAGCCGCTCCGCCAGCACATGGAGGCCGAACAGCTCGCCACCCTCGACACCGGCTGAGACGCAACACTAAAACTCCTCCAGCAGGCGGCCGAAGCCCATGACCTTGTCCTGGATGCCGTTGGCCCTCAGCGCATGCCAGTAGGTGGCGGTGTTGATGGCGATCACGGGTTTGCCGAGCAAGCGTTCCGCGCCCGCCGCCAGCCGTATCGCCGAAAGGTTGGTGCCCACCTGCACCAGCGCATCGACATCGTCGCCGTCGAGTTCCCGGAATACGCCGGCCACCCGCGATTCCGGCACTTCCGCGATGGCGGTCCATGAGGGGCAGCGCAGGCAGGAGTCCCGCACGACGTTGAAGCCGCGGTCCGACAGGTACCGACTGACCTCGCGGTTGGCCACCGGGTAGTAGGGCGACATGAACGCCACGTTGCGCGAGCCGTAGGCATCGAGCGCGTCGGCCACGGCCTCGGAACCGACGGACAGCTTCAGTTCCGCAATCTCCTCGATCCTCCTCTTCCATTCCGTGCCGCCCTTCACGCCGCCGTAGAACGTCACGGCCGACATCCCCATGACCAGGTAGTCCGGCTTGCAGGTCAGCACGCCGCGTACGGCTGCCGCCGTATTCTCGGAAATCTCGATGGTGCCGGCCATGAAGGTCTCGTCCGATATCGCATTGGCGTCCTGGATGATGATCCGCGAGTAGTGATTGGTTACGCCCGGCGGGCGCAGGTCGTCGAAATCCGGTTGCACGATAGTGTTCGTAGAAGGCCCCAGCACCCCGAACTTTCTTCGCCATCCCAAAGAATCGGTCATCGTTTATTCCTCCGGTCTAGTCCCAGGTGAGGTCCACGCCGATGTTCCTGCTCTCGGCGTTGCGAAAAGCGGCGTGAGCGGCAGCCAGGTCCTGTGCGGCCACGCCCAGCGACTTGTATACCGTGATTTCCTCGTCGTCGCGCCGTCCGGCAACACGACCGGCCAGCACGTCGCCGATCTCTCCGGCGATATGCGATTCGGACACCACGCCGTCCCTGATCGCGGCGAGCAACTCTCCGGCCTGGTCCATCGCGGAGGCCTTGTAGTCCACGTAGAAGCGCGAGCGGGTCACGACGTCAACGTCGGCCTCGGCCGAACTGGCTATCGCCGCTCCGACCAGGTTGACGTGACAACCCGGCGCCAGCCACTTGCCTTCAAGCACCGGTTCGGCGGCCGAAGTCGTGGTGCAGACGATGTCGGCGCCGTCGACGGCCCGGCGCGCACTGTCGCAGACGCGGGCGGCAACGGAAGCGGGCAATGCCAGCCGCCGCACGAGCCGGTTGGCGTAGGCGTGCGTGCGCCCCCAGACGCGCACTTCGGTGATCGGCCGCACGCAGGTCAGCGCCTGGACATGGTGCTGCGCCTGCGTGCCGGTGCCGAGTATCGCCAGCGTCGCGGCGTCGGCGCGCGCCAGGATCCGCGTGGCCAGCGCGCTGGCCGCGGCCGTCCTGATCGCCGTCAGTTCGCTGCCGTCCATCAGGGCCAGCGGTATGCCTTGCTCGCTGTCGAAGATCATCACGGCGCCGACATGCGAACCGTATGGACTGTCCGGCGAACGCGGGTACTTCGAGACGATCTTGACGCCGAAGGTGCACGGTTCGCCGAGATATCCCGGCATCAGCGTGAACTTGCCGCCGTGGTCCGGGATGTCCATGTAGCGGCGTAGCGGCATGATCGTGTCGCCCCGGGAGACCGCGCGCATCGCGGCTTCCACCGCATCGATGCACTCGGCATGCGACAGCGATTCGGCTACCGCCTCCCGGTTGAGGATGCGCATGAACCAGCGTAAGAGCGCCGCTCAGCCGAAGCCGCGCATCTCGATGATGCGCTCGAAGAACGACGGTCCGTCGTCGTGCTCGGGCGACTGCTCGAATACCGGCGACAGGGCCCGGGCGCGCTCGAGATAGCCGGCGTCCAGCTCCTCGAAGGACGGCACCTTGACCGCGTCGAAATGCCATATCACGTGGCCGGGCAGGATTCCCATTTCGTTGTACGGCCTGCGGGTCGCGGAGAAGATGTTCCAGCCACCCGCGGCTGCGGTCGGCTGGCGCGGCTCCTCGCCCAGGACTTCATGCGTCGCGGCGAAAAGGGAAGCGTATTCCAGCGACGGCTGCGGGAGGATGGGAGGAAAGCGCGAGCCTTCCTGCAGGCGCAATACGCCGTTGTCGTCGGTCCAGTCCAGGTGCAGCGGCTTCTCGGCGTAATGGTCGGGAAATACCCGCTTCATGCTGCCGAACCACACGCCCATCGGCGTGTAGTACTGCCCTTCCTTGTGCCGGATGAAGCTCGCCGGCAGCGTCACCGTGGCGCCGTTGAAGGGGCTCGTGTACTGATCGATGAACTCGCCGGTCTCAAGATCGGTGAAGAACGAGACCGTGGACGGATAGCGCACCCACACGTGTTCCTCGACCTGCTTCCACCACCCGGTTTCGCTGCCCAGAAACCCGTACATGGGGGTGACCGCGTCTTCCTGCACGGCGAACACCTTGCCGCGGGTCTTCCAGACGCAGGGATCGCCGCCCTCGTTCCCGTAGGCGCGGATCATCGCGCGGCATTGCGATTCCGGATCGCCGGGCAGCGTCAGTGTTTCCGCGGCAGCGCCCGCTGCCGCTTCCGCGGCCAACATTCGAGGTGCGCCCAAACCGATACCCATCACGGCCGCACCCTGCAGCAAATCCCTCCGATTCATGGAACTCTCTCCCAGGCATGTTCAGACAGAAGTGCGTAACGATAACGCAACGGCGAGTGGAGCGTATGATTCGCGTTTTCGTCACCGGGGCCGAGTGCCCGAGGATTGGATGAGCGTATTGCCCGCCAGGGAAGCGCGTTTCGACTGGAGCGTCCCTGTGGCCGTGGTCGGGGCGGGCGGCTGCGGCCTTTGCGCCGGGCTCGCAGCCCGCCAGGCGGGCGCCGAAGTGCTCATACTGGAGCGCGACGCCGCTCCGATCGGCACGACCGGCATGTCCACCGGGCTGATCCCGGGCGCCGGCACCCGGATGCAGCGCGACAAGGGCATCGAGGATTCGCCGGAACTCTTCGCCGAAGACCTGCTGGCCAAGGCGAAGCACCAGACCGACGCGGACGTTGTACTGGCGCTGGCCCGCGAGTCCGCGCGCACCGTGGAGTGGCTGGCCGGCGAATGCGGCGTGGCGCTTTCGCTGGTGGACAGCTTCCTCTACTCGGGGCACAGCGTCAAACGCATGCACGGCAGCCCCAACCGCACCGGCGCCGAACTGATGGGCAGCCTGCTGGACGCCTGCACCGACGCCGGCGCCGACCTGCTGACGGACGCGCGCGTCAGCCACCTGTTCGCCGATGCCGACGGCCGCATAAGCGGGCTGCGCTGCGTGCGCCCGGACGGCAGCACCGAGGACCTCGGCTGCGAAGCGCTGATCCTGGCCTGTTGCGGTTTCGCCGGCAACCAGGACATGGTGGCCGAATATATCCCCGAGCTGCGCCACGCCGAGTTCTTCGGTCATCCGGGCAACCAGGGCGAGGCGATCCGGTGGGGCCGGGAACTCGGCGCGGCGATCGCCGACATCGGCTCCTACCAGGGGCACGGCGGTCTCGCAAAGGGCTACGGCGTGCCGATCCTGTGGCCGGTCATCCTGGAGGGCGGGATCCAGGTGAACCTCGAGGGCAGGCGATTTTCCGACGAGTCAATCGGCTATTCCGAGCAGGCGATGGAGGTGCTGGCGCAGCCCGAACACGTTGCCGTTACCGTCTACGACCAGCGCCTGCACGAATTGATGCACGAATTCAACGATTACCGCGAAGCCATCACCGCGGGCGCGGTGCGAGAGGCCTCGACCCCGGGAGAGCTGGCGGAACTGTTCGGGCTGCCGGCCGGGGCGCTGGAGGAGACGCTGGCCGAGACGGCGGCCCTGACGCGGGGAGAAGCATCCGATCCCTTCGGCCGCGATTTCACCGGTAGGCCGGAACTCGCCGCGCCCTGGTACGGGGTTCGCGTAACCGGCGCCCTGTTCCACACGCAGGGCGGACTCCGGGTGGATGCGCGGGCCCGCGTGCTTCGCGAAGACGGCAGCGCCTTCCCCAACCTGTTCGCGGGCGGCGGGGCGGCGCGCGGCGTCTCGGGCCCGTCCCGCTGGGGCTATATCGCGGGCAACGGCCTGCTCACCGCCACCACCTACGGAAGGCTGGCCGGCGAAACCGCCGCCACCCTCCCCTGAACTGAACGCAGCACAGCCGGCGCCGGGCGTGCTTCCTCGCCCTTCGTTCGTCCCCCTCCTCGTTGGAGACGCCATCCCTGGCTCGATTCTCGCAATCCCTGCTCCAACGCTCCCACGAGGAGGGGGACGAACGAAGGGCTTTAGTTGGCGCCTCCGCAATTGCGCGCCGGTATGATTCGCGCCATGAGAAGGAAACGTGCGTGGCTTGCCGTAGCCCTGATCGTTCTTGTGGCGCTTCTGGGCGCGCTCGGCTGGATGGCGAGCGACTATCGCCTCTGGGTCCGGTTCGCAAACTGGCCCCAGTCTGCGGACGATCCGGCCAATGCCCGCCGGTTCTCGCCGCAGGTACCGATCGTCTATGGCGACAGCCCGGCCCCCGATACCGCGCAGGAACTGGTCATCCCGCAGGATGTCCTGGAAGAAGCCTGGGACTATGCGCAGAGCCAGCAATCGTATGCGCTGCTGGTTTCCGTCAACGGCGAATTGCAGTTCGAACGCTATGACCGCGGGGCCAATTCCAGAACGCCCTACAACTCCCAGTCGCTGCACAAGAGCCTGACCGCCGTGATGCTGGGCGCGGCCATCTATAACGGCGCAATCGAATCCGAAGACCAGCCGGCCTCCTTCTGGCTGGAGGAGTGGGCGGGCGATCCGCAGCGCTCGGGCATCACGCTGGCGAACCTGGCCTACATGGAAGGCGGCCTGGAGCGGGGCCGCTTCGCCGTCAGTCCGTTCGCCCCCGGCGCGCGGCTGTTCCTGACCGGCCACCTGGCCCGCGAAGCGCTGGGCACGCCCATGGCCGCCGAACCTGGCGCCGAGTACATCTGGTCCAACGCCAGCGTGCAGGCGCTCTCCATCGCGATCGAAAGGGCCGCCGGACGGCCCTGGGCGCAACTGCTCAGGGACTGGATCTGGGAGCCGCTGGGGGCCGGCGAGGCCTGGGTGCAGCTGGACCGCCCCGGCGGCAATGCGCAATCGTTCTGCTGCCTGATATCCAACGGGCGCAACTGGCTGCGCATCGGCGAGCTGATGGCCGGAGACGGCGTCTGGAAGGGCCGCCGCCTGCTGCCCGAAGGCTGGGTGGATCGAATGACGCAGGGCGCGTCCACCAACCCCAATTTCGGCATGCAACTGTGGCGAAACGAACCCTACTCGCCGACCCAGTTGCGCATGTCGAAGCCGCGCCTGGAAGTGCCGCGCGACCCGGCGCTGGCGGCGCCCGACGCCTGGTACATGGAAGGCCACTTCTCGCAGCGCGTCTATGTCGTGCCGTCGCTGGGGCTGGTGGTCGTGCGCTTCGGAGAGGACCGCCTGGACTGGGACGAAGCGAAGATGATGAACGGACTGATCGGGGCGCTGAAGCCTGCTTCTTCCGTATCCCTCAACGTCGCCGTCCCGGACCATGCGTTCGGCGAGCGCGCCGCTCCGCGGCCGCCCGATTACGAAAGCCGGGACAACTGGGCCCGCTATCCCGATGGCGAAGAAGCACTCGCGGCGGAACACGCCGCCGGCTTCTATATCCACCCCACCACCTGGCCCGGAAGCGAATGGAACGCGACGGTGCCGGACGCCGCGGCGCGCCCCGCCGTGGATGCCGTGGTGGCGTCGCAGGCGAGTGTGCTGGATGCCTGCTGCGCGGTCTATGCCCCTCGCTATCGCCAGGCTGCTTCGGCCGCGGTATTCGATCAGCGTGGCAATCGGGACCCGGCTTACGGCCTGGCCTTCACCGATGTCGTGCGCGCGTTCACGCATTTTGCCGAGCGCACCGGCGACCGCCCCATCGTGCTGCTGGGTCACAGTCAGGGCGCCCTGCACGCCGAGCGTCTGCTGAGCGACGTCATCGCAATAGACGATGCGCTCAGGAAACGCATGGCCGTGACCTATATCGCCGGCATCCCGGTTCCGCTGGGCTCCTACAGTGACAGGCTCGGGAGCTTCGAGCCATGCCGGAGGAGTGACGATGCTGGCTGCGTGGCCTCCTGGGTCACCTACGGACCGACCGGCGACGCCCGGGCCGCCGAGTTCGCCACGGCCCAGCGTTTCCCGCAATACCAGCGCGAAGACGGCAGTCTGGACGTGCAGTGCAGCAACCCGCTGAACTGGTCGGCGCCGGGCGAATGGACGCCGGCCTCGGCCAATCGCGGCGCGGTGGCGCCTGCCCTGCCGGGACAGGTACGGCGCGCCTCCATCCCGGGGGTCACCGGGGCCTGGTGCGACCGGGGCATCCTGCGGCTTGACCGCACTCCGGCCGGGCCCTTCGACGCCCTGATGCTGCCCGGAGCGAGCTACCACTACTACGACGTGGCGCTGTTCCACGCCGCCCTGAGCGCCAACGCATCCCTCCGCGCCCAATCCTGGCGCCAATCGCAATAACGCAAATCGCCGTATATACTCGGCTTCGATCCGCTTGGGGAGGCGGAATTCTCTTGCACTTGAATAGGGGACAAACATGACCTTATCGCGCTTCACGCGCCCGGCGATTGCGCTCGGCGCCCTTTCCTTGCTTGCCACCTCGCTGCCGGCACAGGAAATCGAGGAGATCGTCGTCACGGCCCGAAAACGGACCGAATCGGTACAGGACATCCCGCTGAGCATCTCGGTCTTCGACGAAGAAGCCATTGCCGCGGCCGGCATCAGGGACATCGACGACATCGCGCGGCTCACGCCCGGCCTGGTGTTCGACAAGGGCTGGATCCCCCAGGACACCCGTCCGCATATCCGCGGACTTCCCACCGACCGCGGCCGCGCTCCGGTCGGCATCCTCGTGGACGGCATCGACATCTCGTCTGAATCGATGCTGACCTCGGGCGGCGGAATGCTGATGAACCTCAAGGTCATGGACATAGAGCGCATCGAAGTGGTCAAGGGTCCGCAAAGCGCGCTGTACGGCCGGGTGGCTTTCGGCGGCGCCGTAAACTACGTTTCCCGGGCGCCCAGCGACGAGTTCGAGGCCAGCTTTTCCGCCGACGTGGGCGACTATGGGCAGATGGAGGCGCGCGTGGGCGTGTCCTTCCCGGTATCGGAGACCCTCGGCCTGCGGATCAACGCCGTAACGGCGCAGCACGACGGCTACTACGAAAACGAGGTGTCGGGCGAAGGCATTGGCGGTTCCGACTCCACGGGCGTGGCCGCAGCGGCCGCATTCCAGCCGTCCGACACGTTCAACCTCGACCTCAGGGTTGCCTACTCGTCGGACGAATACGAAATCCGCCCGCAAATGCAGCTCGCCAGCAAGACCGGCCACGCCGATCCGGTGCCGTTGCCCCCGCACGTCGTGGGCGTGCTGGGACCGCCCACTTTCGGTCCGCCGATACCCTATCCAGCTAACGTATTCGCTCCGCCACCGGGGCCGATCCCTTTGCTGGACCGGATAACCGCCAGCCTGAATCCGTACACGGGTGAGGACCACGAAGGAAGCACCTTCGATTCGCTGCTGCTGCACGCAAGGGCGGAATGGGACTTCGGCGGGGCAAAGCTGAATGCCTGGCTGGGCAGCACGTCCGCCGAAACCACTCAGAACATGGACGTGGACTACTACGGAGAACCCTGGCGGCCGGTTTTCCTGCCGACGGCCGGCGTCAACGAACCCTTGCCCGCGCAATTCATGTTCGACCTGGATACGGACATCGACCAGACCAACCTCGAACTCAGGCTCGGCGACCTGGAATCCGACGGATTCCGCTGGGCCGTAGGCGGACTGTACTGGAACGAGGAAGTGCGGCAGAAGAACGGAAACCTGATCGTGCTGATCTTTTTCCCTCCTATCGCTTCCGCGGGCCAGAACGTGGCCGCGCAAAGCCCCATCACGAAGCGTGACGAGGGCCGCGACACCGATCACTGGTCGGTGTACGGAATCCTTGAATACGACTTCAACGACAGGCTTACCGGTTCGGTGGAGGCGCGCTACTCGGATGAATCCACGGACACTTACTGGACCGTGGGCGGGAACGGCATGCTTGGCGTGGCATTTGCTCCGATCCCCGTCAACAACAACCCAACCGCGTCGCGAGACTCCGAGGACAGTTTCTTCACGCCGCGGTTCACGCTGGAATACCAGTACTCCGACGATGTTCTGACCTACGCTTCCATCGCCAAGGGCGTCAAGCCCGGCGGCGTGTCCACGATTGCGAGCCCGAACCCCCTTACCGCGCGCTTCGCGCCGGAGGAGTTGTGGAACTACGAAGCCGGATTCAAGAGCACGCTGGCGGATGGCCGCGTGACGTTCAACGCCGCGGCGTTCTTCATGGACTACGAGGGCAAGCAAACAGTCAGCCTTGAGCCCAGCGTAACGGCGGCCACCGGCTTCGACCTGGTAGTGGGCAATGCGGGCGCCGCGGAAATCAAGGGCTTCGAAGTGGAGGCGGCGCTGGGACTCACGGAAGAACTGGTGATTCGCGGAGGGTATACCTGGCTGGACAGCGAGTACACGGACTTCGTCACGCTCACCAACAGCGCGCTTTCGATCGGGCTGGTAGGCGATTGCACGCTGCAGCAAACGCCCGCCGGCTTTTCCCTCTGTTCGGTGGATCAGTCGGGAGTGGAAATGGAGCGCGTGCCTCAACACAACTTCAACGTTTCCGCCAGCTACACCCGCGCACTCGGCAACGGCATGAACTTCCAGTTCGACCTGGCCATGCAGTACCAGAGCGAACGGGGCATCGCGCCTGGACGCCGTAACGTGTTCGACTCCTGGATCAACGTCGATACGCGCATCGGCCTGCAGGCCGAGCGCTGGAGCGTGTTCGCTTACGTCGATAACGTAACCGGCGACGACACGGTGCGCACGGCGCAGAGTTCGGGCGACTTCTTCAGGCTGGGCAACCTGGCGACCGTGATCTTCGCGCCGGACAAACGCCAGGCCGGAGTGCGCTTCAGCTACTCGATGTAACGGGGTCTATACCTGCGCCAGTGCCTGGTGGAGGTCGGCGATGAGGTCGTCGGCGTCTTCGATGCCGCAGGACAGGCGCACGAGGTTGCCGGTGATTCCGGCGGTCTCGCGGGCCTCGGGCGTCATCGCCGAGTGACTCATCAGCGGCGGAAAGCCCGCCAGGCTCTCCACGCCGCCCAGGCTCTCCGCGACCGTGAACAGTTCCAGAGCGTTCAGCAGCCGCTCGGCCGCTGTTTCGTCGCCGTGAAGGTGCAGCGACACGACCGCCCCGAAGCCGTCCATTTGCCTCTTCGCGACGTCATGCTGGGGATGGTCTTCAAGGCCGGGGTAGTGAACCTGCGCCACCTTTTCATGCCGGCAAAGGTCTCGCGCCACGCGCCCGGCGTTCTCGAACTGGCGGCGGACCCTCAGCTCCATGGTCTTGAGCCCGCGTAAGGCCAGGTACGAGTCCAGCGGCGCCAGCACGCCGCCGGTGCGGGTCCGCACCCGCTTGAGGCGCTCCGCCAGCTCCCCGTCGCCAATACTCAGGGTGCCGCCCAGCACGTCCGAATGCCCGGCGACGTACTTGGTAATGGAGTGCATCGAAATATCGCAGCCCAATGACAGAGGCTGCGTCGCCAGAGGCGTAGCGAGCGTGCTGTCCACGCAGCTCAGGGCGCCCTGCTCCGCACACAGTGCCGATACGGCCTTGAGGTCGGTAATGCGCATCAGCGGGTTGGACGGCGTTTCCATCCACACCAGCCGCGTATTCTTGCGCCAGGCGGCCTGCACGGCGTCGGGGCCCTCGTCCTGATGCACGTAGCTGACCTCGAAGCGGGCCTCGCCCGCCACCCGCAGCAGGTTGAAGCTGCCGCCGTACACGTTGGCGGGGCCGATGATGTGATCGCCGGGCTCGAGCAGTTCCAGCACCGCGTTGCTGGCTGCCTGGCCGGACGAGAAGGCGAGGGTGCCCGCTCCCCCTTCCAGCTCGTTCAGGGCCCGCTCGAAAGCGTTGCGGGTCGGATTCGACAGGCGCGTGTAGATATGTTCCGGGCGCTCGCGCACGGCCGCGTAGGCGAAGGTGCTGCTCTGATGGATCGCAGGCATGACCCCGCCGGTGGCGGCGTCGTGGGTGTCGCCCGCGTGCACGCAGCGAGTGGAATTGCCCTGCTTCTTGCTCATGGTGCTGAGCATTATGGCGGGAAGCGCCGAGAACACAATACTCGGGCCGGCGCTTGCGTCGGGGACAATAGTGCGATGGCGGCAGTCCGAAGTCTGGGTTCCCTGCTGCGGGAGGGTACGAGGCGGCTTGAGCGCGTCAGCGACAGTGCGCGGCTGGATTGCGAGTTGCTGCTGGCCCATGTACTGGGCCTGGACCGCGCCGCTCTCTATGCGCGCTCGGCGGATCAGCCGCGAACCGGGACCGTGGAGCAATTCGATGCGCTGCTGGCCGAACGCGGCGCCGGAAGGCCCCTGGCGCAGATCATCGGCCGGCGGGAGTTTTGTTCGCTGGAATTCGAGATTACCCGCGACGTGCTGGTGCCCCGGCCGGAGACCGAGTTGCTGGTGGAGGTCGTTCGCGACGGCGTCAATCCGACCGACGGGACCCCGCGGATACTGGACCTGGGGACCGGGTGCGGCGCGGTGGCCGTCGCGCTGGCGCGGACACTGCCTGAATCGCGGCTCGTCGCCTCGGACAATTCCCGCCGTGCGCTTACCGTCGCGCGGCGCAACGCCGCCGGCCTGGCGCCGGGCCGGGTGCGCTTCGTTTGGGGCCCCTGGTACGGTCCGCTGGACGGCCGGCGCTTCGACGCCATCGCCTGCAATCCGCCGTACGTGGAGTCGGTCTTGTGCGGCGACCCGCCGCTGTGCTTCGAGCCGCCTGCGGCGCTGGACGGCGGGCCGGACGGTCTGCGGGAACTGCGCCTGGTCATTTCCGGTGCGCCGCCGCACCTCAATCCCGGCGGAATGCTGGCGGTGGAGCACGGCGCGGACCAGGGCGCGCCGGTCCGTTCACTGATGCGCCGCGCCGGACTCAATACGCCGGTCACGCATCGCGACCTGGCGGGCCGCGAGCGCGTAACCTCGGCCCGGATTTAACCGGCGAGATTGGGCGCCAGCCAGAGGCGCGCTTCGTCCAGCGTGATCTTCTTGCGCCGGGCGTAGTCTGCGAGCTGATCGTCGCCGATCAGTCCGATATTCGGGTAGCGGGACCGGGCGTGCGCAAAGTAATAGCCCGACACCGTGGCCGCGGGCCACATCGCGTACGACTCGGTCAGGCGCGCGCCGACGCGCCGCTCCACGTCCAGCAGGCGCCAGATGAGTTCCTTCTCGCTGTGATCCGGACAACCCGGATAACCCGGCGCGGGACGAATGCCCCGGTAGCGCTCGGCTATCAGGTCCTCGTTGCCGAAGGACTCGTCGCTCGCGTATCCCCACAACTCCCTGCGCACTTTCTCGTGCAGATACTCCGCGAACGCTTCGGCGGCCCGGTCGGCCAGCGCCTTGAGCTGGATGGCGCCGTAGTCGTCGGCCCCCTCCCTGCCGCGAGCCAGCTTCGCTATGGTCGCGTCCAGCTCGCCCCCGGCGGTGACCGCGAACATTCCTACCCAGTCGCCGCCCGCACTCCGCGGTGCGACGAAGTCGGCCAGCGCGGTATTGGTTTTGCCGGGCGGCATGCGCCGCTGTTCGCGCAGGCCGTGAATGCGCCCCAGTTCCGTCTGCCGTGATTCGTCCTCGAACACCACGATGTCGTCGCCGTCGGACGCGGCCGGGAAAATCCCGGCGACGCCCGCCGTCGGGAATTCGATTTCCCCGGCCTTGATCGGTTCGATCAGCGTGCGGTGGAGATCGTCCCACAGCTCTCTGGCGGCCTTGCCTTTCCGCGCGTCATCAAGAAGCTGGGGAAATTTCCCGCGCATCTCCCAAGCCGCGAAATAGGGCTGCCAGTCGATGTAGCCGTACAGGTCCTCCAGCGTCGGCGAAAGCGTTTCGATAACGCCCGTGCGCGCCGGTTCCGCCGCCGGTTCCGCGCCCCAGTCGATCTCGAACCGGTTGCCCCGCGCCTCCCCGAGGCTGAGCAGGTCCTCGCGCCGGCGCTTGCCGGCAGGCTGCTCCCGGCGGCGCTTCAGGTCGCGGGCGACGCCGCGCAGGTACGCCTCGCGCCCGGCGCCGCTCAGTTCACCCAGCACCCCCACCGCCCGGGACGCGTCCTTCACGTACACCACTCCATTTTCGTAGGCCGGATCGATCTTCAGCGCCGTGTGCCGCGGCGAAGTGGTGGCGCCGCCGATCAGCAGCGGCAGGTCCATGCCGCGCCGCTGCATCTCGCCGGCCACGTGCACCATCTCGTTGAGCGAAGGCGTGATCAGGCCGGACAGGCCGATGTAGTCGGCCTTTTCCCTGACCGCCGTGTCCAGGATCTCCTCGCAGGGCGTCATCACGCCGAGGTCGATGACCTCGTAGCCGTTGCACTGCAGCACCACGCCCACGATGTTCTTGCCGATGTCGTGGACGTCGCCCTTGACCGTGGCGACCACCAGCCGGCCGCGGCTGGACACGCCGCTGCCCTCTTGTTCGATGAACGGGATGAGATGGGCCACGGCCTTCTTCATGACGCGGGCCGACTTGACCACCTGCGGCAGGAACATCCTGCCGGTGGCGAACAGGTCGCCCACGGTGTTCATGCCGTCCATCAGCGGTCCCTCGATCACGTCCAGCGCGCGTTCGCTGGCCTGCCGGGCGGCCTCGGTGTCCTCCACCACGTGGGCGTCCAGCCCGTGCACCAGTGCGTAGCTCAACCGCTCCGCCAGCGGCAGCGCGCGCCACTCGCCTTCGTCGCGGTCCTGCCGCGCGCCCTGCCCCTGGTACTCCTGCGCCAGTTGCAGCAGCCGCTCGCCCGCGCCCGGGCTGCGGTTCAGGATCACGTCCTCCACCGTGTCGCGCAGCCGCTCGGGGATGTCCTCGTAAACAGCCAGCTGCCCGGCGTTGACGATTCCGAAGTCCATGCCCCCGGCGATGGCGTGATACAGGAACACCGAGTGCATCGCCTCGCGCACCGCATTGTTGCCGCGGAACGAGAACGACAGGTTGCTGACCCCGCCGCTGGCATGCACGCCGGGCAGCCGCTCGCGGACCCGGCGGGTGGCCTCGATGAAGGCGCGGCCGTAGTCGTCGTGCTCCTCGATCCCGGTAGCGACGGCGAAAATGTTCAGGTCGAAGACGATGTCTTCCGGCGGAAAACCGGCCTCTTCCACCAGCAAGCGGTAGCTGCGCTCGGCAATCGCGACCCGCTGATCAACGCTCTCGGCCTGGCCCTTCTCGTCGAACGCCATGACGATCACGGCCGCGCCCAGGCGCCGGATCTCGCGTGCCTGCTCGATAAATTCCTCCTCGCCGTTCTTGAGACTGATGGAATTGGCCACGCCCTTGCCCTGCAGGCATTTCAGGCCGGCAACCAGCACCTCGAAACGCGACGAGTCGATCATGACGGGCGCCCGCGAAATGTCGGGCTCGGCGGCCAGCAGGTTGACGTAGCGACGCATCGCGGCCTCGGAGTCCAGCAAGCCCTCGTCCATGTTCACGTCCAGCAGGTTGGCGCCGGCCTCGACCTGCTGGCGTGCCACCTCCACCGCGGCGGAGTAGTCGTCCGCCTCGATTAGCCGCCGGAAGATCGCCGAACCGGTTACGTTGGTGCGCTCGCCCACGTGAACGAAACCGGTGCTGTCGTCGATGTTCACCGGCTGCAGCCCGGCCAGCCGGGTGATCGGCGGCGGCGCGGGCGGGGTGCGCGGGCTGATGCCGGCCAGCGCCTCGCGCATCGCCCGGATGTGCTCCGGCGTGGTGCCGCAGCAGCCGCCGGCCAGGTTCAGCAGCCCCTCCTTCGCCATCGCCTCGAGCGTGGCCGCCATCTCCTCCGGCGACTCGGTGTATTCGCCCAGTTCATTGGGCAGCCCGGCGTTGGGGTGGACGCTCACGGGCAATTCGGCGACCCGCGACAGTTCCCGCATGTGCGGATGCAGCTCGGTCGCGCCCAGCGAGCAGTTCAGGCCGATGGCGGTCATGGGCGCGTGCCGGATGGAGTTGTAGAAGGCTTCCACGGTCTGGCCCGACAGCGTCCGGCCCGAGGCGTCGGTGATCGTGCCGGAGACGATTACGGGCAGCGTGCGCCCCAGACTGTCGCCGGCGCGCGCAATGGCGTACAACGCCGCCTTGGCGTTGAGCGTATCGAAAATGGTCTCGATCAGCAGCAGGTCGGCGCCGCCTTCCATCAGCGCCCGGGTGGCGATCTCATAGGTGGCCGCGAGCTGGTCGAAATCGGTGGCCCGGTAGCCGGGGTCCTCCACGCGCGGCGACAGCGAGGCGGTCCGGTTGGTGGGCCCCAGGCTGCCGGCCACGAAATAGGGCCGCCCGTCGCGCCGCTGGGCCGCGTCCGCGGCCTCGCGGGCGATACTCGCCGAAGCGCGGTTGATGTCGGCTACCCGGTCCTCCAGGCCGTAATCCGCCTGCGATGGCGCATTGGCGGTAAAGCTGTTGGTGGTGACGATGTCGGCGCCGGCCTGGAGATAGGAATCGTGGATTTCGCGCACGAAGTGCGGCTGGGTCAGGCACAGCAGGTCGTGGTTGCCCTTCAGCGCCAGGGGCCAATCGGCGAACTCCCTGCCCCGGTATTGCTCCTCCGAAAGATCCAGGATCTGGGCAAGCGTGCCCATCGCCCCGTCGATGAAAACGATTCGCTTGCGGATCAGTTCGCCCAGGGCTTCGGCCCGGGCCGACGGCGTGTTCACGACTGCGTCCCCGGGGCGCTCAGTCCCAGCGCCTCGCAGATGGCCGCCGTCAACGGCGCCCGATTCATCGTGTAGATGTGAAAACGCTCGACGCCGTTCGCCGCCAGGTTCCGGACCTGGTCCAGCGAAAAGCCCTCGGCGATTTCCCTGACCGTGTCGGGATCGTCCGCGGCGCTCTCAAAGCGGGCACGCAACGCCGAAGGAACCCCAACGTGGGTCTTGCCCGCGAACGAGAAGACCTGTTTGTAGTTGTGCAGGGGCATGATGCCGGGCGCCAGAAACTGCTCGATGCCCGCTGCAACGAAAGCATCGCGCAGGCGATAGTACCGGTCGTTATCGAGAAAGAACTGGGTGATGGCCAGGGTGGCGCCGGCGTCGAGCTTCCGCTTCACGAACTCCACGTGCTGTTGCAGCCCGGCCGGCTCGCCACCGCCGTGCTCGGGGTGCGCGCCCACCATGACCTCGCGTATTCCGGCGGCCTTCAGGTCGGCGATCAATTCCACGGTCGAGGAATAGCCGCGTTCGCGCGCCTCCTCGGGTACGCCGTCCGCGGGGATGTCGCCGCGTAACGCGATCATTCTCCGCACGCCCTGCGCAACATAGTCCCCCACGATCTCCCGCACCTCCTCGCGGGTGTGCGAGACGTGGGTGAGATGGGGCGCGCAGTCGATGCCGTAGTCACGCCGGATCCGCTGCACCCAGCGCGCCGTGCCCACGCGCGTCGTGCCGCCGGCGCCGTAGGAGACGGTGCAGTACAGCGGGCGGTAGGGCAACAGCCGCTTGAGCGAAGCCGTCAGCATCGCGGTCAGTTCTTCCGTGCGTGGCGGAAAGAACTCCAGTGAAATTCTTGCGGGTCCGTTCATGAAAAACTCGGGCGTGGACAATTCACGCTGCGCGCATCATACTCACTCGCTCGCCCATTGTTGTGCCCCGGCGGCAGAGCGCGTCCGAGCATTCGCCACGTCCGTCGCCGGGCAATAGCCCGCCCGGCATGTCCGAATCCGCATTATCCACACCCGCCTACCGCCGCTTCCTGATCGGCAGCACCGTCACGACGCACGGACTCTGGATACTGCGGCTGGCGCTGGGATGGCAGGCCTGGCAGCTGACCGAATCGGAGTTTTTCGTCGCGGCGGTTGCGTTTGCGGCGTATTTCCCGGTGGCCGTGCTGGGACCGGTATTCGGCGCGTACGCCGACCGCTGGGACCGGCGCAGGGCGGCGCAGATCTTCAACGTGCTCAACATCGGCGTCACCGCCGGCCTGTTCGGACTGTCGGCCCTCGGACTCATGACGCCGGCCGCGCTGTTCCTGCTCGCGCTGTCCTTCGGCGTGTTCAGCGGCGGCTATACGCCCATGCGCCTGGCCCTGATGGCCAACCTGGTGCCGTCCATTCAACTGGCCAGCGCCGTGGGACTGGGGGCGGTCAGCTTCAACGTCGCGCGCGTGATCGGCCCGGTGCTCGGCGGTTACATCATCAAGTTCTTCGGACTGGCGCCGGCGTTCGCGATCAGCACCGCCACCTTTCTCGGCATGGCCTGGGTGCTCTGGGACCTTAAGCTGCAGCCGGTGGCGCGCGAACTGGAACGGCAGATCGGGCTGGCCCGCCTGCTGCGCGACGGCGTCAGTTACACCCTGCGCCATCCCGCGATCCGCTACTACCTTGTTCTCGTGCTGATTGGCGCCACCTTCGGACGGGCGCTGTTCGAGCTCATGGCGCCGTACGCGGACGAAGTCTTTCAGCGCGGCAGCGACGGAATGTCGCTGCTGATTTCCTCTTTCGGCGTGGGGGCGGTCGCGGGTGGCTTCTGGGTGGCCCGGAACAAGGACCTGAAGCAGTTACGCACGTCGGCCGCCATCTGCGTGGCGCTGGCCGGTCTGCTGATCGTTGCCTTCGGCTTTACCGGCAATTTCTGGCTCGCCATGCTGCAACTGCCGTTCTTCGGCTGTGCCCTCACCATTTGCGGCGTGGGATCGCAGACGCTCACCCAGGCCGTGGTGGAAGAAAATTACCGGGGCCGCGTCATGAGCCTGTGGAGCGTCGTGGCTTTCGGTGGCGTGGCTTTGGGAAGCGCCACGCTGGGCGCCTGGGCGCAGTCGATCGGTCTGACCACGGCCACCGTGTACTGGGGCGCGGTGGCGGCGGTGCTGGGACTGGCCACCCTGCTCTGGATGGCGCGGATCCCGCATCCAAAGGTGGCCGGCGCCTCCTGATACCGATGCGCCCGGGGTTATTCGTGGCGCAGCGCTTCGATGGGGTCCAGGGTTGAGGCGCGGCGGGCCGGCCACAGGCCGAAGACGATGCCGATAAGCAGGCTGCAGCCCAGCCCGACGCCGATCGATTCCGCCGCCACGACGGTCTGCCAGTTGAAGAAACGCGCAAGCAGCTCCGACGCTCCCCAGCCGGCGGCCACGCCCAGCAAGCCGCCGAGCAGGCACAGCAGCGAGGATTCGACCAGGATCTGCGACATGATCGCGCCGCGGGTCGCGCCTATCGCGCGGCGCACGCCGATTTCGCGGGTGCGTTCGGCCACCGTCACGAGCATGATGTTCATGATTCCGATTCCACCCACCACCAGGCTGATCCCCGCGATTGCCGGAAGCAGCAGGGCGAAGATGCGCGTGGTTTCCTCGCGCACCTCGAGGAACTGTTTACGGTCGAGGATCCCGAAATCGTTGTCCTCGCCCGGCCGGATCCGATGCTCGCGGCGCAGAATGCGCTCCACGTCCACCAGCGCCTGCTCCACCGCCGAACCCCTGCGTATCTGCACGTCAATGCTTTCGAGCCGGTCGCTGCCGGTTACCCGGTACTGCGCCGTGGACAGCGGCACCAGCACGTCGTCATTGGGATTCTGCATGCCGGCCGAGCCGGTCTCGTCCAGTACGCCGATCACGGTGAACGGCACGCCGCCCAGCAGCACGCTCTGCTCCAGCAGCGCGTCGGCCGTGGTTTCCAGTTTCCCGGGAATCTCGCTTCCGAGCACCGCGACCCGCAGGCGCGCCTCCTCTTCCTGCGGAACGAACATCCTTCCGGCGGCTATTTCGTAACGGTGCAGCACGGGATATTCGGTGGTGGACCCGATCATCTCCACTCGGGTGTTGCCATTGCCGAACTCGAACTGCAGGCGCTGCGTAATCCTGGGCACCACTCTCTCGAGATGGCGCGCGTCCCTTCGCAGCGCCGAGGCGTCGTCCACGCCCAGGCTGCTGTTCTCCAGCGACACGCCCCAGAACCGCCGCTGGGAATTGGTGACCGCCAGGATGTCGGCCCCCAGCGCCTCCATCTGTTCCTCCACGGCCCGCTGCGCCCCGGTGCCCAGGGAAACCATCGTCACCACCGCCGCGACGCCGATGATCATGCCCAGCATCGTGAGCAGGGCGCGAAACAGGTTGGCGCCGATCGATTCCAGCGCCTGCCTCAGCACGTCAAGAAAGAACATTCTGCAAAGAATAGACCATGTCTCGTATGATCCGCTTTGCGGAATCAAGTGCGAGGGTTTTCTCCGTCAGTTCCTGGGACTACATCGTCGTGGGCGCCGGTTCGGCAGGCTGCGCCGTGGCCAATCGCCTGTCGGCCGATCCGGATACGCGGGTGTTGCTGCTCGAGGCCGGCGGCGTCGACCGCTCGCTCTATATCCGGATGCCGGCAGCGATCATCCGCGCCATCGGCAATCCCCGGCTGGACTGGTGCTACCAGGCCGAGCCCGACCCCAGCCGCAACGACCGCGTGGACCTGTGGCCGGCCGGCCGGACCCTGGGCGGCAGCAGCTCGATCAACGGCATGCTGTACGTGCGCGGCGCGGACTACGATTTCGACCGCTGGGTTGCGGAGGGCTGCTCCGGATGGAGTTACGCCGACGTGCTGCCGTTTTTCAGGCGCATGGAATCCACGCCGCTCGGAGACAACCGCTACCGGGGCCGCACGGGTCCGGTCCGCACCGCGGCGCTGCGCACGACCCATCCTCTCGCGCACACCTTCGTGCAGGCCGCCGTCGAGTCGGGACTGACGCTCAACGACGACTACAACGGCCTCACCCAGGAAGGCGTGGCCTACTCGGAAGTGAACCAGCAGCGCGGCCGCCGCTACAACGCAGCGAGGGCCTATCTGCAACCCGTGCGCCGGCGCCGGAATCTCGCCATCCGCACGCACAGCGTGTGCCGGCGGCTGCTGTTCGAGAACGGCCGCTGCGCGGGCGTGGAGTATCGAAGGGGCGGCCGGCTGCATCGCGCCGAAGCCGGCCGCGAAGTGATTCTCTGCGCCGGCGCGATCGCATCGCCCAGGCTGCTGATGCTGTCCGGAATCGGCCCGGCCAAGCAACTGCGCGACGCCGGCATCGAGATCGTAAGGGACCTGCCGGGCGTAGGCGCGAACCTCCAGGAGCACCCCGAGGGCATGGTGGGCATCGACGTGAACCTGTCCACCTACAACACCGAGATCAACAGCTGGAAGATCGTCCTGCACGGATTGAACTGGCTGCTGTTCGGGCGCGGACCCGCCACCAGTCCGTACCCCCACGCAGTGGCCTTCATCCGGTCCGCGCCGAGCGAGCCGCGGCCCGACATCCAGGTGCAGCTCGGCCCCTATGCATTCAGTTTCTCGGAAGAAGGCGTGATCCCCTATGACCGGCCGGCCATATCCGCCGCGATCAACGTCTCGCATCCCCGCTCGCGCGGCAGTGTCCGGCTGCGCGGCGCCGATCCGGATGCGCCGCCGGTCATCTCTCACGCGCTGCTGGACGACGACGACATGAAACGGCTGATCGCCGGGTGCCGGCAGGTCCGCGAAATACTCAACGGCCCGGCGTTCGCGCCCTACCGCATCGGCGAGCGCTTGCCCGGCCCCGACGTGCAAAGCGGCGACGAATGGCGCGACTACCTGCGCCGCACCGCGTTCCTCGGCTATCACCCCGTGGGCACCTGCAAAATGGGCACTGACGGTCTCGCGGTCACCCGGCCCGACCTGACCGTTCGCGGCGTCGAGAGGCTTCGCGTCGCCGACGCTTCGATAATGCCCAGCCTGACCAGCGGAAACACCAACGCCACCGCGATGATGATCGGAGAACGGGCGGCGGATTTCATCCGGAATAGCGGCGGCGGCCGATGACGCCGACCGCCGCAGGTCCGCGGCAGTAAGCTGTGGGCCACCAGGACTGCAAGGGAGAAGACCAACCATGGTAAACAGACGCACTTTCGTTACCGCCGCGGCCGGGGCCACCGGCTCTCTGCTGGGCGCGCGGACGCTTGGGGCCGCCACCCAGGTCAACCCGCCGGTCAGCCGGGTCGTCTCAGAGTTCCTCCATTTCGACGACCCGGTGGAGGAGTTTCGCGCGCAGATGCGCATGGAACGCGACCTGGTCGAGGAGCAGGGCACGACCCTGACCTGGTACCACTGGCTGGTCTTCGTCATACCCGGGGGACGGCGCCCGGAGCCCCTGATCCGCTACGAGGGTATCGAGTACAGCTATTTCCGCCATCTCGGCGACTACAACTACCGCATCCACGCGCACAATATTTCATTGCCGCGGGACCTCCACACCAACGAGTTCACGGATTCCGTGACCAATCCCATAACGGGCGAGCTCGTAGAGGTGCCGGTAACGCCGCTGCTGACCGATCCGGGAACGATCGGGAGCCCCCTGGGCTTTCGCAACCTGGCCGGCGACGGCTTTATCCAGACGCCCTACCGCAAGTTCCGGATCGAGAACGACCTGATCAAGAAGGACATGGTTCGCAGCGCCCCGCCGGACTGGCCGGCCACGCACATCGAGAATTCCTGCAGCTGGGTTGAATTCGACCTGTTCGCCAACGAGACCATCACTTCGCTCCCCACCCACTTTTGCGGGCACTACGCTTTCGAGCATCCCGCCTGGCTGAAGATGCCGGAGGGCATGGGCCACCTGGCGGGCTTCTGGGACGGCAAGAAAATCAATTCCCCATCGGAACTGCCGCGCGAGTTTCTCGACCGCATGGAGCGCGAATACCCCGAACTGCTGGAGCCGCGCTGGGGCGAATTCGAACGCCCGATCCCGTTCGATCTTTAGGGCGGCCCGGCCTTCTACCCCTCAAACGCGTCCAGCACGGCTTCCGGGTCCTGCAACACGTCCGGATGCAGTTCCCGCGTGTAGCGCAGAAAATCGTCCGGCAGGTCCGCGACCGATCGCGCCCGTACGCCGAAGCCGTTGGACGCGGTATGGCCCGGAACATCGCCCATATGCATCCACGGCCGCCAGCTGGTCATCGCCGAGTAGTTCACGCGGGCATCCACGCGGGTGAGGCTCGGATCGAGCACTTCGTCCAGCGGCGCGGACCAGACCGTCGATTCCTTGTAGAACATGCCGGGCAAATCGCTGTCCTTCGGCTTGACCCGGCCATGCTCCTCGTGACGCAGGTACAGGCTTCCCGCGTGAATGCGTTCCCGGTGAATGGACTTGGTCATCAGAATCGAAGCGGCGGGCGAGAAAGCGCCCTGCGTGCTGTCCGGGTCGGGCTCGAACTCCTCTTCTTCATCGAGCCGCACCGCATACCGGGTGCTTGCGGGCCCGAAACGGAATGCCGGCACCTCCACTGTGTGGCCCGCGAACGGCATGACCAATCGATCCAGGAGGGCACCTGTCTCGAAATCGGTGTAATGGGTGATTTCCAGCACGACGGCTTCGAACAATTCCTCGGAGACCTGCCGAAATCGGCTGAAAACCGCGGCCAGGAACCCGCAAAGCGGTTCGATCCGGCCCTGGGACACCGCGAATCTCTTCGCCCGCAACCAGCCGATGACCAGCCCGGTATCCAGGCTGCCTCGCATCTTTACAAGGGCGCGTAACAGGTCGTGGTCGCTGCTAAGATCCAGGGTCCCGGACGCCTTCAGCGGAGGCATTCCGGGGCCGATCAGCGCGGCGCCCGCCAGCAGGGATTGGCAAAGGCGCCGTCGGGTTGTGGACACGTTCGGCGCAGCTTGCGGAAGCGAAAGTAACGGGGGCTTGACGTTGGTCATTGCGTCTCCTCAGTTGTCGAGCCCGGCCAGGACAAGGTTGGGCAGAGTGGAAGTCAGCCAGTCGGGGTGGAAATAACCCAGCCGCAGGATCACCAGTTCCTCGCCCGGGATGACATACATGGTGCGAAAGCCGCCGCCTTCCAGGAAAAAGACGCCGTCGGCTTCGATGGGCGGTCCGTGCGGCGCGGCCTGATCGCGGTCCTGCACATAGCGGCGGCCGGTTCCGGGCGGATTGCCCACCCAGATCTGGTAACCGTAATTCGGATAGATGCCCGAACCTGTCGTCATCTCCTCCACCCAGCCCTCCGGCCAGAGCCGGCGGTCCGCCACGCGGCCCCCCGCCGCCAGCGCGGCGCCGTAGCGCAACCAGTCCCTGGGCGTGGCGCGGTAGCAGCAATAGACCGCGGGCATGCCTCTTGGCCGATCCATGTAGATCTGCGCGGGCCCGGCGCCCAGCGGGGCCCACAGCCTGCTGTCCAGATAGTCCTCGTAGGGCTCGCCCGTTGCGGACTCCAGCACCGCTCCCACCAGCTGGGCATTGGCGTTGGAGAAAGCGAAGAACTCGCCCGGAACGTTTTCGAGGTCGAAGTCCAGGGCTGCGGCGCGAAAATCGGAACCCAGCGAAATGCGGGCGTTCTTGGCGTAGGGGTCCGGATCTCCGGCCAGCGGCGGGTTCTCGAGCCCGCTGAGGTTGCGCAGCAACTGGCGCACGGTGATCCGCCCCCGTTCGTCATCGCTCCATTCCGGCAGATAGCGGCCCACCGGATCGTCAATCGATTCGATGGCCCCTTCCTGGATCGCGATCGCCACCAGCGGAGGAAGCAGCGACCGGGTCATCGCGCGGCCAGTGAACAGGGAATCGGGGCCGATCTCTTGCCAGTAGCGTTCAAGCTGTACTACGCCCCGGTGCAGCACCAAAAGCGCAACGCTTTTGTGTTGCTCGGCCCAGGCCGCCGCCGCTTCCAGGGCTCCGCCGTCGATCGTCAATTCCGACCCGTCAGCCGCCGGAAAGAACTCCCCGCTGCTTCCGGGAACCTCCACGACCGGCTGGTAATAGCTCGCCGGCCACTCGCCGGGATCCTCCGGCAGCGTGTACCAGCGGTACCAGAACCGCCAGTCAACGAACAGCGCCGCAGCCAGCACGGCCACGGCGGCGGCTACGGCGATGAAAACGGCTACGCGGCGCATTCCGATCTGCTCCCGAACAGTGGGGGGATCAGGGTACAGCGTCGGAGCGTGTCTCTTCGGCGAAGCGGCGCAGTTGGTCGTTGAAGCGTTGCGGCTGTTCGAGGAACACCGAGTGCCCGGCCCCTTCATAGACGGTGAGGCTCACGTTCTCGCGGCTTGCCGCGAGTTCGGCCGCGTCCTCGAGCTGGAAGGGATTGTCCTCCGCGCCCAGCGCAAACAGCACCGGCAGGGAGAGCCGGTCCACAAGGTCCTGATTGTCGAGGCTGCGGTGCACCATGGCGCGCCGGACGTAGGCCGGCAACATCATGCCGATCGCCTGAAACAATTGCCGTTCGCTTTCGGGGAGGGGTGACGCGGTAAGCAGGGGAATCACGCGTTCGCCGGCGCGGATGTAGTCGATTAGTGCCGGACTCTGCTGCAGTTCGCGGATACGCGCGAACTCCTCGGCGCCAGGATCGTCCGCCGCAGGCATTCGAAAGGGCTTGAGAGCACCCTGGCCGCCGGTGAGAAGGAGTCCCGCCATCCCGTCCACGCCGAACTCGCGAATATAGTCCATCGCGATCATCGTGCCGTACGACCAGGCGACGACCACCGGCCGTTCAATGCCGGTGGCCGAGACCACGGCGGCGACGTCCTCGGCCCAGACCGTGTGCTCGCTGTAATCCTCCGCAGCCCAGGGCTTGCCGGACGCACCATGCCCCCGGAGATCGAAGGTCACAAGGAAGTAATCTTCGGCGAGATCGGAATTGAGTTGATGTACGAAGCTGTAGTGGCTTTGACCGAAGCCGTGAATCAGCAGGATCGGGAGCGAAGCCGGGTCGCCCGCCGTGACGACGTTCAGGGGGACGCCGCCCGCGCCCTCCACGGTGCTGTAGTCCCAGTCCGCCGGTGAGCGCTGCGGAAGCAGCGCCACCAGCAGCAGCCCGGCAAGCGGTAGGAATCTTCGCAGGATTCTAGAAGCTCGCGGCCAGGGTCACGCCGAAAGTGCGCGGCTCGGGCAGAGTCAGCTGGTAGCCCAGCGTGCCCGTCAGGAAGCTGCCCGTAGTGCGCTGCGACGCCAGCACGGAATCGTCATCGGTCAGGTTCTCGATCCAGACCGTAACGCTGTACTGGTCATTGCGCCAGCCGCCGCGAAGATTCTGCAGCACCGCCTCCTGAGTCTTGGCCAGGTTGACCACCCAATTCCAGGTGGACGACTGGTACCAGGCATCCCAGCGCGCGAACCACTCGCCGTCCCCGGTCCAGATGTTCTCGGCGGGCATATTGAAGTTCAGGGCAAGCGTCGCTGCATGGTCCGGCGAGCGTGCCACCTCGAAGCCGCTGGCATCGCCGCTGCCATAGACCCGCGCGTTGATACCATCCTGATACACCTTGATGTCGCTCTTGTTGAAGTTATAGGACGCGGTGCCGACCCAGTTTTCGTTGAACGCCCAGCTACCCGCCAACTCAAACCCCCAGATGTCGGTACTGCCGTTGCTGTTGTAATCGACCTGCGGGCCGATCCGATCCGACCCGATGATGAAAACACCGTCGCCGTTGCTGTCCACGTCCCTGGTGAAACCCCGGAAGCGCTGGTTTCGCCATTGCATGAAATAGATCGCCCCGTTCAGATACCCTCTGCCGTTGGCGAGAGTGTGCTTGCCGCCGAACTCCCAGGCGTCAAGTTCTGCCTGCAGGACTTCGTAGCCGATGCCTTCCGCCGCGTTGAACGCCGGGAACGCCACCGTGGGTTCCAGTTGAATGACCTCGGGATTGAAGCCGCCCGGATTGTTGCCTTTCGAGTAGCTTCCATAAAGCAGGGTGTTCTCGGTCAACTTGTAGTCCACGATGACCCGCGGCAACTCCGCCTCGAAATCGGCGGCCAGGTCAATCTCGGCGCCGCCGAAGGGCTGCGCCGTGCCGATGGGATCGTTCGGATCGAGCGGCATGGCCTCCTGGGTCACGGAGGAGGCGTTCGCAAGCGTTTCCTCTTCATACCGGAACTCAAGGCTGACGGTAAACTGCTCGGTGATGTCGTATGCCACGCTGCCGAATATCGCCTGGTTTTCGACGTTCTCGGCAACGAGTGGACTGGGCCCGAAAAGGCCGCGGCCGCCTCTTCCGCTACGCGCGCGGATAGTGGGGTCGAAGCAGAAGGGCCCACCGGCGCCCGGACAGGGGAAGGCGGTCTGACCTGCCGTGCCGTACGTCAGGTCTAGATAGTAGGCGCCCACCATCCAGCGCAGCCGTTTGTCCTGGGGCGAGGACAGGCGCAGTTCCTGCGACCACGATTCGTCCTTCCATCCAATGTAGACCAGGAGTTCGTCGGTGAGGAGTTCGCGCAACTCTGCCGTGTCCTCGCGGTAGCGGCCCGTCACCGAACTCAACGTGTATCCGCCGATGTCCCAGTCGATATTCAGGCTGGTGAGTTCGGTTGTGCGGTCCAGACCCATGTTGTCCTTGTATACCGTGTCCTCCGGGGGCGACGTATCGATGGAAATACCGTTGGAGATCAGGTCTCGGCTCAGCGTTCCGCAGTAGTAATTGGATCTACCCGTAACGCCGTTGGTGGTGAACGGTCCGCAATTGTTTTTCTCGCCCTTCACCAGGAACTGCACGGCCAACCCGTCGTCGTCGTCGGTATACACATGGCGCAGCTTGATGGAGAGGTCTTCCGTTGGCGTGGCATAGATGGTCACGCTGCCGGCGTTGGTCTGCTGGGAGCCCAGATCGCCGCCGGTGGGGTGCTCGTTCTTCCAGGCTCCGTCGTAGGTGTAAAACCTCCCGGAGGCCCGGACGTAGAGCCGGTCTTCAACGAGCGCTCCTTCGCCGCTGACCCACACGTCCGCGCGGCCACCATCGCCAACGATCAGATTGATATCGCCGCTGAATTCGTCGCCGGGCGTCTTGCTAATGAAATTGATCGCGCCGCCGAAGGTGGCCCGGCCGAAGAAGGCGCTTTGCGGGCCCTTTACGACCTCCACGCGCTCGATGTCGTTCATCGACAGCCACTGGCTGGTTCCCGGCAGATAGACGCCGTCCACGAATGCGGACGATGTCTGTGTGCTGCGCACGCTCGAGGGCGGGTCGATGGCCCGGAACCGGATCGCCGGATTGTTGCGATTGCCGGTGTGGTTGCTCATGTGCACGCCCGGAACGAACTGAAGCATGTCTTCGACATCGGTGATCTGCTGTTCCCGGATCTGCGAAGCGCTGAAAGCGGCGACGCTCAGCGGAATGTCCTGGATCGACTCGTCGCGCTTGCGCGCGGTAACGACGATTTCCTCGAGTGCAAGGTCCTGCGCCATGACTGCCATATCGGCAGCGAAAAGACTCAGTACGGCGCCGCCCAGCAAGAGGCGATTGTGCAGACTACGCATTGTGCGTCCTCCCATTAGTCTTCAGACATCATTCTAAGTAGTGATCCGGCTCACTGCAAACGACCGGAAGGTTTAATCATTCGGAACGATCACCAGTTCCGGATGCTTCCGAAGTGGCGCGATGCGTCGGCCCCGTCCTCGGGCAGATACGACGCCTGCCCGTTCGGTCCGTTCCGCGGAACGTACCGGTCGTAAACCGGCCGCAGCATTTCCATCGGAACGCCGGGCGGAATGGTGCGCGAGCGCCGGAACGCCGCCATCGGGATGGTCGTCCTGACGAATTCCTCATGCACCGACCTGGCGCGCGCGGCAATCGTTCCGCGCGGATCGAAGATCGCGGTATCGCCCGAACCCGAGAACTCCGGAAAGCCCGGCTGTTCGGGCGAAACCGACTGGTTGCAGACCACGCTCCAGAGCCGGTTGTGGCTGGCGATGACCTGGGCCTCGGTAAGGCTGTAGCCCCCCGAAGACGAACTCAGGCGGATTTCGAGGCCCTTCATGGCCAGAGCGCGAATCACGTCCGGCTGCCTCGGCGTAATCGAGCAGGAAATATTGCCGATGTCGGTGCGCGCCACCTGCAGCACTTCGTCCTCGCCGTACATCTCGCGGTAGCGGTCGAGCACGTCGTAGATCCCGGTCGTGAAGATGTCCCAGCCGGGAATGAAGCCGCGGATATTGTTGGTCTTCCAGTGATTGGCGACCACGTTGCCTTCGGGGCCGATCAATACGCCATTGAGCAGCAGATGGCCCGGCCAGTCCGGGTCCTTCGCATAGGTGCCGAAGGTGATGTAGCAGCCGTATTCCTTCGCTTTCTTGCCCAGCGCCTCGGTTTCCGGCCCGGGTATCTCGATGGCCACGCGCAGGACCTCTTCGCGCGTCCACGGGTTCCAGCCCATGATCGGCTGCTCGTGGAAGCAGATCAGGTCCTGCCGGCCCGGAAAGCCGTTGGCCTTGTCGATCATCTCGATCATGTGGTCGAGGTTGGCCTTCATCTCGGGCCCGGGGTTCTGCGTGTTGCGTACGGCCCGCATGATGGACTGCACGGCGGTCACGCGCACCGTGTCCTTGCGCAGCGGCACCCGCTCGTACTCGCCGTCGGCGGCCACGCTCACGGAGCCGCCGCCGTCCGCCGCCGCGTCTTCGGCCCTCGCCGCACGGCCTCCCAATGCCAGGGCCACCGCGCCGGCCGATCCGGCGGTCAAAAGCTGCCGGCGCCTCAAAGACTCCGGCGTATCGTTCCTGCCGAGCTTCTCACTCATGTTTTTTCTCCTGGTTGTTTCGCCGGGGACCCGATCTCGCGGTCCAGAAACGCCTTCACGGCACGGCCGGTGGCTTCCGGCCTCGAAATATGCAGGAAGTGCCCGCCGCCGTCGAAAATGATCTTTTCCGTGCTCTTCGCGTTCTTCATCGCATCGACGAACGCCTGTGCCGTTTCCGGAGACAGCGCCCTGCTGTCGCCGCCCCACATGACCAGCGCCGGGGCCCGTACCCGGGCCAGCACCCGTTCCGGGTTCCCCCGCTCATACATCTGCATGGCAATGAACCCTTCCCGGTCGCGATCGATGACATTCCAGTAATCGGTCTTGCGCTGGATCAGCTCCTCGGTGATATTGCCGTGGTCGTTTACCGAGTAACGCAGGTTGGCGCCCATTTCCTCGGTCGTGTAGCGTTTCGGCACGAACGCCGCGGACGGGTCACGCACGCGTTCCGTGGTACCGCCGCGGCCGCCGTATTCGATGCCCGCCGAGTTCAGCAGCACTAGGGCCGTCACGCGGTCGGTGCGGGTGCCGGCATAACGGAACGCCACCAGACCCCCGTAGGAAGCGCCGGCGATCGCGAACCGGTCGATGCCCAGGTGGTCCATCAGGCTGTCCACCAGCGTCATGAACCGGTCGATCGAATAGTTGCCGCTCGGCACCGGTCCGGTCAGGCCGAATGCCGGAAGATCGAGCCGCACGACGCGATAGTCCGCACTCAGAAGGTCCACCCAGACGTCGTAGTCCTTGAGATCGCCCGTCGAACTGTGCACGAGCAGCACCGCGGGCCCCGATCCCTCATCCTTGTAATGCACGTTAATGCCGTCGTTGCCTTCGAGCACGACGAAGCGGGAATCCGGGTCCGCGTACTTCGCGACGATCTCCTCGTAGCTGATCGTGCCGGCGGAAGCCGGTTCGGCGCCGGTCTCCACCTCCGGGGAACAGGCAAATGCCGCCATTGCGCCGACGGCCGCAAGACAGGCAGGCAGCGCGGCCCGGTGCGGACCCGGTTTCATGCCTCTAGCCTTCAAGCGCGCCGGCGGGGTCGTTGTAGATTTCCGGATGCCGCGTCCGGATGAGTCCGCGCAGCCTTTCCGGCATGGCATCGAACGACGAAACCTTGCGCCCGAAACCGCGCGAGACGTAGTCGCCGGGCCTGTCGCCCATGCCCATCCAGGGCAGGTAGCTCAGGATGTCGTTGAAGTGCCATGTTGCCGGCGCATTCAGGACTTCGGGGTTGGCCACGTCCTTCAGCGATCCGTGATAGGTGCTCCAGTCGTTGCCGCGAAACGGCCGGCCGGCCTCGGGCGTCTCGGGTTCCATGCGGAAAATGGCGTCGTCCCGAACCCATACGTCGTCGCCCTCGATCACGGCGGGGCCGAGCGGATGGATGCGGATACTCCTGAACCCGTCCCCGGCCGGCTGCTCCTTCCGGGACTCATCGATGCTGCGCACCTGCGTCCCGGGCCTGGCGGGGAAATAGCCGACCTCGACTTCCTGGCCCGTAAACGGGTTTTTGAAGGTTTCCAGGAATTCGCCGGTCTCCAGGTCAGTGTAGAAGACCATGCTGATGGCCGTCGTTTCGTAGGCGCCGTTCTCGTCGACGTCCCGGGTCTTGAGCAATGCGCCCACGTGGACGTCCCAAAGCGGAGTCGCTATCTTGTCCACCACGGCCATCCGCAGCAATTTCGCCCACCAGTAGACGATGCTGTCGTCCATCGTATGCGCGAGCTTGCGCGTGATCATGAGCGTTTGGTGCGGATCGGACGGATCCAGATCCAGCATCTCCGCGCGCGCTGCCGGAACCCTCACCAGGGGCGCGGCGGCGGCGGCGCCAATAAGTCCGAGTGCCGTTCTGCGTTTCATGCGTTTCCTCCCGATTTGCCAGCGGACAATAATACGGCCGGCCTTCAGAGCCGGTCGGCCACCTCCAGCGCGACCCGCTCGGCGGACTCCATCGCGCCTTCCATGCCCCGGTTCATGGTGGCGGTGTGCTCGCCGCAGAAATGGATCCGGCCATGGGGCCGGGCCATGTCCGGGAGCAGTCCCTGCACCTGGCCGGGCGCGAAGATCGCCCAATCGCCGGCGTTGTGCGGATCCAGCCACCAGGAATGAAAGCCGCCGGGTTCCAGCGCGCCCCTGGCAGCCGGACGCAGCCGTTCGATCTCGCGAATCACCCAGGACAGCGCATCGGCCGGTCCCAGGCGATCGAGCTGGTCCGCCACCCAGCCGCGGGTATTGACCACCAGCCCGGTGACTTCTTCCGGGTCCTCGCCGAAGCGCTGTGCGGCCACCATGCCCAGGCGGCCATTGGTCCACATGGACGGCGACAGCCCGTCCTCCTCCCAGAACGGGCGTGTGGGCACAAGAAACACCAGCGTGTTGCGCATGTAGGCCAGCGTGCCCACGGCCTGGCGCTGTATGCCCTCAAGGGGCGGCGAGATGGCCATGTCCCTGACTTTCGAGAACGGCGCCGAACACACGACAAAGGGCGCCTGGTAAGTGTCGCCGCCACGACACCTCACCCGAACGCGATCGCCCCGGTCCTCGATGCTCAGGACTTCCTGCTCGAACCGGATTTCCCGCTTGAGCGCTCCCGCCATGGCCTCGGGCAGGCGCTGATTGCCGCCTTCGACAGCGTAGGCTGCCGGACCGATAGCGGTCTGCTCGCGTATCCAACGCTCGTTGAACAGGTACATCAGCGCCGAAACGTCCCAGGCGGACGTGCCGTAATACGGATTGGTGTCATACGCCGCGCGCACCTCACCGTCGCTCAGCCCACGGTCCCGGAAGTAGTCGTGCAGGGGAACATCCAGAGAGCCGAACCTGGGATTCAGCCAGTCGGAGGACGCGGGCAGCGGATTGCCTGAAGCCGTACGTGCGGCAATCAGCTCCCAGGGCATCCTGTCACGGGACCCTTCGGCGAACGGATTGCGCGGCGACTCGGCCCATTCGGCCCGGCTCAGTAAGGCGTCGTCGTGCACCAGTTCCGGCGGCGGCCCGCCGAACAGGCGCGCGGCATAGTCCACCAGCCTTACATCCAGCCTTTGCGCCATCGCGATCATGCGCGCATACCCGCTCGCGATGGTGTTGCCACCCACCTCGGGGTGGCCGGGCAGGTCATAGAGAGTGTGGACGCGGCCCCCGACCCGCGAGCGGCTCTCGATGATCTGTACCGACGCGCCCAGTTCCTCCAGCAACAGCGCCGCGTAGAGACCGGACAGGCCGGCGCCGACGATCAGCACGTCGGGCGCCGACGAAACCCCGCCGGCGGCCGTCCGGTCGGGCTGCCCCGCGCCCGCCGACGGAGCCCGGACGGCAATCCCGGCGAAACCCGCCAGCGACAGCAAACCGCTACTGAAGGCCCGTCGGCTCAGCACGAAATAACAACCCCTCCGCCCGATTGGGACTCTAGCATGCCGTCAGAAAGTGCGGGGCGATTGCAAACGACCTGCGGCCTGTCTAGACTCACGGGTCTCGAACACGCGCATCCACCGGGAGGAATGTCATGCCGCACCACTTCGACTCACCGTTCAGCCGGCGCAATATCCTGTTGGGGGGAGCCGCCCTCGCGGCCGCCTCGGCCCTGCCCGGCTGCGGCCAGGGCCAGGACCAGAACCAGGCCGACGACGGGGGCCAGGATCAGGCCCAGGACCGCATCGACTACGACTGGATGAACCCCATGGACAACCTTGAGGCGTATTTCAAGCTGACGAATTCGCTGAAGGACCGCGACTGGGTGCATGGCTGGTACTCGGGCCTGGTGTTCGGGATGCTGCCGAACAATACGCCCGATGCGCTGTTCGGCCTGGAAGGCTTCGGCCTGGGTTATACGGTGCGCCAGGAGAACGGCGCCTTCGCCAGCTACTGGAAGGAAGTGGGCTTCTACAAGGACCTGAGGACCAACGAGATCATCGAGACCTGGGACAACCCCTACACCGGGGAGACCAACAAGGTCATGCACATCCACAATCGCATGGTCAAGGGCGTGTTCGGGCCCCAGTTCCGCTCCCAGGCGCCGGTCGGGGACCAGGCGGGCGAGATGTTCTTCAAGTTCCCCAACTACCGGGCGTCCGACGACCCCAGCAATCCCTTCATCCTGAACTGGCAGACCAGCGGCGACCAGACGTCCGTGTGGCTGGACTTTCGCGGCGTGGTGCCCAATCTGCTCGACCCCGAGGTCTGGGTGCGGGAATCGACCGGCGAACTCCTGCCCGTTTGCGAAATGTTCGAGTACGTCTGCAACGACGACGACCTTCGCAATCCGGCGCTGGATCGCGTCAAACACAGCGGTTCCTGGATCCGCCTGGCCCCCTGGCTGCCGTGGCAGATGATGGGCCGGCACGAAGGCCGCCTGTTCTATCGCTGCACGACCCGGGGCCTCGGCAGCCTGGACGAACTGCCGGCCAACATCCTCGCCTACGCGGAGCAGAACTATCCGGAATACCTGGTCAACGAGCTCGACGAGGACATGCCCAGCGAGTCGTCGTTCGAGGTCTACATGAAGGAGAACGAGCCCGCCCCCACGTAGCGGGAGGGGGCGTCGCCTCCACGGCGTCCCGCCCTCAACAAGGAAGCGAGAGCTTCCACGCCTCCACGGCGGCGAATGAAACGCCGACGCGCAGACTTGCGCTTACCCTGCCTCGGCCGGCTGCATGGCCCTCTTTGCCGCTTCCTCCAACGCAACCCGCGTACGCAGTTCCCGCGCGTACGAATCGTCGCCCACCGATTCGGCCATCGCCAGCAACTGCCTCGGCACGTCAAGACCCTGGTCCCAGCCCGCTTCGCGGAAGAGATCGATGCATCCCTTCTCCTCTTCGGTTCCCGCATACGTTTGCAGCGTTTCGAGCCGGTCCTGCCACGTCACGCCGCCGTGCCCAAGCGCTTTGGCCGTCCAATGCAACGGTATCGGGATTCCGGTATTCCGAGCCATTGGTATCAGCGCCTTCAGCCCGGCCGTACCGACAGGCTGTCCGCCGGCTTCAACAGCGATCAGCACCCGTTGCATCAGTGCTCCCGCCCGCAGCGCCGTTGCGGGTGACGCCTCGCCAGCGTTCAGACGCAGGACCGCCGCCCCCAGCAGCGGAAGCGCATCGTCCGGTTCGACCTCGCCTTCCTCCAGCCAATCGAGCAGTTTCTCGTTCAAGGCTCCGACCCATTCCTCGGCGTTCGACCAATCCTCGGTGCTTTTCGGCAGGATGCGGTCCTTCCTGCTCATCAACTCGCGCATGCCCGGGGCAAAACGCACCTCTAACTCCAGTTCATTGCCGTAAACCTCGATCCCGAAGAGTTGGCTCAATGCAATCCAGGCACTGGCGCTCTCCGACTCCTGCTGGGAGTGATTCCATAGAGTGGACCCGGGCACCCTGGCGGCCGGGCTCTTCAGGATGTCCCCAATGAGCTCAAGGGCTTGACGATAATCGCCGGACCGTGCAAATGCCCGTACCAATTCGACCGACTTCGGTCCTCCCGCGGCCACTGGCATATCGGGGCGCTCAAGCACTGCGGGAGACCAGTTTCTCGCCTCGTTGAGCAATTCCTGCGGGGAATACACCTTGTCCAGCGACGAGAGCGCAAAAGCGTGCAACAGAGGCTCGGTGTCCTGCCCGTAGTCTGCCCTGCGCGCCAGTTCCAGTACCCCGTCAATTACTTCACGCGCGGGTGCCTCCGGGAGGCGTTCCGCGATCTCGTCCATGAGTCTCGAAAGGTCGCCGAAGGCGTCAGGGTTTGTCACGGCGATAATCACGGCTCTTGTGGTACTGGTGTATTCGCCGTGCTGGATCCTTCGCGCGGCTACCAGTTGGTAGTACTGCGCGGCTGCATCCATTTCGCCGGCGGCTGCCAACAGGCGCGCCGCCAGTAGCAATTGGAAGGAAGAAGGATCGGACATTTCGTTCAGGCGCTTCCGAAATGCCTCCAGCCCGCCCACGCCGAAACCCATTTTCGTCTGGTCGTGCAACAACATCCAAATCGTGAACTGGTGATCGTCCATTTCGCCTTCCACCAAGCGGACAGACAAGTCATTGAGTATTTCGCTGTTGCCGGATGCGAGGTATGCCCTGGCCAGGTTTTCATATAACCGGAAAAAGCTCTTTCGGTCCTCATCCGGCAAGGCGCGCAGGTATGCGTCCAGTTCGGAGGCGCCGTACGGCGACAACGCTGCCTCGTGGAATAGCGTATGGGGCGACGGAGGCTCTTCATCGCTCGTGTGCGCCGGAAGCAGGACCTGGCCGGCCGGCATATGGGGAATCACGATAAGGGGGAAGAAAGACCTCGTGGTCGAGCTCGAATTCGCGGATTCCGCAGGGTCCTCCAGTGGGGCGCTCAGCAGGCTGTCGGCAAAGATTTGCATCGGCGTCGCGCCGGGCGGGGGTTCATAGTAATCCCTTTTGCGCGACAGCAGACTCCGCCAGGAATTCCGCAGGGCGATCCGGCCCATCGCGTGGTCCGTGCCCATGAGCGCTTCGCGAAGTCGTTTGACGGCCGGAGCTTCGTTGAAGCCGAAGCCCGGCAGATCGATATTGTGGACCGCCGCGGGAGGCCATCCCGACGTGTTCTGCAAATGCTGAATGAGGCGCCTCGTGGAGTAGGCGGAAAAATTCATCCACTGCGACCGAAGGGATTGCTGCAGGATCCGGGCGTCACTCAGGTCGGCGCCGCCATCCCCGGCAAGCGCAAGCGCCTCGGAGAACAGTTGTTGCGAAATCAGGTAGAGAAAACGGGCGAGCCGCCACGCTTCGTGCTCGGGCGCCGCCCGATATTCGATCGCAACGGCTTCCCCTACCTGCTGCATTTCGCCCAGATCGAGCCACACGTTCACAAGCTGCTGCCGATAGAAGTCCCCGTCTGAATCAAGTTTGCGCAGTTCCTTGAGCAAGTTCGCCCTTTGCCTGAGCTCGGCCTCGGTAAAGCGATGCTCGCGCCATGGCGGAAACTCCATTTCATAGGCAGCCCTGGCCAGCTTCGGATCCACCGGCCGGCCCGACACAACGGCGTCCAGAAGCCGCGACCGGGCGTTTGCCAGGCCCTCGAAAAGTCCCTGGTTCCTGACGAAGCCAAACGTCAGATTCGGATCCTGGTCCTTCAGTATCACGTATTGCGGAAAGGCATCGTCGCCCCTTCCCTCATACAGGGCCTGCAGCAAGGGCCGGGTTTTGGGCATTGAGGACCAGCGCACGGCAATGTAGTCAAGTGCTCGATAGAGGACCTGCAGGTTCTGTTTGTGAGCGTCCGTAAAGAGACAGAATCCGGCAAGAAAGTGACGAACGTCCTGATCATTGCCGTCCATCTTCGACAGGTAATCGATCAGCATGTCGCCGATTTGCCCGCGCTGCCGGAGAGTCAACTCTTCCCGCAGCAAATCGCGGAACAATTCGCCCGGAGCCAGCCGATCAAGAGTCCGGCCTCCGCCGGGCCGTCCGGCCAGCGCCTGCAAATAGCGCGTTCGGTCCTCGATGCTGGACCGCGCCATCAGGTATTCCCAAAAGCCGAGGGTGTCGGAATAAAGGTCCTCCGTCAGCTGCCAGGCCTCCTGGCTCAGCAGGAGTTCCAGGACATTGCCGTCCGGGGCCAGAGACATTCCGGCAATTTCCTCGACCTGCATAAACATCCCGGGATCCAGTCCGAGCAACTTCAGCAACGCGGTCCGGTCCTCAATCAGCCCGGGCGCCACCGAAACCACGAGGTCCCTGAACTCCCGCTCACCCAGAAAAGCTCGGGCGTAGGCCAGCCCTTCGCGGTAGTGTCCGTCACGAATGCGTTCAATCAACAGCGCCTCGATCTCGTCGGTAGCCCGCTCCAGCCTGAGCAGCTCCAGTTGCGTGTGAAAGTCGTCCCTTTCGGCCGCCAGCGCAAGCTGCTTTCGCAGCGGGGACTCCGGCGTTTCCTCGTCGAGCCCTGGACCGCCCGAATCCGCGGGCCGTCGACTCGATCCCGAAACCTGCCGCCCGGCGCCCCCGTACTGCTCGCGCAGAAACTTTGCGAAATCCGGGTCGTGTCCAAAGTGCTCCCGCAGACGAAGGTCAGCATAGTCCGCAATCCCGGAGTCATCCAGGAAGAACCCTGCGCGGCGAACAAGGCGGGCGACCCGATCCAGCCGCACGTAGCGCGAGAGCGCCAGCAATTCGCCGTCTGATGATTCGAGTACATTGCCGAGTTCATCGTCAAACAGCGCTTTCAGCTCCCCCACTGCCAAGGCCGACTCCACCGCGCCTTTCGGCCAGTTGAGCAGCAGACCCTGCTCCAGAGATGAGTAGTGCTCGAGAAATTCCCGCGAAACGTTTTCTTCCGTGCGTAGTCCCCGTGCAGCCAGCCACGGATCCGGTTCCGCCTGCGCCGGTTCTTCGGCCAGTTTGGCCGCCAGACGGCGAAGAAGTCCTTGAATGGCCTCTAGATAGCGACGGAAAGCGACATCGTTTCTTCCCTGCGCCTCATTGAGCAGGCCGGTCTTGTGCAGCAATTCGAGATTGTCCCTGTTGACGCTCAGGGCACGGTTGTAGTGCTTCAGCGACTCATTCTCGTAGCCCTCTTCCTCAAGAATCTCGGCCTTTGTGCGGTCCAGGTCCATCAGGCCCGTAATGTCATCGATCATCTCGAATGCCCGTTCCGCGCCCGACAGGTCATCCTGGTTCAACAGCGATTTGCCGATGTCGATATACACTTCGGGCGGCCATAGCAGGCGCAGGCCCACGAGACGGCGGCCGTACTGCAGTTGCCGCCGGATATCCCCGGGGCCGGTATCGAAGCCGCCGAAACCCGCGCTCGGGGTGGACATGGTCAGAAGTTCGCGCAGGACTGCCGGACGGCGAATTCCCGCATCGGCCAGCGAGTTCTCCAAGGCCCGGAACGAACTTTCGGTCTCACGTTTTTCCCGGGCGATGTCGGCCAGCAGTTCGTAAAAGTACGATCTGTTCGCGTTGGCGGCTATGCGCTCCAGGATGACCCGCCTGGTCCAGTCCAGCAGCGCCATGTCCTCCAGGGGCGATTGATCGAAAGCATCGGTCCTGGCGAACATGTTGATGATTCCGTCCACCGCAACCACGAATTCGTTGTCCGCAACCGCGTGCTCGGCAAAATACTGGAGGAGGGCAATCGCTTCGTCGGTGCGCCCGTGGTTCTTCAGCAGATCGGCCATGAGCAGCAGGATGTCGCTGTTCTCCGGCTCATTCACGAGGGCACGTCGGTAGCTTTCCAGGGCCTGCTCGCCGAAGCCGGCCCTCGAATAGATGTTGCCCACGAACTCGGCGGTTGCTGCGTCGGCATCCAGTCTGCGCAACTCGCCGATCCATCGGTTGATTTCGTCGAACCTCTGGTTGGACCCGGTAACCAGATCAAACGTCAGCAGATTGATCAGAATGCTCTGGATGTGTTCTTCCCGGTTCTCCGGATCGATCTCATGAAGGCGGCGCAAGGCCTGGTCGTAGGCCGAATAGTCTTCCAGTTGGCTGTACACCTGGGCAAGCAGCCTCTGGTGGCCGATTTCGTCTTCGCCAAATTCCCGCGCGTATTCCCTGATGATCTCGGTGGCCGACAGCAGGTCTCCCGCTTCGGTGTAAATCCGCACCAGGAGGCTCATGTGGTGACGGTTGGCTGTTCCCTCGCTCAACATGGCTTCCAGCTCAAGCGCCATGTTGCCGAGAGCGCCCAGCTCGACCGCCAGCAGCAACATTTGCTCCTCGACGAAGAACCGGCGCGCGGGACTCTCCACCCCCAGCCAGATTTCCTGCCATTGACGCAACGCGTCCTGCTTCTGGTCCACGGTTCCGTACAGCCACGCCAATCGCATTTGTTCGTCGTAGCCCAGTCCGCCCCCGCTGTCGCGAACGGCCTCAAAGACGCGCACGGCCTCCAGCGGGCGGCTCAAGCGCTCGTACGCATCGGCGAGGTCGCGGCGTTCGGCGGCATTCGGCGGCAGGAATTCATCCAGGCGCGCAAGCACGTCCAGCGCCTCTTTTTCCTGTCCCATTTCCAGGTGCGCTTCGAACAGAAACAAGAGTGCGCCATTGTTCGGGCCTTGGGCTTGAATATGCCGCTCGATCATGGCCATGGACTCCGCCGTGAAACCCATCCGCAGCATGAGCCGGGCCGCACCCACCAGGACTTCAGCCCGCTCAGAATTCCTCTCTTCCAGGGTCCGCCAGACTCGCAGGGCCCGGCCGGGATGGGCCCGATGCAGGTAGTGCGCGGCCAGGCCGTCGTACCATCGGACCTGTTCCGGCTCCGATTGCATCATGCGCTCGTACTCACGCACCATTCCGTCCGAATCGCCTGCCGCCTCGTACAACGAAACAAGCCGACTGCGCTGGCGAATGTCAGCTTCGCTGCCCTCGAGCTGCCGGTAGAGTTCGATCGCCTGCGCATATTCCTCGGTCTCGATCAGCGTTTCCACGCGCAGCCGCAGAATTTCCTCGTCGCCGACGCCGCGTATCGCCAGGTCGTCCAGCAGCCGGTCCAGTTCTTCCGTTGTCCGATGGGATTCGCTGAGCAGCGCCAGGGCATATCGGCGGTCCAGGCGAACCTTCGCCTCGGAGTAGGCCATCCAGGCCTGTTCGCGTGCCAGTCCGTGCTCGCCGGCCTTCAGCGCCCACTCCGCCAGACGCAGGTGTTGCGGGTAGAGGCTGCCGTCCTCAGCGCGGGGCTCGTACAGTTGAGTCGCCCGCTCGGGCCGGCCGAGAAGCGCAAGAACGACGGCGGCCTGGTTGCGGAATTGCTGGTCCCGAAGCAGGGCGAGGTTCTCCAGTGTTTCGATATCGATCCTGCTCGTGTCCATCATTGCCAGGCGCGTGCGGATCGCCCATCGCTGCCTGCTTTCTTCCATGGCTTCGGCGGCGCGGCGGTACAGGTCCTTTGCCTGTTGCGCGTCTCCCCTTGCATCAAGAAGTCGCGCCTGTAAAAGCAGCGTGTCTCCGGTCGGCGCCAGTTCCTGAGCCCTGGCCGAGGACGACAGGGCCAGCCCGATTTCACCGTCCCTCCACTGAAGGTGAGCGATCGCCAGGTAAAGGCAAGCCTGTGCGGAGTTGGTGAGATCCGGCTGCCGGGCGAACGCTTCAAGGCGCGCGACGGCGCGATCGATGCCCTCGCCTTTCAGCACGGTCTCGCGGTACACGTCCGCGACCATTGCGGTGTCGAACTGTTCCGTTGCCTGCGCCGCCGCGACCAGTTCCGCCATCGCGGAGGCGGCGTGGGCGGCCGGATTGGCGAACGGCGCGCCGCCGCAGATCAGTGCGAGGCAGAGAGCGGAGCGAAGCATGCCGCTATTCATGCTGCACCCGAGACCTGCCAGCCCTCGCTTGCTACGTGTAGGACGAGGTCCTCGTTATCCCCCGCGAACCCGGAAGCGCTCGTTTACGGCGCCCGTATCAGGTCTATCCGCTATGGCTGATCCGCCGCATCCATCGGTTGGTCGACGGCTTCCTCGCCGCTCGCTTCGGCGGGCTCTTCCTCGGCTGCGGCCTCTTCCTCGGCGGCGGCCTCAGCCTTGGCGGCTTCTTCCTTGAACAGTTCCTCCAGCCGCAGTTGCAGACCGTTGCCGCGCAGGTTCCGGCCGACCGTGACACCGTCGGTGCTGACCAGGAAGCTGGCCGGGATGGCGTTTACGCGATACATTTTGGCCACGGGGCTCTCGAATGCGAGTTCGTCCGACACGTTGAGCCACTCGATGTTGTAGTTGTCCTCGGAGGCCTGGCGCCAGGCCTCGCGTTCATCGTCCAGGTTGAAGGCGAGAATCTCGAAGCCCTGTTCGCGGAATCGCTCGTAGGCCGCCTTGAGGTGCGGAATCTCGGCAATGCACGGCCCGCACCAGGAAGCCCAGAACTCCACCAGCGTGAACTTGTTCCTGGCCACGACGTCGAAGAGGCGGATTTCCTCGCCGGCCAGGCTGTTGGCCGTGAAGTCGCGTATCGCCTCGGCCAGTTCCTCGACCCGTTTGGCCGTGAACACCTTGAGCAACTGCACCGTCAGGTTTTCGCCCAGCAGGGACTCCAGTTCTTCCATGACCTTCACCTGCTCCTCATCCTCGCCGTCCTGCCAGGCGGCCCTCAGGGCAAGCAGCCGGGCAATCGGATCCTCATACTCAAGATAGATGACGCGCAGGGACTCGGTAGCCGCTTCGCCGGGTTCGTCCAGCGCGGCGCGGATCATCTCGTTGTAGTCCCCGCCGCTGAAGGTGAGCGCGTCCGTGGCGGAATCCCACAGGACCTCATGCTCGGCGCCGGGTTCCGCAATCCCGCTTACCCGGAACTCGTCGGCCTTCGCGCCCGCAAGCAGGTTCAGTTCGATCAGCAGGGGCTCGGACAACGGAATCCTCATCGTGGCTTCGCCGTCCTGGATGATCGCGATGCCCAGCACCTCGAAGCCCGCGTCGGTGCGTGGGTCGGTGTAACCGATTTCGATCAGCTCGCCTTCGAACTTGTCCAGACCGCTGGCCGTCACCGTGATGTCGCTTTCCGCCGCCAGCGCCGCGCTTGCGGCCAGGCACAAACCGAATAACAGGTGTTTATTCATGATCGTTCTCCTTGATGGGAGTTTACCTTGCGTTTCGTTCTACGGAGGATCAGGGAATGGCCATAGCGACGGCCTGGGTCTCTTCCTCTTCGTCCGGCGTCAGGTCCTTCTCGGCCGCCTCTTCCCGCTCGATGCGTTCCTGCAACTCGCCGACGTAGGCACTGTCCTCAATCCGCTCGGCGATCGTTTGCAGCACGCGCAACACGCCCAGGCCGCTGTCGAGGCCGTTGGCGCGCACGAGCTCCAGCAGTTGCGCCCCCTCGTCGGAGTCCTGATACAGGCCCAGCAGCGTCAACCGCTCCTTCCATGGGAGCCGCCCTTCCTCCAGTATTCCGGCCACCAGGTCGAACTGCAGAGATCCTCCGCCCGCTTCCGCAAGGGAAGCAAGCAGCACGAGTCCTTCGGCGCTCAAGGGGCGGCCACCGGCTTCGATGCTCTGCAGGATGCGGGCCATCAGGCCGGCGTCCTGACCGGTTTCTTCCGCACGCAATTGCCGCAGCCCGAGCGGAACGAGCAACCGGAGTGCGTCGTACTGTTCCACCTGTCGGCTCGCAACCAGGTCCAGCAGCATGTCGGTGGCTGCCGCGACCCAGTCCGGCATGCCCGGCCATTCGTCCTCACCCATAGGGAAAAGCCGCATTTGCCTTCTGAGAACCTCCTGCGCGGCGGTATAGCCCTGATCTTGGTATTGGTACCGCTGGGTCACTGCCGGAAGACCGTAGAGCAGGCTGAGGGCGCTCGCGGCCTGGGCACTGAACCTTAGCCGCATATCCATCTGTTCCTCCGGCGTAAGTGCAGGTGGACCCGCTTCCGTCAGCATGGCGCCGAGAATCTCCGTTGCGCGCGCCAGGTCGCCCGCGCGTGCAAAAGCGCGCGCCAGCTCGGCCGCCTTTAACGCACCCGATTCGTACAGGCGTTCCGGCAAGTCCAGAGCAGCCGGGGACCGGCGCCGCGCCTGCACGAACACTTCCTCCGGCGAGTACACCTTTTCCAGGGAGGCAATCAGAAAGGCGTCGAACAGCATGTCGTAGGCCGGCATCTCCTTCGCAGGCCGGGCGAGAAGCAGGACCGCATCCAGAACTTCACGCGCCGCCCCCGAGGGCAGTCTTTGCGCAACTTCACCGATCAGTTCCAGGAGGTTGGCGGGGCTCGGTTGTCCCCCGTAAAAGCCGTAAAAGAAGCGCTCCTGGTCGCCATACTCGTTGTGCTCGATTCTGCGGGCCGCCACCAGCTTGTAGTAGTCCACCGACCGGTCCACCACGCCGGCCGTGGCAAGAACTCGGGCGGCAAGAAGCAGTTGGTACGGCGAGGGATCGGAAACGGCCGCCAAGCGTGCTTCGAATGCCTCAAGACCCCCAGGCCCGAACTCAACTCTCTGCTCGTCGCGCAGCATCATCCACAAGGTGAATTCGTGATCGTTGATTTCCTGGAGGTTGAGGCGATTCCACAGGTCCTCCAGCCGCCGGCCGTCAGCGGAGGCCTTGGCCAGGTATTCGTAAAGCCGGCGGAATCCCGTCCGGGTCCCGTCCGGGATCGCGCGCAGGAAGGCATCCAGTTCGCCAGCTCCGTAGGGCGCCTCCGCAACGGCGTCAAACAACATGCGTGGCTCGGGAGCCTTTTCGCCCATGGCGCCGGCGGTTGAACCCCCCGACATTGCCGCAGGCGCCATGATGTAGGCCACGCCACTGAAGTATCCGCCGCGGTTTGCAGGCGCCTTCTTCCCGGGCTCCGGCATCGCAGTATTCAACAGACCGCTGGCGAGGAACGTCAGCGGCATGGTTCCCGGAGGAGGCCCGTACGGAGAATTGCGGGGCGCCAGCAGACTGCGCCACGCCTCCCGAAGGGCCCGCTGTCCTTCCTCGTGATCGCCGGCGTTCAGCGCCTCGCCCAGACGCTCGACAGGTCCCTTCCGTCGGCTCTGCTGTTGCGGCGCGCCAAGTACGATCAGCGCGGAACCTGCCGACGCGGATCCCGAATCCTCCTCGACAGGCTGCATGGTCTGCAACTGGCGGATAATCGCGCCCACCGCGCCGGGCGCCCGCATCTGCCGGGCCATTACCTGCTGCATGACCGCGGGATCGCTCAGATCCGCGCCGCCGTCCGAAACAATTCCGAGCGCTTCCCCGAAGCGCTGCTGCGAACGGAAAAACAGGAAATGCGCCAGCCGCCAGGCGGCATCGTCCGGCGCCGCCCGGTACTCTTCGGCGATCGCTTCTCCGGCGCGGTCCGCATATCCCAGGTTCAGCCAGACGCTGATCCGGTCGGCCCGGTACCGGGAAGGATCGGGATCCAGCGCGGCAAGCTGGTCCAGCACGAGGTCCTGGCGTTCCAGCCGGTCCATGGTTGGCGGTCGATAATAGAACCGCGACGAGTATTCGCGTTCATAGGCCGCGCGGGCCAGATCAAGCGGCACCTCCTCGCCGGCGGCAACCCGGTCGAGCAATTCCGAACCCGCAGCCTCCAGAGCGTCATTCAGCCCGGGTGCGTAAAAGCGCTGGGGGAAGCCTTGCGGCGACGGCAGGTTCTCCTCCATCTCGACGATCAACCGGAACGCTTCGTCGTTTTGGCCGGCATATATGGCCTCGAGGAACGGTCTCACGTCGGGCATGTTCGGCCAGCGATTGCGGACGTAATCGGCAACGCGGTACAGCACTTCGGCATTTTCCCTGCGGCCGTCCACGATCATCATTGCCTGTGCGACCGTGTAGAACACGCGGTCGTCATTGGTCTCGAGGCCGGACAGGAATTCGATGACCGTGTCCGCCACCTCGCTGCGCTGCGCGGCGGTCAGTTCTTTCCTGAGCAACGGGCGAACGCGGCTCAGGGCATCGCTGCCCGGGAAAAAGATGCCGGCATTGCCATCAGACCCGGCGCCCTCCACCTCGGCCTGAAGAAAGCGGATCCGGTCCTGCGTGCTTCCCCGCTCCTCGAGGTATTTCCAGTAGCCGCTGTTGTCGTTGAAACCGAAGGGGCTGGCCGGCTCGGCGCCGGCACCAGGATCCAGCAGCAGCGCAATGACTTCCTCCGGCGGCGCCAGGGGCTGCCCGGCCACTTCCTCCGCCTCCAGAAGCATGTCCACGTTCGAACCCACCAGCGCCTTGAAAGCGTCGCGTTCCTCCAGGAGCTTCGACGACGTGGCGAGAGCCAGGCGCCGGAACTCGGATTCGCCGAGCAGACCCAGCGCATAGCCCAGCCCTTCCGTGAATTCTCCGTCCAGGATCCGCTCGCCCAGCAGCGTCTCCATTTCGTCGAAGGCGCCGTCCAGCCGCAGCAACTGCAACTGCGTCTCGAAGTCTTCGCGTTGCGCGGCCAGGGCCAACTGTCTTCGCAGCGGCGACTGCGCGGCCAGCGCGCTGTCGTCTTCGACGGTCACGCCGTCGGGGAGCGGCCGGCCGGCAGCTCCGTACGCCGCGGTCAGGTGCTCGGCAAAGTCGGCGTCGTCGCCGAAGTGCCCCAGCAGCTTATCGTCGGCATACTGCGCGAGGTCCCCGTCATCAAGGAAGAAACCGACCGTTCGGACCAGCCGGGCTGTGCGGTCCAACCGCGCATAGCGTGCGAGCGGCAACAACTCTTCTTCGGTGCGGTCGAGCACATTGCGCAACTCGGTGTCGAACAGGGCCTTCAGTTCCGCGGCCGCCGCCTCGGACTCTTCCGCGCCCTCAGGCCAACTCAGCAACAATCCCTGCTCCAGCGAAGCATAGTGCTCGCGATACTCGCGCGACACCGTGGTGTCGGTGCGCTGGTTCATGATCGCCTGCCAGGAGTTGGGGTCCACCGGACGGGCGCCGGCGGCCAGCACGGTGGACTGGCGGCGGAGTACGTCGCCGATGGCCTGCATGTAGCGCTGGAACGCCACGTCCTCGCGCCCGATCACCTCGTACAGGAACCCGGTCTTGTGCAACAGCTCCAGGCTGTCCCGGTTGACGTTGAGGGCGCGGTTGTAGAACACCCGCGACTGCTCGTCGTAGCCGGCCTCCTCGAACATCTCGGCCTTGGTCCGATCGATGTCGATCATCCCGGTGATGTCGTCGATCATCTCAAAGGCCCGCTCGGCGCCCGAGACGTCTTCCCGCGCCAGCAGCGACTTGCCGACGTCGATATACACCTCCGGCGGCAGCTGCTGGCGCAGACCGACCAGGCGGCGGCCATACTTGAGCTGCCGGTCGATGTCGCCGCCGCCGGTGTTGAATCCGCCGAATCCGGTGTTGGGCGTGGCCATGGTAAGCAGTTCGCGTAACACCGCGGGACGCCGCAATCCCGCTTCGGCCAGCGAGTTCTCCAGCGCCAGGAACGAGGCCTCGGTATCGCCCTGCTCGTGGGCGATGTCCGCCAGGAGTTCGTAGAGGTAGAACCGGTTCGCGCGGGAAGCAATGCGCTCCAGGATCACCCGCCGGGTCCAGGCCAGGGTATCCAGCGTTTCGGGATCCGGTTGCTGGAAGAAAGTCGTGGTGCCGATCAGGTTCAGTACGCCGTCCACCGCCACAACGAAGTCGTTGTCCTCGACGGCGTTCTCGGCGAAGAACTGCAGGATCGCCACCGCCTCGTCGGTCTGTCCGTTGTTGTCCATGACGTCGGCCAGAAGCAGCAGGTTGTCGCTGTTCTCCGGCTGCTCCACCAGCGCCCGGCGGTAGGCCTCGACCGCCTGGTCGACAAAACCCGCCGTGGAGAAAATACTCGCCTCGAACTCGCCGGTTACGGCTTCTTCGTCATACGTGCGCAACTCCTCGATCCAGCGCTGTATCTCGCCAAGCCGCTCGTTCGTCCCGGTGGCGAGATCGAACGTCAACAGATTCAGGATGATGCTCTGGATGTGATCGAGCCGGTTGTCGGGGTCGATCTCGTACAGGCGGCGCAAGGCCCCGTCGTGCGCCGGATAGTCCTCCAGCAGCATGTAAACGTGCGCGAGCAGTTGCTGATGGCCGATCGCGTCCTCGCCCATCGACTCGGCATACTCGTCGATGATCTCGGTCGCCGACAGCTTGTCGCCGGACTCCACGTAGATGCGCACCAGCAGGTTCATGTGGTTGCGGTTGCCGGTGCCCAGCATCAGCATCCCTTCGAGCTCCACCGCCATGTCGCCCAAAGCGCCCAGCTCGGCCGCCAACAGCAGCAACTGGCTTTCGGCAAAACTGCGCCGCGCCGGGCTCTCCACGCCCACCCAGATGTCGCGCCACAGGTCCAGCGCCTCGCGCTTGCGGTCCACCAGGGTGTACAGCCAGGCCAGGCGCATCTGATCGTCGTAGCCCAGCTCGCCGCGAACGTCCCGAATGGCCTCGAACACCCGCAGCGCTTCCTGCGGCCGGCTCAGGCGCTCATAGGCATCGGCCAGTTCCACCAGTTCGGCGGCGTCGGGAGGCAGAAACGCCTCCAGGCGCTCGAGCGCGTCCAGGGCCGGTTCGTCATCGCCACGGTCCAGCCAGGTCTCGAACAGGAACAACAGCGCGTCCACGTCCGGACCGTGCGTCTGAAGGTGGCGCTCGATCATCGCCACGCTCTCATCGACAAAGCCCATGGCCAGCATCAGGCGCCCGCCCTCGACCAATACGCCCGCGCGTTCGCCGTTGCGCGTCTGGAACGTCTCCCACACGGACAGCGCCGCGTCGTTGTCGGCGACGTTGAGATAGTGCGCCGCCAGGCCGTCGTACCACTGCGGCTGGGCCGGCTCGGCATCCATCATCCGGCGATACTCGCTGATCATCGCATCGGTATCGCCGGCCGCCTCATAAAGAGAAACCAGACGGCGGCGCTCGGCAATGTCGGCTTCCGATCCTTCCAGCCGGCCATACAGATCGAGCGCCTGCGGGTAATCCTCGGTCTCGATCAGGGTCTCCACGCGCAGGCGCAGCAGGTCCTGGTCCTCGGGATCGCGCGTGGCCAGGTCGGCCAGCAGGAGCGCCAGTTCATCGGCTGAGCGGTACGACTCGGCCAGCAGGCTCAATGCGTAGAGGCGATCGACGCGGACCGGCGCGTCCGCATAGGCCAGCCAGGCCTGCTCGCGGGCCAGTTCATGCGACCCGGCGCTCAGCGCCCATTCCGACAGGCGCAAATGCTGCCGGTAGAGCCGGTCCGCCCCGGGCAGGGGCCGGTATAGCTCAATCGCACGGTCCGGCCGGCCCAGCAGCGACAGCACCACGGCCGCCTGGTTGCGGAAGGACTGGTCGCGCTGCCACGCCAGTTCCTCCAACGCCTCGACGTTGCGCGAACTCACATCCATCATCGCCAGGCGCACGCGGATCAGCCACTGCTCGTCGCCCTCGTCGAAGGCCTCGGCCGCCCGCTGATACCACTCGCGCGCCGCGTCCTCATCGCCGCCGGCATCCAGCAGGCGCGCCTTCAACAGCAGCGTCTCGGGCGTGGGCGAACTCTCCAGCGCCAGGTCCGAGGACACCACCGCATCCTCAATCGCCCCGTCGCGCCATTGCAGGTGCGCGATCGCCAGGTGGGACGCGGCCTGGCCTTCGGGGCTGAGCGTGGCGGCGCGCGAATAGGCGCGCAAGCGCGCGACGGCGCGGTCGATGCCGGCGCCGGTCAGGACCGTCTCGCGATAGACCGCGGCGACTCTCTCGGGCTCGAAGCGCTCGGAAGCCTCAAGAGAGGCGATCAGCTCGGCCAGTGCGGACTGGGCGTGGACCGGTGGCGGGAGACACAGGACTGCGAGCAACAGTGCCAGGGCAAGAAGTGACCTGTTCGTCATCGTCGCCATCCTCAGCGCGGCCAGCGGCGGTAGGTGATGTCCGCCAGGTAGGCGAGCAGGGCGGCCAGCAGCAGCCACGGCCAAAGCCGCGTCACGTCGCCCGCCCGCAGCCCGCCGCCGGCGCGTATCTGCGCAGCGTCGCCGCCGGTCAGCACGGCGCCGCCGGTCAGCGCCGCCAGTTCGTCCAGGTCAAGCGCCGACGCCGGATCGACCTGGGTTTCTTCAAAACGATCCGAGTAGGGCGCGATCGCGATGCGCTGCGCTCCGGCGCCGCGGTTCGGCCGCACCACGACCCGTACCGCCTCCCCGGCCGCAGCGGAGAAATCAGCCTCGAACAATCCGGGCGCGGTCTCGATCAGCGCAGGCATAGGCTCCGCCGTTTCGCGGCCGCTTGCATCCACCAGCCGGGCGTCCGGCGCCAGCAGCGGGTCGTTGTCGTAGCGCCGCACGCTCAGGTGGGCCCGGTCGCCCCGGCGCTTCAGCCCCAGCTTGAAGGGTTCCTGGTCCGAGGCCGTGCGGGCCACGATGCGGCCCAGGAACTCGGCGTAATCCGGCCAATCGCGCCAGCCCTCCGTGCCCTGGCCGGCCGGTTCGGTCATCAGGGCCGTCACCCGGCCCAGGCCGTAACGCCAGGTCGAAAGTACCGGATAGCGGGCGTCCGCGATCCGGATCAGCATTTCCGCTCCGTCGCGCGGCTCCACCTGGGCATAGCCGTTCAGCGGCGGCAGGGCTGCGGGGTCCACCGGCCCCCACCACCCGGGTCCGCTCAGGCCGTCCAGCGAAAAACTGCCGCGCTTGTAGCGGACCGCCTTGCGTATCGTGGGCCGCTTGAGAATCAGTTCCACCAGGCTGAACTGGTTGCCGACGCCATAGAAGCGTCCCTGCCCCCAATTCGCGATATCGGACATGACCAGGTTATGTCCGCCCTGACCGACGAGGATGGTCGAAACGTTGATATTGTCGCGCGAGATGCTGCGCACCATCGACTCGTAATTGGCGTCCTCGACGCCCGCATCGGTCACGAGAATGATGTGCTTGAAGCGCGCATTGACGTTCTGCAACCCGTAGTAGGCTTCCTGGATCGCGGGGTACAGGACCGTGCCGCCGATGGCCTTCATACGCCCGATGGCGCGGTCGATCTCGATCTTGTTGGAAGCCGGCTGCAAAGGCACCGCCCAGTGCTTGGCGCCATAGAACTCCACGATCCCGACCCGGTCGTGCGGTTGCAGGCGGCGCACCGCGATCCGGGCGATCTGCTTGGCCAGCTCGATGCGCGTTCCGCCCATGGAGCCTGAGGTGTCCAGTATCAGAGCGAGCGCCACGCTGGGATCGCTGATGTCGTCTTCACCGGTAATCTCGACCGGCAACAGCTCCGCCACCGGCGTTTCGAAGTAACCGCCGTCGGCAAAGGACGCCTGGCCGCCGCTCATCATCAGACCCAGACCCTGATCGACGATGGCGTCTTCAAGGCGCGCCTGGAACGCCTCGGAGAGCAAACGCGCCGGAACGTCGTCGATGACCACAAGCTGGTACGGCTCAAGGTCCGTATTCTCGTCCGGCGCGGCCGGATCCACCGTATCGATTTCATGTCCCGGCCCCAGGATTTCGGCCAGACGCTGCGCCGCGCCCTCCTGGCGCGAACCCAGGTAGAGGATGCGCAGCGGCGCCTGGATCGACGCCACGGCCTGCAGGCGGTTGTTGCCGGGATCGTCCCCGGCGCCCGGCGCGACCACCAGTTCCGCCGTTACGTCAAGAAAGCCCGGTTCACCGGCTTCGAAATCGACTTCAACGTAATGCCGACCTTCGCCCTGGAAGGGCCCGGAGCGGGCCAGTTCTTCCCCGTCCGAGCTCAGCACCAACTGCATCTCGGCGTTCGCGCCGTTGACTTCGGCCGTTGCCCTCAGCGATTCCCCGGGGCGGCCCGTACTCAGTCGCAGCCGCGCCGGGAACGGATCGGCGGAAGCCGCCCCGGGATTGAACACATGCACCGGAATGTCGCGCTCGGCGAGCTGCGCCGCGGACCCGGCCCAATCGCGGCTGGTGGCCAGGCCGTCGGAAATCAGGACCACGGAACCCCGCTGCTCGCGCGGGATCGACTGACCCGCAATCTCCAGCGCCTCGGCCAGGGGCGACGCATCGCGTTCGCCCGGCACGATCCGCCTCGATCCGTTCTCGTTCGCGGAGCTGTCCGCGCCTTCCGCGCCAAGGCGAATCATGGTGGCGTCACCGCGTCCGGCCAGTTCGGCCAGCAGCGTGGAAGCCGCCTGCGCGCCGCGGCTGCGCGCCGCCGCCGACATGCTGGCGGTTTCGTCCAGCACCACGACGTGCCGTTCCTGCTCCACGTCCAGCACCGTCACCGGCTGCATCAGCGCCGCAATCAACAGCACGAACAGCAGCGATCGAATGACCCCGTGCCAGGTGGTGCGCGGGCGCGCGGGCCAGAACCACAACGCCGGCACGGCCAGCAACAGCAGCGCGGCCAGGGGATAGGTAAAGGAAATGCTCATCGCGCCGGGTCCCTACGGCATCATCCCGCGCTGGTAGGCGTACCACTCGAACGCGAGCAGCGCCAGCGCGGCCAGGATCAGGAGAAGCGCGAGCAGCGAAGGCCCCGCCAGTCCCGCGGCCGCGGGGGCGAAAGCGGGCAGCTCCACTCCGGTCTGCCCCGTTGTGACCGCCGCGCTCAAAAGCGAAACCGGATACGAGAGCCCCCCGCCGGGCGCTTCGAGCGTTCCCGAGCGCGCCGGCGGCAGGTCCGCGCCCAGAAGGCGGGTCGCGCTGTCCCCGGGACCGGTCAGTGCGAACTCCGATGAGTCCTCCGGCGCGAGCCGGCCCGCGGCCAGGTAGGCATACGCCGCATCTTCCTCGGTGAGCCAGCGGGCGGTGCGGGTAACGAACAGCGGGAACGCCCGCGACGCCGTAAAGTTGAAGCGCTCATCGAGCAGTTCCAGCCACACGGAAATACTCCTCGTCTCGCCGCCTGACGTTTGCACGCTCACCGGCCGGCCGGCCTCGGCGGCCATTCCCGCACCGTCGATCAGGCTCAGACCCAACCCCTGCAGGCTGTCGCGCAAGGCCGATTCCGCGTCCAGATTGCCCGTGTACCGAATCTCGAAGGCGGCCTCCTGTTCGTTCATGGGCGCGAATTCGACCGCCGGCAGATCGCCGCCGAACGCCTCGCCGGCCCGCCGGAAAACCACTTCGGGGTCGGCCTCGGCCAGCAGGAGGCCTGGGTCGGCCTGCACCGCGTCGGCGAGAACGGAACCCAGCGAGGCGGACACGGCAACCCTGAGTTCCCGGCGTTCGGGCAGCCGCAACTGCGCCATGTCGTCCGCTGGCAAGGCGTCCGGTTCGGACATGCGGACCTCCAGCAATCCGCCCGCGGCGGGTATGTCGCGGAGGACAAAGCCGTCGGGAGGGGCATCCTGGATGACCGCCCCGCTCAGAGGCGCGCCGTCAAGACTCAGCTCCACGTCGCCCGGAAGCGTGCTGAGGTCTCCGGCGGAAGCCACACGAACCAGCACGTCCACGGTGTCCCAGCGCCCGGAAGCGGCCGTGCCCAGGCCCATGGCCACGATGCCGCGGTTCGGTACCGGTTCTTCAGGGCCCTGGGCGCGCTGGACCTCGACATTTTCCGGGAGGCCATCCAGCGCTTCCTCGCTGACCGGAGCGCGGCCGTAAATGACCAGGCGCACGGCCTCGGGGTAGGCGCCGGGCAGCGCCAGCAGGTCGAGTTGGTCCGCCACCGCCGAGGGCGCCCCTTCGGGCACGAGCCCGTCCACCCTGCGATCGAACAGCAGGCTCTCCTCGCCCGCATTCAGAAGCTTCAGGTTCCGGGCGCCGCCCCAGATGACTTCGCGCTGGTCGTCCGGAAGTCTCCGCAAATCGTCGCGAACGCGTTCGATGGCGCGCTCGAGGTCGCCCGGCGCGGACATGTGCGCCGATCCGTCCAGGAACAGCACGTGGTACTGGCCGCCCTCGGGATCGTCCACCCGCGGCTCGGCCAGGCCCAGCCACAAGAGCAAGCAGATCAGCAGGCTCAGCAGGTAGGCCAGCCAGTGGCGAAAGCGCCGGCGAAACACCCGCACCGGGGCGTCGCGGGCCGCTTCGCGCCAGAACATCGCGGTGGGCACCGCCACTTCGGTGTAGCGGATGCGCAACTGCTGAAGCACGTACAAGAGCCCGGCCAGACCGGCGGCGCCCGCCAGCAACCAGGGCCAGGACAGGTTGGCGAAGTTCATATCTCGATGCGCCCCGCCTCGAATGCCGCCGCCAGTTGCGGCAGCACGTCCTCGTCGGTATTCAAGCGCAGGAAGGCCGCGCCGTGCCCGGTGGCGAAGGTGGTCAGGCGCTCGTTGAAATCGTTCACGATCGCGCGGTAACTGGCGAGAATGGCGGGCGTGAGCGACACGTCCACGGCCTCGCCGGACTCGCAGTCGCGCAGGCGCACGTCGCCGCGCATGTCGCGGCGGCCGGCCGGGTCCAGGTCGTGGTTGCCGATCAGCTGCACCAGCAGCAGGCGGTGCCGGGTCTGGCGCAGCGATCCCAGCACGGCGTCCAGCCCGGCCGGGTCGTAGAAGTCGGAAATGACGACCAGCAGCCCCCGGCGCAGGCGCAGCCGTTCCACGCCTTCGATCGCCTGGACCAATTCGGTGGCGCCCTGCTCCTCGAGTTCCGCCAGGCGCTCCGCGACCCGCATCAGGCGGCCCTGTCCGGAACCGTTCTTGAGCTTCATTTCCAGGTTGTCCGAAAAGGAAAACAATCCCACGCTGTCATGCTGGGACAGGCTGATGGAGGCCAGGGCCAGCGCCACCTTCAGCGCCACGCCGATCTTGGGCGCGTCCTCGAAATACATGCTGCTCGAGCGGTCCACCAGCAGGTAAACGGGCAGTTCCTGCCGCTCCTCGAACACCTTCACGACCACGCGGCCGAGGCGCCGGTAGATGTTCCAGTCGATGGTGCGGGTATCGTCGCCGGGCACGTAGGCCTTGTAGTCGGCGAACTCCAGGCCGGCGCCCTTGTCCTTCGAGAGCTGCTCGGCATGCCGGCCGCCGCTGATGATGCGCCGCGCCCACAGGCTGAAGCCCTGCAGCGAGGTCAGGAACTCGGTATCAAAGAATTCGTCAACTGTGGGGGCGGCCATGCCCATGGTTCGGTCTCCTCAACCCCGGGAGCGAGGGCATGGTTCAGCTCGCCGTGTGCGGCGGCTCTACCGACTGCAGCACGTCGTCCACCAGCAGGTCCGGCGTAACGCGGTTGGCCTGCGCGTGGAAGTTCACCAGGATGCGGTGCCTCAGCACGGGCAGCGCCACCGAACGGATGTCGTCGGTGCTCACCGAGAAACGCCCGGAAAGCAGCGCGCGTACCTTGCCGCCCAGAATCAGCCCCTGCGCGCCGCGCGGGCTGGAGCCCAGCGCCACGTAGGCGCCGATGCTGTCGGGCGCGTAATCGCTGTCCGGCTGAGTGCCCATGACGAGCTGGACCGCGTAGCGCTGGGCCACCTCCGGGACGGCCACGGCCCGGGCCACGGCGCGCAGGCGCACAATGGTTTCGGCGTCGGCCACCGGTTCGATCACCACGTCCTGCTCGCCGGTCGTGCGCTCGAGGATGGGCGCGTATTCCTCCTCCCTGGGATAGGACACGATCTGCTTGAACAGGAAGCGGTCCAGCTGGGCCTCGGGCAACGGATACGTGCCTTCCTGCTCCACCGGGTTCTGCGTGGCCATCACGCTGTAGGGCTCGTCCAGCCGGATCGTACGGCGGCCCACGGTCACCTGGCGCTCCTGCATCGCTTCGAGCAGCGCCGACTGGGTCTTGGGCGTCGCCCGGTTGATCTCGTCGGCCAGCACCAGGTTGGCGATCAGCGGGCCCTGCTGGAACGTCAGTTCGTGGCCGCCGCCCTTGGTCTCCGTCAGCACCATCGTGCCCTGGATGTCCGCGGGCATCATGTCGGGGGTGAACTGGATCCGCGAGAACTTGAGGTTCAGCGCCTCGCCCAGGGACTTGACCAGCATGGTCTTGCCGAGGCCGGGCACGCCCTCCAGAAGGACGTGCCCACCGCACATCAGCGCGGTCAGCACGCCGTCGATGACCTCTTCCTGGCCCACGATCAGCCGGCTGACCTGGGCCTTGACCCGGTTGAATACTTCGGTGAATTCGTCGGCGCCCGCCCGGGCGCGCTCGGCGGCCGCGGCCGCATTACTGTCCGTCATTCGATTTCCTCCGGCGCTTCTTCGCCATTCGTTCGCTGTGCAAGAAAATAGTTTCGTACCACGTCCCGGCCCAACGGCGGGATTTCGCGATGCAGGGTGTGGCCCACGGCAGCGTCGCGCGCCGGCCGTTCCCGCGCCTGCGCCGGATCGGCCTGGTGCTCTTCGGCGCGGCCCTGCTCGCTCTGGATCTTCATGCGCCCGGGGTTCACCTTGCCCTGCAGGTAATCGGGCAGCGGAACGCCCAGCAGCATCGCGGCCACGCCGCGGGTCTTCTTCAGGCCGGACGGGCCGCCGCGGCCGTTCAGGTCGTCGCGTTCCTCATTGCCGTCGGCCGACGGAGTCAGGGAACGGTTGACCGGCGCCTTGCGCTGACTGATCAGCGGCTTGCTCGCGGAACCGGCTTTCTGTTCCTCGTCTTCTTCCTCGTCACCGTAATCGGAGTCGCCCTCCGGTTCCGGCTGCTGGGTCTTGTCCTGGGCGGCGGCGTGATCCGAGGCGGCCATGCGTCCGCCGGACATTTCGCCTTTGCCGCCCTTCAGTCCCGCGGATTCCTTGGGCTGGTCTTCCTCTTCTTTCGGCGGGTCCCTGGGCTTCTGCTCCCTTGGTTCGTTTTTCCTCGGTTCGCTCTCGTCCTGCTCCTGCTTTTCCGCGCGCTGGCCGGAAGCGCCGGATTGCGCCTGCCGCGCCCGATTGCTGCGCCGGGCGTCCGAACCGGCGGCGCTGCGGTTGTCGGACTGCCGCTGGGCGGAGAACTCGCGCGCCTCCATCTCGCTTGGGCGGCTTTCCGCCTCGGAGTCGGGCACCTCGACTTCGGTATTGCGCCTGGCCGCGAGGGAAGCCGGGCGCGGCTGCAGCGGATCGGGCAGGACCTGCGTGAGGTCGGAATCCCGGCGAAGGTCGCCGGGAATCGCATCGGCAACCAGCGTCTCGCCGGCGGATGCCTGCGACGCCGAGTACTGCCCTGTCCACAGGGCGGCGACGAGCAGCACCACGGCGAGCGCACCCAGCCTGCGGTGCGGAGGAATCCAGTCCGGCGGCCGGATCGCGACCGGCGGCAGCTTGCGATCCAGGGCGGTTTGCACATGACCCCGCGCGTCCTCCACCGCCGCCTGCTCGAAATCGCTGCGGTCGGCCTTGGACAGATACTGGTCGGCCGCCTGCAGCCGGTCCTTGAGGCCCAGGTCGCGGTCGTACAGCGCCAGGCACATGCGCCGGTCGATCCGATGGCGAGCGAAATCGAACAGCACGCAGCCGGCAACCGCCAGAACGGGCAGCGCCAGCGCAACCAGCACCGTCACTGCCAGGCCGAAGGGCCAGAGACTTGTTCCCGCCGCCGTGTCCAGCAACTCGGCCAGCAGGATGGCGCCGCTCACGCAAAGCGCGGCGGGGAATAGCAATTTCAGGTAGCGGTCGCAGGCGCAGCGCAGCACCCAGCGCTTGAGGCGCCTCGCGCCCTGGGCGGCGAGGCGGTTCAGCTGATCCTGAAGACGGTCGGGCGCAGGCTTGGCCGGCATGGCGGGTCTCGTCGCCTACGCCGATACGGAGCTTATCTGCCGGCCTCGACGATCAGCGGGTCGTCCGCTTCCAGCAGGGGCCTGAGGCGCTCCATCCCGTCGCGGGCGCTGTCCTTCAGCGCCTGCGGACCCTCGAGCAGCGGCGATGCGGCGCGCTCGTAGTTCGAGTAGGCGCGCCGATTGCGCCCCAGCGCCTCGTACACGCGCCCGAGTTCATGACGCACCAGGCTCTCCTTTTCGGGATCGCCGCTGAAACCGGCGGCCAGGAAGTACTTCCAGGCCTGCTCGGCATCGCCCGCCTCAAGGTAGCGGTCGCCAAGAACCAGTTGCAGGTCCTGCCGCAGCCCCGGATCGTCGGAACGCGAAATGTATTCCAGCGCTTCCTCGGCCAGCGCCGTGATCAGCTCGGAGCGTTCGTCGCGGTCTTCCGCGAGAAACAACGGTTGCAGCGTTTCCGTGAGCCAGCCCGACTTCATGCGCTCCAGCGTTTTGGCGAGACGGTAATTCACCGCCTCCATCTGCTCCTCGACCGGGGCGTTCTGCTCCAGTCCCAGGGCAAACATCAACTCGGCCGCCTCCGCTACATTGCGGTCGTCCGGGTTGCCCTGGTGATACGACCGCAGCGCGTCGCGGTCCTTGTTCACCGCCGCCGTGTAGAACTCGAAATCGGCCTCGGAATAATTGCTGTTCACAACCGGCTCCAGCGCCAGGTAGCCCTGCACCGGGTTGATCTCCAGCCTGAAGGCGGTCCACAGGCTCAAACCGGGGACCACGAGCCAGTCCCGGGAAAGTTCCGGATCCTGGGAGAAATCGGCCGGAAACAGCGCCGCCATGCCGGACAGCGGAACGCGCTGATCGCCAAGGCCGAAGTGGATGTTCGGCACGTCGCCGAACGGGTAGCCCAGTCCGCCGGCCAGCGCCGCATTGATGTAGCTGTGATAGCCCGCGGTATTGAAAGCCATCAGGGAGCGGTCCTTCTCGCCGATGCTCAGCGGCGCCAGCACCCGGCCTTCTTCGGTCGTGCGCAAGCCGGTGACGATCGACTCGGCCCACAGCATCGCGTCTTCCACGTTGGCTTCGGCCGCCGGCTTGAAGCTGACCTCGCCGGCGGCCAGGTTCATGCCGAGCGCGTACTGGCGCAGCACCGGGCCGCCCAGGATGGCCGACACGTCGATGTCCTTCAGCTCCACCGAATACTGCCCGCTCAGGTTCTTCAGGAACAGCGTGCATTCGGAAGAGGCCTCGACGCCCTCCTTCGGCACCTCGATGCGCAGACCGTCGGCCAGGATCTTGATGGTTTCCTCGCCCTCGCCGTATTCGACGTAGCCGAGAATGCAGTTGTAAATCCTCAGCGGCTGCTCGTCGGTGTAGTCGAGCACCACGTGGGTTTCCTTGTGAAACTTCTCGGTGCTCAGCACCACGCGCACCAGCACGTGATCGCCGATGACTTTGGCCTCGGCCGTGCCTCCGGGGGAGCCCTCGAGCTGCGCGGCGGCAGGCTGCGCCAGCCAGCCCAGACTCACGAACAGGACGGCGATGGCCAAACGCAATGGATTCAGTTTCATCAATTTCTCTCCCGGCTGAAGATTGTATTTGCCGACGCCCCCGTGGGATGGATGCGCCGAACAGCTGTTTCGTTGCGTTTCCCGGTCAGGGGATTGCAGGCTATTACATCACGTCCAGCTTACCGGAACCTTGCCTGCAGTGCGGACTGCTCTCAAAGCCGTGCCGGCCGCCCTTCCCTGAGCGGCCGGCGCCGAGGGGACTACAGTTCCCAGTTGAATTCGACGAACATCACCTGGCCGCGCGCGTCCCAGCGCGACGGGTCGTACGGCATGCCCCAATAGAGCGTTTCCGGGGGTTCCGCATCCAGAATATTGCGGCCGCCGGCGCGCAACTGAATGCCGTTGTCGAAGGTGTAACTCAGGGTCAGGTCCACCGAGATGTATGAATCCACCGTCAGGTGCGGCTTGTCCTGGCCCCAGTACTCGCACCTTCCCACGATTTCAAGGCAGGAACCGGTGTTGTTGTTCAGGTAGCTCGGGGTGTAGTAGACGAACAGGTGTCCGGCCCAGCGTTCGCGGTACCAATCCAGTTGACCGCTTAGCCGGTACTCGTCGCTGCCCAGCACGGTGCCCTCCCGGCGTATGGGTTCGCTCTCGGCCGTGATCTGGAAGACTTCCTCCAGCACCCGCGTATAGGTGAGCCGGGGCGTGAAATCGCCCCATGCCGTCTCGAAGTTGTAGGCGAATTCGGTGGTGATGATCTCGCTTATCTTGTTTGCGATGTTGATCGGCCGCGATCTGTGGAACACGGTCGCATTTCCGTTCGCGTCCCGCTCCACCACGTCAGGTAGCGCAAAGATGATTTCCGGATAATCGCGCCACAGGGTACCCACACTCTCGATCTTGTCGGCAAAGTCGATCTTCGACCAGTCCAGCGTCCAGCGGAATCCGGGCAGGGCCGCGGGGGTCCAGTCGAAGCTGAATGAAACGTTTTCGGAGTATTCCGGATTCGTATTGACTGAATTACGGGCCAAGGTGGAGCGAATGCTGATAGGCGCGGTATTGCCGGACGGCTCATAGGGGTCCACATAGGTCCAGAACGTGTAGAACGTGGGGTTGGTTAGACTGAAAAGATCTCCCCACACAGGTGGACGGAACGACTCGGACCAGGATGCGCGCAGCGAGAAATCCTCCGTCGGACCGTACTGGATGCCGATCCGCGGACTGGTGGCGGAATGCTCGACGTCGATGATGTTGGGTTCGCCGGGATAGGTCCAGCGCCTGTTCACGCGGTCGTACACCGGATCGACGCCCCCGGCTGCGCCTTCCGTCTTGTAGATGTCGCGCCGCGCCTGCAGGCTCAGGACGAGCGAAGCAATACCCGGCCGGGCGTTGCGCTCGCCCACGATCGGCAGCGCGAATTCGGCAAAGTACGCGGTCGCCTCACGGGTCGGCCGGGCCACGCCGATGCGCTCGAAGCGGCCCTCCCGGCGCACGCCATCGCCGGCGATCAGCGTGACCTCTCGGTAGATCGTGTCTTCATTGAATTGCGCTCCCAGCGCGTAACTGATCGGACCGCCCCACAACTGAAGGAACTGGCCGCGGAGCAGCGGTTCGACGGACCGGGTCTTGGTGACGCTGTCGGACGGAAGCGGCCAGGCGTCGGTGTTGTAGAGGCTCGCCAGTTCGGGACTCTGCACGGAGCCGTCTCCGAACAGGTTGATCGCCACGCTGGGATCGGAACTGGCCAGCAGTTCCACCATCCGGGCATGAATCGGGTTCGCCGGATTGATCAGTCCCGGACCATTCAGCTTGTACTGGTGCTGATAACGCGTGGACCGGGATCGGGTCGCGTTGAGCTCGAAGGTCGTCGTGTCGCCGATATCCCAGATCAATCCGGCGGACAGGGAGCGCTTGCGGTTGCCCGAGGCGGAGAATTCCTCGGGTAGCCCGGACTCGATCTCCTTGATCGGATAGTAGGTCACCAGCACGGTCTTTCCATAGGGATTGAAGGCGTTGCTGGCCGGCACCGGCCATTGGAACATCTGGGTATTCTGGTTGCGCGAGGACACGTTGTTCGAATACAGAAAATCCGCATAGAGACGAAGATCCTCGGTCACGTACTGCTCCAGGTACAGGGTGCCCGACTCGTTGCGCGTGTGTTCCCCGTTTTGCGGCGCAACGATATCGGCGGGCACGATGTTCGTCGTGAAATCATCCACCGTCGCGCCCACGCCGCTGTGGCCCTGGGGAAGCTGGTAGGTCACCCACGGAAAACCGCAGAAGGTGCCCGTAGGATAGGTGACCGTCGTGGGGCAAACCACGCCCGGCTGACCCACACGGTCGTCGCGGGAGTCGAACTCGACGCCGTAGCGGTCGCGATAGTCGTAACTGGTCCAGCCGGTCTTTTCATTGGTGATGGGCTGGGACGAATCGCGCGACAAGACGGCGGTAATCTGGCCGCTGCCCCAGCCGTAGCCGCCCTGGAAGGAAACCTTGCTGGCGTCGGCGTCGGTTGAACTGTACTCGTCGCGGACCTGGAAGGTGGCGCCGGTGTAGTTCTTCTTGGTAATGAAGTTCACCACGCCGCCGATCGCGTCCGCGCCGTACACGGCGGAGGAGCCGTCCAGCTGGATGTCCACGCGCTCGATGGCCGACAGCGGCACGTTGACGAGATTCGCGTAATTGTCCTCGACGCCGGCAACGCCCGCGGTGCGGCGTCCGTTCAGCAGCACCAGCGTGTTGGCGGAACCCAGGGCGCGCAGGTTCACCGTGGAAATGCCCACGTTAATCCCGCCCGTCCTGAACTCTTCCGTGTCGCTCGCTCCCACGTTCGCGTCATTGTTCTGCGTAGTCGTGCCCGCATAGGCGAATGGCAGGGTCCGGAACAGTTCCTCGACCGTGGTGACGCCGCGCGCCCGGATGTCCTCGGCGGTTAGAGTGAAAACGCGGACCGTCGGGTCGCCCATCGTCAGGCGCGAGCCGGTAACCCTCTGCTCTCCCAGTTCGATCGGCGCCTCCTCCTCTTCGGCCGGCGCTTCGCCGGCCGCTTCGGGTTCGGGTTGCCGGACCTGCTCCGCCTCCTGGACCACCACCAGGTTCTCGGCCGTGTATTCATGCGTCAGGCCCGCTTCGGTCGTCAGGGCCGCCAGGGCCTCGTCAAACCGATACTCGCCCTGCAAGCCTTCGACTTCGACATCCGCGCCTGCCCCGTCGGCCAGGATGATCTGGACGCCCGAGGATTTTGCGAGCGTTACCAGCGCCGAATCGGCGTTCTGCGGCTTGATGTCGAGCGTCAGAACCTCGTCGGACTGTGCGGAGGCCGCCGTCGCCAAAAATGCCAGCACGGCCACCGACAGAACCGCCGGCTTATGTATGCGCAATGAAATGTTCATGGTCCCACCTCTTGGGATTTGTCTCTGCTCCGGTCCCCCATCGAAGCGCCAATTTCGATCCGGTCGTAGCGCCTGTCGACTTCGATCGGAAGCACCCGCTCCAGGCCCTTGAGCGCGGATTCGATCTCCTGAATGCTCACCACCATGGAAACACTCAATTCCATGACGGATGCATCCTCGATCAGGATTTTCTTCCGCGAGTAGCGGTTCAGCTCCTGCACCACGTCGTTCAGCGGTTCCCGGTAAAAGCCGAGCATGCCGCCACGCCAGCCCTCGTAACGTTCCATGGATTCGGGCCGAAACGCCCTCAGCTCATCGAGGCTTATGTCGAACTCGGCTACCCAGCCTTCTTCCAGAAGGTGCTCCGAAGGCGCCGCAATGACTACCGCCTGTCCGCCCGTCGGGAGCGGTGCGGGCGATGCGGGTATTTCTTCAGCAAGTTCGTGCAGCGCAACCGTGCCTTCAATCACCGCCACCTGGTAACGTTCACGGTGCTTGCGGACACTGAATGCCGTCCCCAGCGCGGTGACGGACCCGAAGCCCAGATCCACCGTAAACGGCCGTTCGTTGTCCCTCACTACCTCAAAATAGGCCTCGCCGCGCTCCAACAGGATTCTGCGTGACCGGTTGCCGTAGTCCACGACCAACTGGGCGTTGGTGTTCAGCGTGACAACGCTGCCGTCATCGAGTTCGATGGTCTTCTGTTCGCCGATGCGGGTGACGTACTTTTGCAGCAGGCGTTCGTCCGGCCCGCCCAGGGGCGAGAAATAAAGCAGGGCCGCGCCGCATGCCACCAGAACGCCGGCGGCAAGGCCGGCCGCCAGCCTCAGATTCGATTTGCGCTCCAGAAGCACCTGGCGGCAGTCCGAGGCGATTGCCTGAATATCGCCGTCGTCCGCCAGGTCCTCAACGCGCGCGAGGAACTCCAGCGAGCCGTCCAGTTCTTCCCGGTACCTTGCATCTTTCCGCGCCCGGCTGTCGATCGCCGCCGCTTCGGCTTCCGACAGCTGGTCCGACCAGAGCCGGTGCAAGGCATGCTCCGCGCGGCCATTCAAAATCTCCTGAAGATTCTTCAGCACGATCAGTCTCCTTCGCCCTTCATCTTCCGCTGCGTCTTGCGGATCCTGCGCATCGCCCGCACGATGTAGTTATCGACCTGCTTCGCCCGCACGCCCATATGCAAGGCGATCTCCTCGTAACTCATGTTGCGGAAGCGTTGCAGAATGAAGGCCACCCGCCAGTTCAGCGGCATGTCCATGATGGCGGCCTTCATGGCCTCCAGCTCCAGTTGCGCCGCGACGATCCGCTCGGGTGTGCGTTCGTCCACCCGCTCCTGTTCGTTTCCCCGCTGCGCCGCGGCGTACTCGCTGCGCAGCTTCCGCTTGCGGTGACGGTTGACAAGGTGGTTGTTGGCCATGGTCAGCAGATAGGACCGATTGCTACCGGTCGTATCGGACATCTTCTCTTCCAGCCGGGCGACATCCATCAGCCGCGTGAAGAGTTCCTGCACCACGTCTTCGACCTGGTCCGGCGGAACCGAGCGCCCGCGCAGGAACAACCGCAAGGCCTGGGCATGCTGATCGAACAATTGCTCCACCAGCCGCCTGCGCCCCGGCCTCGGCTGCGAGGCCAGGTCGATGATGCCGTCATTCCGCGGATTGAACGAACGGTTCAAGAAAGCTCCCTCCCTAAAGAATTAACAACCGAGGCGGTCATTCTCCTTCCCTGACCTTGAGCAGTCCGCTCCGAGACGCCAGGCTGGCCTTATTTCCGTATCGCGTTTCCCTGTTAGCTCTCTTCTTCCGCGAGCAGGGGGTCGTCGGGGTCGAGTAGCGGGCGGATTCGATCCATGCCGGCGCGGGCGCTCTCCTGCATGTCCGGCGGGGTCTGGACCAGCGGCGAGAGAGCGCGCTGGTAGCTGGAGTACGCGCGCCGGTGCCGTCCCATCGCCTCGTAGGCGCGGCCCAGTTCGTGGCGGACCACGCCATCCAGCTGCGGGTCGCCGTTGAAGCCGGCTGCGAGAAGAACCTTCCACGCCTCCTCGGCTTCGCCGGCGTGCAGATACCGGTCGCCCAGCATCAACTGCAACTGCTGTCGCAACCCGGGATTGTCGGAGCGCGCGATGAACTCCAGGGCCTTCTCCGCTAGCGCCACGATCAATGCCGACCGTGCATCGCGTTCCTCCGAGAAATGAAGGCCCAGCGCGGTCCCGCCCAGCCAGTCCGACTTCATGCGCTCCAGCGTGGCCGACAGGCGGTAATCCACCGCCTCCATCTGCTCCTCGACCGAAGCGTTCTCCTCCAGCCCCAACCCGAACAGCACCTCGGCCGCCTCGGACACGTTGCGGTCCTCGGGGTTCTCGCGCAGATAGGCCTGCAGTTTCCCCCGGTCCCCGGCCGCCGCTGCCGAGTAGAACGCAAAATCCGCCTCGGAATAGTTGCTGTCGCGCACCGGCTCCAGCGCCAGGTAGCCCTGCGCCGGGTTGATCTCAAGACGATAGGCCGTCCACAGGCTCAGCCCCGGAACCACCAGCCAGTCGGGCGAGAACCGCGGATCGTCGTTGAAGTCCGCGGGAAAAAGCGCCGCCATCCCCGAAAAGGCAACGCGCTGATCGCCCAGGCCGAAGTGAATGTCCGGCAGGTCGCCGGACGGATGGCCCAGCGCCGTGGCCGTTTCCGCATTGACATAGCTGTGGTAGCCCGCCGTGTTGATCGCCATCAGCGAAGGCCTTCCGTCGCCGTGGCTGACCGGCGCCAGCACCCGGCCCTCCTCCGTGGTCCGAAGGCCGGTGATGACCGCCTGCGCCCAAGGCCGGGCGTCCATGGCGTTCGCCTCGCCCGCGGGCGTGAAGGACACGCGGCCCTCGTCCAGGTTCATGCCCAACGCAAAGCGCCGCAGCACCGGACCGCCCAGGATCGCCGCCACGTCGATCTCCTTGAGCTCACTGGAGTAGCGGTTGCCCAGGTACAACAGCAGATTCGATTCGGGCGACCCCCGCGCGGTCGGCCGCACACCCTCCCTGGGCACCTCCAGCCGCAGTCCCTCCGCCCCCAGTATCTTCAGCGTCTGCTCGTTTTCGCCGAATCGCACCGCCCCGAATATCTGACCGTAGATGTGCAGCGGCGTAGCTGCGGCGTAATCCAGCACCAGGTGCGTTTCCTTGCGAAACGCCTCGGTGCTCAGGGTTACGGGCACCAACACGTGATCGCCGATCACCTTGGCTTCGGCGCTGCCGCCCTCCGCCGCCTCCTGTCCCACGGCGCTCTGCGCAAGCCACGCAAGAGCGCAGGCCGCGATCGCTGGAATCAGCCTTCGATGCTTCATTACCACTATTGCGCCACCAGGGAAATCACTACTGCCGGAAGTTTAAGACACCAACTCCTGAACAATGTCTTCGAATTCGTCCAGATTCCGACTTGCACGCCAAGAATACTCTTTCCTTGAATTGGCTGGAATTGCGCACAAAGAGACACGCAATTCGCCTTGACAATTTCGTGACGGCTCGTCAGACTTAGCCCACCTTAGCTAATCCTAGGGCGCCGCCATGAAAGTGAACATGCACGAAGCGAAATCGCAACTCTCGAAACTGGGCAAGCTGGCCTGGGAGGGCGAGGAAGTCGTAATCGCCCGATCGGGGGAGGCTTGGTTGCGCCTGACGCCCTACCGCGAATCCCTGGAACCACGAAAATCCGGGGGACTGGAAGGCCGTATATGGATTTCTCCCGACTTCGACGAGGAAGATGAGGAACTCATGGAGGCGATAGAGAACTCGAAGGTTTTCCCGGACTCGGATCGATAATGCAGCGCCTGTTGCTGGACACGCATGCATTCATATGGTGGCTGTCGGACGTTCCTCAATTGACCCGACTCGCGCACGACGGAATTGCCGACCCCCGCAATGAAGTCCTCGTGAGCGCGATTACCGGCTGGGAGATTGCCGTCAAACGCGCGAAGGGCCGTATTACGGCGCCCGACAATCTGGGGACGATTGTTACGGAACGAGGCTTCACGCATCTGCCCTTGAACTTCCAGCACGCGGAGCAGGCAGGGCGTCTGCCCATGCATCACCGCGATCCTTTTGACCGGTTCCTTATCGCCCAGGCGCAATGCGAAAATTTGATCCTCGTTACGCGGGATGCCCGTATCCGCCGCTATGACGTGCGCACGCTGGCGGCGTGAATACAGGCAAGTCGGAGTTGCGTAAAAGAGCCGGGAGCGAGGCGCCAATACTGAGCCCGGGACAATAGGCTCGCCCGCTGCCGGAGGCCGGCGCACTCGCTCCCGGGATCGCCGGTCCCCCACGCAGGGCCGGGACCGGCGATGAAGGAGGTCTAAATCTCCCAGTTCAGGTCGACGAAGAACACCTGACCCCGCGCGTCCCAGCGGGTCGGATCGTACGGCAGGTTGCCCCCGAACACGGTGGGCGGCGCCGCCCGGTCAAGAATGTTGCGACCCCCGACCCGTATGCGCAGGCCATTGTCCATGAGGTAGGTCAACGTGAGGTCCACCGTGGTCAATGAGCCCACTTCAAGACTCAAATACTCCCAGGGAATCGCCGCGCAGCGACTGCCGGGAACCTGCTGAACCGCGCTGCTGCAATACCGCGCCCTGTCGTTGGTGTAGGAAGGCGTGTAGTTGACGAACATGCTGGCGGCGAACCGGTTCCACAGCCAACTCAGCGAGCCCTTCACTGCGTACTCGTTGGGCCCCTCGAGCGTTCCGGCAAACTCAAGCCGGCTCTCCTCGGTGGGACCGATTTGCACGTGATCGGCAAGGTAGCGTGAATAACTGATCCCCGGCGTGAACCTGCCGAAGGCCGTGTCGAACGTGTATTCCAGGCTGGTGTCGATCAGTTCGCTGTATTTCTCATTGATGTTGATGGGAAGGAACAGCATCGACTCGATCTCGCCGGCCGCGTTGCGCGTCACAACTTGCGGATGGTTAAGAATCAATTCAGGGCGCAACTGCGCCATGAACGCCACTGAGACACCGTCTTCGATGCGGTTGGTGAAGTCCGTCTTGGACCAATCGACCGTCCATTTCAGTCCGGGAATCGTCAGCGGATTCCATTCAAATCCAATGGAATATGTATCCGAATACTCGTTCTTCAGTTCCGTGTTGTACACCTGCCTTATCACTCCCCCAAATGGCAGGGAGAATTCCATGGTGCCATCGGGGTGGTATGGATCCACGCCACTGAAGCTTGTCCGGAATCGTGTATCCGGCGAGCAGAACGAATCCGGAGGCGGATCAATGCAGGTTTGGAATTGATCGCTCCACACCGGTGCGCGGAAGGCGCGGGTCCAGCGGGTGCGCATGACAAAACTCTCCACAGGCTGATAACGCAGTCCCACACTCGGGCTGGTGCGGCTTTGTTTCGCAGTGGTGTAGTTGAAATCGTGCACGACGTCAGCGTAGTGGAAGGCCCACTGGCGCTGCTGATAGATCAACCAACCGTCTTCCGGGTGCCAGTAGGGAACCGGCAGGGGATCCAGAAACTCGAAACTCAGGTAGGCCCCTCGGGTGCCTATGTAGGCGGAACCTCTGGACTTGTTCTCGTCGCGCCGTGCCTGGAGGCTGAGGACCAACGAATGCACGCCCGGCCGGGCGTTCTCCGGGCCAATCAGCGGCAAGGCCAGTTCGGCGTAGTAGGCGGAAATCTCGCTGGACGGACGGTCCACGCCGATCCTGGATCCGCTGTCCTCCATGTTCAGCGACAGTCGTCCCTGCGAGGAACTCGTAAAGGTCCTGGTCTCGAAAACGATTTTCTCGCGGTACTCCGCGCCGGCCGAGTACGACGCCCGGCCACCCCACATGTCGAACAGGCTGCCTCGAAGCGTGAGGTTGTACTGACGGGTTTCGCTCTCCCCCGTAATGGGTCCCTGGGTGGTGGTCAGAAACCCGTCGAACCCCGCCACCTGGGCCTCGCCGTTGCCGAAGAAGTTGAAAGCGCGGCTCGGATCGGAACTCGACAGTGCCTCGTAGTATGCGACCGCCGTGGGATCCCATTGCTCGCGCCGTCCGCGGGCCTGCAGCCGGTATACCTCACGTTCCGATTTGGTGCGCGTCACGTCCAGACTGAGTTCATGCGAGCCGCCGAAAGCCCAGATCACTCCGTAGCTCAGGTCACGCTTTTCGCTTACCGCTTCCGTGAAATGTGGGGGAAGCCGACCTTCCTGAAACTCCCGAATCGCCGCGTATTGCACCAGCATGGGCCGGCCAAATGGATTGTAGGCGTTGGTGGAGGGAATCGGGATCACACCCACAAGACGCGGGGCGTGTTCCTGGTACGAATCACGTTTTGAATAGATAAGGTCGGCGTACACCCGGAGATTGTCCGTCAGGTATTGCTCGAAATTGACGGTGAGCGAGTCCGTTGTCGATTCCTCGCCGTTCTGCGGCAAGAGCGAGTCGTAGGGGATAGGGGACGGCTCCCCGCGAGCGAAGACGATGAAGTCGTCCACGGTCGCTCCTGCGCCGCTGTGGTTTGCGGGAAGCTGGTAGCGGGGCCCGTTGCGCACGCACCGGAAAAACGTGGGCGCCCACGAAGGCGCCTCGAATTCACACACCACGCCGGGTTGACCGATCGTATAGCTGCGAAGATCAAACTCGGGCCCAAGCAATGGCCGGAAGTCAAGCGTGGTAAGGCCAGTCTTGCTGTTGGTGATCGGATCGGATGTGTCGCGCGAAACGATGGCGGTCACATTGCCGCTGCCCCACGCATACCCGCCCGTAATGCTGGCCGAGTTCTGGTCCGCATCAGTGGAACTGGATTCCTGGCGGAAATTGACCGCAAGACCCACGTAGTTTCTCTTGGTAATGAAGTTCACCACGCCGCCGATGGCGTCGGATCCGTATACGGCCGAGGCGCCGTCCAACTGGATATCCACGCGCTCGATGGCCGAGAGCGGAACGTTCAGGATATTGGCGAAGTCGTCCTCCTGACCGGCCCCGGCAATGCGTCGGCCGTTCATCAGCACCAGCGTATTGGCCGACCCCATGTTCCGCAGGTTGACCGTGGATATGCCCAGCCCCAGTTCGATGTACTCCTCGTCCTGGTCGGTGCCGTCAAAATGCAGACTGGTGTTGGTCTGGGTGGTTATGGACGGGTAGGTCCACGGCAGGGTTCGGAAGAACTCCTCCAGCGTGGATACGCCGCGCGCCGCGATGTCCTCGGCCGTGTAGCTGTAGACGCGGGCGGTGGGATCGCCGCCCACCAGCCGGGAGCCGGTCACGACCTGTTTCTCCAGTTCCAGCGGCTCTTCCACTTCCGCCGCGACGGGTTCTTCGGTGGCCGCATCGGAGTCGGCGTCCTCCCCTTCCTGCGCCTGCTGCACAAGCACAACGTTTGCGGAGGCGAACTCGTATTCGAGGCCGGTGTTGGTCAACATGGCGGCCAGGGCTTCCTCAAACCGGTATTCGCCCTTCAGCCCTTCGACTTCGACCTCCTGTCCCGCTCCTTCCGTAAGCATGATCTGCACGCCCGAGGTGCGGGCCAGCCGGACCAATGCCGGGCCGGCCTTTTGCGGCTCGATATCGAGCGACAGCTTTTCCCCGGACTGCGCCGATGCGATTGCCCCCGAGAGCGCGAGCACAACAGTCGCCACCGCCGGCAGCGCCATCGTCTTGATGTTTCCCAATCTTCTGTTCATTGTCCCCACCCTTGGATCGTTCTGTTGATTTACCGGCCTTCCGAGCCGGTAATCACGATCCGGTCGTAGTGCCGCCTGACTTCGATCGGCAGCAGCTTCTCCAGGCCGTCAAGCGCGGAATCGATCTCATACACGCTCAGGGCCGTATAGACGGTCAGGTCCATGACCGCGGAATCTTCAATCAGGATTTTTCTGCGCGAGTAGCGGTTCAGCTCCTGGACCACCTGGAACAGCGGCTCCCGGTAGAAGCTCAGCATTCCGCTGCGCCAACCCTCGTACCGTTCCATGGTTTCCGGCCGAAACGCCCTGATCTCATTCCGGCTTACATCGAACTCCGCCACCCAGCCTTTCTCGAGCAGGTGTTGGGAGCGCGCGGGAATCACCACCGCCTCGCCATCGGCCGAGATGGGCGGAGGCGAAGCGGGCGCGGTATCCGCCAACTCATGCAAGGCAACCGAGCCCTCGATCACGGCCACCTGGTATTGCTGCGGATGCTTGCGGATATTGAACGCCGTTCCGATGGCGGTGACGGAGCGGACTCCGAGCTCCACCGTAAAGGGACGGTCGGGGTCGCGCTCGACTTCGAAATAGGCTTCGCCACGCTCCAGGAGAATTCTTCGTTCCAGTTCGTTGTAGTCCACCACCAACTGACCGCCGGTATTCAGCGTCACAACGCTGCCGTCGTTCAGTTCTATGGTCTGCTGCTCCCCCACGCGGGTGAAGTACTTCTCGAGGTGGCTGTCGTCCGGCTCGCTCCAGAGCGTGAAATAAAGCACCGCGGCGCCAATTGCCACGATCACGCCGGCGGCCACTCCCAGGGCCGCACTGCGTTTCGCCCGGCGCTCCTGTATCAGGCGCCGGTATTCCAGGACGATCTCCCCGATCTCGTCGTCGTCCGCCAATTCCTCCATTGAAGCGAGCACCTCGAGAGAACCGTCAAACGCCTCCCGATACTTCGGATCGTTTCGCACACGGTTGCGGATCGCGGCCGCATTGGCCTCCGACAACCGTTCGGACCAAAGGTGCAGCAACGCGTGCTCCACGTCGCCGCGCAAAATCTCCTGGAGACTCTTCAGCACGATCTTTCTCCCGCGGCCTTGATCTTCCGCCTCGCTTTGCGGATCCGCCGCATGGCCCGCACGATGTAGTTTTCGACCTGCTTCTCCGTCACCCCCATGTGCAACGCAATTTCCGCGTAGCTCATGTTGCGAAAGCGCTGCAGGACAAGCGCCACTCTCCAATTCAGGCGCATGTTCCTGATGACGCCCTTGATGGCTTCCAGTTCCAGTTGCGCCGCGACGATCCTCTCGGGCGTGTGCTCATCCATTTGTTCGCTTTCGATTGCCCGCTGCGCCGCCGCGTAGCTGGTGCGCACGCGCAACCTGCGCTGCCGGTCCACGATGAGGTTGTTGGCCATCGTCAGGAGAAAGGAACGATTGCTACCGGTTGCGTCGGACATCTTTTCTTCCAGTTGCTCGACTTCCATCAGCCGCGCGAAGAGTTCCTGCAGAAGGTCCTCAACCCGGTCATGCGGAACAGCCCGCCCCAGCAGGAACAGGCGCAGGGGCCGGGCATGCCGGTCAAACAATTCCTTGACCAGCCGCCTTCGACCCGGCCTGTCGCGCAAAGCCAGGTCGATGATGTTGTCGCTACGACCGCCAGGCAAAGTGCTTATGGGACACCTCCCTACAAGAATCAACGGCCAGGCGTGCCTGTTACCCCGCGCTGGCGACGCCCCCGGTCCCGGCAAAGCATAAAATTCACCGCGGCCAGGCGATGAAGAAAGCCCTCAGCATCCTACTTGACCAAGCCCTGCTTTCGGTTGCCGGGGACCACGCCGACAGCCTTCGATACGCGGGGCTTGAGCAGGCGCGGGACGCGCGCAACGGGCATTACGCCACCAGCGCCGCCATGCAGCTGGCGGGCGGGCTGAAGCGCAGGCCGGCGGACATCGCGGCCGATATCGTGGCCCACCTGCCGCGGAACACATTGATCGGGCGGGTCGAGATCGCCGGTCCCGGGTTTATCAATATCTGGCTGGACCCCGGCGCGCTGCAGGCCGAGCTCGGCCGAATCGTTGCCGGCGGCGATGCCTATGGGTGCTGCGACCTCGGCGCGGGCCGCAAGGTGCTGGTGGAATTCGTGTCCGCCAATCCCACCGGGCCCCTGCATGTGGGGCACGGCCGGCTTGCGGCGATCGGCGACTGCCTGGCGCGCCTGCTGGAAGCCACCGGCCACGACGTCTGGCGCGAATACTACGTGAACGATGCCGGGCGGCAGCTGGCCGTGCTGGGCCTTTCGGTGTGGCTGCGCATGGTGCAGCGCGAGGACGCCGGAGCGCGGTTTCCCGACGGCGCCTACCGGGGCGAGTACGTTCTCGACTTGGCAAAGCGCATGGCCGATGAATTGCCGGAAGCGGCCGAGGCGGCGCGGAACGGGATGGCCTGGCCCGAGGGCGACAAGGCAAATGGCAAGGACGCGGACCAGTTCGTCGATGCGCTAATCGCCACCGCGCGCGAAACGCTGGGCGACGAACTGTTCGCCGACATCGGACGCCTGGCCGGCGAATGGGTGCTGGACGACATTCGCGACGACCTCGATGAGTTCGGCGTGCGCTTCGATCACTGGCAGTCCGAGCGCGAACTGGTGACGGGCGGAGAAATCGAAGCCTGCCTGGAAAAACTCGCCGGCGTCACCTACCGGAGCGACGGCGCCCTGTGGTTTCCCGCCGAGAAATACGGCGACGAGAAAGACCGCGTGGTGGTGCGGGCCGACGGCCGCAGCACCTATTTCGCTTCCGATATCGCCTATCATTACGGCAAGCGCAAGCGTGGCGCGGACGTGCTGCTCGACGTGCTCGGCGCGGACCATCACGGCTATGTCGGCCGCGTGCGGGCCGGCCTCGAGGCGCTGGGCGAACCGCCCTCGAGCCTGGAGGTCCTGCTGGTGCAGTTCGTGGCCCTGTACCGCGGCGGCGAGCGGGTGGCGATGTCCACCCGCGGCGGCGAGTTCGAGACCCTGCGGAACCTGCGCGAGGAAGTGGGCGTGGACGCGGCGCGTTTCTTCTACGTATCCCGGGCAGGAGAACAGCATCTTGATTTCGACCTCGATCTGGCCAGGAAGCAGTCCAACGACAATCCGGTCTATTACGTGCAATACGCCCACGCGCGCGTTGCCAGCCTGTTCGAAAAGATGCACGCGCGGGGCATCGGCTTCAGCCCGGACGAGGGCGAGGAGCACGCCGGCCTGCTTGAGCACCCCCGGGAGATCGACCTGATGCTGGCGCTGGCGCGGCTGCCCGAGACCGTGGAGCAGGCAGCCGTGCAGCAGGCCCCGCAGGTGCTCGCGCATTACCTGGTTAGCCTGGCGCAGGCCTTCCACGGCTGGTACAACCACTGCAAGGTGCTGGACGCCGAACCCGGCCTGCGTCGTGCGCGGCTGCTGCTGGCGCAGGCCAGCGGCCAGGTCCTGCGCAACGGGCTGGGATTGCTGGGCGTATCCGCGCCGAGGAGCATGTAGTCATGGCAAAACGCAGGAAATCCCGCTCCGGCGGCTGGCGCGGGGGCCAATTCGTGGCGGGCACCGTGCTGGGCCTGGCGCTGGGCCTTTGGGGCTACCCCACGCTCACCGAGTGGTGGTCGCAGCCTTCGTCCGGCACGCCGGCGGACAATCCGTCGTCTTCCCCGACATTCGATTTCTACGACATTCTCGAACGCGGCGAACAGGTCGTTGAGGAAACCCTGGCTTCCCGGCCGGAGCCGGCTGGAGAACCCGCGGCGGGAGAACCCGCGGCGGGAGAACCTGCGACCGGGACGTCCGCGTCAGACTCCGTTCCGGAAACGGTGGCCTCGACCGCCACCGAGCCTGCCGCAGCGCAGGTTCCGGATACCGAACCGCCGCCCCCGGGGCCCAGTCCGGTGGATACGCCGGGCATGTACGTCCTGCAGATGGGAGCGTTCGTACGCGAGACCGAGGCCGAGTCGCTGAAGGCCAGGCTGGCGCTGGTGGGCATGACGGCGCGCATTCAGCCGGTGATGGTGGACCGGCAAACGTATTACCGCGTCCGGATCGGACCCACCGACGATCTCGCGCAGCTGAACGCCGACCGCGCGCGGCTGCAGCAGCATCGATTCGACTTCTACCTGTTGAAGCTGAGCCAATAGCGTTGATTTCCGCCTCACGGGCCCGCGCCTACGACGAGGCCATTCGACAAGGCTTCCCCTGGCGCGCCCTCGCCGATACGCCCACGCCGGTGGACCGGCATGACTCGCTCGCCGATGAACTCGGCGCCCGCTCGGCCTGGATCAAGCGCGACGACATCAGTGGCGCAAAGCACGGCGGCAACAAGCTGAGAAAGCTCGAGTTCCTGCTGGCCGACGCGCTGGACGGCGGTTACCGGGGCGTGCTGACGTACGGCGCCGTGGGATCCAACCATATTCTGTCCACCTCGCACTGCGCCCGCAGTCTCGGCCTCGAGTGCTGCGGAATCGTCCGTCCCCAGCCGCCCACGCCCTACGTCGAGAAAACGCTTCGCTACCACCACCTGCTGGGCACCCGGCTGATCGCGGCGGCCGACCGGGAGGCAACCGCGCGGGAGCGCGAGCGGATGCTGGCCGAAGAGGGCGCCTGGTACGAGATACCGCTGGGGGGCTCCTCGGTACTGGGTTGCCTGGGCTACGTCTGCGGCGCGCTCGAGCTGGCCGGACAGATAAAGGCCGGAGAGTGCCCGGCGCCGGACCTGATATACCTGCCCTGCGGGTCTTCCGGCAGCACGCTGGGGCTCGACCTGGGACTTTCGCTGGCCGGGCTGCCCACGCGCATGGTGGCGGCCCGCGTCGTGTCCGACAACATGACCTCGATGAGCAGGATCCGGGCGCTGGCGGGGCAATTGAGACAGCTCCTGGACGGCGTCTGCCCCTTGCCCGAAGACGAGCCCCTGAGCCGCGTGGAGTTTCGCACCGAGTTCCTGGGACCGGGCTATGCGCTGCCCACCGACGAGGCGCTGGAGGCCATCGACTTCATGAAGCGGGAAACGAACACGCAGTTGGAGTACACCTATTCCGGGAAGGGCGCGGCGGCCATGCTGAGCGACGGGCGCAATGGCCGCCACAAGGACCGCAACGTGATGTTCTGGAACACCTACAACTCGCGGCCGGCGCCGGCCGGCCTGCCGCCCCTGAATCGCGAAGGGTTGCCCGAGGTCATCCGGGCGAGTCTGCCGCCGGCCTAGCCCGCTTGTTGCAGCCGTCCGCGCCGTGAGCGACTCGCTGCCCCCGGAATTTCTGCCGCTGCTGGCGCTGGCGGGCTGCGCGGCGGGTTTTCTGAACGTAATGGCGGGCGGCGGTTCGCTGCTGACGCTCCCGGTGCTGCTGCTGGCCGGCGTCCCGGCGCCGATCGCCAACGGAACCCTGCGCGTATCCATCATCGCCCAGAACCTGGTGGCGCTGGGCACCTTCCGGCGGCACGGCTTCGGCGAGCTGAAGCAAGCGCTGTTCCTTTCGATTTTCGCCTGCGCCGGCGCCGTAGGTGGCGCGTCGCTGGGCGTGCGGATGAGCGGGCCGTGGTTCGACCGCATCGTGGTTCTGACCATGGTGGTCTGCACGTTGCTGATCCTGCGCCGCGGGAAGGCCGCCCCGACACCGGCCCTGGGTCCCGGCCGCCGCTGGCTGGGCTATGCGGCATTGGTGTTTGCCGGCGCCTGGGGCGGCTTTATTCAGGTGGGCGTGGGGTTCCTGCTGATGCCGGCGCTCAATCGCATTCTCGGCATGGACCTGGTGCGCGTGAACATGTACAAGGTCGTGATCATCCTGCCGTACACGGTCCTGGCGCTGGCGATCTTTGCCTGGCAGTCGGAAATCCTGTGGCTGGCGGGCCTGGCGCTGGCGCTCGGCAACTCCGCCGGAGGGTGGCTGGGCGCGCGGCTTACGGTGTCAAAAGGGGAGCCGCTGATTCGCGCCGTTTTCCTCATCGCCGTCGCCGCGATGGCCGCAAGCCTGCTGCTGCGCGGGTAACGTCCCAGCATCCCCCGTCTTCACCCTTGGGTTAGGGCGTTACGGACCAGGTGTAGGTTTCGCTGCGCAGAACCAGGCCGAATCCCAGGCGCCCGCTTACGTTGCGGCGCCACCAGGTCGATTCCTCCGGAAACAGGCGCGCCCGCACGGAGAACACATGCGGCTCTCCCGGCTGAAGTTCGTCCAGGCGGGCCAGGGGCTGGTCGGCCAGGTAGCCGATCTTGCGCAGGGCGGAAAACATCGTCGCGAATTCCGCGCGGGCGTCGGCCGACGGGGAACTGACGACAAAGCGATCGGTCTCGCGGTCGAATTCGAGGTAAACGGTGCGCACCACCAGGGCCAGCTGACTGTCGGGGATCACGGGCCTTTGCCGGGCCACGGCGAACTCCACCTCGAACCTCAGCCTCAGCCCGGCGCGCAGGAGCCGCTCGGCCTCGTCGTCCAGCTCGATGTCCACCCGCGTCGTGACCAGCCAGCTTTCCCCGTCCGCAAGCGCGTAGGCCAGGCGCACGTCAACCTCCGAGGCCGGGGCCGCCGTGGGAAGGCCGAGCAGGCAAACCAGCGCCAGCAGCCCGATACGGGCGGGCGAATCAGCGAATCTGAAGCGGCTTCTCAAGCAGCGCATTGAAGTGTCCGTCGGCGCAACGCCTCCCGGGCAGTGTGTGATAACCGTGTCGCGTCAAGGGAAGCGCCCATCCCCCGGATACGCCGCCGCAACTTCTGACTTCACGGGCCAGACCCCTATTTTCGCCCAGAAAGCGCCGGATTACATCACCGGTTTCTTCCGGCAACACCGAGCAAACGCTGTAGAGCAGGCGCCCGCCGGGCTTGAGCAGCGGCCAGAGGCGTTCGAGCAGCCGCCCCTGCACGCGGGCGAAAGGCGCAATGTCGTCATCGCGGCGCAGGTGCTTGATGTCCGGATGGCGGCGAATGACGCCGGTGGTCGAGCAGGGTGCGTCGAGCAGAATGCGGTCGAAAGCGACGCCGTCGAACCACTCCGCGGGACGCAAGGCGTCTCCGCGGCGAACGGTGGCGCTCAAGCCGAGCCGGGCAAGATTCTCTTCAAGCCGCGCGAGCCGTTCGCCGTCGATGTCCAGCGCCAGCAATTCGCCCGGGTCCGGGCACAGCTCCAGCAATTGCGCGGTCTTGCCGCCGGGCGCCGCGCAGGCGTCCAGGACCCGCATGCCGGGGCGAACGCCGAGCCGGTGCGCCGCCAGTTGCGCGCCGGCGTCCTGAACCGACACCAGGCCTTCGGCAAAACCGGGCACATCGCGGACCGGCCCCGGAGGATCGAGCTGCAATGCGTCCGGCAGATCGCCAGGCAGGCCGAAACGCCACGGGCCGGCGGCGGTTGCCTGCACCCGGTACGCCTTGCGCCCGGTCCTTGTGCGATTGACCCGCAGCCACATCGGCGGCTTGCGGTTGCCGGCCTGCAATATCGAACTCCAGCGACCCGGCCAGGCGGACTGCAGCCGGCGGATCAGCCACCCGGGATGCGAGTAGCGCCCCTCGAGGCTTTGGTGGGCCGCCTTCTCCAGGCTATGGCTTTCGCGCAGATAGCGGCGCAGGACCGCGTTGACCGCGCGCGCCCGGGCCGGACCGAGCAGCGCCTTGCCCGCGGAAACGCAGGAACTCACGGCGGCATGGTCCGGGATCCGCGTGCGGCCAAGCTGGTACAGCCCCACGGACAGGAGAGCCCCGAGCTTGCCGGACGGCCGCGGACGCTCCATCAGTCTTTCCAGCAACTGCGCGTGCCGATGGTGCCAGCGCAGCGCCCCCAGCGCCAGTTCCGCGGCCAGCGCCCGCCGCTCGGGCGTCAGCTCCGAATATCCGGCTGCGTCGAGCGAACGAGCGTAGCTCCGTCCCTGCAGCACGCCGTACACGGCCAGCGCGCTCACCCGCCGCGGCCCGGCGCCGGTCCCGCTCAAGTCAGCACCGCTTCGGCCAGCGGGGCGCCTCGCGCCGCATCCAATGCGGGCATGCGGCGGCGGCCCGGCAACTGGACCTCCCGCACCCGCAACACGCCGGAGACGGTCGCCACATCCATCCCATCGCGGGAAACATCAAGGACGCGGCCCGGATCGCCCCCGGCGCCGTCCAGCGCCTGCGCCTGCCACAGGCGCAGCGGCCTGTCGCCCCACATCGCGTGCGCGACCGGCCAGGGATCGAAGGCCCGCACGCGCCGGGCAAGCGCTTCGGCCGGCCGGGTCCAGTCCAGGCGGCCCTGCCGCTTGGCGATCAGCGGCGCGTAGGTGGACAGGGACGCATCCTGCGGAACCGCTTCCAGCTCTCCGGCGAGGATCGCGGGAAGCTGCTCGAGCAGAAGATCGGCGCCCAGCCGGGCCAGCCTCCGCTCCAGGGTCCCAGTGGTTTCGTGCGGCTCGATTGCGGTGCGCCGGACCGCCAGCAGCGGGCCCGTGTCCAGGCCGGCATCCATCTGCATCAGCGTGACCCCGGTGTGGCCGTCGCCGGCCAGGATCGCCGCCGCGACCGGCGAGGCGCCGCGCCAGCGGGGCAGCAGCGACGCGTGAATGTTGACCGCTCCGCGCGCGCAGGCATCGAGCGCGGCGGCCGGCAGGATCGATCCGTAGGCCGCGACCACCAGCAGGTCGGCGCCGAAGTCCTCCAGCCGCCGCGTCAGTGACGCGTCCTTCCAGCTTGCCGGCTGCAGCAGGTCCAGCCCGGCCTCTTGTGCCCATGTCTTGACCGGAGAGGCCGCGATCCTGCGCCCGCGTCCGGCGGCGCGATCGGGCCGCGTGATCACGGCCGGAATGACATGGCCCGCGCCGTGCAGGGCGCGCAGCGCTGCCAGCGCAAAATCCGGCGTGCCTGCAAACAGAAGCTTGGCAGGCGCGGTCATGCTGATGCGACTGTGAAGGGCGCGCTAGGTCCTGTTCGACGCTACAGCTGCAGGGCGGCGGGCTTGCCGGTCCGCTCGGCTTTCTCCAGGCGTTTGCGCAGCATTCGGCGCTTGAGCGGCGACAGGTAGTCGATGAACAGCTTGCCGTCCAGGTGATCGATCTCGTGCTGAATGCAGATCGAAGCCAGTCCCTCCAGTTCCTCCTCGACCGGTTCCATTTCGGCCGTGTACGCCCGGACCTTCACCCGCTCGGCGCGCGGCACCTCGGCGGTGAATTCGGGCACCGACAGACAGCCCTCCTCGCTCACCACTTCGCCCTCGGAGGAAACGATCTCCGGGTTGACATAGCAGCGGGGCGTGTCGCGTTCCTCCGACACGTCCATGACCAGCACGCGCTCGGCGACGTTCACCTGGATCGCCGCAAGGCCCACGCCCTTCGAGGCGTACATGGTCTCCAGCATGTCGTCGGCCAGGCGCCGCAATCGCTCGCCGGCCACCGCGACCGGCTTTGCCTTGCGGCGCAGCCGGCGGTCCGGAAAGGTCAGTACTCGCAGTTCCGCCATGGGTACGGTGTAAGGGCTCCAAGGATTCCGCAGTTGTGGTATTTTCCCACAGTCACCAAAGGATGTCCCGCATGGAAGCAAAACCCTGGATTACCCTCCAATTGTGTCCCGCGCTGCCGCCGTTGCTGCGGCGCAGGCTGCTCAAACGTTACGGCGAGGCGCAGGCCGTGATTGCCGCGCCGGGCGCCGAACTGCTCGAAGCCGGCCTGACGCCCGCCGTTTTGAACTGGCTCCGGCAGCCGGACCCCGCCGTGATCGCCCCCTGTCTCGACTGGCTCGCCGGCGAGGGCGCTCACCTGGTGCCGTTCACCGACGAACGCTTTCCCCCGCTATTGCGCGAAATCGACGATCCTCCGGCCGCGCTGTTCGTCCTCGGACAAATTGCAGCGCTGGCCGAGCCGCAGTTGGCGATCGTGGGCAGCCGCGCGGCAACGCCCCTGGGACGATCGACCGCGAAGGACTTTTCCCGCGCGCTGGCGCGCCGAGGCCTGGCCATAGCGAGCGGGCTGGCCGAGGGCATCGATGCGGCCGCGCACGAAGCGGCCCTGGATTGCGGCGGCATCACCGTGGGCGTGTGCGCCACCGGTCTGGACCGCATCTATCCGAGGCGCAACAAGGAGCTGGCGCGCCGCATCGCCGCCGCCGGCGCATTGATCTCGGAGAATCCGCCGGGCATCGAACTGCAGCAATGGATGTTTCCGCGCCGCAACCGGATCATCAGCGGCATGTCGGCGGGCGTCCTGGTTGTCGAAGCGGCCGCACGCTCGGGGGCGCGCATTACGGCCCGCGCCGCGGCCGAGCAGGGCCGGGAGGTATTCGCCGTGCCCGGCTCGATACACAGTCCGCAGTCACGGGGCTGCCACGCCCTGATCCGCGCCGGCGCCAAGCTGGTCGAGCGGCCCGGGGACGTGCTGGAAGAGCTGCCGGCCCTGCTGCAGATCGGCAGCGCGGAAGCGCCGGCGCAGGCGGCGATCGAACCGGTTCCCGGCGAACTGCCCCTGGTGGGCGGGCTGCTGCGCCAGGGACCCGTGGGCATGGACGAACTCGTGCGCCAGACCGGGCTGGACGCGTCCGAGCTGTCCGCCGCGCTCGCGCGTCTCGAGATCGAGGGCCGCGTGCATTCGCTGCCGGGAGGCCGGTTTCAATACGGCCGCTGAACAGTGCTAGGATGCGCGCTCGATTTCAGTAGACTCCGTGCAGTAAAGCGCAACAGCCAGATGATTCCATACAGCACGAACCGGCCCATTCAGGTCCTCGCCACGTGACGCGCACCGCGACCGGAAAGGCCGCGGGGGGCCTTATCGTGGTCGAATCTCCCGCCAAGGCGCGGACGCTGCAACGCTATCTCGGCAAGGATTATCGCGTGCTGGCCTGCAACGGGCACGTGCGGGACCTGAAGAGCGGCGGACTGTCGATCGACACGAAGAAGGGCTTCGCGATGGAGTTCGAGCCGGTGGAGAGTTCGAAAGCGGCGGTGGCGCGAATCCGCGGCGCGCTGGCCGGGATGCCGGCGCTGTATCTCGCCACCGACCCGGACCGCGAGGGCGAGGCCATCGCCTGGCACCTGCTGGAGATGTTGTCCGACGCGGGGGCGCTCGAAGACAAGCAGGTTCACCGGGTGGCCTTCAACCAGATCACCCGCAGCGCGGTCAACAATGCGGTCGACGATCCGCGCGACGTGTCCATGCCGCTGGTGGAGGCCCAGAAGGCCCGGCGCTGCATGGACCGGCTGCTCGGATTCACCCTTTCGCCGCTGTTGTCGCGGATACTCACGCGCGGCCTTTCGGCGGGGCGGGTGCAGAGCCCCGCCCTCAAGCTGATCGTGGAGCGGGAAAAGGAAATCGAGGCGTTCAGGCCGCGCGAATACTGGAGCATCACCGCGCACCTCGGCAAGGACGGCCAGGAGTTCGAGGCCGCCCTGGTGGAGCTGAACGGCGAGAAGCTGAAAAAGTTTTCCCTGAGCGATGCCGCGGCAACCGGACAGGCCCGCGAAGCGCTCCTGGCGGCGATGAAGGAGGGCGCATCGGGCGGCGGGCCCGGTGTGTTGACCGTAGCGAACGTCAAGCCCACGCGGGCCAAACGCGGTCCGCCCCCTCCGTTCACGACCTCGACCATGCAGCAGGCCGCTTCCCGCCAGCTCGGCATGCAGGCGCAACGCACGATGCGGGTGGCCCAGTCGCTGTACGAGGGCGTCGATACCGGCAGCGGGGCAGTCGGGCTGATCACCTACATGCGGACCGATTCCGTGCAGATGGCGCGCGAAGCGGTGCAGGAGATCCGTGAATACGTCGTCGACAAACTGGGCGCCGGTTTCGTTCCCAAGTCGCCGCGGCGCTACCGCACCAAGACCCGCAACGCGCAGGAGGCGCACGAAGCGATCCGGCCCACCAGCATCGCGCGCGCTCCGGAAACGCTCAAGAGCCATCTGGATTCGGACCAGTACCGCCTCTACGACATCATCTGGCGGCGCGCCGTGGCCAGCCAGATGAGCGACGCCCTCTACGACCGCGTGAGCGCGGAGTTCACTCCGGGCAAGGCAGCGGCGGGCGCCGCGGAAACAACCCCGGCGGGCCGCTTCCGGGCCACCGGCAACACGCTTGCGCATCCGGGCTTCCTCAAGGTCCTGGCGCGGTCGGCGGACAGCAGGGACAAGGCGCTGCCGCCGCTGGCCGCGGGAGAGACGCTGGACGTGCGGGAGCTCGCGACCGAACAGCACTTCACCGAGCCGCCGCCGCGCTACACCGAGGCAAGCCTGGTCAAGGCGCTGGAAGACCACGGTATCGGACGGCCTTCCACCTACGCCGAGACCCTGCGCAAGATCCGCGACCGCGAATACGCGGTCATGGAGAAGCGCAATTTCGCGCCTACCCAGAAAGGCAGGATGGTGGCCGACTTCCTCACCCGCCATTTCAACGACTACGTCGATTACGACTTCACCGCCGGCATGGAGGAATCCCTGGACGCCGTGGCCAATGGGGAGAAGCACTGGGTCCCGGTCATGGACGAGTTCTGGAGCCACTATTCGGAGCAGCTCGCGGAGAAAAAGCGCACGCTGAAGGGCATCGAGGAACGCCCGCGCCGGCTGCTCGGCGAGCACCCGGAAAGCGGCGAACCGGTTTACGCACGGCTGGGTCCCTACGGCTACTTCGTGCAACTCGGCGAGCGCTCGGAGGACCATCGGCCACCGGTCGCCACCCTGCGCGAGGGCTTCAATTACGAAGACATCACGCTCGAACAGGCGCTGGAATTGTTGCGCGGACCGCGTCTGCTGGGAACCGACCCGGCCACCGGCCAACCGGTCTACGCCGGCAGTGGGCGCAATGGCCCCTACGTGCAACTCGGCGAGAGGGGCGGCGAAGAGAAACCGAAATACGCCTCGCTGACCGACGGGCTTAGCGAGGAGTCGGTGAACCTGGAGGAGGCCCTGAAGCTGCTTTCACTGCCGCGGGAACTGGGGCCGCATCCGGAGTCCGGCGACACGGTCTATGCCGGGCGGGGGCGATTCGGACCGTACGTGCAACTCGGAGAACGCGGCAAGGAAAAGCCGAAATACGCCTCGCTGCCGCCGGACATCTCCCCTTACACGGTCACGCTGGACGAGGCGGTGGCCCTGCTTCGCCTGCCCCGCGAACTCGGAAAGCACCCGGACAACGGCCGGCCCGTTTTCGTCGGCTGCGGGGTCAAGGGACCGTATGTGCAGATCGGGAAACGCGGCGGCAAGACGCGGCCGAGGTATATCCGCCTGCCGAAGCCGCATTCGGTGTTCACGCTGACGCTGGAAGAAGCCCTCAAGGTGCAGCCCGCCCGGCGCGCCAGGCGGCAGGCGATCCGGGAATTCGAGGACGGCGGAATCAGGATACTGGACGGCCGCTACGGCCCGTACGTCACCGACGGGTCACGCAACGCTTCGGTGCCGCGCGGGCAGGATCCGGCCGCCCTGTCGCTGGAGCAATGCCGGGAACTTCTGAATAATGCGCCGAAAAAGGGATCGCGAAGAAGGACGGCGCGCCGCTGACGCGCACGTCGGCCGCGCCGCCCGCATCCTTCGCGGTGGCGGCGTGATCGCCTATCCGAACGAATCGGTTTACGGTCTCGGCTGCCTGCCGGGCAACGAGCAGGCCGTCGAACGCGTGCTCAATCTCAAGGGCCGCGACCGGTCGCTGGGCCTGATCCTGATCGCCGGCGAATGGGAGCAGTTCGACGGCTGGGCGGCGGAACTCTTCACGGCGCCGGAATTCGGGGAGTTGCGAAAAAGCGAGGGAATTACCTGGGTCGTGCCTGCCTCTTCAAGCACGCCGGAATGGATCACGGGCGGACGCGACACCGTGGCCGTTCGCCGGAGCCTGCACCCCCTGGCCGCGGCCCTGAGCCTGGCGCTGGACTCTCCGCTGGTGTCCACGAGCTGCAACCCGCACGGCATGCCGCCAGCCCGAACCGAGGTCCAGGCCCGAAGCTATTTCGAGGCCGAGGTCGACTGGGTGCTGCCCGGCGAGTGCGGTCCGCTCGAAGGGCCCAGCGAAATCCGCGACGCCGTCACCGGAGCGGTGCTGCGACCGGCATAATGGCGCGGCCGGGACAGCCATTCAGCAAGCAGCGGGGGCAACATTCATGATCACATTCGCGGAAGAGACTCTGGCGCTTCTTCTCGACGACAAGACCGGCACCTTCCTGCCGATCGGCAAGTACGCCCTGGAGCACGCGCTGGTGGGCGGCGTCCTGATGGACCTGGCCTTCGCCGATCGCATCGACACCGATCCGGAGCAATTGATCCTGATCGATGCGGCGCCCACGGGGAACCCCATGCTGGACCGGGTGCTGAAGCGCATCAGCGAAAGCAGTAAAACCCGGGACACCGCCGCCTGGCTGGAGATCATTTCCGAGGAGCAGGGCGAATCGATTCAGGAGCAGGCCATCGAAAGCCTGATCGAGCGGGGCGTGCTCGAGCGCCGGGAAGAGAAGTTCCTATGGGTGTTCCGTTCGCGGCGCTATCCGATGATGGACGGCAAGATACAGCGCGAGGCCCGGCAGCGCGTGGTGGGCGTGCTGTTCTCGGGCGACATTCCCGATCCCCGCGACATTGCCCTGATCTGCATCGCCGACGCCTGCGGCGTGCTCAAGACCGTCTTCGGCGACAAGGAGCTGGACGAGGTCTCGCCGCGCCTCGATCAACTGCGCAAGATGGACCTGATCGGCCGGGAACTGATCACCCAGCTTTCCGTCTGGCGCTGGTCCGGCACGATCACGCGGATCTGAGCCGGAGTCAGTTCCAGGGAAGGCCCTTGAAAGCTTGCCGGCACTCGCGGTGCCGGAAGCAACTCACCAGGTGATCGTTGATCAGGCCGCAGGCCTGCAGGTGGGAATAGATGGTGGTGGAGCCCACGAACTTGAAACCGCGGGCCTTGAGGTCGGCCGACAGGCGATCGGAAAGCGGTGAGGTGGCGGGCAGTTCGTGCTGCTCGCGCCAATGATTGACGACGGGGCCGCCGTCCACGAAACCCCAGATATAGCGCGCGAACGATCCGAATTCCGCGCGGACCTCCAGAAAGCGCGAGGCGTTGTTGACCGCGGCGGCGATCTTCTGCCGATTGCGGATAATGCCGGGATCGGATACGAGGGCCTCGACTTCCCTGTCACCGAATCCGGCCACGCGCAGCGGATCGAAGCCGGCGAAGGCCTTGCGGTACCCCTCCCGCTTTTGCAGCACGGTCCTCCAGGAAAGGCCCGCCTGCGCCGATTCGAGAATCAGGAACTCGAAGTGGGTGGGATCGCCCATAACGGGCAGGCCCCATTCTTCATCGTGATAGGCCTGGTATTCGTCGCTTACACCGAGCGACCAGGGGCATCTTTCCCGCATTCGGGCCGAGTTTGGACGCTACGCCCCCCGCATGGATACCGGCGCAATCACGCCGGCGGATATGGACGATACAGCCGGCGAGCCCGCGAGCCCGCCGGCTGTCGTCCTGAAATGGCTACCGAAGTAGCGGCGAATTATTCTTCTTCGCTGTCGTCGCCGCAGCTACCTTCGCCGCAACTGCCTTCGTCGTCGTCGCCGTCGTCATCGTCGTCGCCGTCGTCGTCGTCACCACCATGGCCGTCCATCAGTGACGGAAGTTCGGGCGCTTGTGAGCCGTCTACGGCTGCAGCGGCCGGGCCGGCAACGCCGGCGGCGAGGGCTGCGCTAAGGGCAAGGGCGAGTAGTTTGCGTTCAGGACTGGTCATGAAAATGCCTCCAGTTTGTAGCGTTGTTTCCCTGTTCAGGGACATTTAAGGCCGCGCGCCCGTAACCGAACACGCAGCCGACGCGGGAATAGTTTCTCCCGCGTCGAAGTCTAGCACACGGTAGCCGAGCTACCGATGACCGGACTTGTGCGGTACGCTTCGCTCCGAAAGGCGTTCCGGATTCAGACCGGTACCAGGAAAATGTCAGCACTCTACGCCGTAATGGGGTACCCGATCGGCCACAGCCGGTCACCGGAAATCCATGCCCGCTTTGCCGCGCAAACGGGTCTGGACCTGGAGTACCGGCGTATCCGGGTACGCCCGGGTTCGCTGGCCCTGGCGGTGGAGAACTTCAGGGCGGACGGCGGACGGGGTTGCAACGTCACGGTGCCGCTCAAGGAGGAGGCCGCGGAGTTGAGCGACGAGCTCGGCCCCCAAGCCGGGCAGGCAGGAGCGGTGAACACGCTGACCGCCGGCGCGGGTGGCCGGATGCGGGGGGACAACACCGACGGAATGGGCCTGATTCGCCATTTGCGCACCAACCTGGGAGTAGAACTTGCAGGCGCCAGGGTGCTGATCATCGGCGCCGGCGGGGCCGTTCGCGGGGTACTTCCGGCGTTGCTGGCCGAGGGCGTCGGAGAGACCATCGTCTTCAACCGCACGCAGGAACGCGCCCGGGAACTGGCGCGGCGTTTCGATACGCTCGGAGCCATCCGTGTCGCGGATTCCGGCAAGCCGCGGCTTCCGGCGGTGGACCTGGTCATCAACGCCAGTTCGGCGGGAATCTCGGGTGAGCCGCCCGGGCTGGACCCGGCATCGGCCAGAGGCGCGCTGTGCATGGACCTGGCGTACGGACGGGCCGCCGAGCCGTTTGTTGCCTGGGCGCGGGAGGGCGCCGCGCGCGCCGCTCACGACGGTTGGGGAATGCTGGTGGAACAGGCGGCCGAGAGCTTCAGAATCTGGCACGGCACGCGACCGGACACTGCGGAACTGCTTGAACCCTGATCCAGGCGCCGGCCGCGCCGGCGGCGGGCCGATCACCGCATCGTTACGAGTTCTTCGGCCGCCGTGGGATGGATGGCCACGGTGTCGTCGAGGTCGGACTTGCAAGCTCCCATCCTTATCGCCACCGCGAACCCCTGAAGCATCTCGTCGGCGCCGGGCCCGGCCAGGTGGCAGCCCACGACCCGTTCCTCTTCCCCGACCGTAACCAGTTTCATGCGCGCCTTCGGCTTGCTGTCGGAAATACCGTAGAACAGCGGAACGAAATCGGCCCGGTAGCAGCGCACCGCATCCCCATGGGCCTCGCGCGCCTCCTCCTCGGTAAGGCCGACGGCGCCCAACGGCGGGTGGGCGAACACCACGGTGGGAATATTGCGGTATTCCATGCGCCGCTCGGGCATTCCGCCGAACTGACGGTCCGCCCAGCGGCGCCCGGCGGCGATCGCTACCGGAGTGAGTTCATGATGCCCGGTGACGTCGCCCAGGGCGAACACGCCGGGCGCCGTGGTCTCCTGCCATTCGTCCACCTCGATGGCGCCGCGCCCGTCGCATTGCACGCCGGCAAGGTCGAGATTCAGGCCCGCGGTGAGCGGACGCCTCCCCACCGCCCACACCAAGGCGTCGAAGGGCCCGCTGCGTTCTCCCGAAACGGCCGTCAGGCGCAGACCCTCGGCATCCTGCTCGACGGCAGCGGGCACGAAACCCGTGGCGATCCGCACCCCCGACCCGGCGAGCCCCTCCATGCAGGCCTGCTGGAGGATCTCGTCGAAGCTGCGCAGCACCGAGTCCCGCCTGAGGTGCAGAGTCACTTCCGTGCCCAGACCCCGGAGAATCCCGGCCAGTTCCACGGCGATATAGCCGGCGCCCACAACGGCTGCGCTGGCCGGCCGGCGCTCAAGTTCGAAGAACCCGTCGGACGTGATTCCGAGTTCGGCGCCGGGAATCGCGGGGACGATCGGAGAGCCGCCGGTGGCGATCAGAATCCGTTCGGCGGAGTAGTCCTCACCGTTCACGGAAAGCACGCGCGGCGCGGAAAAAGCGGCGTGTCCGGAAACGCTGTGCACGCCGCGCCGCTCGAGGTTGCTCGCATAGATGCCGTTCAGCCGGCGGATGTAGCGTTCGCGCCGACTGACCAGTTCCCCGAAGTCGTGGCCGTTCACGTTCAGATCGAAACCGTAGTCGCCGCCATGCCCCAGCTCCCTGGCCAGTTCGGCGGCATGCCACATGATCTTCTTGGGCACGCAGCCGCGATTGACGCAGGTGCCGCCGAGGCGTCCGGATTCCAGCAACGCCACCCGCGCTCCGTATTCGGCCGCCCGCTGCGCCGCGGCCAGGCCGCCGCTGCCCGCGCCCACCACGATCAAATCGAACTGGTCCATGCGCGGGAGCATAACGCCTTCGCTCTCGCGCCTTGCCTTGACCCGGCAACAAAAATTCGCGAAAGTGCGGGGTTGGCGGGGCGAAAAGCTGACACGGGCCGCCCAAGCGGATGAGCGAACTATTTGACTATTACCGTCCGAGCCTGACGGTACGGGGGATCGAGCGGCGGTTTCCGGCGCGGCGGGTCTTTTGCGTGGGCTGGAACTACGCCGACCACATCAAGGAAATGAACCGTGAGAATGTCCCGGAGCCGCCGGTATTCATGAAACCCGCGGACGCGCTGCTGCCGGGCGGCGGCGAGGTGCCCTTCCCGCCGCGCACCAGGGACCTGCAGCACGAAGTGGAACTGGTGGTGGCCCTGCAGGGGGGCGGGCTCAATATCTCCGCGGAAGAGGCGATGGGCCATGTTTACGGCTACGGTGTCGGGATCGACCTGACCCGCCGCGACCTGCAAAGCGAGGTCCGCGAAGCCGGCGCCCCCTGGGAAATCAGCAAGAGCTTCGACTACTCCGCCCCGGTGAGCACGCTGCGGCGCGCTTCCAGCATCGGGCATCCCGCCAAGGGCCGAATCTGGCTAGCCGTCAACGGCGCGGTCCGGCAGGAGGCCGACATAAGCCACATGATCCACAAGCCCATGAACCTGATTGCCCAGATTTCCACTTTCTTTGAACTCAAGCCAGGCGACCTGATCTTTACCGGCACGCCGGCCGGAGTGAGCCGGCTCAAACCCGGCGACCACGTCACGGCCGGCATAGACCGGGTGGGAGACGTCCACATCCGCATGGGCCGCCTGCGCGCCTGACCGGCTTCCCGCCGAATTCCCGGCCATGATGATTGCAAGCTGGAACGTCAACTCGGTGCGCGTGCGCAAGGAGCATGTGGCGGACTGGCTTGAGTCGCAGGCCCCGGATGCGCTGGGCCTGCAGGAACTGAAATGCCGCGACGAGGACTTCCCCCTTGAGGACTTCGAAGACCTCGGTTACCGGTGCCTGATACACGGGCAGAAGACCTACAACGGCGTGGCCCTGCTGACCCGCGATGAAGCATCGGAACCGGTTGTCGGAATTCCGGGACTGGACGATCCGCAGGCGCGCGCCGTTGCGGCGACGGTGGGCGGCGTCCGCGTGATCAACCTGTACGTGCCCAACGGCAAGGAGGTCGGGCACGACCACTACCACTACAAGCTGCGCTGGCTGGACGCGCTGACCGAATGGGTCCGCGCCGAACTGCGGCGCTGGCCGCGGCTGGCGGTGATGGGAGACTTCAATATCGCGCCGGACGATCGCGACGTGCACGACCCGGAGGAGTGGCGCGACAAGATCCTCTGCAGCGCGCCCGAGCGGGACCGGCTCCGGGGACTTGAGGATCTCGGCCTGCAGGACAGTTTCCGGCTGTTCGAGCAGCCGGAAAAAACGTTCAGCTGGTGGGACTACCGCGCCGCCGCATTCCGCCGCAACCGCGGTCTACGCATCGACCTGGTCCTGCTCTCCGAGGCACTGGCGCCCGCGTGCACGGAAGCCGGCATCGACAAGTCACCGCGCAGACTCGAACGCCCCTCCGACCACACCCCCGTCTTCGCCCGCCTCAGTCGACGGTGACGGACTTGGCGAGGTTGCGGGGGCGGTCCACGTTATGGCCCTTCTGCACCGCCACGTGGTAGGCGAGCAGCTGCAGCGGCACGGTGTAGAGCACGGGCGCCTGCAGCGCCGTGGCGGGCGCCGGCAGACGGAGCGCGATCATGCCGTCCTCGTGCCCCAGGTTGGCGTCCGGGTCGGATACCACGAAGAGCCGGCCTCCGCGCGCGCGGACTTCCTCGAGATTGGAGCGGAGCTTGTGCAGCAGCCCGTCGTTCGGGGCCAGCGCCACGATCATCATCCGGTCGTCCACGAGCGCCAGCGGGCCGTGCTTCAGTTCGCCCGCGGCATAAGCCTCGGCATGGATATATGAAAGCTCCTTGAGCTTGAGCGCGCCTTCCATGGCCACCGGCCACATCGGTCCGCGTCCCAGGAACAGCACATGCTCGCGGCCCCGGAAATGCCCGGCCAGTTCCGCAAGCCGCCCGTCCATTTCCAGCAACTGTTCGATCAGGCCGGGCAGCGCCGCGGCCTCCTGCGTAAGGCTGCGGATTTCCGCCTCGCTGTTGCCCCGCGCACGGGCCAGCGCCAGCGCGATCATCGCCAGCGCCGCCAGCTGGGTGAGCAGGGCCTTGGTGGACGCTACGCCCACTTCCAGGCCGGCGCGGGTCAGCAGGCTATGCTCGACGTTGCGGACCAGGCTGCTGGTCGCGACGTTGCTCAAGGCCAGCACCGCCGCGTAGCCACGGGCGCGGGCCGCGCGGGTTGCCGCCAGCGTGTCCGCCGTCTCTCCCGACTGGGAAATGGCGAGGAAAAGGCAGTTCGGCGGGCAGGGCGGAGGGCGATAGCGGTATTCGCTGGCGATCTCCACGGTGCAGGGCAGGTTCGCGTAATCCTGTATCCACTGCCGCGCGACCAGGCCGGCGTTGAAGGCGCTGCCGCAGGCGGCGATATGCACGGCCGTGATTTCACCCAGCTTGGCGCCCACTTCGGGACCGAACATGGACGCATCCGGCAGGCCGCCGGAAATCAGCGGCAGCAGCGTATCGCGGACCGCCCGGGCCTGCTCGAAGATCTCCTTTTGCATGTAGTGCCTGTAGGCGCCCCGCTCCACCGACTCGGGGCCGAACTCGCTCTCCACCACCGGCCTTTCCACGGCTTCGCCGCCGGCGCCGGTGATCGCCACGCTGCCGGGGCTGAGCAGCGCCAGGTCGCCATCGCGCAAAAAGCGGTAGCGGCGCGTGACCGGGAGCAGCGCGGCAATGTCGGAAGCGGCATAGTTCTCCGACTCGCCCAGGCCGACCACCATCGGTGCGCCGCGATGGGCGGCCAGGATCGCTTCCGGCTCCGCGGCGGCCAGCACGACCACGGAGAAACTGCCCTTCAATCGCGCCAGCGCATCGCGCGCGGCCGCAACAAGTTCCTTGCCTGCGCGCATTTCCGCGTCGATGAGGTGGGCGATGCATTCGGTGTCCGTTTCGCTCGAGAAAACCACGCCCGCGGCCGTGAGCTCCTCCTTGATTGCCTCGTAGTTCTCGACGATGCCGTTGTGCGCAACCGCCACCCGTTCGCCCGCGAATATGGGATGAGCGTTTTGTTCCGTGGGCGCGCCGTGCGTGGCCCAGCGCGTGTGGGCGATACCGACCTCGCCCTCAAGGGGCGCCTTTTCGAATTCCTCGACCAGCCGGGCCACGTTCCCGGGCCGGCGAAGGCGTTTCAGGCCGCCGTTTTCGAGCAGCGCCAATCCGGCGGAGTCGTAGCCTCGGTACTCCAGGCGGCGCAGCCCATCCAGCAACAGCGGGGCGATGTCCCGCTCGGCCGCGACTCCGACGATTCCGCACATCAGGGCCTGACCGGCGGGGCTAGCGCTTCTTCAACGGCAGCGATTTCTGCCGCGACCGGGCCACGGTGAGCTGGTCCGCCGGCGCCGGCTTGGTGATCGTGGAACCGGCGCCGATCATGGCGCCGGCGCCGACTTCCACCGGGGCCACCAGCTCCACGCCCGAGCCGATAAACGCGCCTTCGCCGATCACCGTGCGGTGCTTTCGCTTCCCGTCGTAATTGCAGGTAATCACGCCGGCGCCGATGTTCACGTCACTGCCGACCTCGGAATCGCCGACGTAACTCAGGTGCGATGCCTTGGCGCCGTCGCCCAGCTCGCTGTTCTTGACCTCGACGAAATTGCCGACCCGCGCTTCTTCTCCCAGCCTGGCCTGTGGCCGCAGCCGGGCGAAGGGACCCACACGGGCCCGCGCCCCGATGTGGGCGCCGTCCACCACGCAATGCGGTTCAATGCGCGCGCCCTCGTCGATCCGGGTGTCCGAAACCACGCTGTAGGCGCCGATGCTCGCCCCGTCGCCCAGGACGATCTCCCCTTCGAGGACCACGCCCACGTCGAGGAACACGTCCCGGCCCGCCTGAACGTCGGCGCGGATCTCGATACGTTCGGGATCCGCAATCCGCACGCCCGCCTCCATCAATTCGCCGGTTCGCCGGCGCCGAAGCAAGCGTGCGGCTTCGGCGAGCTGCGCGGGGCTGTTGACGCCCAATGCCTCGTCCGGCCCACAGGTCCTGACCGCGCGCACGGGCGTGCCCTCGGCAAGTGCGATATCAACGGTGTGGGTAAGGTAGATTTCCTGTTTTGCCCCGGAAGGCTTCAGCGCCCCGCAAGCCTCGCCCAGCCAATCGCCGGGCGCCGCCATCGGCCCGACATTGATTTCGCGCACAAGCCGCTGCTCGGGAGTGGCGTCCGCATGCTCGACGATCCCCGCTACAGCGCCGTCAGGCCCCCGGATGATGCGTCCGTAACCCGATGGGTCCTCCACTTCGGCCGTCAGCAGCGACACGCCGGTGTCGTCGGCCACCAGCCGCCCAAGCGTTTCGCCGGTCACCAGCGCGACATCCGAGTACAGGACCAGGACGCGCGCGCCGGGATCGATTGCCGGCAGCGCCTGGATTACGGCGTGTCCCGAACCCAGTTGCTCGCGCTGTTCGACCCAGTCGATCGGCGCCCCGGAGAAAGCTGCGCGCACCGGTTCGGCGCCGTGACCGCAGACCACCACGATGCGATCGGGCTCGAGGACGGCCGCGCCGTCGATTACGTGAGCCAGCAGCGGCTTGCCCGCCAGCAGGTGCAGCGGCTTGGGCATGGCGGAGCGCATCCGCGTGCCCTGGCCGGCGGCCAGGATGACCACGTTCAGGGCCCCGGCCATCAGGCGGACCCTTCGTATCGTGGACAGAGGCCGGTCCATGGGCGCGCGCGTTCCAGTTGCGCGGCCAGACCGAACAGCAGGCCTTCGCCGCCTTGCGGGGCGGCGAGCTGCACGCCGATCGGCAGGCCCCCGGGCGACCGGCCGAGCGGCAGGGAGACGGCGGGCTGACCGGTCACGTTGAGCAATTGCGTAAAGGCCGTGTAGCGATTGGTGACATGCATGTAGCCCTTCAGGTCCTCGGTGTCCATGTCGATCTCGCCCAGGCGCGGCGCCGGGGCCGCCGTGGTCGGGGAAAGTATGACGTCATATCGGTCGCAGAATTCTCCCATCCGGCGCCCAATGTAATGGATATGGCTCATCGCCGCAGCATATTCCGACGCGCTGGCTTCCGCCCCGGCCCGCGCCATACGCCAGGTCACGTACGACACGTCCTCCCGACGGAATTCGCGGCCCAGCGCCTCGCAGCGCGCCTGAATGTCGGCGTTGACGTGCGAGCTCAGGATCAGCGTGGCGCAGTTGTGAAGCTGCTCGGGCGACAGCGGACAACGCGCCTCCTCCACCTGATGGCCGAGTTCTTCGCACAAGCGGGCCGTGTCCCTGCCCACTTCGATCACGTCGGGGTCCACGGGCGCTCCATTGAACGAGTCCTGAACAAGCGCCACGCGCAATGCGCCCGTCGGTTTTTCCAGCGTTTCCATCCACGTCCCGCGGTGGGCCGGCGGATGATAGGGGTCCCCGGGTTCCGGACCCTCCACCGCGTCCAGGAACGCCGCGGAATCGCGCACGCTGCGGGTAATCACGTGATTCTGGGCCATGCCGGCCCAGCCCTCGGCCCGGTCCGGGCCGGTGGGGACGCGGCCGCGGGTGGGCTTGAGTCCGACCAGGCCGCAAAGGGCGGCCGGTATGCGGATGGAGCCTCCGCCATCGCTGCCGTGCGCTGCCGGGACGATGCCGGCCGCAACGGCCGCCGCCGCGCCGCCGCTGGAGCCGCCCGGCGAGTATTCGGGATTCCAGGGGTTCAATGTCGGCCCGGTCACGGCCGGCTCGGTGGTGACCGCCAGCGCCAGTTCCGGCGTATTGGTCTTTCCGAAAATCACCAGCCCGGCCTGCCGGTAGCGGCGAACCAGGGTGGTATCCCGCTCGGCCACGAACCCGTCAAACAGGCGGCAGGCGTAGCCGGTGGGCTCTCCTCCGTAGTGGGCGCCGACATCCTTCAACAGGAAGGGCACGCCGGCAAGCGGGCCATTGCGCCCCTTTTCGGTCACGGTTCCGCGGGCGCGATCAAGAAAAGCATGGACCACCGCGTTGACCGAGGGGTTGCGCCGTTCACAGCGCTCGATGGCCGCCTCCAGCAGCTCCGCGGCTTCGACCTGACCGGAGCGCACCAGCCCGGCCAGGCCGACGGCGTCATACGATTCGTATTCGGGAAAAATGCTCACGCGCGGGATACAAGTATCCACATTTTCTGTGGAAAAACTTGTGGGGAACTGCCGAAATCAAGCCCGAAAAGCGCGCCGTTGTAACACTTTCCGGACTTTGGTGAAAAATTCAGTCCTGTCCGCGAAGTTTCTTCAGCGCACGGTGGCGCGCGGCGGCCTCGGCAAGGTCGCGCTGGGCCTTTTCGATGTCGGATTTTTCGGTGGCGCCCTCCAGGGCTTCCTCGGCCTGCCTGCGCGCTTCCTCGGCGGCGTTCACGTCCAGCTGGTCCGGCCGGAGCGCCGAATCGGCCAGCACGATCACGGCGTCGGGCTGAATCTCGAGCAAGCCTCCGGTCACGTAGAACAGCCGCTCGTCCTCGCCCTCGCGCTGCACCCGCACCGGCCCGGGACGCAGTTCGGTCAGGAGCGGAGCGTGCCGCGGCGCGATGCCGACATCGCCCTGCGACGCGGGCGCAACGACGAAATCCGCGTCGCCGGAGTAGATTGCGCCCTCGGCGCTGACGATGTCTATGTGAATGGAAGCCACGACTACTGCAACTGTTTCGCCTTCTCCTCGACTTCCGCAATGCCGCCCGCCATGTAGAAGGCCTGCTCGGGCAGGTGGTCGCAATCGCCGCTAAGGATGGCGCCGAAACTGCGTATCGTCTCCTTCAGGGTGACGAACTGGCCGGGGGTGCCGGTGAACACTTCGGCCACGAAGAACGGCTGCGAGAGGAAGCGCTGGATCTTGCGCGCCCGCTGCACCGTCAGCTTGTCCTCCTCGGACAGCTCGTCCATGCCCAGGATGGCGATGATGTCCTGAAGCTCCTTGTAGCGCTGTAGCACGCGCTGCACGCCGCGCGCGGTGTCGTAGTGCTCGCGGCCCACCACCAGTGGATCGAGCTGGCGCGAAGTGGAGTCCAGCGGATCCACCGCCGGGTAGATGCCGAGCTCGGCAATCGAACGCGACAAAACGACCGTCGCGTCCAGGTGCGCGAAAGTCGTCGCGGGCGAAGGATCGGTCAGGTCGTCGGCCGGCACGTAGATCGCCTGCACCGACGTGATCGAGCCGGTGCGGGTGGACGTGATCCGCTCCTGCAGCGCGCCCATCTCCTCCGCCAGCGTGGGCTGGTAGCCCACCGCCGAGGGCATGCGCCCCAGCAGCGCGGAGCATTCCACGCCGGCCAGCGTATAGCGGTAGATGTTGTCGATGAACATCAGGATCTCGCGGCCCTCGTCGCGGAAAAACTCGGCGATGGTCAGCCCCGTCAGCCCGACGCGCAGGCGGTTTCCCGGCGGTTCGTTCATCTGGCCATACACCAGCGCCACCTTGTCGAGCACGTCCGACTCCTTCATCTCGTTGTAGAAGTCGTTGCCCTCGCGGGTGCGTTCGCCCACGCCCGCGAACACCGAGTAGCCCGAAGCCTCGACCGCGATATTGCGGATCAGCTCCATCATGTTCACGGTCTTGCCCACGCCGGCGCCGCCGAACAGGCCGATCTTGCCGCCCTTGGCGAAGGGGCAAAGCAGGTCGATGACCTTGATGCCGGTTTCCAATAGCTCGGTACTGCCGGCCTGGTCCTCGAAGCTGGGCGGCGGGCGGTGTATGGGCCAGCGCTCGTCCTCGCCGATATCGCCCTTGCCGTCCACCGGGTCGCCGAGCACGTCCATGATCCTGCCGAGCGTCTTGTGCCCGACCGGGACCGTGATCGGACCGCCCGTGTTGTTTACCGGCAGGCCGCGGCTCAGGCCCTCGCTGGACCCCATGGCGATGGTGCGGACCACGCCGTCGCCCAATTGCTGCTGCACTTCCAGCGTGAGATTGCGGTCTTCCACCACCAGGGCGTCATACACCTGGGGCATGGATTCGCGCGGGAACTCCACGTCGATCACGGCGCCGATGATCTGCACGATGGCGCCGTTGGCGTTAGCGGTCATTCTTTTCTCCTTGGAAAGTAATTCATACGGCTTCGGCGCCGCCGATGATCTCCGCGATCTCCGCGGTAATCGCCGCCTGTCTCGCCTTGTTGTACTGAAGCTGGAGCGAATCGATCAGCTTGCCGGCATTGTCGGTGGCCGATTTCATCGCCACCATCTTGGCCGCCATTTCGCAGGCCACGTTCTCCATGGCCGCGCGGAACACCTGCGTCTCGATGTAGCGCTCCAGTACCCCGTCGAGCAATTCTCCGGCCGACGGTTCGTAGATATAGTCCCAGTGCGCCGCCAGGGTGTCGTCCTGCTCCAGCGCCACCGGCAGTAACTGCTGGACCACCGGCTGCTGGCGCATCGTGTTGACGAACAGGTTGCGGGCCAGGTACATCCGGTCGATCCGCTCCTCGCGAAACTCCTGAAGAAGCACCCGCACCGCGCTGACCAGGTCCACGATGTGCGGCTTCTCTCCGAGGTGCGAGGCCACGCCGGTGATGTTCACGTCGAGATTGCGGAAGAACTGCACCGCCTTGGCGCCGATCAGGACGATCTGCGTGGAAACGCCCGCGTCCGCCTGCCGCCTCAGTTCGCCGAGAAAGTGCCGGAACAGGTTGACGTTCAGGCCGCCGCACAGGCCGCGGTCGGTGGAAATGAGGATGTAGCCGGCCGACTTCTCCTCGCGCTCGGCGAGGTACGGCGGCGTGTAGTCCGGCCGGGCGTGGTAGAGGTGGCTTGCGATCTTGCGTATGCCGTCGGCGTAGGGGCGGGCCGCGGTCATCCGCTGCTGGGTGCGGCGTATCTTGCTGGCTGCGACCATTTCCATGGCGCGCGTGATCTTCTGCGTGTTCTTGACGCTGCCGATCTTGCCGCGGATTTCCTTTGCGCCAGGCATTTGCCGGATTCCTGCCGTTGCTCCGGGCCGCGCCGCCTAGTAGGCGCCGCTGCTCTTGAACTCCTCGACCAGGGCCTTGAGGCCGGCCTCGATCTCGTCGTCGTAGTCGCCGGTTTCGTTGATGCGTTCGAGCAACTCCGCGTGGTTGTCGCGCGCGTGCGCGTGCAGGGCCTTCTCGAACGCGAGCAGCTGGTCCACCTCCATGTCGTCCATGTGGCCCTCCTGCACGGCGTAGAGCGACACCGCGATCTCGGCGACGGTCAGCGGCTCGTACTGGTTCTGCTTCATCATCTCGGTGACCCGCTGGCCGCGCTCCAGCTGCCGGCGCGTGGCCGCGTCGAGGTCCGAGGCGAACTGGGCGAAAGCCGCGAGGTCGCGGTACTGGGCCAGCGCCAGGCGGATGCCGCCGCCGAGCTTCTTGATGATCGTGGTCTGGGCCGCGCCTCCCACCCGCGATACCGAAATGCCGGGATCGATGGCGGGCCGGATTCCGGCGTTGAAGAGGTCGGTCACCAGGTAGATCTGGCCGTCGGTAATGGAGATGACGTTGGTGGGAACGAAGGCCGACACGTCGCCCGCCTGCGTCTCGATGATCGGCAGGGCGGTGAGCGAACCGGTCCGGCCCTTTATCTCGCCGTCGGTGATTTCCTCGACGTATTCGGCGTTGACCCGCGCGGCCCGCTCCAGCAGGCGCGAGTGCAGATAAAAGACGTCGCCCGGGTAGGCCTCGCGGCCCGGCGGACGCCTCAGCAGCAGCGACACCTGGCGGTAGGCCCAAGCCTGCTTGGTGAGGTCGTCGTACACCACGAGCGCGTCCTCTCCGCGGTCGCGGAAGTACTCGCCCATGGCGCAGCCCGCGTACGGGGCGATGTATTGCATGGCGGCCGTATCGGCGGCCGGGGCGGACACCACGATGGTGTGTTCCAGCGCGCCGAACTCCTCCAGTTTGCGCACGACGTTGGCCACGGACGAGTTCTTCTGGCCGATGGCCACGTAAATGCACTTGATGCCGGTGCCGCGCTGGTTGATGATCGTGTCCACCGCGACGGCGGTCTTGCCGGTCTGGCGGTCGCCGATGATCAACTCGCGCTGGCCGCGGCCGATCGGGATCATCGAGTCCACCGACTTCAGCCCGGTCTGCACCGGCTGGCCCACCGACTGGCGGGTAATGACGCCCGGGGCGACTTTCTCGATCGGCGAGTACTCGCTGGTTTCCACCGGGCCCTTGCCGTCCACGGGGTTGCCGAGCGCATCGACGACGCGGCCGAGCAGGGCCTCGCCAACCGGCACTTCCAGAATGCGCCCGGTGGCCTTGACCACGTCGCCTTCGGTAATGTGCCGGTATTCGCTCAGGATCACCGCGCCCACCGAGTCCTGCTCCAGGTTCAGGGCCAGGCCGTAGGTGTCGCCGGGAAACTCCAGCATTTCGCCGTATTGCGCCCCGGACAGGCCGTGGATGCGGCAGATGCCGTCGGTCACGGACACCACCGTCCCCACTTCGACCTGCTCGGCGGCGGCATCGAAGTTCTCGATGCGCTGGCGGATCAGATCACTGATTTCGTTCGCTTTCAATGTCATTCCAATACCCGTTTTCCTTTTTTGGGCCTAGTTCCCGGGCCGGCCGAGTGCGGCGGCCAGAGTGCTCAGCCCGGCCCGAGCCGAACCGTCGAGGACCTGGTCGCCCACCTGTACGCGGACTCCGCCCAGAAGGTTTTCATCCAATTCGAAGCGAAAATCCACTTCGCGTCCGAGGCGCGCCTTGAGCGCTCCGGCGATTGCCTCCTGCTGCTCCACGTCGAGCGGCGCCGCCGAGACCAGCACCGCTTCGACCCGCCGGGAGTCTTCGCGCCACAACTGCTCGAACTGCTCCGCGATCGCGCCGAGCGCGCCCATGCGGCGGTTTTCCCGAAGCAGGCGCATCAGGTTGCGCACGCCGTCGATTTCCCAGGCCGCCGCGTCTTCCAGCAGTTGGCAGAGCAGTTCGGTCGCCGCCCCGCTCGTATCGGAGGTTTCCAGCGCCGCGCGCATTTGCGGGTCCGCGGCAGCCGACGCGGCGGTCTTCAGCGCCGCCGACCACTGGGCCACGCCGCCGCGGTCCTTCGCATGGGCGAAGGCCGCCCGCGCGTAGGGCCTGGCAATGGCGCCGTGCGAGTCCATCAGATCCGGTTGGCGAAGCGCTGCAGCATGGCGCCGTGCACGCCCGCGTCGATCTCGCGCTGGAGGATCTTTTCGGCGCCGGCAATCGCCAGCTCCGCCACCTGCTCGCGGAGTTCGTCGCGGGCCTGCATGGTCTCGCGTTCGATCTCCGAGTGGGCCGACTCGACCAGCCGCAGGCGCTCGCGTTCGCCCTCCTCGCGCGCTTCATCCACGATGCGCGACGCTCGCCCGTTGGCCTGCTCGATGATCTCCGAGGCCTGGCTGCGCGCCTCCGAGACGAGCTGCTCGATCCGGCCCTGCGCCGCGTCCAGTTCGCTGCGCCCGCGGGCCGCGGCTTCCAGGCCGTCGGCAATTTCCTTGTTGCGCTGGTCGATGGCCTCGAGCACCTGCGGCCAGATGAACTTCATCGTGAACCAGACGAGCGCCAGGAATACCAGGCATTGCGCCAGCAGTGTCGCGTTGATGCTCATAAGCGATGCTTATCCGGCAATGAAGCTGTTCAACTCGCCCAGGAACGGGTTGGCGAAGGTGAACAGCAGGGCCACGCCCACGCCGATCATCGACACCGCGTCGAGCAGTCCGGCAATGATGAACATCCGGATCAGCAGCATCGGCGCGAGTTCCGGTTGCCTGGCGGTGCTCTCCAGAAAGCGGCCGCCCAAAAGGCCGAAGCCCAGCGCGGTGCCCATCGCGGCCATCCCGATGATGATCGCGACCGCCACGGCCGTAACGCCCAGCACCTGGGCCTGCGACGCGGCCAGTTGGATCATTTCTCCAGCTTGGTTTTCCATGAGGTCTCCTGTTAAGCGGAAATGCTTGGTTTTCTAGTGTTCCTCGCTCGCCATGCTCAGATAGACGATGGTGAGCATCATGAAGATGAATGCCTGCAGCGTGATAACCAGGATGTGGAACAACGCCCAGGCCAGGCCCAGCGCGAACTGGACCACGAAACTGAATGCCGCGGCCGACGTAACCAGGGACGTGAGCGTATTGCCCAGCGTAAACAGCGCGATCAGGATGAAGATCAGTTCGCCGGCGTAGAGGTTGCCGAACAGCCGCAAGGCCAGCGACATGGGCTTGGCCAGTTCCTCGACGACCTTCAGCGTGACGTTGAAGGGCAACAGCCACTTGCCGAAGGGCTTGAAGAAAATCTCGCGTCCGAAACCTCCGAGGCCCTTGGCGCGGATGCTGAACACGATGATCAGCACGAAGACCGTGAGCGATAGGCCGAAGGTGATGTTGAGGTCGGTGCTCGGCACGACCTTCATGTACTCGATGCCCAGCAGCAAGCCGATCTCCGGGAGCAGGTCCACCGGCACCAGGTCCATGAAGTTCATCAGGAACACCCAGCAGAAGATGGTGAGCGCCAGCGGCGCCAGCAGTTTCGACGGCCCGTGGTAGGCGTCCTTCACCTGCGTGTTGACGAAATCGACGAGCATCTCCACAAAGCTCTGCCAGCGCCCGGGCACGCCGGCGGTGGCGCGCCGCGCGGCGAAGTAGAAGGACCCGGCGAACAGCACGCCGAGCAGGACCGAGTAGAACAGGCTGTCGAGGTGCAACGTCCAGAAGCCGCCGTCGCCGGAAGGCCACTGGTAGTTGGTCAGGTGGTGTTCGATGTAACCGGCGCTGCCGCCGTCACCGGATTCAGCCGCCATGCCTCAACTCCCCTAATTCGCTGCTGGGGCGGCAGGAGGACTGCCTTCCCCCAGCACCGCCGGCAGCAGCCCGGCCCAGTATCCCAGCATCGTGGCCACGAATCCGGCCAGCAACCCCAGGAAAACCAGGTCGAGGACGATGATGCAGACGGCGAAACCCACCGCGCAAACGACCAGTTTTGCCGCTTCGCCCACCAGCAACATGGCGAGCATCTGGCCGGGCGTGGCGCCGCTGCACACCCGCAGCAGGCCGGCAACCGTGAACAGGCTGCCCAACAGACCGATGAAAGCGCCGGCAAGGGCGGCCATGCCGGCCGCGCGGCCGAATGCCAGCCAGGCGACCGCGCCCGCAATGGCGCCGGCCGCAGCCTGCACCAACACCAGACGCATGGCCGACTTTCGCATGGATTCAAACATAAAAACGCCACCTGCCCTCTATCGGCTGGGGTGGCACTCGCCGGCCATCGCCGGATTCACTTCGACGAACCGCAATTGTACTCCGAGTTTCGCTTTGCGACGTCGAATTCTTGGGGTGTGCTGAGTTGCATCTCGACCCCAATACCGACGATCGCGTACCTACACGCAATCAAAGCCGAGGAATCATAGCGAATTTAGTGGTTTCTGTGGATGGACACGGCAGGTTGAGCGTCCCTCGGCTTACTGCTGTTTGTCTCAAATTGACTTAGTTACATGGATTGATTGATCAAGATTGAGAACTCTGATAACCGCGGCTAGACCGGACAGCGGCCTCTTAACGCTGTCAGATATTTCATCCGAAGTGATCCAGTGTTCGGTAGGCTTTCAAAACAAATTAGGAACGAACTCTCGCGAAGATGCGCCTCCCATTTACACTCAGTTTCCTGGAGTGGCAACAGGGCGCAAGAATCGTATAGCTTCCTTTCCCCATTTGGATTCTATGACGTATTTGATTTTGTTATTCGATACGATGGATTTCGTGTAGTTATGAAATAAGACCTAACAAATTACGGTAAAATACTATCTAGGGAAGTTCAATTTTCTCTACCGTAACTAAAAACAAATTGGGGGAATAAGAAAATGAAGGGACCAAGAAACTTTCTTGCGGGCTTAGTTGCAGGTTTCGGAATTCTATGTGTTTGCACGACGATCTTATCGTCGGCGTTGGATGCAACCGACGTGGAAGGAGAACGCCTAGGGACTACGGTCGCCACAATGACAGGTAGTTGTGCGAGCGTCACTAGTGATATACACGCCAGATCTTTGGACTCTGGTGTTGCGTCTCGCAATGCGGGGATGGGTGCAGGGACAGCTGTATTAACTGGAGCATGGTGGTATACGGAGCCAAACTGCGAAGGTTTTGCTTTGCCATTTGCCCCCGGTGCAGCCGTTATAGCGTGCTTGATGGTTCCTGCTAGTTCCATCGAACTATTGGGCTTCATATGCATCAATTGCTGATACGACTAAGTTGTGAAGTCAACGACCGTTAAGTCTGGATCGTTCCTGCACATGAGTGTGCGCGCCGTACTTGTGGGCGTTCTTCTTACGCTGTTTATTACCTTGATAACCTCGCAGATGCCTGTGCCAGAAGGAACGACAAGGCAATTTGCAGGCTTGAAACCGACAATTGGATTCATCGGTTTCATTTATGGTCTGTATACGTTGGATTGGTTGGCAAAGCTTGCGGCAAGTGCGCTCATGAGCAAGCGAAGCACGCCAAACGGGAGCCACTAAACCAGGATTGCTGGCGAACAATAGGGCCGCTGAATTGCGTGCTAAGGAATCGAGGGCTTCTGCAGCGCGATAGGCTCTAGAACAAGTTAGAAGCCAATTTGAAAGCTATCGCTGGTAGCTGAAACGCAGGTAGCCGACGCGGCCGGGAAGGTCGTGCGCGACGAGGCTCATGCCGATCACTCCGCAGGGGAAGCACAGCGGAGGGTCCACGTCGAACAGGTTGTTGAACCCCAGTGAAATGGTCCAGCGTTCACCCATGGCCCGCGGGGTGTAGCCGATCCTGAGGTCGGTGTAGAGAACGGAGTCCACCGCGCTTCCGCCCTCCAGCTCCATCTCGTCGGTCCAGCGGAAACTGAGCGCGCCGCTCCACCGGTCCTTCATCCATTCGATGTCCGTCACCCAGCGCAATTCCGGGAAGGCGCGCTGAAAGGTCTCGTCGGTGTGCGTTCCGGTCCGGTCGGTCCGCGTCTGCGTGCCGTCGGCGTTGGCGGTGCGCTCGACGTACTCGCTCAGCAACGTCGCATTGAAGGCTGCCCTGAACCAGCCGATGCGCCACTCGGGACTGTCGTAGGCCAGTTGCACGTCCCAGCCGGCAGCTTCGATGGCGCCGATGTTCTGCAGCCGGTTGTCGATGACCTCCAGCGTGCCGCCCGCGGTGCGTGGCGTCAGGTCGCAGAAGAACGGATCGAGCGTGGCGACGCATGCGGCCAGCACGTCGCCGGGGTTCCGGCCCTGCATGGCCTCGTCGATCTCCAGGCGGTAGTAGTCGATCGATGCCGTGAGTCCCCCGCCGGCGCCGAATTGCCGGCTCCACACAGCGCCCAGGGTCAGGCCATGGGACTCCTCCGGGTCCAGCGAGCGGTTGCCGGCCGAAATCGCGGTCAGTTGCGGGTTGGTCTGCACGAAAGACGGCGGCACGCCCAGGGAAGCGCAGTTGGCGACGATGGACTGCGGCTGGGGCGCGTCGCGGCCTCCGTTGGCGGAGCCGAACTGTCCAAGCACGTCCGAGCAGGGATCCACGAAGGTGAAATGCTCCTGCGCCGCGCCCCCGAACAGTTCGCCGATGCCGGGCGCCCGGAAGCCGGTCGAGGCCGACGCCCGCAGCGACAGGTCCTCGATGGGCCTGAGCAGCATGCCGGCCTTGTAGGTGGTTTCCGTTCCGAAGGTGCTGTAGTCGGACGCGCGCGCGGCCAGGTTCAGTTCCCAGTAGCGGGCGCCGGAGTCGAGCAGGGGCATGCTCAATTCGGCGTAGTACTCCGCGGCCCTGAATCCGCCGTCCGTCCGGCCCGCCGGAACCCCGGCGGTCTCGCCGCGCTCGGCAACCGGGTCGGGACGGAACCAGCCGGCGTGGTCCCTCCACTCCACGCCGGCGGAAAACCCGGCTTCCCCGGCCGGAAGGCTGAAGACGTCGCCCGTTACGTTGATGGCCGCGTTCTTCAGCGTCTGGCGGCTGGAATCGCGTTGCGTATAGCCGACGAAATCGAGCATTTCGCGGGTGATGGAGCCTTTGCCGTCGGGCCCCTGGCCGCCGAAGAAATTGAACGGGACGCAGCCCGGGGTGGCGGCGCATTCGTCCGGGTCGCCCATCGCAATCTGCAATCTGGCGGCGTTGTGGGAGTTGTACTTCGTCTGCCCGCCGTCGTTCTCGCCGTAGCTGGCGTGGATCTCCCAGAGGAAATCGCGGTCCAGGAATTCGAATTCGCCGTTCAGTCCGGCGGTGGCGAACGCGGTATTGACCCGCTGGTAGAACAGGCGGCGGCCGGACTCCAGCGGCCGGCGGCCGAAGAAGAGCAGCGTCCCGGCGGCCGGAGACAGGTCCACGCCGAAGGGGTTGTAGGGGTTGCGCGCCGAGATGAAGAAGTTCTCGGCGATGCGGCTGCCGCAGCCGCTGCCCAGGCACAGCGGTTCGGGGGCGGCCTTGGTGGCCGATGAACGCCGCGTGAAGGAAGCCGTGGCGAAGAACTCCAGGCCCGCGCCCAGCTCGCCGCGCGCGCTCGCAAACAGGTTGAAGCGCTCGTTGGGCGTGCGCAGGTAGTTGTAGTCGGAGCCGTTGTAGTTGAAGCGGTCCCCGGCCGTGAAGGCATGGAAATCGCCGGACGCCGGGTCGGTCGGATCGAAGCGCGGAATGTTGGCGCCGCCGTCGTTCAGCACGCCGTCGTTGAGCGTGATGCTGGCGCCGGAAGCTAAATTGGGGCCGAACACGAAGCGGCCCTGCGGAGTGAACGAAGAGCACAGGGATTGGGCCACGTCGCAACTCGTGGCGTCGGGGTTGGGAAAAGCCGAACGTGCGCGGCCGGCCGTGTTCACGCCGCCCTCGCTGCGCCAGCTTGCGCTGAGGAAAAAACGGGTGCGTTCGCCTCCGCCCCATTTGAGGTCCAGCGCCGTGGATTCACCGTCTCTCTCGCTGAGGTGGGCGCCGGACTGCACGTTCACGCGGAAGCCGTCGAAGTCCCGGTCGGTAATGATGTTCACAACGCCGCCTATGGCGTCGGACCCGTACACCGCCGATGCGCCGTCCTGCAGGATCTCGATGCGCCGTATCGCGTTGTCGGGAAGGGTGTTGAGGTCCACCGTTCCGGGCACGCCCGAAGCCGAGGCGCCCGCAATCCAGCGGCGGCCGTCCACCAGCACCAGGGTGCGCTTGGCGCCGATGTTGCGGAGCGCGATCTGCGCCGACCCCGCGCCGATTCCGGAACCGTCCTGGGGGAAGCCCAGATTTCCCGGCACATTGAACTGCGAATTCAGGGCGGAGCCGGCAATAGGCAGGTTCTGCAACGCGTCGCCCAGGTTGGTGAGGCCCGTATTCTCAAGCTGGTCCATGCCGATCCGCAGGACTCCGGTGGCATCGTTGATCGGATCGCGCCGAATGCGCGAACCCGTAACCACCACCTCTTCGATTACCGCATCCTGCCCGCCGCCGGGAACCTGGGCGGGCGCGGAGGCCCCGCCCAGCAAACAGACGGCGGCGATTGCCGCCCGCAAAGACCTGGTTGCTTTCATCGTGCTGTCCGGCGCCCCCGTCCCGCCGCTTCTCATCAGGTTACGGGCTAACCGAAGCGCAAGCCCTTGCGGTAGGCCTCGCCTGCCGCTTCGTTGTCGTCCAGCTCCTCGAGCATCTCGGCCAGTTCGCGCCAGCCGCCGCGTGACTCCTCAAGGCCTAGCGAGGTCTCGATATAGGAGCGTGCCTTGCCCCACAGCTTCGCCTTGCGGCACAAACGTCCGAGCGCCAGCAGCAGCGCGGCGTCTTGCGGGTTCTCCGCCAGCCAGCCTTCGGCATGGCGGATGGCTGCCGGGACGTCGCGAAGTTCGAGTTCGCCGTAGGCGCCGGCCAGCTCCGGGTTCCATTGCGCGTCGAGACGGCGTCGAAGGCCCTGCTCGGCAAGCTCGTGGGCGCCGTTGCGCATCAGCGCGCGTGCATGGGCCAGCGCCAGCTTCTCGTTGCCGCGCAAGTCGCGCGGGATCTCTCCCCAGAGGCGCTGCACGCGGCGCGCATCGCTCGCTTCGCCCAGCAGGCCGGTATAGGCCGTGACGGTCCAGATGGCCGCGTCGCCGGCGGCCGTCTGCCCGTGCTTGCGCAGCGCCTTGAGGCGCCGGGCCGCCTCCGCCCATTCCTGCCGCTGTAATTGCAGCGGAATGAACAGGCGCAGGGCCTGCAGGTGCCTTGGCTCGCGTTCGAGTATCCCGGCGAGATGGCTCATGGCCGCGGCCTGCTCGCCGGAGCCCAAGTGCAGTTCCGCCCGCTCCAGCGCGACCGCGTCGCGCGCCTCCGGCTGGGCCTTCTCGGCCAGCGCAAACCAGTGGTCCCGGCGTTCGGCATCGCCGGAACCATGCGCCAGGCGGGCGGCCGCCAGGTATTGCAGCACCGGCGCCTGGCTTCGGTCCGCGGACCTGGCCAGCAGCCGCTCGGCGCGGGCGAGCCGGCCGGCGGCCAGCGCCGTAAGGCCGCGCGCGACGCGCCGGCCGGTGCGCCTGGCGCTCGCCTTCGCCGCGCGTTCGGCCACCAGCCGCGGCGCCTGGCGGATCCTGCGCAACAGCCCGGCCACGAACAGCAGCAGGGCGAGCAGGACGATGAGTATGGGAACGGTCATCTCCACCGCCCAACCCTGGAAGGAGATGAGCACGTAGCCGGCGTCCCCGGCAAGGAACTGCGCCGCCACCGCCACCAGCAGCAGCACCAGGACCACGATCAGCCCGGCGCGCATGTCAATCGGCGCGGATGTTCCGCAGGCGTTGCAGCGAGGACGCGATATCGGGCGCGTCCCGTCCCTGCGCCAGCTCCAGCAACTCGTCGATGTCGGCCAGCGTATCGGAAACGTCCGGATCGTCCCCCGCGTAGAGGCGCGACAGGCGACCGCGGGCGGCAACCAGGGCCGCGGAGTACGCCTGCAGATCGCCCTGGATGTAGGCCAGGCGCGCCAGGTGCAGTTCCGCCGCCAGCAAGCGCTGCAGCATTTCCGTATCGGTATCGGTCAGGAGCGTATCGACGCTGCCCTCGGTGCGCCGCACCGTGATCAGCGAGCGCAGTGCGCGCCGGGTGCTGGCCAGCGCCCGCTGCCACCCCCGGTCCGGAAGTTCTTCCGCGCCGGGCGCTTCGCCGGCCGAGGGCCGGAGGTCCGGTTTCAGACCCTCGACCCTGGAAAGCAGGGCGCCCAGGCGCACCACCACGCCCTGGATGTCGCGGGCCGGCATCCTTTCCAGCGCCCGCGCCTGCTCCTGCAATTCCGCCCGCACGGCGCCGTAGCGGGGATCGCCCACCTGGGCCAGCAGATCCAGCGCTTCGCGGACGGCCAGCGCGGCGCCTTCATAGTCGCGCGCAAACCGGTTCTGACGGTCGGCCAGGGCCAGCAGGTTGTCGGCCGCGTCGAGGCGCCAGCGCACCTGCTGGCCCGCGGGGCGGCTTCCCAGCGACTCCAGCGCCCGTTCGGCCGCGGCCAGTCGCACTTCCAGCGCGTCGCGCATCCGCTCGGACGCCCGCCGCGCGGCCTCGGCATCGGCCGCCTGCTGTGCGGCGTCCGCATCGCGGCGGCCCTCAAGCTCTCCCAGCCGTGCCTCGAGTTGCCCGATTTCGGCAACATTTTGCTCGAGTTCCGCAACGCGGGACGGAATACCGGCCAGGTAGTCGTACCAGAGCCAGAAGCCCGCCGCGAATACGATCAGCGGGATCAGCCACAACCACCACAGGCGCCTGCGGGGAGCCGCTTTTCCGGTCTTCGGCGAATCGGCCTGCGCGGGAGGGCTGCCGGCGGAAGCGGCCTTCTTCGCAGCGCCGGCTTTCGGCTTCGCCGCCTTGCCGGGGGGGTTCGATTTTGCTCCCGCCATACGGTCCTCCGGTGCAATCCGGCTAGTCTATCAACTCGGCGCGATATTTCTCCGCTTATGCGGACAATTCGATACTGGACAAACGGGCGGCCGATAACGCAACCTTGCGGGCCATGAACGACGAATTCATTTCCGATCTGGCCCGGCGCCTGCGCAAGCTGGTGCCGCCCTCGGCCCAGGGAGCGGCGAAAGACCTGGAAACCAATTTCCGGGCCCTGCTCCAGTCCGCCCTGGGCCGGGGCGACTACGTGACCTTCGAGGAATTCGAGGCGCAGAAGCGCGTGCTTGAGCGCACGCGCAGGAAAGTCGAGGCGCTGGAGCAGGCCCTGGCGGAGATCGAACCGCAACGCAACTGACGGGGCCGGCGGGCCAGGGAAGGCAGTGAATCCATCGACGATCCACACGAGCGCGCTCAACGGCGTCGACGCCCCCAGCGTCACCGTGGAAGTGGGCATCACCAACGGACTGCCGGGCATCACCATCGTGGGCCTGGCCAGGAAGGAAGTTCGGGAAAGCGCCTCGCGGGTGCGCCACGCGCTGCGGAGTTCGAAATTCGAGATGCCGCTGAGCAGCATCACGGTAAACCTGGCGCCCGTGGAGTTGCCCAAGAGCGGCGGACGCTACGACATCCCCATTGCGCTGGGGATCCTGGCGGCAAGCAAGCAGATCGACCCGGCGATACTGGCGGGGGTGGAGTTCCTCGGCGAGTTGGCGCTGACCGGCGCGCTGCGGCCCGTCCCAGGCGTGCTGCCTTCGTTGCTCGCGGCCTCCCGGCGCGGCAGGACGCTGTTTCTGCCCAAGGCCAACTCCTCCGAGGCGGGGCTGGTGAAGGCGGCGCGCGCGGTAGCGGTGACCGACCTCAGGCAGCTTGTGGACTGCCTTTACGCGCATGGCGAACCCGAGCGCGTCGCCTACAGCGGCGACCGCGTCCGGGCGGCGGCATACCCCGAGCTGAAAGACGTGATTGAAATGGCGCAGGCCAAGCGGGCAATGGAGATCGCCGCGGCCGGGGGGCATAACCTGCTGTTGAGCGGACCGCCGGGCGCGGGCAAGAGCATGCTGGCCAAGCGCTTTCCCGGCCTCCTTCCGCCCATGAGCGAGGAGGAAGCGCTGGAAACCGCGAGCCTGCATTCGCTCAAGGGCATCACGCTGGAGGAGAGCTGGCGGCGGCGGCCCTTCCGCAACCCCCATCACACCTGCTCGGTCGCCGCGCTGGTCGGCGGCGGCGCGCGGCCCACTCCGGGCGAAATCTCCCTCGCCCACAACGGGGTGCTGTTCCTCGACGAGTTGCCGCAGTTCCGCCGAGACGCCCTGGAATCCCTGCGCGAACCGCTGGAAACCCGCAACATCGTGGTGTCCAGGGCCCGTTACACGGTCACCTTTCCGGCGCGCTTCCAGTTGCTGGCGGCAATGAATCCCTGTCCTTGCGGCTTCGTAGGCGATCCGCAGCGCGAATGCCGTTGCACTCCGGAGGCGGTGCGCCGCTACCAGGGACGGATATCCGGACCGTTCCTCGACCGCGTCGACCTGCGGGTGCATGTCTGCCGTCCGGCGCGCCCCATCCTGGCCGACGATCCCCGCGACGGAAATGGAATCTCAAGCGCCCAGGTCCGGACGCGGGTCGTGGAAGCCCGGGAAATACAGATGGACCGAAGCGCGAAATGCAATGCCGAGCTGAAGGACGTCGAACTCCGGGTCCACTGCCACCCGCGGCAGGACGGACGAGCCCTGCTTGAGCACGCCGCTGAAAAACTTGCGCTTTCGCCGCGCGCATGCGCACGAATCCTCAAGGTGGCCCGCACGATCGCCGACCTGGAATCGGCCGTCCGCGTGGCCGAGCGCCACATCGCCGAAGCCCTGGCCCTGCGCGGAAGCGGTTTTTCCTGAATGCGGGCGGCCGCAACCCGATTGACGCTCGGATCGAAATGTGTAAGATTCATACACATCCGTATCCCTTATGAGTTTTTTTGCATGGCCCGCGTTCAACTGATCATGCCCGACAAGGACCGGGATCGCTTCGTTCACCAGGCCCGGAGGGAGGGCATGACCCTGAGCGCCTGGCTCCGGGCGGCAGCGCATCAGAGGCTTGGAAGTCAGCAGGAGTCCCGTCTCTTCCGCAATGCAGAGGATCTGCAGGCGTTCTTCCGCCAGTGCGATGAGCTGGAAGGACCCGAAAAGGAACCCGACTGGGAGCAGCACCTGCGGGTGATCGAACAATCTCGCGGACGCGGCTCCTCCGGAACATGATCTTCGTCGACTCCAATGTCTTCATGTACGTGGTGGGGCGGCCCCACCCGCTTCGGGAAAACGCCCGGGCGTTCTTCGCCGAGGCACTGAACGACCAGTCCCGTCTATGCACCTCGGCGGAGGTGGTCCAGGAAATGTTGCACTACTACCTTCCGGTCGGCCGCATCAGGACGCTGGATGCCGCCCTTGCCCTGGTCGAGAGGACGCGCACCGAGGTTTGGCCGCTGGAACTGGAGGACGTTACGCTGGCGCGGCAACTCCAGGAACAACTGCCCGCACTGACGGCGCGCGACCTGTGTCATCTCGCCTGCTGCCGCCGGCGCGGCGTCCGCGAAATCAAGACTTTCGATCGGGCGCTCGGCGCCGTTCGCGTCTAGCGCCGATAGATGCCGCCGGGCTCGATCAGGCCGAGCCACCAGAACAGGACGATCAGCAGGAAAAGAGCCGCGGAAAGCGCAACGCGCCAGGCGAGCGAGCGCACCATTCGGCCCGGATCGCCCTTTGCGGACACCATGTGGTACAAACCCGACCCCAGGCTGGCGATAATAGCCAGCAGCAGCACGACGATGAGTGCTCGAATCATCTTCCTGTTCCGGCGCGAAACCGCATGATAACTCCGCCTTCCCACCGGCGCTCCGGCGTCCGCAACCTCCTGCTCATGTTCCTGGGCCTGGCGGTGTTCGGCTCGCTGGGGACCTGGCAATTGAACCGCTCCGCGGAAAGGCGGGCGGTGCTGGACGCGTTCGAAAGCGCCGAGGCGTCGCCGCCTGTAAGCGGCCTGGAGTCGGTGCCGGCCGGCGGAGACAACACGCGGGTGCGCCTGACCGGGCGCTACCTGGCGGATACCCAGGTTTTACTCGACAACATGACCCACGAGGGCATGCGGGGCTACCACGTCCTGACGCCGCTCGAAACGGCCGGCGGCCTGGTGATGGTGAATCGTGGTTTTTTGGCCGGCGGGCCGGACCGTTCGGAACTGCCCGGCCTGGCGGTAAGCGGCGGCGAGCGCGAGGTGGTCGGAATTGCGGTCCCGTACTTCCGGCGGGGCCTACGCCTGGAGGAAGAGGCCGCGGAGGCCGCCTGGCCGCGACGGATGGTCTATCCGACCGCCGATCAGTTGCGCGGCCTGTTCGATTCGGCGCTGCCCGATTACCAGGTCCTGCTGGACGGCGAAGAGCCGGACGGTTACGTGCGGGCCTGGCGTCCCTACGGCATGGCGCCGGAGCGGCATCTGGCCTACGCCGTGCAATGGTACGGCCTGGCCGCGGCCGCTGCCGGGATCTGGCTGGCGGTAACCTTGAGACGCGGGAGAAAGCGGGATGCGAATTAATTCAAAGCAACTCCAGATCATTGCGATTGCCGCACTGTTCCTGGTTCCGGTGATCGTCGCCTGGTTCCTGTACTCGGGCCGGGCCGGACTTGATCCGGGTCCGGACGCTCATGGCGTGCTGGCCGACCCCCCGGTCGAGCTCGGGGACATCGAGCTTCCGCCGGGCGGCGACGCCGGCGCCGAGGGCCGCCTGACCGGGCGCTGGACCTTCCTCTACCTCGAGCGGGACGAATGCGGGTCTGCCTGCGAGGAAGCGCTGATCCGCATGCGCCAGGTCCGGCTGGCGCTGGGCAAGGACGCGAACCGGGTGCAGCGCGTGTTCCTGCCTGTGGTCGGGGACCCGGATTACGAACTGGCGGCGCAAGCCTTCCCGGGCATGGTGGTACTGCCCGCCGGCGCGCCCGGGCGCAGCGAGTTGATCGAGCGCATCGGAGCCCGCCAGCCGGGAGAGGTCCTGCTGGTGGACCCGCTCGGCAACCTGATTCTGAGCTATCCGCCCGGACTTGATCCCGACGGCCTGTTCCGCGACGCGAAGCACCTGCTGAGGCTGTCGAAGATCGGCTGACGCGGCGGGGTTCCCGCATGGACGTTACCCATATTCTTGAACCGCTGAACACCGCCCAGCGCGAGGCGGTCACGGCCGGCGAGCAGCCGGTCCTGGTGCTGGCCGGCGCGGGCAGCGGCAAGACGCGCGTGCTCGTGCATCGCGCCGCCTGGCTGGTCGCCGCCCACGGCGCGTCGCCGTGGAACCTCTACGCCGTCACCTTCACCAACAAGGCCGCCAACGAGATGCGCACGCGCATCGAAACGCTGCTCGAGACACCCACCCGCCAGCTCTGGATCGGCACCTTCCACGGCCTGGCGCACCGGCTCCTGAGGCGGCACTGGAGCGAAGCGGGGCTGCGGCAGGACTTCCAGATTCTCGACGCCTCCGATCAGCTTCGGCTGATCAAGCGGCTGCTGAGCGACGAGCGCATCGACGAGCGGATGATCACGCCTCAGTCGCTTCAGTACTTCATTTCCGGCGCCAAGGAGGCGGGCCTGCGGCCCAAGCAGGCGCCCGCCGGCTCCGCCCCCTACGGCGAAGAGAGGAAGCAGCTTTACGCCCTTTACCAGAAGCGTTGCGAGACCTACGGGCTGGTGGATTTCGGCGAACTGCTGATGCGCTCCACGGAACTCCTGCAGGACTCTTCCGAACTGCTGGCCCGCTACCGGGAACGCTTTCGCTGGCTGCTGGTGGACGAGTTCCAGGACACCAACGGTGTCCAGTACGACTGGCTGAAGCTGCTGTGCGGAACCAGCGGCGTGCCTTTCGCGGTAGGCGACGACGACCAGTCCATCTATCGCTGGCGCGGGGCGCAAGTCGAGAACATCCGGCATTACACCCGCGACTTCCGCGACGTGCGGATGGTGCGGTTGGAGCGCAACTACCGCTCCACGGCAACCATCCTCAAGGCGGCAAACGCGGTCATCGCGAACAACGCCTCACGGTTCGGCAAGAAACTGTGGACCCGCGGGGACCGGGGCGCTCCCGTGCGCCTGTTCGCCGCCTACAACGAATGGGACGAGGCCAACCAGGTCGTAAGCCGCGCGCGCGAACACGACACGGGTTCCCTGCGCGACCTGGCCGTGCTGTACCGCTCCAACGCCCAGTCGCGGGTGTTCGAGGAAGCGCTGGTGGGCGCGGGCATTCCCTACCGCGTCTACGGGGGCCTGCGGTTCTTCGAGCGGGCCGAGATCAAGGACGCCCTCGCCTATCTGCGCCTGGTGGCCAACCGGGGCGACGACCCTTCGTTCGAGCGGGTAGTGAACAACCCGCCGCGCAGGATCGGCGAGGCCACCATGCGCGCGGTTCGCGGTTACGCCAGACGCCACGCGCTGACCCTCTGGGACGCCGCCGGGCGGTCCGAACAGTTCCTCAACTCCCGGGCGGCCGGCGCGCTCAAGGGTTTTCTGGCCCTGATCGACTCGCTGACCGAGGACACAGCGCACCTGGAACTCGGCGAACAGGTCAGCCGGGTCGTGCGCGGCAGCGGCCTGATCGAGAGGCTGACGGCCTCGGGCAGCGAAACCGACCGCATGCGGGTCGAAAACCTCGACGAACTGGTGAACGCCGCGCAGATGATCGAGGAATCCATGCAGGACCAGCCGGCGTCGCCGCTCAACGCCTTCCTCGCCCACGCGGCCCTGGAGAGCGGCGAGGACGGCGCGGAGGACGACGACGCGGTGCAGCTGATGACCATGCACGCCGCCAAGGGCCTCGAGTTTCCGGTCGTGTTCCTGACGGGCATGGAAGAGGGCCTGTTCCCGCACAGCCGTTCGATGCAAAGCGAGGCGGAACTGGAGGAGGAGCGCAGGCTGTGCTACGTGGGCATCACCCGGGCGATGACGGAACTCAACCTGAGCTATGCCGACGTTCGCCGGCTGCGCGGCCAGGAGCACCGCAACCGCCCTTCGCGCTTTCTCTCGGAGATTCCGGCGGGACTGCTCGAGGAAGTGCGCCCCCAGCCCAACGTATCGCTGCCCGTGCGCATGGGCGGAGCGGCTGCGGGAACGGACGGACCCGACGCGGGGGCGGGACCGGCGCTTGGCCAGCGGGTCTCGCATCCGAAGTTCGGCGACGGGGTAGTGCTCAACCGCGAAGGCGCGGGCGACCATGCGCGGGTGCAGGTCAATTTCGAGCGGCACGGATCAAAATGGCTGGTCGTGGCCTATGCGCGCCTGGAATTGATATAGTTCCGCCGAGCCTTTGTGCTCTAAGCCCATGCGCTTGAACAAATGAAGATACTGATCCTCGGGGCCGGCGTCGTGGGCTCCACGATCGCCGAGCGTCTTTCCCGCGAACCCGAAAACGAGATCACCATCGTGGATCTCGACGCCGACATCCTGCGGTCCATACACGAACGCATGGACGTGCGCACCGTTGCCGGCCACGCCTCGCGGCCCGGGGTGCTGGACCACGCCGGGGCCGGCGGCGCGGACCTGGTCATCGCGGTTACCGGCAACGACGAAGTGAACATGGTGGCCTGCCAGGTCGTGCATTCGCGCTACCGCGAGTTCGAGGACGGCGCGAGGCGGCGCACCAAGATTGCGCGCCTGCGTTATACCGAGTACAGCGGGATCGCCGCGCTGTTCGGCCCTGATGGATTGCCGGTGGACGTTGCCATAGCCCCGGAAGACCTGATTACGCGTTACGTGGAGCAACTCATCCGCTTCCCCGGCGCCTCGCAGGTACTGGAGTTTTCCAACGGCCGGGCGCTGTTGCTGGGCGCCGAGGCCAGGGCCGGCTCCTGGCTGGTGGGCAGGACTCCCGCCGAACTGGGCGAGCGCAAGATCAAGGGGCGGATCGCCGCGGTGTACCGCTCCGGTCAATCCCAGACAGTCAACGGCCGGACCGTCATCGAGAACGGCGACGATGTGTACTTCATCGCCGGCTCGGACGAGGTCCGGCCCCTGCTCTCGGCGCTGCGGCCCGAACCTCAGGACGTGCGCAACATCATGATTGCGGGGGGCGGCAACATCGGCGCGAGAGTGGCCGAGTCGCTGCAGAACCACTTCCAGGTGAAGCTGATCGAGCGGTCGGCCACACGCGCGCGGCAGGTGGCCGAACGGCTCGGCCGAGTCATCGTGCTGCACGGCGACGCCACCCACGAGGAACTCCTGATCGAGGAGAACATCGAGCGCATGGATGCCTTCGTGGCGCTGATGAACGCCGACGAGGCCAACCTGCTGGCTGCCGGTCTGGCCAAGCGGGCGGGCTGCAAGCGGGTCATGGCGCTGGCCAACCGCCAGGCCTATGCGGCGCTGGCCGGGCAGATGGGTATCGACGTGTCGATTTCGCCGGCCCAGATCACGATCAGCGAACTGCTGCGGCACATCCGCCAGGGCGACGTGGCCAGGGTGCATTCGCTGCGCTTCGGGCGCGCCGAGGCGATCGAGGGCGTGGCGCACGGCGACACCGGAGGGGATTCCCTGGTCGGCCGGGCGATCAGGGAAGTCAACCTGCCGCACGGCACTTCGATCAGCGCGATCGTTCGCGACGGCGTGGTGCTTCCGATCAATGACGAGACGACCGTGGAGGACGACGATCACGTGATTCTCTTCATGACCAACCCGCGGGCCAAGGCGCAGATCGAACGGCTGTTCGAGGACGAAGCCTGATCAGCTTCCAGGGCAGGGTATTGCCATGCAGATAGCGCTAGTCGGCAGCGTGCTGGGCCGCTTGCTCATGCTGTTCAGCGTAACGATGCTGACGCCGCTGCCCGTGGACCTGTATTACGGCGACGGCGCCTGGCCGGTATTCACGCTCAGTTTCGCCGCCGCCCTCACGGCCGGATTTCTGATCTGGCTGCCGGCGCGGCGGGCGCAGGGCGAACTCAAGCTGCGCGACGGGTTCCTGATCGTGGCGTCCTTCTGGCTGGTCCTCGGCAGCTTCGGCGCGCTGCCGCTGCATTTTGCGCAGGTGCCCGAACTCTCCTTCACCGACGCCATGTTCGAGGCGATATCGGGGCTGACGACCACCGGTGCCACCGTGCTGACGGGGCTTGAAGAAGTGCCGAAGGCGATCCTGTACTACCGGCAACAGCTCCAGTGGCTCGGCGGACTGGGAATCGTGGTGCTGGCCGTGGCCGTGCTGCCCATGCTGGGCGTGGGCGGCATGCAACTCTATCGCGCCGAAACTCCGGGACCCATGAAGGACACCCGCCTGACTCCGCGCATCAAGGAAACGGCCAAGGCGCTCTGGTACATCTACCTGGCGCTGACCATTGCCTGCGGAGCGGCCTACAAGGTGGCCGGCATGGGCTGGTTCGATGCCGTCTGCCACGCCTTCTCCACCGTCGCAATCGGCGGTTTTTCGACCCACGACGCCAGCTTCGCGCATTTCCCCCAAACGAGCATCCGCCTGATCGCGATCGTGTTCATGTTCCTGGCGGGCATCAATTTCGCGCTGCATTTCATCGCCTTCAACCGGCGCACGCTCGCGGGGTATTTCCGCGACGCGGAATTTCGCGCCTATGCCATTGTCCTGCTGGCGCTCTGCGCGCTGGTCGTGGGCGGCCTGCTGCTCTACGGCTGGAAGGAAGATCCCTCCATGGCGCTGATCGACGGCCTGTTCCAGTCGGTGTCCATCATGACGACCACCGGCTTTACCACCTCCAATTTCTCGCTGTGGCCGGGCATCCTCCCGATGCTGCTCATACTGTCCGCCTTCATGGGCGGATGCGCCGGTTCCACCGCCGGCGGCATGAAGTGCGTGCGGGTGCTGCTGCTGGTCAAGCAGGGCATACGCGAGGTGCGCCGCCTCGTGCATCCGAGCGCCGAAATCCCGGTGACGCTCGGCGCCACGCCGGTTTCCACCCGCGTGGTCGATTCGGTGTGGGGCTATTTCGCCGTCTATGTGGCCGTGTTTATCGTGATTCTGATCGTCCTGCAGGCGGGCGGCCTCGACTCCTTCACGGCGTTCTCGGCCGTGGCGGCCACGCTCAACAACCTGGGTCCCGGGCTGGGTGAAGTCGCGACCGGTTACGGCGGCATCGGAGTGACCGCCAAGTGGGCCTGTATCGTGGCCATGCTGCTGGGCCGCCTGGAGATCTTCACCTTCCTGGTGCTCATCTCACCGACCTTCTGGCGCCCATGAGTTTCGTGCTGAGGGTGGCCGGCGCGGTCGAGCGCGCGATCATTCGCACGGGCGAGGCGGTTGCCTGGCTCACGTTCGTCATGACCATCGTGACCTGCCTGGTCGCTGTGCTGCGCTACGGCCTGGCCCTGGGCTGGATCTGGCTCCAGGAAACGATCACCTGGATGCACGCCGCGGTATTCCTGCTGGCCGCCGGCTACACCCTGGCGCGCGACGAGCACGTGCGCGTGGACATCTTCTACCGCGAGATGAGCCCCAAGCGCCAGGCCGTGGTGAACCTGTCCGGATGCCTGTTGTTCCTGTTGCCGCTCACGGCGGGCCTGGTGCTGGGCAGCCTCGACTACGTGGAAACCTCCTGGCGCATTCACGAGTCTTCCCGTGAAGCGGGCGGGCTGATCTATCCGTTCCCGTCCCTGCTCAAGACACTGTTGCCGCTCACCGGCGTCCTGGTGGGCCTGCAGGCGCTCGTAATCTGCTTGCGCAGTTCGGCGGTGCTGCTGGGGATCCCGCTTGAGGACGGTTCCGGTCCCGCAACAGGCAGCCAAACCCCCGGAAGTACTGCCGGCGGCGGCGTGTAGTCCATGTACTGGCCCGCGTTCGCACTGTTCGTCTGCGTCGTGCTGGTGCTGCTGGCGGGATTCCCGGTGGCCTTCACGCTGGGCGGCACGGCGTTGCTGTTCGCGCTCGGGGGCGCAATGGCCGGCGTCTTCGACGTTTCGTTTCTCGGCACCATGCCGAACCGCCTGTTCGGGATCATGAGCAACGAAACGCTGGTGGCGGTGCCGCTGTTCGTGTTCATGGGCATAACCCTTGAGCGGGCGCGGATCGCCGAAGACCTGCTGGACGCCCTGAGCCGGATGTTCGGCGGTCTTCGCGGCGGGCTCGGGATCGCCGTCATCATCGTAGGGATGCTGTTGGCGGCCAGCACGGGCATCGTGGGCGCCACCGTCATCACGATGGGCCTGCTGGCCCTGCCCACCATGCTGAAGCGGGGCTACGACCCGACCGTGGCCACCGGCGTCATCAGCGCTTCCGGCACCCTGGGGCAGATCATCCCTCCGTCCATCGTGCTGGTGCTGCTGGGCGACGTGCTTTCTTCCGCTTACCAGGAAGCGCAGTTGGCGCAGGGCGTCTTCGCTCCGCGGACGGTTTCGGTCGGCGACCTGTTCATGGGTGCATTGGTACCGGGCCTGATGCTGGTGGCGCTCTACGCGGCCTGGATGCTGACCGTTGCCCTTTTTCGCCCGGCTTCCGTTCCCGCGCGCCGGGGCGGCGACTCCGCTGCCGGGAGCGTAAGCGTGGCGCGGTTCGTCGGAGCCTTTGCGCCGCCGCTGGTGCTGATCGCCGCCGTGCTCGGTTCCATCATCTTCGGCGTTGCCACGCCCACGGAGGCGGCAGGGGTGGGCGCTGTGGGCGCGATGCTGCTGGCCGCTCTTCGCGGAAAATTGAGTCTGTCCCGCATTCGCGATATCGGCCGCGCCACCGCCCGCGTCAGCAGCATGGTGTTTCTGATCCTCGTGGGCGCATCCGTGTTCTCCCTCGTATTCCGCGGCTACGGCGGCGACGACGTGGTGCGCGAGTTCCTGATGTCGTTGCCCGGCGGCGTATTCGGCGCGGTAGTGCTGGTCATGCTCGTGATGTTCCTGCTCGGCTTCGTGCTGGACTTCATCGAGATCACCTTCGTGGTGGTGCCGATCGTCGGACCCGTGCTGCTGTCCATGGGGCTGGACCCGGTCTGGCTGGGCGTGATGATCGCGATCAACCTGCAGACGTCGTTCCTGACGCCGCCGTTCGGATTTGCGCTGTTCTACCTGCGTGGCGTGGCGCCGCCTGAAGTGCCCACCACGGCCATCTACCGGGGCGTTGCGCCCTTTATCGCGATCCAGCTCGCGGCGCTGGCGCTGCTGGCGCTGTGGCCGGACATCGCGACCTGGCTGCCGAAGGCGCTCTACGGCGGTTGAGCGTCAGACCACCGCCTTCGAGCGGAACCGCCACATCGCCAGCAGGCAGAAGATCACCGCCAGGTCCAGCGCATAGACGGTGAGGATTGCCACCTCGTCCCAACCCATCAGAACGCCGCTCGTGAATTGAGCGGTTGCATTGAATGGACCGTATGTCGGCAAGAGGAAATGCAGATAGTGGGCGGGATTGCTGGAGGAAAAGAAATGGTAGAAAAAATCGCCCCCAATGAACACCGGCAGGATCCCGGCGATGATGGGATGCATCAGCATCGACAGCGCGAGTGCCAAGGCGGCGTAGATCAGGTTCTGGCAGAACATCAGCCAAGGGGCGTAGCGCACCGCAGGGACCGCCTCCAGTCCGTTGACCTGCGTGAAGATCACCATCGCCAGTGCCGCGAGAACCGAGTAGCCGAAAATAACCGCCATTGCGCCGGCTAACTTTCCGACCAGGAACTGCCAACGGGTGACGGGCCGGGAGAGAATCATCGTTATCGCACCGCTGCGGACATCGCCGGACACGGCGGTAGCGCCGATGAACAGCGCAACAACCATTCCCCCGAATCCGACCAGACCATAGAACTGCGCAACCATTTGAGCGCCTGCGCTTTCCATCGCCTGGCGCACTTCTTCGGCGGGAGCGGCAGCCGGCGGAGGCTGCGCTCGCGCCAGCGCCTCCTGAAAGGTTTCGGGCTCCGCTTGCGGCGCTTCCGGCGCCTCCTCGGTTACAGCGTCGGCGGGCAGCAGCCCCCTTTCCACGCTCATCCTGTTGAACTGGTTGACTACGAGAGAAAAGATAACGATAAGGATCAGCATGACCAGCATGACCGCGAGCAACAGGCGCCGATGCATCAGCGCGCGCACGTTGTCCCTGGCGATCAACAAAATGGTCGTCATTGCACTCACCCGCTGCCGACCACATTGAAGAAGAGATCTTCCAGCGCCCGGGTGGACACCTCGTCCCAGCTCCTGAGGTCCTCAAGCCGTCTCAGCACGCCCTGGTGCAGGATGGCCACGCGGTCGCACACCGATCCCACCTCGGAAAGGATGTGCGAGGAAATGAACACCGTCTTGCCCTGTTCCTTAAGCTTGAGAACGATATCGCGAAAATCGCGCCTGCCCACCGGATCGAGGTTGGAGGTGGGCTCATCCAGAATGAGCAGTTCCGGATCGTTCATCAGCGCCTGGGCCAGCCCCAGGCGCTGCACCATTCCCTTCGAGTATTTTGAGATCTTCCGGTCCGCGGCGTCCTTGAGGCTCACGAGGTCCAGCATTTCCTCGGCACGCTCCGCCCGGTCCCGCGACGCGACGCCGGCAAGCCCGGCGTAGAACTCCAGCAATCGCTTGCCGGTGTAGTAGGTGTGCAGGTTTACGCTTTCCGGAAGATAGCCGATTCGACTGCGATGGCCCGTCCCGCTGACCGGCTCGCCGAACAGAAAGGCCGTGCCTTGATCGGGCTGAATGAAGTTCAGCAGCAATTGAATGGTCGTCGACTTGCCCGCTCCGTTCGGTCCGATGAAGCCGTAAACCTCGCCGGCCCTGACTTCCAGGTCCAACCCCTTGAGCGCCTCGGCACCGCCCTTGTAGGTCTTGCCAAGGTTATTCGTGCGAATAACGTTCATGCGCCGCCCTGCCGAATCAGGTCATCCAGCAATTCGCGAAGCCGGTTCTCCCTTTGCTCGGCCAGCCCGGCAAAGGGCGGGTAGCCAACCTCGATATGGGCTACCCGCCCATCCTTGCCGACGACTACAAGTTGAGGTATCCCGCGAACGCCGTACGCGTCACTGATTTCTTCATGCTCGTCGATGACCACCCGCACGGTGAAGTCGGTGTCCTCCACGAACTCCCTGACCAGCTCGGGGGACTCCCCCACGTTGACGGCCAGGAATTGCGCGCCGCGATACTCGAATTCCTCGTTCAGCGCCTCCAGCGAGGGCATGCTGTAAATGCAGGGCCGGCACCAAGTGGCCCAGAAGTCGAGCACGACTACTTCACTGTTCTGAAACTCCGACAAGATCACGTCGGCGCCGTCCAGATCGACGCTTGAGAAATCGGATATCTCCTCCCCGACGCTCAGATTCCCCGATTCCTCGACCGAACCGCCCATGGGATCCGCCGCCTGGACCAGGTTGACCTTGACTTCGTAGTGGACCCACACCGTGACGGCCGCCAGGAGAATCCCGGCAATAGCCCATATCAGCCTTTGCCTGCTCACGAAACGGCAAACCTCAATCGAACAGGCGCGTCATTCTACACAGCGGGCGATCCAGGTATTTCGCAAGCTTGCGGCAGTCCGGGATTTGAAGGACAGCGAATTGCGCGGCGCCCGCCCGTTTCGCCTCCATCAGAACTCGAACCGTATCCCCAGGCGTATCCGGTACACGGATCGGGAGCGGCTCGCAATCGCCCTGGGCTCGGCGTCGAAGGAGTTGAAGCGGTACACGCAGTCGGAGCGGTTCCGGCAGGCCGTTCGCGGGGCGTCGCCGGTCAGGGCGGGCGCGGCGTCGACTCCGAGGTCCGCGACGTCGGCGGCGCGCACAAGGTCGGCGCGCACGATCGCGGCCTGACCGTTGCTCGGGCCGAAATCGAAGCGTCCCCATTTCGGGTTCAGCAGGTTGGGGAAATTCTCCACGTCGAGCACCAGCCTTATCCGGTTCTCGCCGACCCACCGGGCCAGCCCCGCCGCGCCGGGCAATTCGACCTGAAAACGCAGGTCCCAGATCCGGTTCCAGCCGCTGACTTCGGAGTACGGCGCGTGTATGCCGCCCGGCGCCCCTTGCACGTAGTTCTGGAAGCCACCGCGATCGAAAGTGGAGGCGTACACGACGGCCGGATCGTCCGCCGCGGGGAGGTACAGCGGGTCCGCGTCGAAGGGGCTTTCGCCGGCGCCGGCCCGGCCGAACAGCGCATTGCCGCGGTCGACATCAAAGGTGTAGGTGAAGAGACGCCCGGAAAATACCCGGCCGAATACGTCAACACGGGTGTTCAACGGTCCGATCGCGCGTTCGTAGCCCAAGCGCAGCTTCCACGAATGCGTTGTCTGATGGGGCGAGCGGCGGGCCTGGGGATCGTTGCGGTCCGCCACGGTGAGCGCGCGCCAGTTGGAGATGCCCCTGGCCGATGTGCCCTCCGCTACGGCTTCCACGTCTTGGCGGGCGTAGCTTGCCGAGAAATCCACGCCGACGTCGTAGCTTTTCGAAACGGCAAGGGACCAGACATGCGCGCTGCCACCGCCGTGATTGCCCAGCGCGGTCAGATTGAGATAGCCGAGCGCGTCGAGGTCCGCGTAGATCCTTCTTCCGTCCGGCGCCTCGCCCGTGGGCTGTGCGTCCGCCAGGTGGGTGTGGGCGAGGTTTCGCCAGACGAAGCTTTGATGCGCGCTCGTGTGCAGGTACTGAATCGTGCCGAGGAAGTCCCGCCCCAGGCCGGGGAGGTCGAATTCGCGCTGCACCCGAACCGAGGCCTTCCAGTCCGCGGGCATATCGAAGTCCTCCGCGATCGCATCCACGGGCGCCGCGACGCCGGCGGCCACCTGCTGCAGCAGCGCCTCCGGCACCGAGAACGGCGTGATGCCGGAGGCCTCGGCGATTCGCGCGAACACGACCGGTGGCTGAAACGCGTTGGAGATCCACACCTGCGGTTCGCCCCCGGCGAACAGCCCCACACCGCCGGATATCACCGTGCGCTCCAGGCCCGTATAGCGCAGCCCCAGCCGGGGCATCCACACGGCGGCGCCGTCCAGATTCGCGTCGGTGCGCACGCCGTAGGCCGCGAAGACGGCGTCGCTGTAGGCCGGCGCGTCCCCCTGCACGATGCGTTCGTAGCGCAATCCCGCGGTCAGCTCCAGCTCGGGCGAGACCGTCCAGGCATCCTGCACGAAGAACGCGCGCCTGCGATAACCCCAGTCCGCGGCCGCGTCACGCGGATCGTTGGATACCGCGTTGATGTAGTCCACGCGCGCGACCCCGCCGAGGACCGCCTGAAGGCCGTCGAACACGAACCGGCCCCGGGAGCCCGGTACGAACAGGTTGTACAGGTCGAAGCGCCCCATTTCCACCCCGGCCTTGAGCAGGTGATCGCCGAACAGGTAGTCGATATCGGCGTAGACCTGCACACGCTCGTCTTCGTACTCGTTGGCGTGACGGAAACGGTCGCAGCCGGCAGTAAGCGTCACCCGCTCCGTCAAGAGTCCGTCGAGCTCGGTGCCCGCGGCCTGCGCGGGCGAGAGGTCGAACTCCAGCGCGCCCACGTCCGCGCCCGCCCGGCAGATCTGGCCGCGGGTGAACGTCTTGCTGCTGACGCGCAGACCGCTTGAGAGGCGGTCGGTCCAGTCGGAATAGAGCTGCAGCGACACTGCGTCCAGCTCGGTGGGCACGTCGTACCAGGCCGACTCGAACCGGTCCCCCTGCCAGCGGGTGTCGCCTTCCTCGCTATGCTGCCAACTCAGGGACAGCCGGTGCGCCGCCGCCAGGTTCCAGTCCACCTTCGCCAGCGACCGTCTCGAACGGGTCGGCGTATCCGCCGCGGACCGCCCCAGCGGATCGTAGCCGTAGGTTTCCTGCACGATCCGGCCGAGCGCTTCGAACAGCCCGGGACGAATGCCGCGGGCGGCGTCGAACGCGGTGAAGTCCACCGGCGAGGCCGACTCGAACTCGTCGTGGGAGAGGAACACGAACAGGCGGTCCCTGACGAGCGGTCCGCCCAGCGACATGCCGGTTTCGATCTCCGTGAACGGCGCCGGAGCGAACTGGCCCCCGTCGTAGCGATTGCCGACCAGGCCGTCGTGGTGGAGGTAATGAAAGACCGCTCCCTCCCACTCGTTGCCGCCCGAACGGGTCGTGATCTGCACGAGTCCGCCGGTAAAGCCGCCGGCGGTCACCGAGTAGTCCGAAGCCACCAGCGATACAGACTCCACGGCGTCGAGGTTGATCGGCGAGCGTTCGGTGGCGTAGGTGTTGGTGCCCAGACCGAAATCGTCCTGCTGCAGGACCCCGTCTATGGCCAGGCCGTTGAATCGCGGATTGGCGCCGGCGACCGCCAGATGCCCGACGCCGTCGGACTGCGCCAGCGGATCCGTCAGCAGCGTACGGATGGCGTCGCGGTGGATCGCGGGCTGCCTGGCGATGTCATCGGACGTGTAGGCGGAGCCCACGCCGTTATTCAGCTCATGTACCGCGCGCACCGGCGCCGTGATCACGATTTCCTCCAGCGCGGCCTGTTCGAGGCCGATGATCAGGGGGCTCTGCGTGCCGGGCCGCAAAGTGACGCCCGCAACAAGCGCATCGCGAAAGCCCGCGGCGCGCACGCGGATGTCGAACGGTCCGCCCACCCGCAGGCCGCTTTGGAAGAACGCGCCGTTCTGCAGCGTCAGCGCCTGCGCGGCGGTGCCCGAGGGCCGATGCACGATCGAGACCCGCGCATTCGCAACCGCGGCGCCCCCCGGGTCCCGCACGACGCCGCTCAGGCTCGCCGAAACGCCGCCGTGCGCGTGCCCGGCCAGGACCGTACAGAGCAGCAGGAGCAGCCACGGCCGTTGCGCGTACGCGCGGCTCCAGGAACCCAGTTTCATTGCAACCCCCGTCAATTGCCGTCCGGCCTCCAATGCCCGCGGCAGCGGCGATTGTACCCGCGCGCCGGACGCGCCGCGGACGCCGCGCCCTCCATACAATAGCCGGGGAATCCTGCATGGTGGGGACAACATGAATCTTTTCGGAAAGCAAGGTTTTTCGCTGGTTTCCGGCGCGGTGTCTTACCGGCTGCATCTGGCCGGGCCGGTGGCCGCGTCCATTACGGCATTGGCGCTGACGCTTGCGGCCCCGGTCGTTGTCACGGCGGAAAGCGGACTGGCGCCCCTGGTCGAAGCGCGACGCGACGAGGCCGTTTCGCTGGCAATGGACCTGTTCGACTATGCCGAGCTTGGCTACCTCGAAACCCGCAGCGCCGAACGGCTCGCGGGCTACCTTGAGGGAAACGGCTTCAAGGTGGAGCGCAGCGTAGCCGGCATCCCCACCGCCTTCGTCGCCAGTCGGGGTAGCGGCGGGCCGGTGATCGGCATCCTGGCTGAATTCGACGCCCTGCCGGGGCTGTCGCAGGCGCCGTTGCCGCGTCGGCGGCCGCTGGTGGTCGACGCTCCGGGACACGCTTGCGGACACCACCTGTTCGGCACCGCATCGGCGACGGCGGGCGCGGCGATAGCGGAATGGCTGGAGAGCACGGGAACGCCCGGAACGGTGCGCGTCTACGGCACGCCGGCCGAGGAAGGCGGCTCCGGCAAGGTGTATATGACCCGGGCCGGCCTGTTCGACGACGTGGACATCGTGCTGCACTGGCATCCCTCCGACCGCAATATCGCCTCCCCCGAGAGCAGCAACGGCAACAAGTCCGGACGCTTCCGCTTTCACGGGATCGCGGCGCACGCCGCCGCGGCGCCGGAACGCGGGCGCTCAGCGCTCGACGCCGTGGAGGCGATGAACTACATGACCAACCTCATGCGCGAACACATGCCATCCACGGCCCGGCTGCACTACGTCATAACGGACGGAGGCCGGGCGCCGAACATCGTTCCGGAGACTGCCGAGGTCTATTACTACGTCCGCCATCCGGAACCCGCGATGGTGGCCCAGCTGTTCGAACGTGTCGTGGCCGCGGCCGAAGGCGCGGCGCTCGGGACGGGCACCCGGATGCAGTACGAGGTGATGCACGGCAACTTCCCGCTGCTGCGCAACGATGTACTGGCCGGGGTGATGCATGAACACCTGAAACGCCTGGGGGGCGTCGAGTACGACGAAGCGGAAATGGAATTCGCGACCACGATAAGGAAGTCGATGTTCGGCCGACTGCGCCCGCTGGAGGCCCGAAACGAGATCGAGCCCTTCGAATTCAACCAGAAAATGGGTTCCACCGACGTTGGGGACGTGAGCTGGATCGTGCCCACCGCGGGGTTCGGCACGGCGACCTGGGTTCCCGGCACGCCGGCGCACAGCTGGCAGGCGGTCGCCGCCGGGGGCATGAGCATCGGCCACAAGGGCATGATGCTGGCGGCCAGGGTGCTGGCCGAGACGGCCCGCGACCTCTACACGGACGCCGAACTCATCGCCCGGGCGAAAGCGGAATTCGAGGAAAGGCGCGGCCCGGACTTCGAATACCGCCCGCTGCTCGGCGACCGCGAGCCCCCGCTCGACTACCGCAAGTAGACGCCCACTGTCCCGTTATTCGTCTTCGGGCGGCGGGTAGGCGAGGATGAAACCGTCGCGGTTGGGCATGCGTACTTCGGGCAGCGTTTGGGCGTTCATCGCTTCGTCCTCCGCGATGATTCCGTTCAGGTACAGCAGGTACGCCGTCAACGCATAGATCTGGTCGTCGCTGAGCGACTGCGGCTGCTGGTACGGCATGGTGCGGCGGATGTAGTCGAACACGACGGGCGCGTACGGCCAGAAGCTGCCCACGGTCTTGAGCGGCGCAGGGCCGTCGAGCGTGCCGTGCCCGCCCACCAGCACGTCGTTCAACTGGCCCTGTCCCTCGACACCGTGGCAGGAGAAGCAGTACAGCGTATAGACGGGTTTTCCCTCGATCGCCGTGCCCGACCCGGGCGGGAGCCCCTCGCCGTCCGGCTCGATGCTGATTTCCCACTCGGCGACTTCATCCGGGGTGGCCTCGACGCCCAGTTCCGGCCCCTCCTGGGCCAGGACGGTCGCAGCCAAGGCGGCGACGGCGATCGCCGCCAGGCTACGCATAAACATTGCTTACCTGCCCGGCGCCGTCGATCCCCCACGCCTGAATGCCGTTGTAGTGGTATGCGAACTTCCTGCCCTTGGCCGCGATGATCGCTTCGCGAGTGGGCTGCACGGCGCCGGTTTCGTCCACGGCGCGGCTCAGAATCGCGGTTTCGGCCCCGTTCCAGCGCCACGCCATGCGGAATCGCGTCACGGCCTTGTCCAGCACCGGTTCGCACAAGGCCGCCTCGCCCCAGGTGGCGCCGCCGTCCGCGGAGACCTCGACCCGGGCGATCCGGCCCCGGCCCGACCAGGCCATGCCGGAGATCTGATACAGCCCGGGGCCCTTCAGCACCAGTCCCGGCGACGGCGAAGTGATCACGGATTTGACATCCATGGGGTAGGTGAAGATCAGTGACCGCCCGTCGGGCAGAAGGTCGGTGTACTTGGAGGTCTCTTCGCGGGTCATCGACGGCGCGGCGGTCACCTTGATCCTGCGCAGCCACTTGATGCTCATGTTGCCCTCGTATCCCGGCAGGAACAGCCGCAAGGGATAGCCCTGCTCCGGCCGCAGGCGCTCCCCGTTCTGGTACACCGCGAGCAACGCATCGTCCATGGCCTTGGCCAGCGGGACGCTGCGGTTCATCGCCGCGGCATCGGCGCCCTCGGCCATGATCCAGCCGGCGTCCGGGTCCACGCCGGCCTCATCCAGCAGGATGGAGAGCGGCACGCCGGTCCACTCGCTGCACGACACCAGCCCGTGCAGCACGCCGCAGGTGTCGTTGATGGGCCGGCGGGGAAGCCCCGCCAGGTAACTGTTGCCCGAACACTCGATGAACTGTATGCGCGACACCATCGGGTAGCGCGACAGCGCGTCCATGTCGAAGAACAGGGCGCGATCGACCATCCCGTGAATGAGCAGCCGATGACGGTCGGGGTCGATGTCCGGTATCCCGCTGTGGTGACGCTCGAAGTGCAGGGGATTGGGCGTGATCATTCCCTCCAGCGCTTCCAGCGGCGTCCAGGAACCGCCCGCGCCGTCGGCGCCGGTAGCGGCCAGGACCCGGCGCCGGACGTGATCTTCGTAGGGCGAGCGGCTGCCGTAACCGCTCAGCGGCCGGCCCGGCGCCCGCATCCAGGGCGGCAGTTCCTTCGCCGGCGCCGCCGTCATCAGGCCCAGCGAGCCCGCGCCCAGCACCGCGGCGCCTCCCTTGAGAAAAAGGCGCCGGTGCAACAGGCCATTACCGGCTACAAGTTCGAGCTCGTCTGGTTTCCGTTCGGACATGGTTGCCTTTGAACGCCTGTATGCGCCTGATCGAATCTACGCCGCGTCAAACTGCGCCGGCGTAACGCGTTCGGCGATTTCCTGTCCCGCCTCAATTTCTTCCCGCCGAAGTTCATACGATTTCTGCAGGTTCAGCCAGACATGCGGTGTGGTACCGAAGAAACGGGCCAGGCGAAGTGCCGTATTGGCCGTTACACCGCGGGTGCCTTGAAGGATTGCGGTAATACGATTTACCGGCACGTCCAGCTTCTTCGACAAGGCGTTCGCCGAAAGACCCAGGGTGTCCAGTTCCTCCCGCAGTATCTCGCCAGGATGCACCGGCCTCATGCCACTCTTTATGCTCATCTCGTCACCCACTCAGTGGTAGTCCACGATTTCAACATCGTATGGCCCGTCGTCTTCCCAACGAAAACAGATACGCCATTGCGAGTTGATTCTGATGCTGTACTGCCCCGACCGGTCACCCCGTAACGCCTCCAGCCGATTGCTCGGAAGACCCGCGAGGTCCTTGAGCGTTTCCGCATTATCAAGATAGGTCAGCCGCCTCACAGCCTGATCCGCAAACCCCCGGAACGCGCCGACATTGGCACCTTCATAGAAACGCCGAGTCCTGCGGCCCTTGAAGCTACGAATCACCGAGTCATCATATCTGCCGTTACGCTATACGTAAAGAGTTAGATTGAATACTCTGCGCTCGGCGGCGACGACTGGAATGCGTGAGAATACATGCATGGGATTAGAGCGGGCGAAAAGCGCCAAGGATGCCCAATGGGTGGAAACTGCCCTTGGGGAAGGGGATTTTTCCCGAGTATCCAGCGTCGTTCCGGCGCGGTTTGAAGCCTACGCGGCTGTGCTGAACCCGGCGTGGAAGTGCGTTTGCAGCAAGAACGAAGTTAATCCTGAGTACGACGAACGGCCGGGCGAGCCTATCCGCTGGGCTGACGTTGCCGATGCGCGAATACCCGTGGTGTATGGACGTATCCACCATTCCCGATTGGGAAGGTTCCGGTCTAACCCCACGCAGTACCGTCGGCTCGAAGATGGCAACTGGATCGTGGACGAGCTTGTCGGAGTCAATGAGATAACGCCCCTCTTGCGCGCCGGCGATGAGTGGATTGCCGGACCGATGGAAGACACGCCAGGTCTTGAACAGGTATCGTTCCTGAAGAATGTACTTAGCGCCGTTACGCCAGCGGCGGAGTCGTGCTGGTTTGGGATTTGGGAGGGATACGGGTGGTCTCCCGAGGTTCTGAGCGGCGCCGTATCCATCTGCATCCGCAGCGATCGGCCCTGGCTTCTCTATCGTGCGCCGCTGAGCGAATTGACGATTTCCATCAATACGATCGACGATTCCCGGGGAGCATCGGGCTCGGCGTATGTGGCGCTGGAGCCGGACGAGCTCCGGGGTCCGTATGTCCTCAAGCAGAGCCACAACCTTTCCGCCTCCGAAGAGAATCCACCTGCATACGCAGCGGAACTGGCGCCTCCGGACATCGACGACAACGGTATCCACTTTAGGGCCGCAAACATGGCCTGGCCCGAGGATCGCAGCTGGTTTATGGCAAGGGACATTGACCTGCCCTGCACCTACATCGCGGGCAGCCGGGAACTCATAGCCAGGATACTGGATGCGCCGGACGTGGAAGCGCGAGTGGTGCAACCGAATGACAAGCATCCGACACTCATGGATGTGCTTCAGCCGGTGATTGAAAAGCCCCGGGAGATCTCGCTACCGCCGGCATTCGAGGCGCGCACGGCGCGCGCGGACTGGACGATTCAACAGGGCCGGATCCGCTGGAAAACGAGGTATTTTCCGAAAGACATCGTCAATTGGATCAAGTGGCGCAGGCGCAATCGGCTGACCCGGCGCGGGGTTTTCCGAATGACAGGCATACGCCGTCTCGGGCTCGCTCGCAGGATTGCTGTGTGGCTCATGCAGCGGAAGCGCAAAGTTTGATCCGCCCGCACTGACGCGCGGGTCGCCGCTGGGTCAGCCCACAGCGCAGATGCCCGTCAACCCGCCCGCGTTGCGAGCCACTCGATATCATCGGCGGATGGCCCGAGCCTCAAATGCGGCATTTGGGAAAGCCCAGTGCCGAGGCCACCCGGCCTTGCCCGGCATCGAGCGTTGCAAACGTAAGGTTTTCCGGCTGCGGGGACACATACAAGGCAGTGGCGACATGCCATAGATCGGCGCCCCGCAGGTTGCCGGCGCCAAGCGCTCTCTCGCACTCAAGGGAGAGCGGCCTGTTGGGCAGGATCCAGTCGATGCCCGCCACGACATCGGCCCCGAAGACCGCGCCTTCGCGCTCGAAGACGGCGCGCATTTCCGCCTCGAGCAGGTTGGAAGAAAGCAAGCGGTCGAAGCGATTCAGCGCCAGCGCGAACCTGTCGGCGACCGGCTCCCCAAAAGCAATTCCGGCCAGCACCGACGTGTCCACGTAAACGGCGCTCATTCGGCGCGAACCCTCAGGAAGCGCGCCAGCGCACCGGGCCTGTCAGCAACCATATTGAAATCCCGGCGCGCGCTTGCAGGACGAACCAGGGCCCCCCGGCGTTCCAGGTGATCGAGCCGTTCGTCCAGCGTCGGCGTTTCGGACTGCTGGATTGCGCGAATTTCCGCCACCGGCTCGCCCCGGTACGAAACGGTGACGGTCTGGCCTTCGCGCACCTCGCGAATGACCTCGGAAAAGCGCGCTTTTGCTTCGTAGATGGAGTAAGTGCGTGCCACGCCGAAACTATACCTAGTCAGACTAGTTATATCAATCAACAGAATGCTGATCAACGACCGCGGCGCGCGAGGTGGCGACGGCGGCGCGCAGGACTTCATCGAGCAGGCGGGTGAACCGCACTCCCTCGTCGGCCAGAATGCAACGATGCGGCCGGCCGTGGACGGCATTGGCGAATTCCTTCAGCTGATCCACGAAATACGACGTCAGGTCGCGCGCGCCCATTCTGCGGGCTGAACCTTCCGGTGGATGTGCCGGCGAAACGACGAGCTCGTCGTTGACCCACACTCTCTCGTTGTCCTCGATCAGCACGAACGCATCCTCGAAATGCAGGGACTTGCGGTCCACCACGTAATCCTGGTTATACGACACATGGACCGACGCCATCCGCCGGCCGGGATACGACAGCAGGATCATCGCCTCGTCCTCGCCCCGCCAGCCGTCCTGATGCCGGGCGGCCTCCACGTGGACGCGAAGAAAGTCGTCCCGCATGACCAATTGCACGAAATCGAGCGCGTGAGGCGCAAACAGGGACAGTATCAGGCCCTCTTCCAGCGACCGGCCGGCCCACCAATCCGTTTGCGGACCGTCCCACTTCACGCACATGGACACTTCCACGGCCCGCAGCCGGCCGAAGTCCCGCAGATGGTCCTGCACGTAGCGGATGGCCGGACAATGCCGGAACGTGTGGCCAAGCGCGAGCACCCTGCCGGCGCGGCGGGCGGCGTCCGCCATCGCTTGCGCATCGCCCGCGTTGTCCGCCATGGGTTTTTCGACGAGCACATGCTTGCCGGCGCCCAGCGCCAGGACCGCCTGGTCCGCGTGAAACTCGTTGGGCGAGCAGATGATCACGGCGTCGACTTCGGCGCGCGAGCACAGGTCCCGCGTGGTTGCGTACGTATTTACGACCTCGTGGCGGCGCGCAAGGTCCCGCCGCCGGGCCTCATCGGGGTCCGCCAGCGCCGTCAGTTCGAAACGGGCGCCGAGCTGCCGTACGGCGGCGGCATGGGAAGAAGAAATACGGCCGCAGCCGATGATCCCCGTGCGTATGGGGTCCATCGGCCGCCGGGTCGCCGCTGCCTGCCTCCGCTCAGCCGCGGGCGGCCACGGCGGCGCGCTCGCCGATGTCCAGCCACTCGTTCACCTGCTGCTGAAAGGCGGTGTACGAGGCGTAGATGCGCGCGGCGTTTTCGTCGCGGGCAACGAGTTCGTCGATGACCTCCCGCGAACGCAGGCGCAACTCGGCTATCACCGAGTCGGGGAAGGGGCGGATCTCGATCTTTCCTTCATTGCGAAGCTGCTGAAGGAACTGGGCGTTGCGGGCGCTGTACTCGGGGCCCATCAGGCTTTCCACGTAGCCGCACGCGGACTTCACGACATCCTGTAGATCCTCGGGCAACGCGTCCCAGGCTTGCTGGTTGATCGAGACCTCCAGGATCGCGCCCGGTTCGTGCCAGCCCGGATAGTAGTAGTACTGCGCCACTTCATGCAGGCCGAAACCGACGTCGTTGTACGGCCCCACCCACTCGGTGGCGTCCACGCTGCCGGTCTGCATGGCGGTATAGATTTCGCCGCCCGGCAACATCACCGGCGTGCCGCCGGCGCGCTGCAGCACTTCCCCGCCCAGTCCCGGGATCCGCATCTTAAGGCCCCTGAGGTCGTCGGGCGAGTTGATTTCGCGGTTGAACCAGCCGCCCATCTGGGTGCCGGTGTTGCCGCCGGTGAACACCATGACGCCGAACGGTTCGTAGAGTTCGCGCCACAGCTCCATGCCGCCGCCGAAGTGCAGCCAGGCGGACGATTCCGCGGGGGTCATGCCGAACGGTATGGCGCCGAAGAACTGGGCCGCCTCCACCTGCGCCTTCCAGTAGTACGAAACGCCGTGCCCGATTTCCGCGGCGCCCGCGGACACGGCATTGAACACCTCGAACGGCGGAACCAGTTCGCCGGCCGCATAGACATGCACCTTGATCCTGCCGCCGGAAGCCCGGTTAATGGTCTCCGCCAGCAGGGTGGCGGAGGTGCCGGTGCCCGGAAAGTTCGGCGGCCAGGTCGTGACCATCTTCCAGTTGAATGTTTCGGCCGGCTTGGCGGGCGATGCGTCTACGGCGGCCGGCTGTTCCCGGCCGCAACCGGCCAGCGCCACGGCGCCGGCGCCGAGTCCGGCAAGAACTTGTCTGCGTTTCATATCTTTCCCCTGATTGAGTCTTGTTTCCCGATAGCGCAGGCTCCAAGCGCTCAGTCATCATCCCCGGGTTTACGGAATTCGGACATCAGCACCTTGATCCGGTGATCGCTGAAGCGGCGGCCGTCCAGGTGCGCGCCGCGCATGTAGTGCCCTTGCCACTTCTCCGCCGGTCGGCGGAACCGGTCCACCTCCAGCTCCTTGTTGAAATTGCCCCGCGACCGGCTCCACTGAATGTGCTCTTTCGCCAGTTCCGGATCGTCCGACAGCGGCCGCACGACCGCGTCGAACGTTTCGGCGTAGTGCCGGGGAATCGGAACCAGCCGGCACACCGGTTCGTCCTTCTCGAAGGTCACCCAGGTCCGCCTGCGGGTGAAGCGCCAGTTCATCGTGAAGGTATAGGGCGCCCAATCGGTCTCGATAATACCTTCCAGCGGCGCGATGGCGTCCTTGGCCGTGTTGGCCAGGCCCTTGCACCAGAGGTTGTGGCCCTGGCTGGTGCGAAACAGGTAACCGAGCGTGAAGGTGAGCACGCCGCTTCCGAAATGAGCGCTGACCAGTTCGGATTTTTCGCCGCGAAAGCGAATCTCCACGCCCTCCTTGGCCGGCTTGCCGTTCCAGCGCGCCCTGAATTCGACCGGACAAAGCACGTCCCAGCCGGTCTGGTTGGCGATCAGCAGCGGCAGGCACCGGTTGGCGAAATGATCGACCGTCCGGTCCATCCACTCCCTGGCGCGCGCGGCGCGGCGCAGCTTCATCGGCCGCTCTATCAGCGGATAGGCGATGATCTCAAGTTTGTCGCTCACGAAGCCCGCCCCATATCAGGCAACACGGTGCCGTAAGGGTACACTTGCCGGCGTGTTGGCGCATCTCCGCTCCCGTCCCTCCACCGGCAACGCATCTTCTCCTCGCATGCCCGCGTCCCGGCGCTTCTTGACCGGAGCTGCGCTGTCGCTGGGGCTGGCGCTTTCCGGCTGCGGCTTCAGCGGCGCACTCTATCTCCCCGAAGAAAACCCGCCGCCCCCCGCCGAAGAACCGCCCGTGCCGCAGGACGAAGGCCCGGCAACCGAAGCAGGCACATGAACAGGCTGCTGCTGGTCGACGGAACGGCCTACCTGTTTCGCGCCTACTACGCGCTTCCTGCGTTCACAACAGCCGACGGCCGGCCCACCGGCGCCCTGCACGGCGTGGTGAGCATGATCCAGCGGCTGCTTCGCGAAGAACCCCCGGACCTGCTGGCGTTCGTGATGGATGCGCCCGGACCCACGTTCCGCGACGAGATCTACCCGGAGTACAAGGCCAATCGCGACGTGATGCCCGAAGACCTGCGCGAGCAGATCGAGCCGGTGGTGAACGTGGTCGAGGCGATGGGCGTGCCGCTGCTGCGGATCGGCGGTGTGGAAGCCGACGACGTGATCGGAACCCTTGCCGCCCAGGCCCGGGAAGAAGGGCTGGACACGCTGATCTCGACCACCGACAAGGACTTCGCCCAGCTCGTCGGGCCGCATGTCCGGCTGGTCAACTGGACCAACAACCGCGTCATGGACAGCGCGGCGGTGGAGGAGAAGTTCGGCGTCCCGCCGGAGCGGATCCGCGAATACCTCGCCCTGGCCGGCGATACCTCCGACAACATCCCGGGCGTGCGCGGCGTGGGACCGAAGACCGCCGCGAAGTGGCTGCAATCCTACGGCAGCCTGGCAGGCGTAAAGGAGAATGCCGCCCAGATTCGCGGCAAGGCCGGAGAAACCCTGCGGACCAGCTTCGCCGACGTGGACCTGTCCCTTGAGCTGGCCACGATCCGCGAGGACGTTCCGCTCGACCTGAAGCCGCACGACCTCAGGCTCAGGGCGCCGGACATGGACACGCTCGAAACGCTGTGCACGACGTTCGAACTGAACACCTTTCTCCGTAGCCTCCGCCAGTCGGCACCCGCCGCGCCGAAGCAGGCGGAGTACGCGACGATCCTGAACTCCGAACAGCTTGAGGAGTGCCTCGCCCGGCTGCGCGACGCTCCCGCCGCGGGCCTGAGCGTGGAAGCGTCCGGCGAGAATCCCATGGACCTGCGCCTGGCCGGCCTGGCCTTATCCACCGGCGACGGCGAGGGCGCCTACGTGCCGCTGGCCCCGCGCGACCTGACGGAAGGCGCGGTCGAGCGTTCCGACGGCCGTGAACTGCTGGGCGGACTCAAGGGCTGGCTGGAGGACGCCGGGGCACGGAAGGTCGGGCATAACCTCAAGTTCGTCAGCCATGCGCTGGCGAACCACGGCATCGAACTGGCGGGCGGCGCGGGCGACACGATGCTGGAATCGTACGTGCTGAACTCCACCGCGATCGCCCACGATTTCGACAAGGCGGTAAAACGCTACCTGGACCTGGACTGCATTTCCTCCGAAGACGTGTTCGGAAAAGGCCGCGGCAAGCTCTCGCCGGCGCAGGCGCCGCTGGAACAGGTCACGCCGTACGCCGCCCAGAAAGCGGACTACACGCTCAGGCTCCACCGGATGCTGACCGGAAAGCTCGACGAGACGCCGATCCTGAACGAGGTGCTGGGAAGCATGGAAATGCCGCTCTCGCCGGTGCTGGCCCGCATGGAACGGGCCGGCGTGCTGGTCGATGCGGACGTGCTGGCGAAGCAGTCGCGGGAACTGGCCGAACAGTTGCGGGAGTTGCAGGAGCAGGCGTTCGAGCAGGCCGGCACCGAGTTCAACCTGGGCTCGCCGAAGCAACTCGGCGACGTACTGTTCAACCGGCTGGGACTGGAACCGGTGCGCCGCACATCGACCGGTCAGCCCTCCACTTCGGAATCGGTGCTGCACGAACTGGCCGCCGGGCACCCCCTGCCCGCAACCATTCTGAAGTATCGCAACCTGGCCAAGCTCAAGACCGGCTACACCGACGCCCTTCCGGGCTCCATCGATCCGCGCACGGGGCGGGTGCATACCTCGTACCAGCAGGCCGTGGCCGCCACCGGCAGATTGTCGTCCATCCATCCGAACCTGCAGAACATCCCGGCGCGCACCGGGGAAGGGCGGCGCATCCGCCAGGCCTTCGTTGCGCCGGACGGTCGGGTGCTGATTTCCGCCGATTATTCTCAGATCGAACTGCGCATCATGGCCCAGCTCTCCGGGGACGAAGGCTTGCGCCGGGCATTCTCCGAAGACATGGACGTGCACCGCGCGACCGCCGCCGAGGTGTTCGGTACTCCGCCCGATTCGGTCAGCGCCGATCAGCGGCGGGCCGCCAAGGCAATCAATTTCGGGCTCATCTACGGCATGTCGCCGTTCGGCCTCGCCCGGCAACTCGGCGTCACCCGCGCGGAGGCGCAGGAATACGTCAATCACTACTTCGCCCGCTACCCCGGCGTGCAGCAGTACATGGAGAGGACCCGCAAGCAGGCCCATGAGCAGGGTTGGGTGGAGACGGTGTTCGGACGGCGCCTGTATCTGCCGGATATCCGGGCCCGGGACTTTCGCCGGCGCAGTTACGCCGAACGAAGCGCGATCAACGCGCCGATGCAGGGCACGGCGGCGGACATCATCAAGCGCGCAATGATCCGCATCGACGAGTGGCTTGCGTCCCGGCGCGACAAGGCACGGCTGATCATGCAGGTGCACGACGAACTCGTGTTCGAGTGCGAGCGGGACTTCGCCGAGGAACTGGCCGGAGAAGTCACGGGGATGATGGCCGGAGCGGCGTCACTGGAAGTCCCGCTCAAGGTGGACCTCGGACAGGGCCCGAACTGGGACGCCGCACACTGACCTTCCCGGGAACGGGGGCGCCGCCGGTGCTCACGCGTCCAGCCAGGTCTCGAGCACGCCGCAGGCTTTTTCCACGCCCACGGCGCGCAACGCGGAGAACTCCTGGACCGTGCCGTTCCCGGCGAGAAGCTCCTCGGCATCCCGCAGGGTCTCGATCAGGGCGCCGCGCTTGAGGCGGTCGCACTTGTTCATCAGCAGATGCACGCGCGCTTCAGACGCCGCGCAGACGTCGAGCATGCGCAGGTCGAGCTCACCCACCCCGCGGCGCGCGTCCACCACCACGAAGACGCCGCGCAGCGACCCGCGGCGCCGGAAGTAATCGCTCATCATGCCTTCCCATTGCCTGCGAACCCGCAGCGGCGCGGCGGCGTAGCCGTAGCCGGGCAGGTCCACGATCCGCCGCTGCTCGCCGACGGCGAAGAACTGCAGCATCTGGGTGCGCCCCGGGGTCTTGCTGGAACGGGCGAGCCCCCGCCGATTGAGGATCGCGTTGATCGAGCTGGACTTGCCGGAATTCGAGCGGCCGGCGAACGCAACCTCGGCGCCTGCGTCCTCGGGGTACTGTTTCCAGGACGCCGCTGATTTCAGGAATGTGGCTTGCAACATGGATAATCGCGCCGGCGATGGCTGTCCGCGGCACAGGTAGGTACACTATGCGAAAAATTCCATAAAAGATGAAACCGAAATATCGCAATCTGCTGTTCGCGGCCCTTTTCCTGACGGTCGCGCCCGTTTCGCAAGCCCAGGAAGCACCCAATTGGAAGTTCCAGGAGGGCGTCCACTACGACCGCCTGGTGCCGGTGCAAGGGACCTCCAGCCCGCCGGACAAGATCGAGGTGGCCGAGTTCTTCTGGTACGGCTGCGTCTTCTGCTACCGCATGGATGCCTACATCGAGGAGTGGAAGAAGGACCAACCGCAGGAAGTCAACTTCATCAACATCCCGGCGCCAGCCGACCCAACCATGGAAACGCATGCACGGCTGTTCCTTGCGCTGCAGGCGGTGGGCGAGCTTGACGCCGCGCACAGGGACGTGTTCCGCGCGATACATACCGAAAACCGACTGCTGCTGCGGCTCGGCGACCAGGAGCGCTTCGCGCGGCGCTACGGGGTTTCGGCGGAAGACTACCGCAATGCCTTCCGGTCGTTCTCGGTCGAATCCAGCCTGCGCAGGATCAAGGACCTGATGCGGCGGTACCGGATTCTGGCGGTACCGGCGTTCGTCGTGAACGGCAAGTACGTGGTGCGCGTAACGGCCGACAGCAACATGCCCCAACTGCTGGAAATCGTCGACGAACTGGTAGCGCGCGAACTCACCGAACGCTGATCCCGCCGGCGATGGCTGTCCGCGGTACAGGTAGGTTCACTATGCAAAAAATTCCGCGAAATATGAAACCCAAATCCCGCAATCTGCTGCTCGCGGCCCTCGTCCTGACGGCCGCGCCCCTTTCGCAGGCCCAGGATGCGCCCAACTGGAAGTACCAGGAGGGTGTCCACTACGACCGCCTGGTGCCCGTACAGGGAACCTCCAGCCCGCCGGACAAGATCGAGGTGGCCGAGTTCTTCTGGTACGGCTGCGTCTTCTGCTACCGCATGGACGCGTACATCGAGGAGTGGGAGAAGGATCAGCCGGACGAAGTCAACTTCATTCACATTCCGGCGGTCTGGAATGAGGCCATGGTCGCGCATGCGCGTCTTTTCCTGACTCTCTCCGCACTGGATAAACTCGAAGACACGCACCGGGAAGTCTTCCGTGCTTACCACACCGAACAGCGACTTCTGGTGAGGCTGTCGGACCAGGAGGGCTTCGCGAGGCGCTATGGAATTGAAGCCGAGGACTACCGCAACGCTTTCCGTTCCTTCGCGGTGCAATCAAGCCTCACCAGAATCGCGGACCTGATGCGCCGATACCGGATTCTGGCGGTACCGGCCTTCGTCGTGAACGGCAAGTACGTCGTGCGCGTAACGCCGGACAGCGACATGCCCCAACTGCTGGATATCGTCGACGAACTCGTAGCGCGCGAACTCTCCGAGCGCTGATCTCCCCGGGCGTCCGCTATTCGTAGCGGCGCAGAAGCTTGCGGGCCTGGGCCAGGTGCGGCTGGTCCACCATCTTCCCGCGAATCGACATGACGCCTGTCTCGCCGGAGCTCTCGAACGCCTCGACGATCTCGCGCGCCTCGGCCAGTTGCTCGTCGCTGGGCGTGAACACCTCGTTGAGGATCTCCACCTGCGCCGGGTGAATGGCCGCGCCGCCCACGTAGCCCATCTCCAGCGCCTCCTCCGTAAAACGCCGGAAGCCGTCCAGGTTGCGGAAGTCGGCATAGACCGCCTCGATCGCATCCACCTCGGCCACGGTGGCCGCCGCCAGGGTCAGCGCGCGGGCGATTTCGTACAGCGGTAACAGGCTTCCGTCTTCACGGCGGCGGCGCAGGGCGCCCACGTCGGTCCCCAGGTCCTCCGAGCCCCAGCTCAGCGCGGTCAGGCGAGGCAATCCGGGGCGGTACTCGTGCAGCGACATCAGGCCGCGGGCGGTCTCGCCGGCCAGCGCCAGGATCTGCGCCGGCTCGCTGCGCTCCGGGTCCTCCAGCCGATCCATCAATTCCGCCACGGCAAAGACATCGGCTGTCGAACGCGGCTTGGGCAGCACAATGCCGTTGGCCGCGCCGACCATTGCCGCTTCAACGTCCTCCCGCCAATCGGGCGTATGCAGGCCGTTGATGCGCACCCACAAGGGGGCGCCGTCGCGCGCGGCCGAGCCTAGGTATTCGGCGATCATTTTTCGGGCCACCGGCTTGCGGGCCGGACTCACCGAGTCCTCCACGTCGAGGATCAGGATGTCGGCGCCGGTCGAGGGGCCCTTGGCGAGCTTGCGCTCGCTGTCGCCCGGCACGAACAGCCAGGACCGACGCGCTTTCATGCGCCCTCCGCCGGCGCGGCGTTGATCCACTCGGCCGGACCTTCCGGGTAATGCTCGCGCTTCCATATCGGCACGCGCTTCTTCACTTCGTCGATGACGAAACGGGCGGCGGCAAAGGCTTCTTCGCGGTGTCCGGCGGCAACGCCGACCCAGACCGCCGGCTCGCCGATCGCCAGGTTGCCGGTGCGATGCACGCAGCGCACCTTGCCGACGCCGAATTTCTCCCTGGCCTCGCCGAGAACGCGTTCGCCTTCGCTGACGGCCAGCTCCTCGTAGCACTCGTACTCAAGCCGGGTCACCGCGCGTCCCTCGTTATGGTTGCGCACGCGCCCGCAGAACGACACCACGGCGCCCGACGCCGCATCCTCGAGCGCCGCGATCTCCTCCGCCGGCACGATTACGCCCCGGCTGATGCGGAAATCGCTCATCCGCCCGCCACCGGCGGAATGAATACGATGCGATCGCCGTCGGCAAGCGGACAGTCCCATGCCTGGAACTCATCGTTGACCGCAACCCTGAGGCCGGTCTGCGCCGGAAGGTCGCGTCTCGGAGCCAGCTCGCGGTAGAGCTCCCGCGGAGTGGCCGCGCGCGTTTCCAGGGTTTCGTGCTCCCGTCCGGCGCGGTCGCGCAGCATGGCGAAATAGTCAACGCGAACGCGCATCGTTCGTGCGGATTGCCGGCAGAAAATTCATCGCGTAATGCTACATTAGCGGCATGAATGAAGAAACGCCGATGGTGCGGGAGGACGGCACCTATCCCGTAGCCGATCTGGTCAAGGACACGATCACCGTGTCGGTGGTGCAAACGAGGGTCCGGGGGGTCAACGGCGAGAATCCCGAACCTGATCTGAAAGCCAATCTCCAGTACATGCTGGAGTGCATGGACGCCGCACAGGGCTACGGCGGGCGCAGCGATCTGCTGCTGTTCCACGAGTTTCCGATCACAGGTTTCAGCCTGTGGACCCGCGAGCAGCATCACCGGCTGGCCATCGAGGTGCCCGGGCCGGAGACCGAGGCGATCGCGGAAAAAGCCAGACAGTACGGCTGCTACGTGGCCTTCGGCACCTATGCGAAGGACGCGGACTGGCCGGGGCACATCCTGCACCTGATGCTGATGATCGGACCCGACGGCGAACTGGCCGCGCGCCACTGGAAGCAGCGCAACGTGCGCGGCATGTTCCCCGGCGGCGAGCAATACACGACCGCCGTCTACGACGTGCTGGACCGGTTCGTGGAAATGTACGGGCAGGACGCGGTTATACCCGTTGCCCGCACAGGCATCGGCAACATCGCGCTTTCCGCGGTGCAGTTCGAGCCGGAACTGTTCCGCTGCATGGCCTTCAAGGGCGCGGAGATCATCTGCCGGGTGGCCACCGGCGGGTTCGAGTACGAGGACATGCGCCTGACCTCGTACCACAACAGCCTGTACACGCTGATCTGCAACAACTCCGTGTCCACGCACGACCGCAACCCGGGCTTCCTGGAGGACACGGCCTACGGCGGGCCCGGCCGGTCGGCCATATTCGGCCCGCGCGGTGTGGAACTGGCGAAAGCCGGGGCCTTCGAGACCCAGCGCTCGGCCACAATCCCGATCGCCGAATTCCGGCGCAAGCACCGGATCCCCGATCTGCACATGTCGCTCTACCGGCCGGTGCTGGACCAGTACCGCGAACGCTACGATCCCAACGGTTACGCGGAATCGATCCCGCAAAGCCGCCTCGATGCCTACAAGCAGTTCGTGGAGCGGTCGCGCTGGACCCATTACTGGTAGACGGAGGCTGCGCCATGATCAAACTGGGCCCTTACGAGATCCATCGTGTCGAGGAGCTGATCCTCCCGTACGCCGGCTATGCGGACCTCATCCCGGACATGCCCGCGGAACTGCTCGACGAGCATCGCGACGTGCTCACGGCGCACCAGCTGCAGGCGGAGACCGGCCGGATCGTGCTCAGCTTTCACAGCTGGCTGATCCGCACCCGCCATCACTGGATCCTGATCGACACCTGCATCGGCAACCACAAGATCTACGAACGCAAGGAGCTGGCGGCTTTCAGCCAGCTCGACACGGCGTACCTGACCCGGCTCCGTGGCGCCGGCGCGGCGCCGGAAGACATCGACTACGTGTTCTGCACCCACCTGCACTTCGACCACTGCGGGTGGAACACGTCGATGGTGGACGGCCGCTGGCAGCCCACCTTCCCGAACGCGCGCTACCTCTGCCACAAAAGGGAGCTGGAACACTGGTCCGATGCCCAGGGCGACGATTACGACATGGGCCCGAACAGCGGAGTGTTCGACGCGAACGTCCAGCCCCTGATCGATGCCGGGCTGCTGGAGGGCGTCGAGGACGGATACGAAATCGAGGACGGCGTTCGACTGCGCCTTGCCGCCGGCCATACGCCAGGCCACACGGTCCTGGAACTCGGCAAGGACGGATCGCAGGGGCTGTTTTCCGGCGACCTCATTCACGCCGTAATGCAGGTCTACGGGCCGCAGTACACGACCGTGTTCTGCAACAAGGGTGAAGAAGCGGCCGAAACCCGCCAACAAACGCTGGAACGCATTGCCGACCGATCGACCCTACTGTTCCCCGCGCACTTCGGCCACCCGCACTACGGCCGGGTCGAGTCCACCGCCTCCGGCTTCAGGTTCGTTTTCGCCCCTTAGCCCGGGCGCGGGCGCGTCCCGCCCTCCTCTTCAGCGCGCTAGTGCGCGTGCGTCGTATTCGGGCAGGTGCCGAACTGCATGGGACAGCGCCGCGGACCGATGTCCGACGTCACGCCGTCCCGGCCGATCGCGCTTCGAACCAGGTCGCCCAGTCCCTGGATAAAGTCGCAATCCACCGCCACGGTGGGACACCGGGTGAAGAACGGAACGCCCGTCTCGGCGGCGACCTCGCGCAGCTCCATGTCGATTTCGACCAGCGTTTCGACGTGCTCGGAAACGAATGCGATGGGCACGACCACGACGGGAACGCCCGCCGCGCCGGCCCGGCGCACTTCGTCTTCGGTGGACGGACCGATCCATTGCACCGGACCGACCCGGCTCTGGTAGCAGGTCGCCCAGTCCAGCTCCGTGCGGTCCAGCGCCTCGACGATGGCCGCGGACGTCATCTCCACCTGCCATTGGTATGGATCCCCGGCGTTGATCGTGCGCTGCGGCAGGGCATGCGCCGATAGCAAAAGGCGCGGGGCGCCGTGGTGCGATGCCTCATCCAAAGCCTTCCGGATGTTGCCGACAGTCGCGCCCAGAAAGCCATGGTGAGCCGGATAGCAACAGACGATGTCCTGCGGCGCAGTCAGCCCCTGTTTGCGGGCCGCTTCCCTGAAGGCCTTTACCGAAGTGCCGGTGGTCGTGGTCGAGAACTGCGGATACAGCGGCAACAGAACGATGCGATCCGGCCCGAAATCCTTGATCCTGCCCGCAATCTCGCGGACCAGCGGGTGCCAGTAGCGCATGAACACGAAGACTTCCACCTGCTCGGCGGAGTCGGCGATTTCCTTCTTCAGCGCCTCGGCCTGCTCCACCGTTGCCGGCAGGATCGCGGAGCCGCCGCCCACCTTGCTGTAGATCTCCTCGCTGGTGGCGGCGCGCCGGGCCGTGATCAGCCGCGCCGCAATCCAGCGGAAGGGATTGGGCATGCGCAGTATCGCGGGATCGCTGAACAGGTTAAGCAGGAACGGGCGGATGGCTTCGGGCGTGTCCGGCCCGCCAAGATTGAAGATCACCACGGCAAGCTTGCGTGGCTTCGTGGATGCCGCATCGACCAAGGCCGCTTCTCCCTGCCTGGTTTACTTTAGAACGCGGGCGCTCAGGAGCCCGCCAGAGCCTCGCGGATCTGCTCGGTGCCGATGCGCAGTTCGAGCATGCGCTGGAACTCCTCCTCGCCGAAGACTTTTTGGGGCAGAACGTTCATCGGATCGAGCCGGTAACCGAGCTCCCGCACCTTGAAATCGAAATCGCGCTGCGCGGCGCGTTCCTCTTCGAGCACCGGCTCGGCCTCGTCCAGCCAGCCGAACCAGCGGTCGAGGAATCCTTCCAGGTACTGCTCGCACAGATCGATATTGGCGTCCGTCAGTTCCGCCGTGTGGCTGATGCACACCGGCGACATCAACGCCCGCAGATAGGCGCCGTGGCTGACGTACTGGGTGAACGCCGGATTGCCCTGAAACTCGAGGTAGGCGGCGTTGGCCGGCTCGTAGTAGCGTTCCAGGTACTCGGGATTGACCCTCAGGTCCACGCGCGGCGTGTATTCGGCGTAGAAGAACAGCCGCGGAATCGTCCCGAAAATCACCGCCAGGTGCGGCACGCGGTTCTGTTCGCCCAGGAACACGGTGGCGTTGATGTCCAGGATGCTCGCGTGGCGGTTGCCGATCCAGGAATGAACCAGCCACGGGACCTCGGGGCTGCTGTACGCCTGGAACGACCCCTCCATGGCGCCATCGGGCGAGGTGTAGTACTCCCTCCCTTCGCAACTCGGATGCAGTTCACACGGGAACCGCTCGCGCACTCGATCGACGATCCCGGTCTGGATCCCCCAGCATCGCTTCCAGGCGGCGGAAACGTCCACCTGCGGGTTTTCCGCAAGAAACTCCATGATCGTCTTGACTTCGGTCTTTGTCATAGGCCCCGCCACTCCCCGGCAACCACTCCCGGCGGTCGGCCGCATATTGCATCAACGGTTCTTCGCAGACAACTTTTGCCGTTAACGCATGCGGCGGCAGCGCGTAAACTTCGCGCCGGGGAAACGGGGAGTTCGATGCGCGCGACGAGGCGGAGCTTTATTGGCGGCGTGTGGGCGCTGCCGGTGCTGGGCATCGGCGGCTGGGCGGGAGCTTACGAGGCGCTGGAGCGGTTTCGGGCGCTGTCGGCGCGGCTGACGGGATTCCCGGCGGCGTCGCTCGACCCGGCGCTGGCGGGCGAACTGCTCGACGCGCTGCGGGCCACGGGCGACGGCGCCGGCCTGGACGGTTTGCCTGACGGAACGGCGGACGAAGTGCCTGGCGGCCTTGCCGCACAGATCATCGCGGGCTGGTATTCGGGTATCCATCCCACGGCGGACGGTCGGGCGGTTCGCGCTTTCCGCGAGGCGCTCGTGTGGCAGGCGCTGGAGTTCGCCCACGCGCCCGGTTATTGCAGCACGGAACCCAACGACTGGAGCCGCCCGCCGGCGGGCGCCGATCCGCATGCCACGCCGTGAGTGACATCACCGCCGACGCGGTCGTGGTGGGTTCCGGATTCGCCGGGGCGCTGCTGGCCGACCGGCTGGCCGACCGGGGCATCCGCACGGCCATCCTGGAAGCCGGCCCCCGCGTGAATCGGGCGCGCGCCTTTGAGACTTTTCTCGGCGCGGTCGTAAAGACGCCGGAAAGTCCTTACGAACGCTCGCCGGAGGCCGATTTTCCCAAGAGCGAGGACCCCGATCACTGGTATCGCCAATCCGGACCGGACAAGTTCAAGAGCACCTATCTCAAGGCGGTGGGCGGCACCTCTTGGCATTGGCTCGGCACCTGCGTGCGCTTCCTGCCGAGCGATTTCCAACTGCGAAGCCGCTTCGGACGCGCCGTGGACTGGCCCATTTGCTACGACGAAATCGAGCCGTTCTACGTTGCGGCCGAGCGCGAACTCGGCGTGGCGGGAGATTCGGCTGACGACCTGGGTTCGCCGCGCTCCGGCCCGTTCCCGATGCCGCCCATTCCGGCCAGCTGGCTGGACGGCGCGTGCGAGCGCGTGCTGGCCGACACGCCCTGGCGCGTGCGGCCCACGCCGCAGGCGCGCAACTCCGAAGCACACCAGGGCCGCCCGGCGTGCTGCGGCAGCGCCAGCTGCATCCCGATCTGTCCGGTGGCCGCCAAGTACGACGCGACGGTTCACCTGCGCAGGGCCGAGGCGCAGGGCGCCGCGCTGCATGAGCAGACCACCGCCACCTTCGTGGAAACCGGCGATGACATGCGGGTGACGGCGATCCGCTTCACCCGCCCCGACGGCAGCAGCGGCGTGGCGCGCGGGCGGGTTTACGTGCTCGCGGCCAATGCCGTGGAAACCCCGCGGCTGCTGCTTCACTCCCGCTCGGAACGCACGCCCGGCGGCGTGGCAAACGCCTCGGACCAGGTGGGCCGCAACCTGATGGATCATCCGATCCAGTTGAGCTGGGCGCTGGCGAAGGACCCGGTATGGCCCTATCGCGGTCCGCTCTCTACTTCGGCCATCGAAAACACCCGCGACGGGTCGTTCCGGCGCGAGCGGTCGGCGCTGCGAATCGAGATCGGCAACAACGGCTGGACCTGGCCCACGGGCGGCGCCCCTGAGCTTGCCGGGCAGTTCGCGCGCCGCGGTTTGCGGGGCAAGCCGCTGCGGGCGGCCGTCGCCGACCATGCAGCGCGCGAGGTGCGGCTGGCGGCGCTGACCGAACAGCTCCCCGAACCGGACAACCGCGTATTGCTCGACGAGCGCGAGCGCGATCCCTTCGGCGTTCCCCTGCCGCAAATGCACTATCGCGTGGGCGCCTATGCGCGCGCCGGCCTGGCCGAGGCTCAACGGATTCACGATCGGATTTTCGCCCGCCTGAACGCGTCCGAAACGCACCACAGCGACACCTGGCAGGGCGCGGGCCATATCCTCGGCACTACGCGCATGGGCAACGACCCCCGGCGCTCGGTGGTGGATCGCGATCTGCGCTGCCACGACCACCCGAACCTTTTTCTGGTGGGCGGCGGAGCATTCCCCACCGGCTCCACCGCCAACCCCACGCTCACCATCGCGGCGCTGGCGCTGCGCGCCGCCGGCGCCGTAACGGCCACGCTTTCGGGATGAATCAGCCTCGACCGTGCGCTGCGTAGCGAGCGAGCGGGCGGGGCGAGTTCAGGTTTTGGCGAGCAGCTCCAGGGCGGCGGCGGTCATGACGCGGACGCCGGTCTCCAGGGTCTTTTCGTAGGAAGGCAGAAAGAACGGCGAGTGCGTGGCCGGCAGCTTGAGGCCTCGGGCCTCCGCCCGGGCATGTTGCTCCGGATCCGCGGCGCCCAGCCAGAAATAGAAGCCGGGGATGCTCTCCTCCGTGCGGCCGAACCGGGCGAAGTCCTCGCCCCCCATGACCGGCTTGCTCTGCTCCACGTTCGCGTCTCCCAGCTCCGCTCGCAGCACGCCGGCCAGGCGGTTGGACAGGTCCGGATCGTTGTAGAGCGCGGGCGTGTATTCGTTCTTGACGATCACTTCGGGCAGCCGGTCTTCCGGCAGGCCCATCGCCCTGGCCTGCGACCTGGCGATACGGGCGATGCCTTCGAGCAGCAACGCGCGGTTCTCGTCCGAGTACGAGCGCACGGTCAGTTGCAGGTCGACGCGGTCGGAGATGATGTTGTGCTTGGTGCCTCCGTGTATGGATCCTACGGTTACCACGCCCTGGTCGATGGGGTTGAGATTGCGGGCCACCAGCGTCTGCAGCGCAGTGACGATGTAGGCGGACAGCACGATGGGATCGTGGGTCAGGTGCGGTGCGGCGCCGTGACCGCCGGTGCCGTGCACGATGATGTCCACGGAATCGACGTTGGCCATCGCGAATTCCGGCTTGTAACCGGCTTGCCCGGCGGGCAGGTTGGAGGTGACGTGCAGTCCCAGGTTGTAGTCCGGACGCGGAAAGCGCTTGAACAGTCCGTCCTCGATCATGGCGCGGGCGCCCAGGCCCCGCTCTTCGGCCGGCTGCGCCACCAACACCACCGTGCCGCTCCAGCTGTCGCGCATGGAGACGAGCTTGCGGGCCACGCCGATCAGGTTCGTAATGTGAATGTCGTGCCCGCAGGCATGCATGACCGGAACCGTGCGGCCCTGCTCGTCGATGGTCGTGACCGTGCTGGCGTAGGGCACGCGTGTCAGCTCCTTGACAGGCAGTCCGTCCATGTCGCCGCGGATCATGACGGTGGGACCTTCGCCGTTGCGCAACACGCCCACCACCCCTGTGCCGCCGACCTCCGACGTGACCTCGTAACCGGCGGCTGCGAATTCCTCGGCCATGCGGGCCGCGGTTTCAAACTCGTACAGCGACAATTCGGGGTTGCGATGGAAGTGCAGGTACAGCTCTTCCATGTAGTCCTGCTCGGCCTGGCTGACGCTGATTTCGGCGCTGGCCATTGAGGCGCACAACGCCAGCAAGGCTGCACCGCTGACAAGAATCCGCATGATGGGGCCGCTCCTTTGAAAGTTCTTCTATCGCAAGGGGCGAACTTTACACGAGTGAACAGGCGGCGAAGACGGCCTCAGGACGGAAGATTCGACAGGTCCTGTGGATCGTCGATGTCCACCGCGGCGAGGGGCATCGGCACGCTCAGCACGTCGTTTGAGGAAGCCAGAAGCACCTGGGCGCCCCGGTCCCCGGACAGGGATTTCAGCGCGGCAAAGTGCGAGCGCGGGAAGATGGCGGGAACGCCGGTCTTCCCGGCGTAGCGCGAGGCCACCACGGACCGCGGACTGGCGCGCCACGCCAGTACCAGCCGCATCAGGTCCCCGGCCTCCAGCAACGGCTGATCGGCAAGGCATACGAGCACTGCACGCGCGCGCCGATCAAGCGAGCGCATGCCACAGGCCAACGAGCGCCCCATGCCGTCGCGCCAACGCGCATTTCTCACGGTGTTCGTCCGACCCGGCGGCACGCGGCCCCGCTGCAATGCGCGACCAATTGCTTCGGCGCGGTAGCCCAGCACCACACAAACTGTCTCGGCGCCGGCCTCGTGCGCAAGACGCACGCTGCGCTCCACCAGGGTCTCGCCCCGATAACTAGCCAGCTGCTTCGGCGAACCGAATCGCCGGGACGCGCCCGCGGCGAGAACGACGGCGCACAGCCCGCGGTGGACGCTGTACCCCGAACACCTATGCATAATCGCGTCGCACCCTACTCATTCGCGCCCAAGGACCGGTTGGAATTGGCGCGCCCGAAGGGATTCGAACCCCTGACCTTCGGTTCCGGAGACCGACGCTCTATCCAGCTGAGCTACGGGCGCGCTGCCGGTTGTTGCCCAGCGTGATTATGCCGGAAGGCGGGCTGCGGGGTCCCGGAAGACCATGTCTTCCGGCTGCCCGGTGGCTTCATTCCAGGCGACCGTGCGCACGGCGTTGTCGTGAAGCCTGTAGTGCACCGCACTGCGCCCGGTATGCACATCCACGAACTGCCAGCCGGTGGCGTCGCGCTCGAAGAACGGGCCGGCGCGGTTCATCGGCACGGTCAGCACCGGCAGGTAGTGCTCCGCGTGCGCATAGCTGCCGGGATAGGGCCAGGGCCAGGCGGTGGCCATGGCCGAAGTGAAGGCGATGTTGCCGATCTGGTTGTACTGGATCTGGTGCACGTGCCCATAAAGCACGGTCACCTTGTCGAACGGAGCGAGTATGGCCTGCACCTGCTCGGCGTCATCGGTCCAGAAGTTCCAGGCCTTGAAGATCTTCTGCAGCGGCGAGTGGGAAATCACCACGATGGGCGTGCGCTTGTCCACGCCGGCCAGGTCGTTCTTCAGCCATTCCCGCTGCTTGTCGCCCACCATGAACGGCGAGCCGTTCGGATTGTCCAGTCCCGCCATCTCGTTCATACGCTGCTCCGCCGTCTGCCAGCGGTCGAACGTCCACTCATCGTGCGTCACGATGGAGTTGAGCAGCACGAAGTGCACGCCCTTGTGGTCGAAGCTGTAATAGTGCGGGCGCTTGAAAAGGTCAGACCAGTACTCGCCCAGGTCGAGGTAGTAGTCGTGCTCGCCCAGGATGGGATAAATGTCGTAGTTGAGCGCTGAAAGCAGTTCCGCGCCGTGGTCCAGCTCCGGCTTCGTCCCGAGCTGGGCCAGGTCGCCACCGTAGATCACGAAGTCCGGCTTCGGGCTCAGTAGATTGGCTTCCGCCACCGCGCGGATCAGCCCGCGGTCCCAGTTGCGCACGAACTCGGTCCCTCGGATGTGCTGGATATGCGAGTCGGAAATGAAGGCGAAGCTGAACTCCGCCGACTGCTCGCTGCTGCCCAGCTTCACGTAAGTGAGCGGCAGCGTGCCGACCGCCGCCATGCTGGCCGCCCGCTGGATGAATTTGCGTCTGTTGCTCTGAATCATCGCTCTCTCCTTGCCAGCGCACGATGCACTGCGGCCCGCCCCGAAAACAAGTAAGGCATCATGCCAGTTCGCTGCACGACGAACCGTAGGCGAAGCAGCTGTAGCAGCGGTGGTGGCGGAGCATGACGCGTTTCCCGAGGCTTTCCGCGAGGCTGCCGCCGAGGTCGAAGGACTCGTCGTCGTCCACCAGCGTGCAGGCGTAGACGCGCATGCGTCCCTGTTTCTTGACCACCATTTTCGAGAAATGGCACATGAACGAGCGGCGCGACTCCTCGTCGTGATGCGTGGTCATGCAGTTTTCCGTGATCCGCCGCACCTCGGGGTTCGATCCGGGCGGCAGGAAATCCGGAAAAGACACGATGCGCGTGTCCGCGGGCAGGCCGTGCTCGGCGAACAGCTCGCGAAACGCCCCGTCCACCGCCGCGCCGTCCTCGCCGGCATCGGACTGCCGGGCCAGCGAAACGGCAAAGCCCCGCGCGTGCAACTCCGCGAGGCTCTGCCAGGATTTCGCGAAGTTCCCCCTGCCACGCGCCGCGTCGTGCCGCGCCGCGTCCGCATAGTCGATGCTGATCCGGAAGCTGACCGGATAGGGCCGGGCGGCCAGCGATTCGATCTCGCCCAGGCGCCGGATCATCGGATCGGTGCCGTTGGTCAGCACCAGGCACGGCCCCAGGTTCGAGGCATAACGCAGTATCCGGATGAAATCCTTGACGATGAAGGGTTCGCCGCCGGTAAACGAGTATTGGCGGACGCCCAGCGATGCGGCCTCGTCAAGCAGCGGCTTCGCGTCCGCCAGCGTGATTCGCTGAATGCGGTCGTCGCCCGGCCGGGAGCCTTCCAGACAGAACGGGCAGGCAAGATTGCAGGCCGTCCCGGTGTGAAACCAAAGCTCGCGCAGGGCGCCGGGCTGGATGTAGCCGCGCGGTTCCGTCGCTTCAGTCATTATCTAAACCAGGCCTTTAGCAGGCCCGCCGCGCGCGGCGTCAGCCGGGTGCGCGCGTGCTGGTCGGCCAGCCGGCGCAGGTATTCGGCGCGGGTGGGATAGGGAAGCACGGCCTTGCCCGCGGCGCCAAGGCCCAGGCCGTTGGCCATGGCCATGCATAGCGGCGCGATCTGTTCTCCGGCGTCATGTCCCACGATGGTAGCCCCCAGGATCCTGTCGCTGCCCCCGGCGGTCAACAACTCGACGAAGCCGTCGCGTTCGCCCGCGCTCCTGGCCCGGTCAAGCTCCCCGAAATTCAAGCGGTAGCAGTCGAAGGCGACGCCTTCCTCGGCAAGCTGCGCCTGTGTTCGTCCGACCTGGGCCACTTCCGGGTCCGTGTAGGTGCACTGCGGGACCACCAGTGAACGGGTGCTGGCGGTGGGCGCAAACAGCGCGTTGCGCACGACGATGCGCGCCTGGGCGTCGGCGTTGTGCGTGAACGGCAGCGCGGAGCAGACATCGCCTACCGCGTAGATTCTCCTGTTCGTCGTGCGCAGCTTGTCGTCCACGGCGATCCGTCCTTCGCGCAACGAGACGCCCGCCCCCGAGAGGTTCAAACCCTCGACGTTGGCGCGGCGCCCCGCCGCGACGAGCAGGCGATCGGCCGTGACCGAAGCGCCGGGGGCATGAACCGTCGGCCGGCCGCCCTGCGAACTGACCCGGGTCACCTTCGAGTCCAGGTGCAGCCTCACCCCGTCGGACTCGAGCGCGACCGCCACCGCGTCGCTGGCCGCAGCAATCGCACCGGGCAGCACATGCCCGGCCATCTCGAAGAGGTGCACCTCGACACCGAGCCGGGCCATTCCCTGCGCCAGTTCGCAACCGACCGGGCCGGCGCCGAGGACCGCCAGACGCCCGGGGCGCTCGACCAGGTCGAAGAACGACCCGTTGGTGAGCGCATCGCAATCCTCCAATCCCGGAATCGGCGGCAATTCGGCGCGCGCGCCGGTCGCGATCAGGAAGCGCCGTGCGGCCAGACGCTGACCGCCCACCTCAACGCAGTTGCGGCCGGCGAACCGGGCCGGACCGAAAAAAACGTCCACGCCACTTTGTACATAGCGTTCCACCGAATCATGCGCCGCGATCTCCGAGCGAACCTGCCGGAGCCAGGCGAAGGCTTCGTCGAAGCCGGCGTTCGGATTGCGCCGCGTGAATTCAAGAAGAGATTTGGAAGGCACGCATCCGACATTCAGACAATCCCCGCCCATGGCCTGCCTTTCGACCAGTGCGACACGGGCACCGAGGCCTGCCGCCGCCATCGATGCGACCAGGCCGGCGGGTCCCGCCCCGATCACGACCAGGTGATACTTCCGGCGGGGCTCCGGGTTGCGGTAGTTCCCGGGAAACACCCGTTCCCGCCAGCGGCGGTCATGGTCGTCACCCGGGTAGCGTTTGTGCCTGCCGTCTCGCCTCAAGCTCGGTACCGTCCGCCGGCGCATTTCAATTGGTGCCGGCCATCCTACATTGAGTATCCGTGCCGGCCCGGCCGAGTGGATTCCGTGTGGGAAACCGGGGTCGAATTGGCTATGCTGGAGTCCATGCTTTTTTCGGGCGGGAGGCGGAATGGGGCGGTGCGACCGCTGGGCAGGACCCTGCACGCCCTCGCGATCGGCGCGGTGCTGGGTGCGGGGAGTATGCCGGCACCCGCCCAGCCGGAGCCTTCAACCCTGGTATTCGCCGCGGCCAGCACGATGGCTCCCCTGAATGACCTCGCGCAATCATTTGAACGGAAACAGGGGCGGCCTGTCCGGTTCTCTTTTGCCGCCTCTTCGACGCTGGCCCGGCAGGTCATGCACGGCGCGCGCGCGGACCTGTTCCTTTCGGCCAACCGGCAGTGGCTGGATCGTCTTGAGCGGGACGGTTTCCTGGCGGCGGGCTCGCGGCGTGAATTGACCGGCAACCGGCTCGCCCTGATCCGGTCGGCGGACGGTGGTGCGGACGTGATCCTGAACCGCCCCGCAACGCTGCTGGGAGCGCTTGCGGACTTTCCGCTGGTGCTGCCGGACCCGTCGCACGTGCCGGCGGGCATATACGCGCGCGAGGCCCTCGAACACCTCGACCTGTGGGAACCTCTCCAGGGACGGCTGGCATTCGCCGCCAATGCGCGCGCCGTGACGGTGCGCGTGGCGCGCGGCGAGGCGCCGCTCGGCATCACCTATGCCAGCGAACTGCGCGCCGAGACGAACCTGGACGCGGCTGCATTGCTCCCTGCGGAAAGCCATTCGCCGATCCGCTACGAACTGGCCCTGATCGAGCCGGCCGACAACCCGTCGGCGCGGGCCTTCTACGAATACCTGCTCAGCGGCGAAGCGCAGCAGATTTTCATGAAGCACGGCTTCACCCCTGGGAGCAAGGGGAAGCGATGACGCCCGTCTGGGAAATCGCGGCGCTGTCGCTCAAGGTTTCGCTGTGGGCGGTGGCCTGTTCGCTTCCGGTGGGGATCGCCTGCGCCTGGGTGCTGGCGCGCTGCCGCTTTCCGGGAAAGATCCTCCTGGACGGCCTCGTGCACCTGCCGCTGGTCACGCCGCCGGTGGTGGTGGGCTATCTGCTGCTGATCGTGCTGGGACGAAACGGCTGGCTGGGGCGGCTGTTCCACGACTGGTTCGGCGTCACTTTCACGTTTACCTGGAAGGGCGCTGCCGTGGCCGCGGCGGTCATGGCCTTCCCGCTCATGGTCCGGGCCATCCGCCTCGGGATCGAGTCGGTGGACCGGCGCCTGGAAGAAGCCGCCCGAACACTGGGCGCGACCCCCACGCGCTCGCTGTTTACCGTCACCCTGCCGCTGGCGGCGCCGGGCCTGCTCACCGGGGCGCTGTTGGCCTTCGCGCGCTGCCTGGGCGAATTCGGCGCCACGATCACCTTCGTGTCCAACGTCCCCGGGCAGACCCGGACGCTGCCGCTGGCGATCTACACGCTGCTGCAGACGCCCGAAGGCGAGACGGCCGCCGCCTGGCTGGCCGGCGTATCGCTGGCGCTGGCCATCGTGGCGCTGGCGGCGTCGGAGCTGGCCGCGCGCGCGGTGCGCAGGCGCCTGAACTGACCGCACGCGCGCCATGTTGAAGATCGACGCACGCAAGAGACTGGCCGAATTCGAGTGGCAGGGCCGGCTCGAGATCCGACCCGGCGTTACCGCCCTGTTCGGCCAGTCCGGCGCGGGCAAGACTTCGCTGGTAAAGATGGTCGCCGGCCTGCTCGCGCCGGACGAAGGCGAGATCGCGATCGGCGGGACCTGCGTGTTCGCGAGCCGCGAGGGCCTGAACCTGCCTCCCGAGCGGCGCCCGGTGGGCGTCGTCTTTCAGGACGGACGGCTGTTTCCGCACCTGAGCGTGCGCGGCAACCTCCAGTACGGCCGCCCCCGCGGATCGCGGTCCGCTCCGGCCCTCGAGGAAGTCGTCGAACTGCTGGAACTCGAAGCGCTGCTCGGGCGGCGGCCCATGAGCCTTTCCGGAGGCGAACAGCAACGCGTGGCCATCGGACGGGCGTTGCTTACGGCGCCGGACGTGCTGCTGCTGGACGAGCCGCTTGCCGGGCTGGACGGAGAGCGTCGCGGGGAAGTGCTGGGTTTCCTCGAGCGGCTCAAGCGGGACAGCGACCGGATCATCGTCTACGTGACGCACCGCCTGGAGGAGGTGGTGCGGCTGGCCGACCGCCTGGTCCTGATCGATCGTGGCGAGGTCCGGTCGGCCGGGGGGCTTCAGGACCTGCTGGGGCGCCCGGAATTGCAGGCGGTCATCGGCCAGCGGACGGCGGGAGCGCTGCTCCGTTGCCGGATTGAGCAAATCGACGACGGCGACGGCTTGAGCCGACTGTCGTGTTCCGGGCACACCCTTTTTCTGCCGCGGCTGGACCTGCAGGCCGGGAGCGAGGGGGCGGACATCGTGCTGCAGGTCCGGGCCGGCGACGTTTCGCTGTCCCTGGAACCGCCGCGCCGAAGCAGCGTGCTGAACGTGATGAGCGGCACGGTCGAACGCGTCGTGCAGGAAGACGGCGCGCTTGCCAACGTGGTTGTCAACGTGGGCCAGACATTGTGGGCGCGCGTCACCCGGCGCTCGGTGCGGGAACTCGGCCTGTCGCCCGGCGCGGAGGTCTACGCCACGATCAAGGCCGCTTCGCTGTACTCCGCAGACTGATCTCTTCCAATGGAACCTCCGTCGGTTCCCCGCGGCCCTTCGGCGGAGCGACCCAAGCCTGGCCGTAAACCACCTCAATGCTGACGGCGACCATGCCGTCGGTGCCGCGTTGCGCCGCAAAGGCCTCCTCCACGGCCTGGCGACGACGACGCCCGGCCAGGCCCCGGGACCCGTGCATCATCGCCAGGCCGGCCCCGCAACGGCGCAGGTCGCCTTCCAGCGTCGCGTAGTCCGCGTACGGCACCGGAAACCGCTCGGCGCTCATGACCGGGTCGGCAAATCCGGCCCGCACAAGCGCGTCGCCCAGATGGTGCATGTCCACCAGCGTCTCCGGGTCGTCCTCCAGGCCTGCGCTGCTGCGCGCGCGGCGCAGTTCCCTGAGCGTGTCCGGCCCGAACATGGAAAAGAAGACCAGGCCGGGCGAATCCAGCACCCGGCGAAACTCGGCGAGCGCGGCGCCTATGGCCGGGCACCAGTGCAGGGCCAGGTTCGAGAACAGCAGTTGCGCGCAGCCGTCGGCCAGCGGCATCTTCTGCATGTCCCCGCAAATCCGCTCCCCGGTCCCGGCGCGCAGCATGCCGAGCGAGCTGTCCAGCGACAGCACCCGGGCCTCGGAAAAGCGCCGGAGCAATTCGTCCCGCGCACCCCCGGGTCCGGCGCCGGCATCGATGATGCAGGCGGGCTCGATGCGCACCCAGTCAAGTTGCTCCAGCATGCGACGGCGTATCTCCGCGTGCAGGAAATCATGCTCTGCAAAGCCCGCCGCGGCGCGGTCAAAGGCGCGCCGGACACGTTGCGGTTGCGGGCGGGCCATCGATCGCCCGCTACACCCGGCGGACCGCCGCGGCGGTTAACATGGCGCATTCCGATGCGCGGGGAGGACGGCTGATGAGCGCCAGCGAGGCGGGAGCAGCGCAGGCAGGGGCGGAACGCGGGCAGTTCTCGCTGCTGCTGACCCGGCGGTTCTCGCCTTTCTTCTTCACCCAGGCACTGGGCGCGTTCAACGACAACGTGTACCGCAACGCGGTCATCGTGCTGATCGTGTTCGGCTCCGGTTCGCTGGACCGCGACTTCCTGGCGAACATGGGCGCCGGCCTTTTTGCGCTGCCGTTCTTCCTGTTTTCGGCATTGGCGGGCGAAATCGCCGACCACGGCGACAAGGCGGCCCTCACAAGGCGCATCAAGATCGCCGAAATATGCATCATGCTCCTCGGCGGACTGGCCGTGGCGTCCGGTTCGGTAATAGCGGTCATGGCGGTCCTGTTCCTGATGGGCACGCAATCGACGTTCTTCGGGCCGATCAAGTACGCCATCATCCCCCAGCACCTCAGGCAGGCCGAGCTCGTGGGCGGCAACGGTCTGGTGCAGATGGGCACCTTCGTGGCCATACCGGCGGGGCTCATGCTGGGCGGGGCGCTGGCAGGGGCGGAACCCGCGGGCAACAGGCCGTTGCTGATCGGCGTCACCGTCGTGGGGCTGGCGACCGCCGGATACCTCGCCAGCCGGTTCATTCCCGGGGCGCCGCCCGCCGAGGGCGCCGGCAGGATCTGCTGGAATCCGGTTACGGTCATCGCGCGCATGGGCCGCGCCGCCTCGGCCAAACGTTCCGTCCTGCTCTCCATACTGGGCATTTCCTGGTTCTGGCTGCTGGGGTCCGTGGTGCTCGCCCAAATGCCCAATTATGGCAAGGAGATCCTGAACGCCAGCGAAACAGTCACCACTTCGCTTATGGCGACGCTGGCTGTGGGCATCGGCGTGGGGTCCGTCGTGTGCGAATGGCTTTCGGGCCGCCGGGTGGAAATCGGTCTCACGCCGATCGGCAGCCTGGGGCTGACGGTGGTTGCGGCGCATCTGGCTTTCAGCACGATGAGCCCGGTTACGCCGGAGGCGGGCGTCGCGCAGTTCCTGGCCGCGGGCGGCTGGGGCCCGGTGCTGGACCTGTTCCTGATCGGCGTCTTCGGCGGCTTGTACGTGGTTCCCATGTACTCCGTGATTCAGCAGCGCACAAGGCAGGAAACCCGGGCGCGCGTAATCGCCTTCAACAATATCGTCAGTTCGCTGTTCATGGTGATCGGCGCCGGCTTGAGCATCCTGGTGCTTGTTGCACTGGGGATGACCATTCCGGACCTGTTCCTGGTGCTGGCGGCGATCAACCTGGGCGTCGCGATCTTCGTCTTCTGGGAAGTCCCCGAATTCGTTGCGCGGTTCCTGGTCTGGTGCCTGATGCGCAGCCTGTACCGGCTGCGCTTCCGCAACCTCGACCGCGTGCCCGAACGCGGCGCGGCGGTGCTGGTCTGCAACCATGTCAGCTACGTAGACGCATTGTTGATTCTGGGCGTGCTGCGCCGGCCGGTCCGTTTCGTCATGATCAAGCGCATCTACGACATGCCGCTGCTGAATTTCATCTTCCGCAGCGTCAACGCTGTCCCAATCACGGCGCGCAAGGACGACCCGGAAATCTATCGCAAGGCGTTCGAATCGCTTGCCGACGCGCTGCGGAACCAGGAACTGGTGTGCATCTTCCCCGAAGGTCACCTGACCCGCGACGGGCGCATGCACGAATTCCGTCCGGGGGTGCTCAAGCTGTTGAAGCAGGTCCCGGCGCCGGTCGTTCCGATGGCGCTGCGCGGCTTGTGGGGCAGCCTGTTCTCGCACCAGGGGCGAGGCGCGTTCCGCGGCGGTCTGAGTTGGCTGCGGGCGCCGGTGGAACTGCTGGTGGGCAAGCCCATGGCGCCGGAAGGAATCACGACCGACCAGCTGTACGAGGAGGTCGCCCGGCTGCGCGGCGCAGGAAGGGCAGAGGCATGAGTCGGGGCGTGGTGGCCTGGTAGTCGCGGTAAGCGGGGTACTTCGCAAGCGTCAGCGATTCCGTCAGCTGGGTCGAACCCTGGAACAGCAGCGTGAGAACCACGAAGCCCAGGCCGGTCCAGTCGAGCCACACACCGGAGGCGCCCACCGCAAACAGGTAGAACACCCACCACATGCCCATCTCGCAGAAGAAATTGGGGTGGCGGCACCAGGCGAACAGGCCGGTCGTGACGAATGGCCGGGTCACCTCCTCGCCCGCATCGATCTTCCGTTTCTTGCCCTGCTGGAATCGCCACATCTGCTCGTCGGCCACCCATTCGCCGATGAAGAACGCCACGAAAACCGCGGCGGCGATTCCATCGAGAAAGGTCAGGGGCGTTTCCCGCCACAGCCAGGCTTGGTGCACGGGCGATGCGAACAGCCAGACGATGAGCATCTGGCCCGGAGCGATAAACAGCAGGTTCAGCGCCTGGAATCCGACCGGGCCGATCTTCTCGTGGATCGCCGCCCACCGGTAGTCTTCACCGCCCCTGGAGAAGCCGCCCTTGCGCGCGTAGTTGTGGGTCAGCCTCAGGCCCCACAGCGTAACCAGGACTGCCATGAGATTGAGGCGCGGCGAGGCGAAATCGGCATCCGCCGCGACGATGAGGCAATAGACCGGCGGGCACAGCGACCACAGCCGGTCGGCCCAGGAGTACTCGCGGGTGATTACCGAGGCGAGCCAGGCCAGGATCGAGATCACGATGCAAAGATCGAGCGCCGTCCCGTACGGCGTGCCCGTGAGCGGGTGGTTGATGAAATTCAGCATGAGTGGGCGGGGACGCCCGAGGCGGGCCCGGCGCGTGCGGCGTAGCGCTTACCAGGCGACTTCTTCTCCGAAGCGGTTGATGAACTCGCCCGATCGGGACGACTCAAGACGCTCGAACAACTCCTGCTGCATGCGCACGCTCTCGACCGGGTCCACCGGCGCCTCCGGTCCGCCCAGATCGGTGCGGCACCAGCCCGGCGCCATGGCGATGACCGTGATGTTCTGCCACTCGATCGCCATGCCCTTGGTCAGCATGTTGAGCGCCGACTTGCTGCTGCGGTAGGCGTAGGCATGTCCCATGGAGTTGTTGGCGATCGATCCCATGTCGCTGGACATGTTCACGAGCAGCGGATTGGCGGCGGCCTCCAGATGCGGCTTGAAACAGACCGCCACCTTGAACGCCGCCATGACGTTGATTTCGTGCATTTCGCGCCACAGTTCGTAATCCATGCTTTCCAGAGACTGGTAATGCATGCCCTCGAATGCCGACTTGGGCCCGTAGGTGCCGGCATTGTTCAGCAGAATGTCCAGCGACTCGCCCGCCATTTCCCCGGCCAGCGTCTCAATGCGCTCGTGATCCGTAACGTCCAGGGTTACCGTGCGCAGCGAACGGGAACCGTTTGATTCGAGCGCTTTCAGACCCGGCGACGCTTCCGGGTTGCGGGCCGTGGCAATCACTTCCCAGTCCTTCTCGAGGTACTGCCTGGCGTGCTCCAGGCCCAGACCGCGGGAGGCGCCCGTAATCAGGATGCGTGGCATAGGGATTCCCGTGCTTTCGTGGGAGAGTTAGCATAACCGCAATGACTCCGGGAAACACTGGCCTGGCGCGCTTTCTCCTGCCCTGGCGTTGCGCGCTGTGCGCCGGTCGCGCGCGCGATGGCCGGGAATTGTGCGACGAATGCGACGCCGGCCTTCCCCGCGCCGAACAGGCTTGCCCCCGCTGCGGAATCCGCATGGCCCGGACCGATGTCACCGGCGTCTGCGGGCGTTGCGCGGTCCGGCCTCCGGACTTTTACCGAATGGTGGCTCCGCTTGCCTACGACTATCCGGTGGACCGACTGCTCCTGGGGCTGAAATTCGGCCGCCGGATGCACCTGGCGCGGGCGCTCGGCCAGGCCATTGCCGAGGGCGTTCGCTCGCAGGTCGAGCAGGGCGTTCTGGAAATGCCCGAGGCGCTGGCCCCCGTTCCGCTGCACCCGCGGCGGCTGGCAAAGCGCGGTTTCAACCAGGCGGAGGAAATCGCCCGCCTGATCGCGCGCGAAATCGGCGTGCCGATGCTGCCGGACATCTGCCGCCGGGTCCGGCACACGCGCATGCAGAGCCGCCTCAGCGACGAGGAACGCCGCCTGAACGTCGCGGGAGCTTTTGCGTGCGCGCAGTCGCCGCTCCGGCCGGCGATAGTGGACGACGTCGTTACGACGGGGGCAACGGTTGACGCGATGGCCGCGGCGCTCATCGCCGCCGGCGCCGAGCGCGTGCAGGTATGGGCGGCGGCAAGGGCCGGGTGACGGCCTTCTTCGGAACCGGACGCTGAACCGGGCGGGAAGGGCGCGCGCATACTACTCTTTACGGCGGGCCGAAAGTGGCGAAAAAAGTGGTGAAATAGGCAACCAGGAACGAACACGAAGAGATGTGAGATGAGCAGCGCACTGAATCGAATCGACAAACACAAGTTTGCGCCGGAAATCCCGCTCGTAAGGCGGCTGGCGGAAGAATTCACCCTCGACCGGGACACCCGCCGGGCCATCGTCGAACAGGCCGCGGAACTGGTGCGCCGCGTGCGCACTTCGCCGAAAGGCCCCACGATGCTGGACGCGTTCCTGAACGAGTTCGGGCTGCACAACGACGAGGGCGTGGCGCTGATGTGCCTGGCCGAGTCCCTGCTGCGGGTGCCCGACCCGCAAACCGCCGACGAGCTGATCGCCGACAAGCTTGGGCCGGCGCACTGGGACGAGCACCTGGGACATTCGAGCTCGTTGCTGGTGAACGCCTCCACCTGGGCGCTGATGCTTACCGGCCGCGCCGTGTCCATGCGCCGCTTCGAAGGCCAGTCGGGCGGAGCGGTTCTGCAGTCGCTGGCGGGGCGCCTCGGCGAACCGGTCATCCGCGGGGCCGTGCGGCAGGCCATGAGCATCCTCGGCCAGGAGTTCGTGATGGGCGAGACCATGGAGGAGGCCGTCAAGCGCGCCTACAGGCTCGACAGCAGCGTCGAGTACTCGTTCGACATTCTGGGCGAAGGGGCGCGCACGGCCGGGGTCGCCGAAGAGTATTTCCGAGGATACTGCAAGGCCATTCCGATGGTGGGCGAACGGCAGCCTGCCAGGACCGGGAGGCGCTGCGGCATGTCGATCAAGCTGACCGCGCTGCACCCGCGCTACGACGCCCGGCAGTCCGCCCGGATCCACGAGGAAATGTATCCGCGGCTGCTCAAGCTGTGCGAGCTCGCGCGCGAGCACGACATCCCCCTTTGCCTGGACGCCGAGGAAGCCGACCGGCTGATCCTGTCGCTGGAACTGACCGAGCGCCTGTGCCGGGAGGCCTCGTTGCGCGGCTGGAACGGGCTGGGACTGGCCGTGCAGGGCTACGGCAAGCGGGCCAAGCGGGTGATCGGATGGCTGAGCGAACTGGCGCAAACCACCCGGCGGCAGATTTCCGTTCGGCTGGTCAAGGGCGCCTACTGGGACGCCGAGATCAAGCGCGCCCAGATCGCCGGCATGCCGGATTACCCCGTGTTCACGGCCAAGGAAAACACCGACACGGCCTATCTTTCCTGCGCCGAGGCCATGCTGGCCGAGCGCCCGCACCTGTTCTGCGCTTTCGCCACCCACAACGCCCACACGCTCACCACGGTGCTCGCCCTTACGGAAGGAGACCGCTCGAACATGGAGCTGCAGCGCATCCACGGGATGGGAGAGCGGCTGCACGAAACCGCGCGCGAGATGTTCGAAGACTTTCCGCCCGTTCGTGTCTATGCGCCGGCCGGACTCTACGAAGACCTGCTCGCCTACCTGGTCCGGCGACTGCTGGAGAACGGCGCCAACTCCAGTTTCGTAAACCGGCTCTACGACGAGGAGCTTGCGCCGGAGGCCATCGTGTCCGACCCGATCGAAATCTCGCTGGCCCGAACCTCCTCGCCCCTGCCGACGCCCGACCTGCTGTACGGAGCGGACCGCCCCAACTCGGCCGGCTGCGACCTGGCCTCGCAAACCGCGCTGGGGCGTTTTTCGGCGCTTCTTTCGGAACGGGCCAACATGCCGGAACCGCAGGCCGTGGACCCGGCTTCCGGGGAGATCGGCGCCTGGGTCAAGAGCGCTGCCGAAGCCCAGCCGTCGTGGGACGCGCTCGGCGGAAGGCGCCGCGCCAACATATTGAGGACGGCGGCCGATGCGCTGGAAGACGGGCGCGACGAGTTCTTCCGCGTGCTGGCCGGCGAGGCCGGCAAGACGGTGGACGATGCGGTAGCCGAAGTGCGCGAGGCGGTGGATTTCATGCGCTACTACGCCTGCCGGGCGGAACGGGATTTCGAATCGCCCATGGCCCAGGACGGACCCACCGGAGAGTCCAACGACCTGAGCCTGCACGGCCGCGGCGTATTCGTGTGCATCAGCCCCTGGAACTTCCCGCTGGCGATCTTCCTGGGCCAGGTGTCCGCCGCCCTTTTGGCCGGCAACGCCGTGCTGGCCAAGCCCGCCGAGCAGACCCCGCGCATCGCGAAAATGGCCGTGGACCTGCTGCACGCCGCCGGCGTTCCGGAGGACGTGCTCAGGCTGGTGGCGGGCGCCGGGGACGTGGGCGCTGCGCTGGTCAATCACACCGGCATCGCCGGCGTGGCGTTCACCGGCGGCACGGACACGGCGGCGCGAATTCAGTCCGCCCTGGCCGGCAAGTCCAACCGCCCCATCGTGCCGTTCATCGCCGAGACCGGCGGTCAGAACGTGATGATCGCGGACTCGTCGGCCCTGATCGAACAAACCACCGACGACGCCATCCGCTCGGCGTTCCTTAGCGCCGGCCAGCGCTGCTCCGCCTTGCGGGTGCTGTGCGTGCAGGACGAGGTGGCCGGCACGCTGCTGGATTCGATTCGCGGCGCCGCGGCCGAGCTCGCGATCGGCGATCCCCACGACCCCTCAACCGACATCGGCCCGATCATCGACCAGCCTTCCCTGGAGCGGATCCAGGCGCACGTCGAGCGCATGCGCTTGCTGGACTGCGAAGTCTGGACCGGAGGCCGACTCGACGAATCGCTGAAAGGCCCGTACATCCGACCGCACATCATCGAACTGGAAAGCCTGGCGCAACTCGAGGGCGAGTGCTTCGGCCCGGTCATGCACGTGCTGCGCTTCGACGCCGCCGACCTGGCCGGGCTGGTGGACTCGATCAACCGCCTCGAATTCGGGCTGACCCTGGGCGTGCAGAGCCGCATCGACGCCCGCGTAAACGAGGTCATCGCGCGTGCGCGCGTAGGCAACATATATGTAAACCGCGACATGGTCGGCGCCGTGGTGGGCGTTCAACCCTTCGGCGGCATGGGCCTGTCCGGCACCGGCCCCAAGGCAGGCGGCCCCCACTACCTGCACCGCTTCGCCGTCGAAAAAACCATCACCATCAACACAACCGCCAAGGGCGGCAACGTGGAACTGCTGCGCTCCGTAAGCGCCTAAGGAGTAAACCACTGCACCGCCTGGCTTAGGTCGGCCCAGGTTGGAGGTGCCAATTCCGCAACAACGGTTTCCGGCCCGAGTTGAATCGCGACCCATTCGCCTCGAAGGCCGGTTGCTCACGCTGCGGAAAGGGCCACATTCGCGCTTCATTTCGATCTGGCCGCGATGATGTGGCCCACATATCATCCGGGTCCCGTTGGGTTTGCCGATAGCGACTAAGGAGACTAAACTATATGGACTTAGTTCTGGAGAACATCATGCGTTCCGTCAATATCCACGAGGCCAAGACCCATCTTTCACGGCTCGTGAATGCCGCAGCCAACGGCGAGCCATTCATCATCGCACGCGCCGGAAAACCGGTAGTCAAAGTAATCGCCATAGACGCGCCTGACGCCGGCAGCAAGCGTCGAATTGGATTTCTGGAGGGACAGATCTCCGTGCCCAAGGATTTTGACAGCCTGGATGCCGAAGAAATCAGCCGCCTGTTTGAGACCGGCAATTGAGCCTGCTGCTCGACACAAATGTGCTGCTCTGGACTTCCGGTCATCCGGACCGGCTACCGCAGGATGCACGCGACCTGATTCAAGACAAGGCCACAGAGCTGTTCTTCAGCGCCGCATCACTATGGGAAGTCGCCATCAAGAACGGTCGGGGACACGCCGATTTCAATGTCGACCCGCGCCTTCTCAGGCGTGGATTGCTTGAGAACGGTTACTCCGAACTCCCTGTGACGGGAGCGCACGCTGTGGCAGTTGATCTGCTACCGGACATCCATAAGGATCCCTTCGATCGAATTCTCATTGCGCAGGCGCAAATTGAAGGTCTCACGCTATTGACAGCCGACAAGAAACTTCGCGACTATCCCGGCCCGATTCGGGTGCTGTAACCACTTCCTCCCCCTTCCCCGTTCCAGGGTGCTTTCCATTCGCCTTAGCCCGCGGCGCAGCGAGCAAGACTCAAAAAGCGACGCGGTTGCAGCGGGTTGCCCCCAGTGCGGAAATAGGCGCGCTTGCGCATCGGTTTCGATCAGGCCGCCGCATCTCCCGGCGTTACAATGCGCGACATGGCTGTCACCGCTTTCGATACCTTTCAAGCCGCGCGGGCGCTCGAATCCGCAGGCGTGGAGCGCGCCCAGGCGGAAGCCATCGCCGGAGCGATACAGCACCGCCAGGACTACGCAACAAAGTCAGATCTCGCGAAGCTGGGTAGCGAGCTGCGGGCCGAAATGGCCGCTCTTGAAGCACGTTTGACCAATCGCTTCTACGCTGCCACCGTCGGACTGGCCGCGACGGTTGCGGCATTTGGTCTGTTTACCTAGCCTCGCCGTTCAGGCTTCTGACAGTTCGATTATTTCCAGGCTGTCTTCCATTCGCCTTAGCCCGCAGCGCAGCGAGCGCACCTGATTGTCGAGCTTGTCCAATTCGTCACGGAAATCCTCCACGAGCTGGCCCATCATTTCGGAATCAGGTTGCAGTTCCTTGCGTTCCGTGTAGAACGTCTTCTTCGTATCGTCCAGCTGCATCCCGATATCCTGCAAGGTAAGTTGAATCTCCATCTCTTGTTCCCTCCCCGGAACTTCCTCACCGCCCGGATGGCGGTTCTCCATTCAAGACAAATTCTCTGCGAATGTGCGCTGTTGAACAAGCAGGCGCGCATGGCCAACACTTGTCGCTGCATGCTATTGTCGGGAAACGTCTTGCGTGTCGCCTGTGGTTACTGCAGGCTTCTTGTAGGCGGCCTTAGACCAACAGCAAGAATCAAGAACAAGCCTTTTCATCCGGCGAAATATGCCAACCGAATTAGAGTCCGGCCATTCCGACAATAGTCCGGGGAACATCTCAGCCACGGCTCAATCCGAGAGCTTCAAGGTGCGCGATGTCGTGGCGGCGTACAACACCAATGCGCCGGAGCTCTTCGACGGCTACGAACGAATTCCGTTTGGAAGCGTGCATCGGCAGGTTGCGGACCTGTTGCCTGAGTCTTGCGGCAATGTGCTGGACGTGGGCGCGGGAAGCGGACGGGATGCCGCCTGGTTTGCGGAGCAGGGCCATAGCGTCGTAGCCGTCGAGCCTTCTTCCGGGATGCGGGAAGCGGGCAGCGCGCAACACAAGTCTTCAAAGATTCGCTGGCTCGATGACCGGCTCCCGGCGCTCGACAAGTTGCTGCGAACCAAATCCTCTTTCGACCTCGTTTGGGTAAGCGCCGTCTGGCACCACCTGCCGGCCAGCCAGAGACATCGGGCCTTTCGCAAGCTCGTTTCGGTGCTCAGCCCCGGCGGCAGGATGATGATCAGCCTTCGCCAGGGCCCGCCCGCGCCGGGTCGGCCCATGAGCCCCGCCACCTCTGCGGAAATAGAAGGACTGGCGCGACGACACGGACTGCAGGTGATCCGTGCGACGAAAAGCAATGACGCGAGCGAGCGACAGGAAGTCTCATGGGAGGCCGTTTGGCTGCAGTTGCCGGACGACGGTACGGGCGCATTGCCGCTGCTTCGGCACGTTGTGTTCAATGATCAGAAGTCTTCAACCTACAAACTGGCCCTGTTGCGGGCGCTGTTGCGAATCGCCGACGGCGCCGCGGGCTTCGCGCGTCCCGGAGCGAACGATGATCATGTGGAATTGCCCCTCGGATTGGTGGCGCTCTACTGGATCCGATCCTTCCAGCCGCTGATCAAGGCGGACCTTCCGCAACAGCCTCGCGGCAATCAGCACCTGGGCTTCGTAAAGGCAGGTTTTCGAGGACTGATGGACCGATCGCCATTCGATCTGCGCGTTGGCCAGCGCTTCAGCGAAAAGGACGCCGAAAATCTGATTCGGGCTATTCGCGAGGCGGCGAACTGTATTCGACGTATGCCGGCCAACTACATCACATACCCTGGAAGCGAAAAGCCCGTTTTTCCTTGCACTCGCGGCGGTCCCGTGCGCTTGAAGGATTCTGTCAGCATTGACGAGGCTTTTCTGTGGTCCTTAGGTTCCTTTTCGGTGCCGCGCAATCTCTGGCAGGCAATGGGGCGTTATGCCGCCTGGCTGGAGCTTGCGGTATTGAACGAATGGATACGGATGATGCGGAGTTATGAACAGAAAACCACGGATGGTAAGCGTTCCTGGGACGAGCACTGGAAGGCTCTCGAGTGGCTTGCGCCCGAGCACGACACCGATATTGCCCGAAGGCGCGCGGAGACTCTGCGGGCTGATGGATTTCTCTATTGCGTGTGGACCGGAAAGCGGCTGACGAAAGTGTATGAGATTGATCATTGCTTCCCCTTTGCCGCCTGGCCGTGCAATGACCTGTGGAATCTGCTGCCCAGCGACCGCCGCGCCAACCAGAACAAGTCCGATCGACTGCCAAGTCCTGATGCACTGGACAGCGCAAAGCCGCGTCTTCTGGACTGGTGGCATTCCGCATATCAGCAAGACATCCGGCTGAAGGCGACATTCGAGGACGAGGCGCGCAGCGCCCTGCCTGCAACTGGGCTCGGCGAGAGTGGCTTCACACTCGAGTCCGTATTCGATGGCCTGATGTTCCAGCAACTGGTGCTGAAACGGGACCAGCAACTTCGCGAATGGCAGCCGGCTTAGCCCGCTTTTGGAGTGCTAAAGAAGGCCGGGGATCAGGGCGGCGCGGGTTTTCGGGAAATCGGGGAAGTTGGTGCGGTACCAGGAGCGGCGCCAAAGTGCCCGGGGGACGAGGTTGGCGATGCTCCAAAGGGCGAAGGCGAGGGCGGGGAGGCACCAGGTCAGGAGGGCGAAGCCGAGCCATTCGATGATCTCGCCCAGCAGATTCGGGCAACAGCTCAGGTTGAACGCACCGCCGTCGGGCATGACACGTTGGTGCCCGCTGCGGCGGCGCAGGGCGAGCAGGCTGTAGTCCGACCACAGGTTGAGCCAGGCGCCGCCGAGCATCAGGACCACGCCCAAAATGAATCGAGGATCGGACAGCCAGGCGGCCCCCAACTGGGGAGCGAATGCCAGGTAGGCGCCAAGCAGGGCGCCGTTGATCACGTTGAAGGCGCCTCCGCTCAACCACATCCCGGACGGTATCGTGGCGCCGGGTTTGAGCGCGACGAGAGGCCAGACCAGGGTGCGGTGGCCGTAATGGGCCAGCCACAGCGCAACTGCGATGTTCCCTACGAGGTGAAGATTGCCGCTTGCGAAGTAAAGCGCGGGGAACGTGACGAGCGCAGGCAGCTCCATCCAGAACCAGCCCCAGCGGGCGTCGATGTGCCTGCCCCAACCGGCTCCGCCGATCCGGCCCGTGATGTCGCGGACCTTGAAGCTCATTGCGAACGCGAGAACGGCAAGCGCCGCCCAGATACTCGCAAGCACCATGAGAAGAGAGAACTCAGTGTTCATGCGGGGCCTCGCTCCCAGGATGCAATGCTTCCCGGCGTCACGCTGAACAGAGGATGAATGCCGGGAGCCCGCTCCTGCTCCTGCCGTGCGTGCCATTGTGGAGCGCGTGCTTCGAGCTTCTCAAGGAGATGGCGCCACTCGAAGTCAACCTGCCCCTGGGGAACCGTAATCCTGCCGGAAGTCGAATCCGAAGCAATCCTCGCGGCGTCGAACCGGTATCCCCGCTCGATCGATTCGGCGTGCACGGCCCGCAGATACTCGGCAATGAAGGCGACCGGCTCGGACTGTTCGCGAAACCGCAGCAGTTGAGGATGATTTCGATAGCCTCTGGTTTCACCCTTCAGCACCGCCTGGGCAAGCAGTCCCTCGCGCCATAGCGCAACCAGCCCTTTGGCGTCGAGATGGCGTGGATGCAGGACCCATAGTCGCACTTCGGCATTTTCGCCTCCCCGATCCTTCGGTCAAGCGGGGTTGGCGCAAGCGCCGTGAATCCCGGCGGGGAAATCAGGGCAGCAGGGAAAGTTGGTCGCTCTTTTCGGACGTGACTCGGGATCGAGTGAACGCGGCTCGCGGAGCCTCCGGCGGGCGGAAGAGCGTGGTCTTGAGCGACGGGCGGGTGCCGCGGTTCAGGCCGTGGCGGCGGCAGGCGCGGTCGAAGCGCTGGCGCAGCAGGTCGGCGTATTGGCCCTGGCCGCGCATGCGGCGGCCGAAGGTCGTGTCGTTTTCCCTGCCGCCGCGGATCTGGCGGACGCGGCTCATGACGTGTTCGGCGCGCAGCGGGTACTGTTCGGCCAGCCAGTCCTTGAACAGAGGGCGGACCTCGTTGGGCAGGCGCAGCACCGCGTAGCCGGCCCAAAGCGCGCCGGCCTCGGCGGACGCCTCGAGGACGGCTTCGAGTTCGTGGTCGTTGAGCGCGGGAATGACGGGCGCGAACATGACTCCTGTGGGCACGCCGGCCTCGGTGAGGCGTTCGACGGTTGTCAGCCGGCGCCGGGGCGATGCAGTGCGCGGTTCCATTCGGCGCTTGAGTTCGTCATCCAGCGTTGTGATGCTCAGCGCGACCTGGGTAAGGCCCAGCCGCGCCAGTTCGCCCAGCAGGTCCAGATCGCGTTCCACCAGCGCGGACTTCGTGACGATCGTTACCGGGTGGCGGGTTTCGAGCATGATCTCGAGCAGCGAGCGCGTGCTGCGCAACTGCTTCTCGAACGGCTGGTAGCCGTCGGTGTTTATACCCAGGGCGATCGGCGAGCACCGGTATCCGGGTTTGGCCAGTTCCTTCCTGAGCAACTCCGCGGCGTTGGGCTTATGGACGATCTTGGTCTCGAAGTCGAGGCCGGGCGAGAAGTCGAGGTAGGCATGCGCCGGGCGCGCGAAGCAGTAGATGCAGCCGTGCTCGCAGCCCTTGTACGGATTGATGGACTGTTCGAAACCGACGTCCGGGGACTTGTTGCGGCTGATGATGGTCTTGCTGAGTTCGGGGATCAGTTCCGTGTCGGGATGCGGCGCCATTTCGGCGACGCCCGGATCCGGCTCGTAGGTCTGCCGTTCGAAGCGGCCGGGCAAATTGCCGCGGGCGCCCCGGCCGCGAATGTTGTGGCCGTGTGCGGGGAGGTTGTCGCGGATGCGCGTGGTCATTCGGGGAATATAACGCGGGTGGCCGGGCGGACGCGGCTATACTCACGCAGCCATGCGCCCGGCCGTCAAGTACAGCATCTGGATCGCGATTGCCGTGGTCGTGATCGTGGGCGCCTTCAGCCTGTTTTCGGGCGGCGAGGACGGCGTCGAAGTGCGGGTGGCCGAGGTGACGACCGGGGAGATTCGCAAGACGGTGCTCAACACCCGCGCGGGCACCGTGGACGCCTGCCGGCGGGCGCAGATGTCGCCGGCTTCGGCGGGACAGATTGCAAGCCTTCCCGTAGCCGAGGGCGATGCCGTAACCGAAGGCCAGGTGCTGCTGGAGATCTGGAACGAGGACCTGCGCTCGGAAATCGAACTCTCGCAGCGCAACCTCGTTGCCGAGCGCTCGCGGGCGGGGGAGAGCTGCACGCGCGCCGATCTGGCGGCGCGCGAGGCGGTGCGCCTGGCCAAGCTGAATGACGACAACCTGGTCTCCGAGGAGGAGTTGGAAAGGGCCCAGGCCGAAGCGGAAGCGCGGGCCGCCTCCTGCAAGGCGGCCAATGATTCCGCAAGCGCCGCCGAGGCGCGCGTGGAAGTCAACCGCGCTCGCCTGGAACGCACCATTCTTCGCTCTCCCTTCGACGGCGTGATCGCCGAAATCAACGGCGAACTGGGCGAGTTCGTGACGCCTTCGCCGATGGGCGTTGCGACGCTGCCCACGGTGGACGTCATCGACAACAACTGCCTGTATATCACCGCCCCGATCGACGAGGTCGATGCGCCGCTGGTCCAGGCGGGACAGGAAGCGAGAATCCTGCTCGACGCATTCCCGGACCAGTTCTTTCCCGGCTTCGTGCGGCGCGTTGCGCCTTACGTGCTGGACCTGGAGAAGCAGGCGCGCACCGTCGAGATCGAGGCCGAGATCAACAACCCGCAGCGCTACGGGCTGATGCCGGGCTACAGCGCCGACGTGGAAGTGATCGTGGACGTGCGCGACGAGGCCCTTCGCGTGCCGACGGAGGCGGTCATCGAGGACGAACGGATCATGGTGCTGAATACGGAAACGGGGCTTCTCGAGGAACGCATGGTCGAAATCGGCCTGGGCAACTGGGAATTCACCGAGATCACCGAAGGGGCCAGGAACGGGGAACTGGTGGTCCTGAGCCTGGACCGGGCGGGCGTCGAGCCGGGCGCGCCGGCAGTGCGCGCAGCGGAATAGACCGCGGCCGATTCCGGCCTGAGGGTATCGCCCGGTGTTGGCCCTCACCAGCGTTTTCCGCGACTACCCGGTCGGCGAGCAGGTGGTGCATGCCTTGCGCAACATCACGCTGGAAGTCGAGGCGGGAGAATATGTCTCGATCATGGGACCGTCCGGGTCGGGCAAGTCCACGCTGCTGAACATCATCGGCCTGCTGGACTCGCCGGACGGAGGCAGTTACCGCCTGCTCGGCGAAGACACCGCGAAGATGTCCGACGACAAGCTGGCGCGCACCCGGCGCGAGGTGATCGGATTCGTTTTCCAGTTCTTTCACCTGGTCCCGCGCCTGACCGCCTTCGAGAACGTCGAACTGCCGCTGACGCTGGCCGGCTGGCGCCGGCGCAAGCGCCGCGAAAAGGTAAGGCGGGCGCTCGAGCGGGTGGAACTGGCCGACCGAATGGAGCACCGTCCGAACCAGCTTTCGGGCGGTCAGCTCCAGCGCGCCGCCATTGCGCGCTCCATCGTCATGTCGCCCAAATTGCTGCTGGCCGACGAGCCCACCGGCAATCTCGATTCGCGCTCGAGCATGGAAATCATCCGGCTCCTGGAATCGCTGAACGAGGACGGGCTCACGCTGATTGTCGTGACCCACGATCCGGACCTGGGCCGCCGCGCGCGGCGGCGGTTGACCATGCTCGACGGACGTATCGGCGGCGACGAACGCCTCTGATTTCGGCCAACCATAAGGCCATCGCCTTGCGCCGGGCGGCGCTGTCCTCGTTCCCGATTTCGCGTGATAAGGTTGGAAAGCTTGTTAAGCCAATATGGGAGGAATGGAAATGGCTACACGTGTCGTTTACGGTCTTGCGATCCTTGCTGCTGTAGTAGAGGGCCTTGCGCCCGGCGCGGTCCCCGGCGGCCTTCTCCCGCTGGCGATGGTCGTGCTCGGGGTGGCTTACGCCGTAATGAACATTGATGCCGCGAATCCGCAGGCGTTTCTGACCACCGCGCTGGTGGTTGCCGCCGCCGGCGGAGCGAACGTGCTTGATAACGTCCCGGCGGTCGGCGGCTTCCTCGACTCTATCGTCGATCAGGTTGCGGTCGTCTACCTGTCAGGTGGTGCGGGCGTGCTGGGCGTACGGGCCTGGAACCTGATATCGAAGGGTAGCTTGTAACACGATTCTGCGGGCGCCCATGTCGCCGGGGCATCCTCGGCGGCATGGGTGCGCGCCATCCCGAATTCGGTAAGGAACCGGGCGATTAACGCTCGGCAGCGGCGCGCGCGAGGCCGGTCCGCTTCCAGGTCCGGGCCCAGTAGATGAACGGCGTGTCGATCACCGCAATCAGGAACTTGAAAACGTACTTGGCCGCGGCCAGTTGCAGCGCGGTCACGAGATCGACGATCCCCCACCACACGACCAGGCCGTAGATCAGCGTATCGACGACCTGGGAAAGAAGCGTGGAACCGGTGTTGCGCAGCCACAGATGCTTCACGCCGGTCGCCTTGCGAATCCGGTGAAACACCCACACGTCGAAGCTCTGGCTCAATAGGTAGGCCAGCAGCGATCCGAACACGAATCGGGGCGTGTAGTCGAACAGCGCCGCCATGGCCTCGTGCATTCTCAACGCGTACTCCGCCGTGTCCGGGTCGGACGTGGGCGCATAAAAAAGGCCCACCCGGCTGATCACCACCACCATCACGCTCACGGCAAACCCCAGCAGGACCGCCCGCTGCGCCTCCCGCCGACCGAACTTCTCGCTCAAGAGGTCGGTGGCGAAGAAGATGCTGGAGTAGAGAATGACCGCCATGCTGGTCTCCAGGCCCATGACGGTCGTGAGTTTCGGGCCCTGGATATTGGCCATGACGAGGCTCAGGACGATGGCCCCGTAGAGGCCGTAGCGACCGAAGAACCGGTACAGCAGGATCGCGAACCCGAGGTCCAGCATGACCGTGAGGAACCACAGCCAGGCCTGGTGTTCCTGCAGGAGTTGTTCGAATCCGGCAAACATGGTGGGCCCCCGGTCAATCGGAAGCCGCTACTGTAACCGTTCGGCGTCCTGGAGCCACATGAGGCACAATTCATGTGCCCAGGAAGACCCAGGCAAATGAAGACCAACGACCTGCTGTTGATGGCGACGCGCTCGATGTTCCGTCACCGGCTGCGCGCCGCCATGATGATGCTCGCCACGTCGATCGGGATCGTGTCGGTGTTGCTGCTGACCGCGCTGGGCGAAGCGGGCCGCCTGTTCGTTACCGGCGAATTCCGGATCCTGGGGACCGAGCTCATCATCGTGCAGCCAGGCAATCCCGGCGAATCCGGATCCAATCCGTTCGGTTTTTCCGGCGAAGCCCCGCGGGACCTGACCTATCGCGACGCTGAAGTGGTGATGCGCGTGCCGGGCGTGATGAAAGCGGCGCCGATGATGATGGGCAGCCTGCCCGCCTCGCGCGGCGGGAAGGAACGGGAAACGTTCGTGATGGGCACCACCCGGGATTATTTCCACATCCGGGGGCTCGACCTGAGCGCCGGAACTTTCTTTCCGCGCATGGACATGGACCGCATTTCCCCGGTGTGCGTGGCGGGCGAGTTGCTGGTCAAGGAACTTTACGGCTCCGAACCCGCGCTGGGCACCTGGCTGCGGCTCGGAGACTCCCGCTGCCGGATCGTGGGGCTGCTGGCCGATACCGGCCAGAGCATCGGGATCAACGTGGGCGAGATCGTGGTGGTTCCGGTTGCATTCGCGGCAACTACGTTCAATACCGAAGCCCTGACCAACATCATGGTCCAGGCCCGCGACCGCGAGTCGGTGCCGGGAGTCATCAGCCGGCTGACCGAACGCCTGAAGGAGCAGCACTACGGCAAGCAGGACTTCATAACCATCACCCAGGACGCCGTCCTGTCGGTATTCGACGGCATCTTCAACGCGATCACGGCCGCGCTCGGCGGGATCGCCGGGATCAGCCTGATCGTGGCCGGGGTCCTGATCATGAACGTGATGCTGGTGGCGGTCAGCCAGCGGACTTCGGAGATCGGCCTCTACATGGCCATAGGGGCGGCCCGCCGCCAGATCATGCGGCTGTTCATCGGCGAGGCCGCGCTTCTGGCGGCAATCGGGACCGTGTGCGGGCTGGGACTGGGTTACCTGCTGATCTGGTTTGCGCAGCAACTGTTCCCGGCCATTGAAATCCGGCCGCCCTGGTGGGCCGTGCTGGCGGCGGTGATTACCGCCGTGGGCAGCGGCCTGGTATTCGGGGCGCTGCCGGCGCGCAAGGCCGCGCGCCTGGACCCAGTGCAGGCCTTGAGAGGGCGTATCTGATGACTCCCGTGGATCTGTTGCGCCTGGCATTGCGCGCGCTGTCCATGCATCGCCTGCGCACGCTGCTGACCGCTCTCGGCACCGGAATCGGCGTGGCCGCCGTGATTCTGCTCACGTCCATCGGCGAGGGCATGTATGACTTCATGGAGACCGAAGCCACGCGCTTCGGAACGCATTTCCTGGTCATCACGCCCGGGAAGACCGTAACCATCGGCGGACCCCCCGGGCTGAACACCAATACGGTGCGTCCGCTGACCCTGGACGATGCGCTGGCGATCGGGCGACTGAGTTCGGTCAAGGCCGTTGCCCCCGCCGTCATGGGATTTGCGGAAGCGGAACGCGAGGGCATCAAGCGCGACGTGACGGTGCTGGGGACCGGCCCCGACCTGCCCGAGATATTCACGCTGGAAGTCGCGTCGGGCCGTTTCCTGCCGAAGGAAGACTTCGAGGCCTCGCGGCCGCTTGCGGTGCTGGGCAGCGAAATGAAGAACCGACTGTTCGGACCGGACAACGCGCTCGGAGCTTACATACGCGTCGCCGGGCAGCGCTTCCGTGTGGTCGGGGTGCTTGCCGATGCCGGCACCATGGTCGGCTTCGACATGAACGACATCATCTTCGTGCCGGTCAGGCACACGATGGAAATCTACAACATGCTGGGCGTACAGGAAGTGGACGTGCGCTACGACGAAAACCGGCCGGCCAGCGAAGTGGAGGGCGACATCTCGCGCCTGCTGATCGCGCGGCATGGTTCGGAAGACTTTACGATCACCACCCAGGACCAGATGCTCAGCACCATGCGGGTGATTCTGAGCACGATTACTTCGGCGGTCGCGGCGCTGGGTGGCATATCGCTGGTGGTGGGTGGCGTGGGCATCTTCACGATCATGACCATCTCGGTCCAGGAGCGGATCTTCGAGATCGGCCTGTTCCGCTCGCTGGGCGCCCGCCGCCGCGAGGTACGCCGCCTGTTCATGGCCGAAGCGCTTGCGCTTGGAGCTGCCGGCGGCCTGCTCGGACTGGCCCTGGGCCAGGGCGCGGCCTGGTTGCTGGCGGCGATATTCCCGGTGATCCCGGTCAGTATTTCGGTGGCCTATACCATTGCAGCCCTGATGATCGCGGTGCTGATCGGAATCCTGGCGGGCGTGGCGCCCGCCGTGCGCGCGGCGCGCATGAATCCCGTTCTTGCGCTGCGCGCCGAATAATCCCCGATTTACACAAGAGGAGCTGCAACTTGATTGATCTCTACTACTGGCCGACGCCCAACGGCTTCAAGATCGCCATCATGCTCGAGGAGTGCGGGCTGCCGTACGACATCAAGCCGGTAAACATCGGCGCGGGCGATCAGTTCACGCCCGAGTTCCTGGCGCTGAACCCGAACCACCGGATGCCCGTGATCGTGGATAACGACGCGCCGGGCGGTCCGCTTTCGGTGTTCGAGTCGGGCGCCATCCTGGTCTATCTGGCCGACAAGACCGGGCGCTTCCTGCCCACCGACACGCACGGTCGCTTCGACGCGATGCAATGGCTGTTCTGGCAGATGGCCGGACTGGGGCCCATGGCCGGCCAGGCGGGGCACTTCCTGATTTACCAGGAAGGCAAGCACGAATACGCGACCGAGCGCTACACGAACGAGTACGGGCGCCTGCTGGCGGTCATGGAGCGCAGGCTCAGGGACCGCGACTACCTTGCCGGCGACTATTCGATCGCGGACATGGCCTGCTATCCCTGGGTGGCGCCGTACGAGAGGCTCGGCCAGGGCGTGGACGAATTGCCCGGTGTGGCCGCCTGGATTGAAAGGCTGGGCGCGCGGCCGGCCGTCAAGCGCGGCATGGAAGTAGGCAAGGAACTGCGGTCCGACCAGCCCCTGACGGAGGAGCAGCGCAAGATGCTTTATGGTCAAACCGCAAAGAAGACGCTGGAGAAGGCATGAAGCTGTACGACTACGCCTATGCGCCAAATCCCCGGCGTGTGCACATTTTTCTGGCCGAGAAGGGCCTGGACATGGAGCGCGTGGAGATCGACCTGACGAAGAAGCAGCAGTTGACCCCCGAATACCAGGAAGTCAATCCGCTCTGCCAGGTTCCGGTGCTGGAGACCGACGACGGCACGCGCATCAGCGAGTGCCTGGCGATCTGCCACTACCTGGAGGACCTGCACCCGGAGCCCAACCTGTTCGGGTCCGGTCGCGACGAGCGCGCGCAGGTGCTGATGTGGAACCACATCGTCGAACAGGAAGGCATGCCCGGGCTCGCCGAAGCCCTGCGCAACAGGATCAACAACTTCAGGGACCATGCGTTGCCGGGTCCCGTGGCCTATGCCCAGCTTCCCGAGCTGGTGGAGCGTGGCCGCAAGCGCGCGCGGCATTTCCTGGACTTCATGGACCGCCGGCTGACCGGCCGCGATTACCTGGCGCTGGACCGTTTCACGATCGCCGACATCACGCTGCGGGTGGCCGTTGACATGGCCGCGCGCATGGCCGGCAAGTTCGACCTCACCGTGCTGGAGAATCGTGCAGCGCTGGCCGCCTGGCACGCTCGCGTATCCGAACGCCCCAGCCTAAGGAACGGCGCCTGAGCGTTCATGCTTGAACTCGGCCTCTCCCTCGTCTTCGCCTACCTGATCGGCTCGATCAACTTCAGCCTGGCGCTCGGCAAGCTCCGGAACCTGGACGTACGCGAGACGGGCAGCGGCAACGCCGGCGCCACCAATGCCCTGCGCGCCGCCGGTTTCTGGTTTGCCCTGACGGTAATGATCGGCGACGTGGGCAAGGCGATCGTGGCGGTGGGCCCGCTCGCCACGCTGGCCTACTCGTTTGCCGACGAACCGACGTTCTCGCTGGCCTGGGTCCAGGTGGCCGCGGGAGCGTCCGTGACCGCGGCGCATTGCTATCCGCTGTGGCACGAGTTTCGGGGCGGCAAGGGATTCGCGGCGCTGCTCGGCTCGTACCTGGTGCTGCACGCGCCGCTGGTGGGCGCGGTGCTGGCCGTTTGGGTGCTGGTGATGATCTTCAGCGGCTACGTGGGACTGGCGACCATGGCGGCAGCCGTTTCGGCCCCGGTATTTCTTGCATTCTTCATGCCCGGGGCGCCGCCGGAACTCTTCTGGCTGGCGGCCGCGGCGGGTGCGTTTACGGTGTTGACGCACCGCGACAACATCCGCAACCTGCTCGACGGATCGGAACATTGTTTCACGAAGGTGCGGGTCGATCACTGGTTCAAGAGCGGCGGGTAGGGCCTTACGTCCTGTACGACCGGCGCGCACTGCTGGGAGCGCTCGATCCGGCACTCCTCCGGCGAATCAGTCTGCTCGAAATACACGATTCGCTGCCGTCCACCAACGGGCGTTTGCTTCAGGTTCCGGAAACACAGACTGCCGGCAGCCTGGCGGTATGCCTCGCCGGCCATCAGAGCGCCGGGCGGGGGCGGAACGGAAAGCGTTGGCATTCGCCGGATGGCGCCGGATTGCTGCTCAGCGTGAGCCGAACCGCGCCGAAAACCCCGGACGGCTCGCTTGCCCTGGCGCTGGGCGTCGCGATTGCCGAGGGCCTGGAGGCCTTCGTATCCGACCGCGTGGAGCTGAAGTGGCCCAACGACCTGGTCGCGCAAGACCGCAAGCTGGGCGGCATCCTGGTCGAGACCTCCACGCAGGGCGGAGCCGAATGCCGCGTCGTGGCGGGCCTGGGCGTCAATATCCGGGTAAGTGAAGAACAGCGTGAGCTGGTTACCGGAGAAGGCGGCATGCAACCGGCCGGTCTTTCGGAACTCAATCTGCGGAGAGCCCTCGAGTACAACGACCTGGCCGTCGCCATGATCGCGGCGATTGCAAATGTCCTGGATTCGCATCCCGTCGAAGGGTTCGGCCGCTGGTCGGACGGCTGGAAGCGGCGCGACTGGCTTGCGGGAAAGCGAATCGAGGCACGGAGCGGCGCGGATACGCACGTGGGAGCGGCCGCCGGTGTCGATTCATCGGGCGCCCTGCTGCTCAGGGAATCCGGCGGCGAGCGGCGCATCGTGTCGGCGGAGATCCGCTTGTGAACGCCGCCTCTTCACGTGTCCTCCTGATCGATATGGGAAACACGCGGATCAAGTGGGCCTGGCTGCCCGGCGACGGGGTGGAACCTGAAGGCGCGGGCGCCGCGCGCACCGGCGACGGGCTGTCGGATCTGCCGTTTCTGGACGCCTCGGAGGCGGCAACCGGCGCGGTTGCGTGCAACGTCGCGGGCATCGAACTCGGGCGCAAGCTTGCCGGACTGGTGCGGGAACGACTGGCCGTAGAACTTGTGTTCGTGCAGGCGCAAGCCTCCGCCTGCGGCGTCACCGCCGCCTACGCCAACCCCCTGAACCTGGGCGCGGACCGCTGGGCGGCGCTGATCGGCGCCCACGCGCTGGGTCCCGCCGACTATTGCATCGTCGACGCGGGCAGCACCGTGACCATGGACCTGCTGCTGGCCGACGGTCGGCATCTCGGCGGCTACATCGCGCCCGGCCGGGAAATGAGCCTGGCCGCCATGGCGAAGGGAACGGCGGAACTTGCCTCGAGGCTCAGGGATCATGCCGGCCGGCCAGACGATCTCGCACCCGGCACCGACAGCGCCGAAGCCATGGAAAAGGGAACGCTGGCGGCGCAACTGGGAATGATCCGCTCGGGCATGGAAAGGCTGGCAAGCGAGGGAAGGGGTTCGCCTGTGCTGCTCCTGACCGGCGGAGGCGCCGACGCGCTGATCGCCACCGGCGAACTGCCGGAAACGCAGTTGGCGCCGGACCTGGTGCTGCGCGGGCTGGCCGCGCTCGCGTTAGAATTGCGCGTCAGGCCGGAATAGCTCAACTGGTAGAGCACCCGCCTTGTAAGCGGAAGGTTGCGGGTTCAAGTCCCTCTTCCGGCACCAGTGGTGATGTAGCTCAGCTGGTTAGAGCGGCGGACTCATAACCCGCAGGTCGGTGGTTCAAGCCCACCCATCACCACCACTTTTCGCTGCGGCGCTAAGTCACCCGGATGACGAGCTTGCCGATCTTCTCGCCGCTTTGCATGTAGTCGATCGCGTCGTAGACGTCGTCCCAGTCGAAGACGCGGTCGATGACGGGCCTGATGTCGTTGCGGACCATGGCCCGGATGAGGTCCGTGAACATGCGCCGGCTGCCGACGATGATGCCCCGCACGGTGAGGTTCTTGAGAATGAGGTTGGGCAGCTTGGTCAGGACCGGAGGCTCCTGGGGTTCCTGGTTGTGGACCACCGGGTTGGCGCCGATATGCATGATGCGGCCGTTTGAGGCCGCGGCCATCAGGCAGTTCTCCATTTCGCCCAGGCCCACGTTGTTGAGAATGATGTCCGCGCCCTCGCCATCGGTGAGTTCCAGCACCTCCGCGGGCCAGTCCGGACTGGTGCGGTAGTTCACGCCGAGATCGGCGCCAAGTTCCTTCAGGCGGGCAAGCTTCGCGTCGCTCGATGACGTCATGATGCATCGCGCGCCGAGCATCTTGGCCCATTGCATTCCGAACACGGACACGGCGCCGGAACCCAGGGTCAGCACTGTATCGCTGGCCTTGGCCGCGCCCGCCTCCACCACGGCGTTCCAGGCGGTCAGGCCGGGGCTTTGCAGGGTGCTGGCCTCCTCATAACTCAGGCTGTCGGGCAGCCTGATCAGCGCTGCCGCCGGCACTACGACCTGCTCGGCCAGAAAACCATCGAGGGTGGCGGCGTAGTCCTTTTCCGACATGGACGCGTGCCAGTCGCCGTCCAGCCATTGCCAGTAGTGGCTCATGGTCACGCGGTCACCCACCCGGACGTTTTCCACGCCGGCGCCGACCGCGATGATGTCGCCGGCGTTGTCGCTCAGCGGCACGCGGGTGTGAGGCATGACGGTCTTGCCCAGACTGCCGTGCATGATGGTGAGGTCGCGGGCGTTGATGCCGGTGGCGCGCACCCGCATGACCGCTTCGCCGTGGCCGGGAACCGGTTCCGGCCGCTCGACCGCATGCAGGGCCAGGCCCTGGCTGTAGTCCCCTATTTCAAAGACTTTCATGGAGCGCCCGACGCAGCGCGGCTACGACCCGTAGGTGTCCTTGTATTCCTCTATGTAGTCGTGGTACTCGGTCCAGTTCTCGACGTCGAAGATCTTCGGAGCCTTCAATTCCAGCGACCGCCGGGCCGCGGGCGGCAGCTCGTCGAGGTTGGCCAGCTTGGTGCCGTACGCCCGGCCGTAGCTGCGGCCTGCGTGGCCGCCCATGCCGACCCAGGGGCCCCAGCTCACCAGGTTCTGGAACTGGCAGAAGGCCGGCGCGTTGTCGATGTCGGGATTGGCCACATCCTCGAGTTTTGCGGCGTGGACGAACAGGGAGTCCCAGTAGTGGGTGCGACCCGGGGATTCCTTGGGCCATTCCTCCGGGTCGAAGGGACTGGGATAGGAAAAATGCGAGGCGACGGGCACGAAGACCATGCCACCGTAGGTTTCCATACGCAGGGTATCGGGATGGACCGTGGCTTCCGGCGGCGTTTCCACACCGTCGGCACCCATTTTCACGTTCAGGGGACCGCCCAGGAACGTCCAGGGCTCCCTGACTTCTCCCGTAATCGGGTTTTCCCAGGATTCCAGCACCTCGTCCGTGTCGAACTTGCAGTAGACGCCGCACTCGAACACCTTGAATGCGTACTGGTTGTCCTCCAGCGGACTGCACTGCGTTACGTTCAGGTTGTTCATCGTGAACAGCGGTATGAGGTTGCCGTCGTTCATGTAGGCGTAGAGGTGCAGGCGGTAGAACCTGTAGACCGTTTCCTCCGCGGCGGAACCCGATACCTTGGCGCGCACGCGGGCGCGGACTGCAGGGTCTTCCAGGTCGAGCGACGGTGACGTTTCGGCCGCGCATCCGGAAAGCACGCCGCCCGTAAGCGCGGTTCCCGCGCCGGCCAGAATGGCTTCCCGCCGGTTCAATGTCAGTTTTCCCATGTCCCCCTCCTTAACAGGTCGTTTGAATTGACTCTGGGTTACAGATTGATGGTCGAAGAAGGCTAGCCTTTCGGCTGTGCCTCCCGCTCTCTGTCCCATTCCCGCAAGGCGGACACAGCCGCCCGCTTGCTGATGAACCAGATCCCCCAAGCCGCAAGGGCCAGGAGCGACAGCACCACAAATAGCACAACCAGCAAATCCCAGCCACTAATACCACCGAATCCCATTACGCTGTCCTCCAGTTACGGGTTCCCGACCCGTAAACTGATCGCCGGAGTCATTTCATCGGGTTGTTCTCGTCCATGAACGCACCGTCGATCAGGGTGACCCCCTTTTCCTTCGCCTTGGCGATCATGGCCTTCAGCGCCACGCCGCGGACAAAGCCGGGAATGCGCTCGATATAAGGCGCCGCATCCTCCGCGAACTTCACCTCTTCGTCGATCTCGTTGGCTTCCGCCAGAGCACTGTCGTCAGACATTTTCAGTCACCTCCGTGGCCCAACTATAGGCCAACAATCCGTCGGCGAGCTTGGGTTCGAACCAGGTGGACTTGGGCGGCATGATCTCGCCGGCGCCGGCCACGTCCATCAGAGCCTGCATCGGCGTGGGGTAGAGCGCTATGGCAACCGACGCGTCGCCGCCGTCCACGCGCCGCTCCAGTTCCTCAAGACCGCGCGCGCCCCCCACGAAATCGATGCGCGGGTCGGTGCGCGAGTCCTCAATGCCCAGAATCGGCGCCAGCAGATGTTCCCCCAACAGGCTGACGTCAAGACTGCCTACGGGATCTTTTTCTGGCGCAAGACCCGCACGCAGTCTCGCCCGGTGCCAGTTGCCGTCCAGGTAGAGTCCGTACTCGCGGGGTCGAGCGGGTCGCGCCGGCGCCGATGCAGCGGTCACCTCGAAACAGGCGGACAACGCTTCAAGGAACGACTCGTGGCTGTGCCCGTTCAGACCCGAGACGACGCGGTTGTAGTCGAGGATCCTCAATTCGTCGGCGGGAAAGGTGGCCCCGATCAGCCACTGCGCTTGCGGCCGTCCAGCATGCGCCGCCGCGGCCCGATTGCCCGCGGCCACGCGGTGGTGGCCGTCGGCGATGTACAACTCACCCAGATCGGCAAAAGCCTGCGTGATCCGTTCCATCGAGGACCCGTCATCCACCACCCAGACGCTGTGCCCGGTCACGGCGCCGCCCTGCTCCAGGGTGGCTTCGCAATCGGGCGCAGCCTGGGTTGCATCGGCAATCAGCTCAGCCAGGCCTTCGTGCGCTCGGTGCGCCAGCATGACCAGTCCGGTCTGCGATTCCAACGCCTGGATCAGCCTTGAACGCACGGTTTCCTTGTCGGGACGGGTCAGTTCGTGGCGGCGTAGCGTTCCCGCGCGATAGCTCTCCACCGAAACCAGCAGCACGATACCAGTTTGCGCATGGTCCCCGCTCCGTACTCGATATATGTAATAGGCCGGTTTGGGATCACGGGCGATAACGCCGCTCGCCAGGAATTCATCAAGCGTCCGCCGCGCCCTGGAGTAGCCTTCCTCCGGCCCGCTGTTGCCGGAGTCGGACATGGTGGCCTCCGGCAGCGACAGGCGGAAGAAATCGTGGGGCCGACCGGCGATTCGTGCCCGGGCTTCGTCAATGCTCACTACGTCATACGGCGGAGCGATGGTCTCGGAAGCCTGTCCCGGCGAGGGACGCAATGCGCTGAAGGGTGCTACCTGAAGCATGCGGGGGACCAGGCCGAAGCGCTCATTTGCGGCGAATCAAGAGTGCCCGCGAGGGGCATGTTGCGAGGGCTGGCGACCTCGCTCCCGGGGCTTCGATCATGGGAATCAGATCAGGTCGAGCACTTCGAAGGCGACGCGGTCGCCGGACTCCAGCGCGCCTTCCATGCCGCGGTTGGCGACGGCCGTATGCTCGCCGCAGAAATGCACCCGGCCATGCTGTTTCCCCACCTCCGGCGCGTACTTCATGACCTGGCCCGGCTTCCAGACCGCCCAGTCGCCCACCGAGTCGGGATCGTTGAACCACGACTGGTAGGCCATGACCTCAAGCTGGCCCTTGGCGGCCGGGCGCAGGCGCTCGATGTCCGCAACGATGCGGGCAGCGGCTTCTTCGTCGGACAACTTGTCCTGCGCCACCGCCGGCGCGCCGCGCGTCCAGCTCGTAAGGCTGGTGACTTCGTCCGGCGTGTCGCCCTTGCGCTCGCCGACCACCATTCCGGCCAGCGAATCGGTCCACATGTTGGGGGACAGGCCGTCGTCCTCCCAGAAGGGACGCTTCGCGACCATGTGCAATTGGTTGAGTATCTGGGAATCGACGTTTTGCGCCGCCTCGGCCTGCAAACCTTCAAGCCCGGGCTCCAGGTTCAGGTGACGCAGCAGGGAGCATGGGAGCGAGCAGACCACGCGGCCGGCGTAATGGCGGCTGCCGTCCTCGCAATGCACTTCGACGCGGGAACCGGTATCGGTAATGCCCGTAACGCGGTGCTTCAGCAGCACCTCCGAATTCAGCGCAGCGGCCATGGCCTCGGGTATCGACTGGTTGCCGTTCACGGCCGTGTACGCGGACCCGCCGTCCGGCCCGGTAAACCCCTCCACGGCGGCCGCAAAGCGCATCGCGAACAGCACCAGCGCAGCGGACACCTCGTCGGCGTTGTTGCCCCAGCCCGGGTTGTTGTTGTAGCAGAGGTCCACGATCGCATCGGTCTCGCCCTGACCGGTCAGGTATTCGCGCAGCGATACGTCCAGGTGGGCAAACTCGGGCGATACCCAGTCCGGCGGCGTCGGGTAGGGATTGTTCGTGAACATCTTGAACCCCAGGTAGGCCCAGGGCGGGAACTGGCGGGACTGCTCCGGCAACGGGTTCAATGCGTGTGCGGGCCATTCCTCCATGGAAATAATCTCCCCGTTCAGGGCCAATGTGCGCACGCGGAAGAACTCGACCATCGCGTCCAGGTTCACCAGCCCTACGCCTAGCTCCTGGATGACCTGCATGAGGCGCGCGTAGCCGGCCCCGAAGCTCGTGCCTCCGGCTTCGGGCGAACCGGGGATATGCCGGTAGGACAGGACCCTTCCGCCCACGCGGTTGCGCGATTCCAGCACCTTGACGCTCAACCCTTCCGACTCGAGCAGTCGCGCCGCCTGCAGGCCGGACAGCCCGGCGCCGATCACGATCACATCGCTGTCCGTCGCCGGCAAGCCGTTACCGTTTGCAGCCGCGTTGTCTTCGGTGCTGGGGCTACGGCCGCAGCCGGCCAGCACGAATGCGGTGGCGCCGATGCCCTTTACCGCGTCCCGCCGATTGAATTTCCTCACTGTTTCCCGCCTCCTCCTCGCTGGGATGGACGCAAGAGTATAAGGCCCGGCCACGGTTCCCGCCCGGTCCGGCGATGCGGATAAACTGAGCGGATGCGCTTATTGATTGCGGGCGGCGGACCGACCGGGCTGTACCTGGCCATTTCGATGCTGCGGCGCTCGCCGAGCCACCGAATCACCGTGCTGGAACGCAACCGGCCCGACGACACTTTCGGCTGGGGCGTGGTCTTTTCCGACGCGACGCTCGAAAACCTGACCGAGAACGACCCGAAGACGGCCGACGAAATCCGCGGCCGTTTCACCCACTGGGACGACATCGAGGTGCACTATCGTGGCCGCAAACTCCTGTCCGGGGGCCACGGCTTCTGCGGAATCGGGCGCAAGCGGCTGCTGCGCATCCTCCAGCGCCGGGCCTCCGAACTGGGCGCGGAACTGCGTTTCGAGACCGAGGCGGAACCGGACCTCGACCTGTATCGAGATCACGACCTGGTAGTTGCCACCGACGGCGTGAACAGCCGCTTCCGCCAGGCCTACGCTCCACACTTCGACGTGGAGATCCAGACCCGGCCCAATTACTTCCAGTGGCTTGGCACGGAAAAACACTTCGAGGCCTTCAACTTCATCTTCAGGGAACTTGACGAAGGCTGGATCTGGGCGCACGCCTACCGCTTCGAGGACGGCCTTTCGACCTTTATCCCCGAGTGCAGTCCCGGCACCTGGGAGCGGCTGGGGTTCGGCGAAATGGGCCAGGAGGAGAATTGCCGGGCGCTGGAAAAGATATTCGCGCGGCATCTGGACGGACACCGGCTGATCAGCAATGCCGGTCATATCGAGGGGCACGCCTGGCTGAACTTTCGCCGGGTGCATTGCGGGAAGTGGCGCTACCGCAACCTGATCCTGGCCGGCGACGCGGCGCATACCGCACATTTCTCGATCGGTTCCGGCACCAAACTGGGGCTGGAGGACGCCATCGAACTGGCCGAGGCGCTGAACGGCGGCGGCGCCACCGACGAGGCTCTTCAGGAATACGAGGAGAGCCGCCGGCTGGAGGTGATCAAGCTGCAGTCGGCGGCGCGCAATTCCACCGAGTGGTTCGAGAGCGTCCCCCGCTATGCGCGCTTCGCGCCGCAGCAGTTCAACTATTCGCTGCTGACCCGCAGCCAGCGGGTAAGCCACGAGAACCTGAGGCTGCGCGACAGCCGCTGGCTAAAGCGGATGGAGCGCTGGTACAGCCGGCGGGAAACGGGCAGCGCCCGCGCGGTCGCGCCGATGTTCGTGCCTTATCGAATCAAGGAGCTGCAGTTGTCCAACCGCGTGGTGGTGGCGCCGATGGACATGTACAGCGCGGTGGACGGAACCGTTGGCGACTTTCACCTCGTGCACCTGGGGTCGCGCGCGCAGGGCGGCGCGGGACTGGTGTTCACGGAAATGAGTTGCGTGTCGCCCGAGGGGCGGATCACGCCGGGCTGCGCCGGCGTGTACCGCCGTGAGCACGCCGAAGCCTACCGGCGCATCGTGGACTTCGTGCACGAACACAGCGAGGCCAGGATCGCACTACAGATCGGGCACTCCGGCCCCAAGGGCTCCACCCGTCTGATGTGGGACGGGATGGACCAGCCGCTGGAGTCCGGGAACTGGCCGGTGATGGGGCCCTCGGAGAAGACCTATCGGCGGGGCGGCCAGGTTCCCCGCCCCATGACGCGCGTCGACATGGACGAGGTCGTTGAACAGTTCCGGCAAGCCGCCCGGCTCGGACTTGAGGCCGGCTTCGACTGGCTGGAGCTGCACTGCGCCCACGGCTATCTGCTGTCTTCGTTCATCTCGCCGCTGTCCAACCGGCGCCGCGACGAATACGGCGGGTCGCTCAGGCGCCGCCTGCGGTTCCCGCTGGAGGTGCTGGAAGCCGTGCGCGACATCTGGCCGGACGAGCGGCCCCTGTCGGTGCGGATTTCGGCCACCGACTGGGTCAAGAGCGGCGTCACCGGCGAGGATTCGGTAGAGATTGCCCGCGCCATGACCGCGGCCGGGGCGGACATCATTCACGTGTCGGCGGGACAAACCTCCACCCGCGCGCGGCCCGTCTACGGCCGCATGTTCCAGACGCCGTTCTCGGACCGGATCCGCAACGAGGCCGGCGTGCCCACGATCGCGGTCGGGAACATCTACGAGACCGACCACGTCAACAGCATCCTGGCCGCCGGCCGCGCCGACCTGTGCGCGCTGGCGAGGCCGCATCTCAGCGATCCGTACTGGACGCTGCACGCCTCTACGGCCCTGGGCCACGGCCGGCAGCACTGGCCCATACAATACCTTTCGGGCAAAGAACAGGCCGAGCGCCTTGCGGCCCGGGCGGCACTGTTGCAGGAAGCAGACATATGAACTTGAGTCCGGAGCATTTCCTGATGGAATTGCGCGGGCGCGTGGCCGTCATTACGCTCAATCGCCCGGAGCGCAAGAACCCGCTGACGTTCGACTCGTATGCGGAACTTCGCGACACTTTCCTGGCGCTGGATCGCCATGCGGAGCCTCGCGCAGTCGTGATTCATGGCGCGGGCGGAAATTTCTGCTCGGGCGGAGACGTGCACGAGATCATCGGCCCGCTGCTGGAAATGAACGGGAAGGATCTCCTGAACTTCACCCGCATGACCGGCGACCTGGTGAAGGCCATGCGCTCTTGTCCCCTGCCCGTCATCGCCGCCATCGACGGCATTTGCGCCGGGGCCGGAGCGGCGATCGCCATGGCCGCCGACCTCAGGGTCGGCACGGCGCGCAGCCGGACCGCTTTTCTTTTCACCCGCGTGGGACTGGCGGGCTGCGACATGGGGGCCTGCGCCCTGCTGCCGCGCATCATCGGGCAGGGGCGGGCAACGGAATTGTTGCTGACCGGACGTTCGATGAACGGCGACGAGGCGCGGGAAACCGGTTTTTTCAATCGCCTCGCGGAACCGGAACGGCTTCTGGACGAAAGCCTCGAGTGGGCCGGGCAACTGGCGTCGGGTCCCAACTTCGCGCACGCCATGACCAAGAACCAGCTGAACCTGGAGTGGGACATGCCCCTGGACCTGGCGATCGAGTCGGAAGCGCAGGCGCAGGCCATCTGCATGCAGACCAATGATTTCCGCCGCGCCTACGAGGCGTTCGTGAAGCGCGAGCGACCGGAATTCAGGGGAGACTGACCGGAAGTGAGCGTGCTGCGCCCCAGCCAGGCCGATCTGCTTCGCCTTGCGCTCGACACCGGCGCCTTGCTGTTCGGCGAATTCACGACCAAGGGCGGGCGGGCAAGCCCCTATTTCTTCAACTCCTCGAAGCTGTGCACCGGACGCGGCTCGCTGGTGGCGGGACAGGCCCTGGCGGAGGCGGCCATTGGATCGGGACCGCGCTTCGACATGCTGTTCGGGGCGGCCTACAAGGGCATACCGCTGGCCGCCATTACGTCGCTGGCCCTGGCGCAGGGCTACGGCCTGGACGTCCCGTACGCCTACAACCGAAAGGAGCGCAAGGGTCATGGCGAAGGCGGAGTAGTAGTCGGAGCGGAACTGAGCGGCCGCGTGCTGATCGTCGATGACGTGCTGACGGCCGGCACCTCCGCGCGCGAGGCGGTGGGTCTGGTGCAGAATGCCGGCGCCCAGCCCGTGGGCCTGCTGTTGCTGCTGGACCGGCAGGAGCGCGGTTCCGGCAAGCTCAGCGCGGCGGGCGAACTGGCCAACCGTTTCGGTTTGGGCGTGTGCTCCGTATTCGGACTGGACAGCCTGCTCGGTGCGATGCGCGCGACCGGAATGGACCCCGACGCACAGGAGCGGATCGCGGCCTACCGAAAGAAATACGGCGCGCCCTGACCCTCTTCAGGTGCGGCCGGTGTGGCCGAAGCCGCCTTCGCCCCGCTCGGACGCGGTGAATTCCTCGACCACCTCAAAGCCCGCCCGCGCTACCGGCAACAGCACCAGTTGCGCCACCCGCATTCCGTCCTCCAGCACGAAGGGTTTGTCGCCGCGGTTCCAGCACGACATCATGATCTCGCCCTGGTAGTCGGAGTCGATCAGTCCCACCAGGTTGCCGAGCACCACGCCGTGCTTGTGGCCGAGGCCGGAGCGCGGAAGTATGATCGCGGCAAGTTCGGGATCGGCGATATGCAGGGCGATGCCGGTGTGCACCAGGCGGGTCTCGCCCGGATTGAGCGTCAGCGGCCCGTCCAGGCAGGCGCGAAGGTCCATGCCGGCCGATCCCCGCGTTTCGTAATGGGGCAGGCGGGCCTTTTCATTGAGAATCCGTAGCTGGATCGCGCAACCCGGCTGATCCGCGGGTCGCGCCGGTGGGCTCACTGCGCCGAACTCCGGGTCCGCAGCAGCGTTACCTTCTCCAGGCCGCATCGTTCGGCGATCAGGCCGATCAACTGCCGCGCCATCTCCGGCTTGGTGCACTTTCCGATCCGCCGGCCGCCGCCTTCCCACACGACCCTCGCCGACGTCTCCACGTCACCGAACCCGCGGCCCTCGCCGACCCGGTTGCCGACCACCATGTCCACGCCCTTGGCCTCAAGCTTGGCTCGTGCGTTCTCTTCCACCTGCTGGGTCTCGGCGGCAAAGCCGACCAGGAAAGGCCGTTCGGGCAGTCGGGCCACGCCGGCCAGAATGTCGGGTGACGGCTTGAGTTCCAGCGCCTGGGCGGATTCCCGGCGCTTCAGCTTTTTCGGGCTGTAATGCGCCGGAGTGTAGTCCGACACGGCAGCGCAGGCGATGAAAACGTGGCAGTCGGGCGCCCGCTCCATCACCGCGTCGAGCATTTCCCCGGCGGTAACCACGTCCAGGCGCTCGACTCCCGGCGGCGTGGACCGCGACGTGGGACCGGTCACCAGCTGAACGTCGGCGCCGGCCCGCGCCGCCGCGTCGGCGAGTTCGAATCCCATCGTCCCGGTGCTCCGGTTGGACAGGAAGCGCACCGGATCGATCGGCTCCCGCGTCGGTCCGGCCGTAATCAGCACGCGCTGTCCGGCGAGTTGGTCCGACACGCCGACGCTCCGCTCCACCGCCTCGACAATCTCCGGAACGGCGCTCATGCGGCCCTCGCCCACATCGCCGCAGGCCTGCTGTCCGTGATCGGGACCCACCAGTACGCATCCGCGTTCGCGCAGCGCGGCGCAGTTTTCCTGCGTGGCCCGGTTGCTCCACATATTGCGATTCATGGCCGGCGCCACCAGCACCGGAGCATTGCTCGCCAGGCATAGCGTGCCGAGCAGGTCGGAGGCTTCGCCGCGAGCCAGGCGCGCGATGGTATTCGCGGTAGCGGGGGCGATGACGATGCAGTCCGCCCACCTGGCCAGCTCGATATGGCTCATCGCCGCCTCCGCGGCCTCGTCCCATAGCGAGCTGCGGGCCGGCGCCCCCGTAACGGCCTGCATCAGAAGCGGGGAAATCAGCTTCGCGCCGCCTTCGGTCAGGACCGCGCGAACCTCGGCGCCATGCTCGGCCAGCCGGCGGGCCAGCTCCGGGGCACGGTACGCGGCGACGCTGCCGCTCACGCCCAGCAGGATCTTCTTGTTCGTCAGGATGTGCATTTCCGCCGCCCATTATCCCAGCAAACGCCGGTGTCGCGTCATTTCTTTGCAAACGCGCGGCCATTCGGCCTTTGCCGCGCGCCCGCTGGCTTGCACACTGCACAGCATGGCCGGTTCAAGGATTAGCCAGTGGCCGAGCTCCACGCGCCCCCGGGAACGGTTACTGAACGAGGGAGTCGACAGCGTGTCGGATGCCGAACTGCTTTGCATTCTCCTGGGATCGGGCGCCGCCGGCATGTCGGCGCTGGAGCTTGCGCAGGAGTTGCTGGTGCGCTTCGGCGGCCTGCGCGGGATATTCGCGGCCACGCCCCGCGAACTCGCCGGGGTGCACGGAATCGGCGCGGCCAAGGCCACCGTGATCGCGGCCGCCCGCGAATGCTATGCCCGGTCGCTGAAGGAAAAGATCACTACAGGGCGCCGGCTTGGCAATTCGGCCGACAGCGAGCGCTTTCTGCTGGCCCGGCTGCGGGACCGCCGCTACGAGACCTTCTGCTGCATGTTTCTCGATTGCCGGAACCGGGTGCTGGCCTTCGAAGAGATCTTTCACGGCACCCTCGACAGCGCCATGGTCTATCCGCGGGAAATCGTGCGACGCGCCATGGAACGCAACGCGGCGGCGGTCATTCTTGCTCACAACCATCCGTCCGGCGTCGCCGAGCCCAGCCAGGCGGACCACCTGATTACCGAACGCATCCGCAAGGCGCTGGAATTGATCGACGTGCGGGTGCTGGACCACTTCATCGTCGGACACGACGGATGCGCTTCGCTCGCGCGCCTGGGGGCGCTTTAGTACCGTGTAAAGCTTCAGTCTGGGAGCAAGCCCAGCGCCCCTTCACGGGTCGCATGCACCGGAATGATCTTGTCGAACCCGGTCATCTCGAAAACGACCCTGACGCGCGGCGCCATGCAGCACAGCGCGAATTTAACGCCCTGATCCTGCAATTCCCTGGCGATCATCAGGAAAGCGCTCAGTCCCGCGCTGCTGATTTCCGTCACTTCATGGCAATCGACGACGACCGCTTTTTCGTCGCCCAGCACTGCCTGCATGGAACGCGTGAAGTCGGAAGCGCTCGGTCCGTCGATACGGCCCGCCGCGTAGGCGATCAGCGTCCCGTTTAGAGTCTCGGTGCGAATCTGCATCGGACCAGTGGCTCCCCCCGCCCCCTGTCAAAGCCAACGCTCCGTGCATTCTAGCACCCGCGGCCACCCGCGACGGGGCGCGCGATGCGCGCTGAAACTACTTGATCTTGGCTTCCTTGTAGGTGACGTGCTTGCGCGCGCGCGGGTCGTATTTCTTCACTTCCATCTTCTCCGGGTGCGTCCTGCGGTTCTTGGTGGTGGTATAGAAGTGACCGGTCCCGGCCGTGGAAACCAACCTGATTTTTTCCCGCATGCCGTTAACTCCCCGGGCCGCGCCTTATACGCGATCGCCTGCCGCGCGCAGATTCGCCAGCACCGTGTCGATGCCGTCACGGTCGATGATCTTCAGTCCCTTGCGCGAAACGCGCAGCGTGACATAGCGATTTTCGCTCGCCACCCAGAAGCGGTGCTTGTGGAGGTTGGGCAGGAAACGGCGCCGGCGCTTGTTATGCGCGTGCGAAACGGTGTTCCCCGACATGGGCCGTTTCCCCGTGACCTGACATACGCGTGACATGTTATTTCCCCGGCGAGCGCCGACTGAGGGCGGCATTGTATAGCAAGGGAAAGGCGGAATCAGCGGGGGCGGCGCGATCCGAAGTATGCGATCGCCATGGTCAGGATCAGCGGAAGCAGGCGTTCGGCCCAGTCGCCCGGCGTGTTTTCCTGCCAGTTCAGCAGCACCGTAAACACGAAACCGCAGCAAAGCACGGCCAGCGCATAGGCGGGCCGCACGGGTCGGCGCAGCACCGTCATGACCACCAGCGGCGCGAACGAGGCGCCCAGGGCGTGCCAGGCGAACAGCACCCGGGTGAAGATCGCCTCGGGCGCGAACAGCGCAATCATCGTGGCGCCGGCCGTAATCAGGGTCACAACGACGTAGGTGGACCTGAGGCCCTTGCGCTCGCGCACACGCTCCAGCCGCCAGTCGCGCGAGGCGGCGGCCGCGCCAGCCAGAAGCTGGCTGTCGGCGGTGGACATGATGGCGCTGAGCACCGCCGCGATCACCAGGCCCGACAGTACCGGGGGCAGAAGGGTGGCGGCGGTCTCGAACAGGACCGTCTCCGGGTTTCCCAGGCCGGTAAACAGCACCCTTCCGGCCAGGCCCAGCGCGGTCATGCCGGAGAGCACCAGCACCACCCAGGAGAGGGCGATGATCCGGCCCTGACGAATGGCCTTGTCGTCCCGAGCCGCCATGTAGCGGTTGACCACATGCGGTTGTCCGGGCTGGGCAAGACCCACGGAAAGGCAGCCGATCACGAATCCCAGGCCGGCAATGCCCGCGTTGGCGGGCGTCAGCCGCAACGCACCATCGTCGGCAAGCACAGCCTGCGCCGATCCGCCCAGGTCCGCGAGGGCGAACAGGGCGACTGCCGGCAGGGCGATTGCCACGAAAACCATCAGCAGGCCCTGCAGCGTGTCGGTAACGCTCACCGCCAGGAAGCCTCCAAGCAGCGTATAGGCCAGGATGATCGCGGCCCCCAGAATGATGCTGGTGTTGCCGGGCAGGCCCAGCGCCTGGCTGAAGGCGTCGCCGGCGGCCTGGAACTGCGCGGCGACATAGAACACGAACGAAATCAGGATGATCAGCGAAGCGACCTTGCGCGAGGCGCGCCGCACAGCGTCGTCGCCGTCGCCCAGGAGCAGTTCGGTAAGGGTCAGCGCGCCGGTCCTGCTTGCGATCACGCGCAGCCGCGGCCCGATCCAGAACCAGTTGATGATGTAGCCCAGGATCACGCCACCGCAAAGCCAGACGGCAGGCAGTCCCTGGGTCAGCGCAAAACCGCTGACGCCAAGCAGGGTCCAGGCCGATGCCGCGCTGGCCGAGGAACTGATGGACGTGACCCAGGCGCCGATGCTCCTGCCGCCCAGGAAGAACTCGCCCTGGTCCTGCGAACGGCGCCATGCCCACAGGCCGATGCCGAGCAGGACCAGCTTGTAGCAGATCAGCGTTGTGATTACGGTTGCGTTGCTACTCATGTTTTGCGGCGATCCGACGCGAACCGGCTATCGCGATGCACATGGTAACGATGAACGGAACCAGGCGCTCCAGCCAGTCTCCGGGCATGTCGGGCAGCTGGTGCAGCAGCACGGTGAAGGTAAAACCGCAGATCAGCACCGCCAGCGCGTAGCCGGACCGGACCTGCCTGCCCAGCACGGCCATGTAGACCAGCGGCGCCAGCGAAGCGCCCAGTGCATGCCAGGCGAAAAGGACCCGCAGGAATATCGACTGGGGCGCGAACAGCGCGAGAAGCGTGGCCCCGACGGTTATCGCGGTGACGGCGGCATAGGTGAACTTCAGCCCGACCGCCCGGCGCGCCCGCTTGAGGTTCCAGTCGCGCGAAATGGCGGCCGCCCCGGTCAGGAGCTGGCTGTCGGCGGTGGACATGATGGCGCTCAGGACCGCCGCGATCACGATGCCGGCCAGGATCGGAGGCAGCAAACGCTGGGTCACGACGAAGAACATGTCCTCGGGATTTCCGATGTCCGAGTAGAGCACCCGTCCCGCGAGGCCGAGGACGGTCATGCCGACAAACACGAAAGCCACCCACACCAGCGCGATGATCCGTCCGCGGCGCACCGCCTGGTAGTCGCGGGCGGCCATGAAGCGGTTCACGACGTGCGGCTGACCCGGCTGGCCCAGGGCCGGGCTCAGCGAACCGATGACGAAGCCGATCGCCGCGAGGCCCGCGTGCGGGGGCGCGATGCTGAAGGCCTCTCCGCGGACGCTGAATATGTAATCGCTTCCCCCGAGCGCGACCACGAAGAACACCGTGACCACCGGCAACAGTATCGACACCAGCAGCATCAGCGCGCCCTGCACGCTGTCGGTGAGGCTCACCGCCAGGAAGCCGCCGAGCAGCGTATAGGCCAGGATCACCGCGGCGCCCACCACGATGCCGGACTCGACCGAAAGGCCGAGCGATTCGTTGAAGGCGTTGGCGGCCGCCTGGAACTGGGCCGCCACATAAAACATGAAGCACACCAGGATGATCACCGACGCGACGCGCCGGGCCAGGCGCGCGTAGGTATCGTCGCCGCCCAGCAGCAGTTCGGTCAGGGTCAGCGCGCCGGTCTGCGCGGCCGCCCGGTTGATGCGCGGCGCCACCCAGCACCAGTTGATCACGAACCCGCCGATAATGCCCAGCGTCAGCCAGATGGCCGGGGGCCCGATGAAATAGGCGAACCCGCTCACGCCCAACAGCGTCCAGGCCGAGGTGGTGCTGGCGCAGGCGCTCAGCGACGTCACCCAGGCGCCGATGCGCCTTCCCCCCAGCAGGAACTCGCCCTGATCCTGGCTGCGCCGGTGTGCCCACACGCCGATCGAAAGCAGGACCAGCTTGTACAGGACGAGTGTGACGATTACGGTGGTGGTGCTGTTCATCCGGGCAACTATAGCGGCGAAGGCGCAACCATGCGACATACAATTTCCGCATGTCCGATTGGCGGTTCTGGATTGATCGCGGCGGCACGTTCACGGACGTAGTGGCGCGCAACCCCGAAGGGAAACTGAAGGTCCACAAGCTGCTGTCGGAGGATCCTTCCCGCTACACGGACGCCGCGGTGCACGCCATCGGCGCGCTGATGGCCGAAGCCGGCGCCCCGGGCGCCGTGCGGGACCTGAAAATGGGCACCACGGTGGCCACCAACGCGCTTCTGGAACGGCGCGGCGAGCCCACGCTGCTGTTGGTGAACAGCGGCTACGCGGACGCCTTGCTGATCGGCTACCAGAACCGGCCCGATCTCTTCGCTTTGGAAATTCGGCGCCCGCCCGCCCTGTACGCGGACGTGCTCGAGGCGGAAGGGCGCATCGACGCCTACGGGCGCGAACTGGCTCCGCTCGACGCCGGCGCGCTTCTTGACGGGCTCAAGGCGGCCCGCGGGCGAGGGCTGCTGTCGGTCGCGGTCTGCTTCATGCATGCCTGGCGCAACCCGGAACACGAGCTGCAGGCGGGCCGGCTGGCGGAGCAGGCCGGCTTTGAGCAGGTGTCGCTTTCGCATGAGGTATCGCCCCTGATCAAGCTGGTCAGCCGCGGCGACACCACGCTTGTCGATGCGTACCTCTCGCCGGTGCTGCGGCGCTATATCCGTGGATTGAGCGCCGGGCTGAAAAGCGAGCGGATCGCGCCGCGCAACCTGGCTTTCATGCAAAGCAACGGCGGGCTGGTCGAAGCCGGGCGGTTCCGGGGCAAGGACGCGATTCTGTCGGGGCCGGCGGCCGGCGTGGTGGGCGCCGTGCGCACCGCGCGGCAGGCGGGCCATGAAAAGCTGATCTGCTTCGACATGGGCGGAACTTCCACCGACGTCGCGCTCTACGCCGGCGGCTACGAGTACGTGACGCACAACGAAATCGCGGGCGTGCGCCTGCGAGCGCCGATGCTCAAGGTCCACACCGTGGCCGCGGGGGGAGGTTCCGTCCTGCGCTACAAGTCCGGCAGGTTCCTCTCCGGTCCCCTGTCCGCCGGCGCCAACCCCGGACCGGCCTGCTATCGAAACGGCGGTCCGCTTACCGTAACCGATGCGAACCTGGTGCTGGGGCGCATTCATCCGCGCATGTTTCCCCGTGTGTTCGGCGAGGATGGACGGCAGCCTCTGGACGAGCAGGCGTCGCGGGAGGGATTCGCGAAACTGGCCGGCGAGGTGTTCGAAGACAGCGGCAGGCGGATGAGCGTCGAAGAAGCCGCCGAGGGCTTCCTGCGGGTGACCATCAACCAGATGGCCTCGGCGATCGAGAAGATATCCGTGCAGCGGGGCGAGAACCCGGCCGAGTTCGCCCTGTGCTCCTTTGGCGGGGCGGGCGGGCAGCACGCCTGCGCCATCGCCGAGGAGCTGGGCATGGACACCGTGCTGCTTCATCCGCTGGCAGGGGTGCTGTCGGCCCTGGGACTGGGACTGGCGCCGTTGCGCGCTTACCGGCAGGAGGCGCTGGAAGCCTCACTGGATGCGGAAGCGGTCGAACGGATGAAGGCGGCCTTTGCGCGGCTTGCAGACGAGTGCCGGCGGGAACTGGTGGAAGCGGACATCGAGCCGGGAAACCTGTCGTTCGAATACGTGGCCGAAATCCGCGTGCGGGACTCGGACAACACGCTTCCCGTTTCCGCGGAGGGCGGGAATGCCGGGCTGTCGGATCTGCGGCGGCAATTCTCCGAAGCGCATCGGGCCCGCTTCGGAATCGAACCGCCCGGGGCGGCGCTGGTGATCGAAGCGATTCGCGTGCAGGCCAGCGGCGATACCGGCGAGGAATACCGGTGGGAGCCGGGCAACGATCCCGATCCGTCGAAGGAGCCACGGCCCGCATTTGCGGCGAAGACCGTGTTCGGCGGCGCCGGGCATGACACGCCCGCGTACCGGCGGCGGGACCTGGGCCCCGGACATTCCATCACGGGCCCGGCCATCATTTCCGAGGACCACGCCACCACGGTCGTTCCGCCGGGCTGGCAGGCGTCGGCGCAGCCCGGGGGTCACCTGGTCCTTGCCCGCCTCGCGCGCCAGGACCGTATGGAGGCCACCGGCGACGTTCCCGATCCGGTGCTGCTGGAAGTGTTCAACAACCGCTTCATGCACATTGCCGAACAGATGGGGGCGGTGCTGGAAAACACCGCGCACTCGGTCAACATCAAGGAACGGCTGGACTTTTCCTGCGCCCTGTTCGATTCGAGCGCCGAACTGGTGGCTAACGCGCCGCACATGCCGGTGCATCTCGGGTCGATGGACGCCAGCGTCAAGGCGGTCCTCACCGCCCGCAAGTCCGGCCCACGCCCGGGCGAGGCCTACCTGGTGAACGCGCCCTACAACGGCGGCACGCACCTGCCCGACCTCACGGTGGTTTCCCCGGTGTTTCTCGAGAACGCGGAAGCGGCGGATTTTTTCGTGGCCTCGCGGGCGCATCACGCCGACATCGGCGGGATCACGCCGGGCTCCATGCCCCCCGACAGCCGGCACATCGATGAAGAGGGCGTGCTGTTCGACAACTTCCTGCTGGTGTCGGGGGGGCGCCTTGAGGAAGCGCGCCTCAATGCGGCGCTCACGGGCGGTCCCTGGCCGGCGCGCAATCCGGCCCGCAACCTGGCCGACATCAAGGCGCAACTCGCGGCCAACGCCAAGGGCGCAAGCGAACTGAAGGCGCTGGTGGGCCATTACGGCGCATCGACCGTGCGCTCCTACATGGTCCATGTTCGCGACAACGCCGAGGAGTCGGTGCGGCGCGTGATCGACCGGCTGGAGGACGGGCGGTTCGAATGCACGATGGACGGCGACGAACGGATCGTCGTGGATATCCGCATCGACCGGCGCCGGCGGGAGGCCGTCATCGACTTCAGCAAATCCAGCGGACAGTCCGCGGGCAACTTCAACGCGCCCTCGCCGATCTGCCGGGCCTGCGTGCTCTACGTGTTCCGCTCGCTGGTGGGCGCGGACATCCCGATGAATTCCGGCTGCATGAAGCCGCTACGCATTATCCTTCCCGAAGGCACGCTGCTGAATCCCCGCTGGCCGGCCGCGGTGGTTGCCGGCAACGTGGAGACCTCGCAGTGCGTGGTGGACACGCTATACGGCGCGCTGGGGGTGATGGCGGCGGCCCAGGGAACGATGAACAACGTCACTTTCGGAAACGACCGGTACCAGTACTACGAGACCGTCTGCGGAGGCAGCGGGGCGGGGCCCGAATTCGACGGGGCCTCCGCCGTACACACGCACATGACCAATTCGCGCCTCACCGACCCCGAGGTGCTGGAGTTGCGGTTCCCCGTGCTGCTGCGCGAATTCCGCCTCCGCGGCGGAAGCGGCGGGAGCGGGCGGCGCAGCGGCGGGGACGGCGCGCTGCGCCGCATCGAATTCCTTCAGCCGATGGAACTGGCCATCCTGTCGAACCGCCGCCGGACCGCGCCGTTCGGATTGGCGGGGGGCGGGGACGGCGCGCCCGGCCGCGCCCGGGTGCTGCGCTCCAGCGGCGGCGTCACCGAACTGACCGCGCGCGACCGGACCCGCGTGGAGCCGGGAGACCAGTTCATGATCGAAACGCCGGGAGGCGGCGGTTACGGCGCCCCGGAGAACACGCCCGATGTTTGACATCGCGCTGGTCACCACGATCCTCGTGATCGCGCTGGTGCTGTTCGTCACCGAGGCCCTGCGCATGGACATCGTGGCGCTGCTCGTGGTGGGCGCGCTTACCGTCACCGGCCTGGTCACGCCGGCACAGGCCGTGGCCGGCTTCAGCAACGAGGCCGTCATCACGCTGTGGGCCATGTTCATCATCAGCGAGGGATTGCTGCGCACCGGCGTCGGCGATCTGATCGGGCGCTACCTCATGCGCGTGGCGGGCCGCAACGAAGCAGCGCTGGTGGCGGTGATCATGCTGGCTTCGGGCGGGCTGTCGGCGTTCATGAACAACATCGGCGTGGCGGTGCTGATGCTGCCCGTCGTAATGGGACTGGCGCGGCGCGCGCGCGTGCCGGCCTCGCGGCTGCTGATGCCGCTGTCATTTGGGTGCTTGCTCGGCGGCCTCACCACCCAGATCGGAACCCCGCCGAACCTCCTGGTCAGCGCGTCACTGGCGGAGCAGGGCGATTTCCGGTTCCAGCTGTTCGACTTCCTGCCCGTGGGCGGGGCCGCCCTGGTGGGGGGCGTGCTGTTCTTCGTGCTCTTCGGCCGCCGGCTGCTGCCGACCCGCGAGGCGGGCGAATTCACCAGAACGCGCAGCCAGCGCAACCTCAGGGCCCTCTACGGACTGCGGGAATTCATGTTCACGGTTTCCCTGAGCAGCGCTTCCGGGCTCGCCGGACGCACGCTGGCGGAGAGCCGGATAGCGGCGCTGGGACTGATCGTCATCGCCATAGAGCGGGGCCGGCGCATCATCCGGCTGCCAGCGCGCCAGTCGGCGCTCAAGGCGGGCGACCGGCTTCTGGTACAGGGCAAGCGCGAGTACATCGAAGAGTTGCGCGCGTGGCAGAGCGTCATCGGAAAGGGCGAGACGGTGCCCGCCAACCTGCCCCTGACCGAAAACCTCCGGATGGTGCAGGCGCGGGTCGCCGAGGGGTCGCCGCTGATACAGAACCCCGTAAACCGGCAGGAGCTGCAACTGAAGACCCGCGGCCTGGCCATCGCGCTTCGGCGCGGGAACCGCGTGCGCCGCTCCGGGCTGAGCCGTCTGCCGCTGCGCGCCGGCGACTTCGTCCTTCTCCAGGGCCGGGTGGAAACGGCGGACCTGGCCCGGAGGACGGAGGAGTTCGATGAGGTGATCGAACTCGACCAGGGGACGCTGGAGCGACTTTACCGGCCCAACGAACGGCTGATCAGCGTTCGCGTTCCCGCTGGTTCGCCGCTGGTCGGCCTGGCCTACGGCGAATCCCGCCTGGCCGAAGCGCTGGAGTTCCGGCTGCTGGCCATCAACCGCGAAGACGAAGTCAACTTCATCCCGGATCCGGATGAAGTGCTGCGCGAGGACGACCGCCTGCTTCTTCAGACGCGCAACGAGGACCTGGAAACACTGCGCGCGGTCCAGGAACTCGAAATCGAAGAGGAAATGACGCCGGCCCTGAACCTCTACGCCACCGACCGGCTGGCCACCGAGGAAGTCACGCTGGCGCCGCTGTCACGCCTTGGCGGCCGCACGGCGGGAGAAATGGGTTTCAACGAGAAGTACGGCCTGGAACTGGTGGCGATCCGGCGCGCCGGGCAGACCCTGCACACCGATCTGCAGACGGAACGGCTGAACTTCGGCGATGCGCTGTTGCTGGTGGGGCCGCGCAACAATCTCCGCCGGCTGGCCAGGGACCCCTCGTTCATCGAGGTGACCCCCTTCGTTCCCCGCCGCCCGCGGAAGCGTTACGCCGGACTGATCATGATCGGCGTGATCGGCGCCGTGCTGACCGGCTGGCTGCCGATTTCCATCGCCGCGCTGATCGGCGCGACCCTCATGGTGCTGATCCGCTGCCTCAGCATGGAGGACGCCTACCGGGCGATCGACTGGCGGGCGGTCTTCCTCATCGCGGGCATGCTGCCTTTGGGAACGGCGCTGGCCAACACCGGCGCGGCCCGGCTGCTGGCCGGCACCGCGGTCGATCTGCTGGGGGCGCTGGGGCCCTGGTACGTGATAGGCGGGCTTTACCTGGTTACGGCGCTGGCCACGATGATCGTACCCACCGCCGCGCTGGTGGTGCTGATGTCGCCGGTGGTGCTGTCGGCCAGCGCCTCGCTGGGGATCGCGCCCACGACGGCGATGATGGCCATGGCCATGGCGGCGTCGGCCAGCTTCACCAGCCCGATTTCGCATCCGGCCAATATCCTCATCATGGGTCCCGGCAACTACCGGTTCAACGACTATATCCGGGCAGGCATTCCGCTTACGCTGCTCGTATTCGTCATCGTGATGCTGCTGCTGCCGATATTCTGGCCGCTGCAGCCGGCCGTTTCGTAGTGCCGGGCGAATCGGTGCTGATCGTCGGCGGCGGCCAGGCCGCGGCCCAACTGGTCGTCTCGCTTCGGCTCGGCGGCCATGGCGGGCCGATAACGCTGGTCAGCGAGGAGAGCGCGCCTCCCTATCAGCGCCCGCCGCTTTCCAAGCAGTACCTGGCCGGCGAACTCGAGCGCGAGCGGCTGCTGCTTCGCCGGGCGGAGTACTACGAGTCCAGGGACGTGGAACTGCGCCTGGGCCGCCGGGTGCTGTCCGTGGACCGCGGCCACAAGCTTGCGGTGCTGGACAACGGCGAGGAGCTCCGCTACGACCGCCTGGTGCTGGCCACCGGAAGCGTTTTGCGCAAGCTCGATGCGCCGGGCTCGGATCTGCCCGGCATCCACTATCTGAGGTCGCTGGACGACGCCGACGCGCTGCACGAGGAACTTGCTCCGGGACGGCGGATTGTCATTGTGGGCGGAGGGTACATAGGGCTGGAAGTGGCGGCCACGGCGGCGAAGGCAGGCGCCGAAGTCACCGTCCTGGAGGCCGAGGAGCGGGTAATGAGCCGCGTGGCCAGCGCCGCCGTTGCCGATTGGCTCACCGGCCTGCACCGGCAATCCGGCGTGCGCATTCGGGTGGGGGAGCAGGTCCGGGGTTTCGCGGGGCGCAGGCGCGTCGAGGCGGTCGAAACGGGCAATGGCCCGTTCGCCGCCGATGCCGTGGTGGTGGGCATCGGCGTGCTCCCGTCGGCGGACCTGGCCCGCGAGTGCGGTCTTGGTGAAGACGACGGCATCCTGGCCGACGAGCACTGCCGGACCGAAGACGAAGCTGTGCTGGCGGCGGGCGACTGCGCGCGCGCGGTCAATACCGCCCTGGGCTTCGCCGTGCGCCTGGAATCGGTGCAGAACGCCGTGGACCACGGCCAGGTGGCCGCCTCGGTGATCCTGGGCGATCCGAAACCCTATTCCGGCGTCCCCTGGTTCTGGTCGGACCAGTTTCACGCGAAGCTGCAGATCGCGGGACTGGCCCGGCCCGGCGACGAGACTGTGCTGCGCGGCGATCCATCCTCAGGCAGTTTCGCGGCGTTCCGCATGCGCGACGGCCGGCTGAGCGCGGTGGAGGCCGTATCCAGTCCGCGGGATTTCATGGCGGGGAAGAAACTGATCGCCTCGGGCGCAGCCCCGGACCCCGTTCAGTTGATCGACGAGTCCGTTGCCCTCAAGGACCTGATCCAGGCGTGACAAGTCACCAGGCCCGCCACACCCAATAGGGGGCGAACGCGGCCGATTTCCCGATTGCCGGGCGGGCGTTCGCCCGGCACATTCGGTGCATGGATCCGCGGGCGATCGGCAATGGCGGGCGGCTGGCGCAGGCGCGCGCGCTGGCGGCGATTGCCGTACGCGGCGAAGCGGAGCCCCAACGCTGGCGCGGCTACTTCGAGCGGCTGCTCAGCGGCAAAACGATCGGGCCGCTGCCGTTCGATCCCGGAGGGCCGTTTACGACAAGCCATGCCGTCTCGGGACAATATGCCTGCCGCCTGCAGGTCGGCCCGGACGAATCTCCCGACTCCGGCGGTCCTGCGCTGCGGACATTTCGCGACTGTCTGGCGCAACCGGGAGAGCGCGACGTCGCGATAGGGGTCGACCTCTCCGGGATTGTCCCGAATCAGTTCGGCGCCTGGCTCGACGCGCTGATCCGCGAGATCCGGAGGCTGGCCGAAATCCGGTCCGCAGTTCCTCCGGTGGTCTTTTCCCTGCGCGCCGAACATCCGGCGTGCCGCACCCTGCTCAATGCCGTGGAGGATCCGGGCGGGACAGGCACGCGCGCGGCGTTGCGGGTGGACGCGGGAACCTTCCGCGAGAAAGCGCTGTGGGAGGAACTGGTTTGCGCCAGTCACGGCAATCCGCGCATCGACCTGGTCCTTGCGGGCCGGAAGCAGCCGCTGACGGACCTGATGGGAAGCGAGAGGCCGGACACGATCATGCCGCTGAGCCTGTTCGAGGCCCCTGCCGACACCGCCTGGCTGGGCATGCAGTTCGACTTGAGCACGATCCCCGCGGAGCAGATCGGGCGCGGCACCGGACACCTGAAGAAGCTGGTTCGGGTTGGAGTGCGGCTGGCCGACAACCTGATCGATGCCGTGACATGGCCTTCGGAGCAACTGCGCAGCGACGCCCTGGCCAATCGCCGGCTTGCCGCGCACGTCACCGGGATCGGGGACCTGGTGCTGCGCCACGGGCTGGACCCGGCGTCTTTCTCCACGCTGCGACTCCTGCAACGCTGGCTGACGCTGTTCAAGCGCCAGTTGCTGCGCGAATCCCTGCGCCTGGCTCAGGAGCGCGGCCCGTACCCGGCGCTCAATGCGGAACAACTGGTGCGCACGCTTGCCCCGCGCTACGGGGATGTCGGCGCGCGCCGGATCATCTCCCGGCGTAGCCCGCGCCACCGACAGCTCCTGGCGCTGTCGCCGTACTGCGTACTGCCGCGCCAGGCAAACGCGATTCCGGCCCGCCGGTGGCTGAATCTGCTGCCGGTCGTCCGTGTTGCGGACAATCTCACGATGCACGGCAGCCAGGTTCGCTCGCTTCTCGACCGGGCCGATTACGAGCGCCTGCTCCGTTCGACCTGGGCCTTGCTGCGCGCCGGTCAGGGCCCCTGAAACAACCACCCCGGGCGAAACCGGGGCTGCTACCATAGCGGCCTCCGTTCTGCTGGAGGGTCAGGCCTTGCCGGAGTTCCCGGGCGCACACGCACTGATGGTGATGCTGCTCACCGTGTTCGCGCTGTACCTGTTTACCCGCGACCGGATTCCCCTGGAAACCGCCGGCATGGGCGTGTTGCTTGTGCTGCTGCTGGCATTCCACTTCTGGCCGCTGGAGCAGGACGGCGAACTTATCCGGCCAACGGACTTCCTTCTCAACCTGGGCCATGAAGCGCTCGTTACGATTACGGCGCTGCTGGTGGCCGGCAAGGGTCTCGAGACCACCGGCGCGCTACGCCCGGTGGCCCTGTTCTTCACCCGGCTCTGGACCCGACAACCGCTGCTCGCCGCGCTGCTGACGCTGGTCGGCTCGGCCGCTTTCAGCGCGTTCGTCAATAACACGCCGGTGGTGGTGATGCTGCTTCCGGTACTTACGGCCGCGGCGCTGCACGCCAAGCAGGCGCCGTCGTCGATTCTGCTGCCGATGGGGTTCGCGACCCTGATCGGCGGCATGTCCACGGTGATCGGCACGTCCACCAATCTGCTGGTAGTGAAGCTGGCCGAGCAGGACCTGGGGCTTCCCACTTTCGGAATGTTCTCGTTCAGCCTGCCGGTGCTGTTGGTGGGAAGCGTTGCCATGTTGTTCCTGTGGCTCGTTGCGCCCCGCCTGGTGCCGGAGCGCACGCTGCCACTGGCCAAGGCAAACCTTCTCTTTACCTCCACGCTGATCATCGAGCCGGGCGGCTTCGCGGACGGCAAGACGGTCGCGGAGATTCGGGCCCGCACCAATAACGAAATGCTGATTACCCGGATCGTGCGCGGAAACAACGTGTTCCTGCACGGGCTTGACACGCTGCAGATCAGGGCCGGGGACCGCCTGTTCGTGCGCGACACGATGGAGCGCCTGAGCGAATACGAAGAGACGCTCGGCGCCTCGCTGCCGCATGGCGCAGACCGGTTCCGCGACGAACCCCAGCAGATCGCGGAACTCGTGGTGACGCGGGGCTCGCCGCTGGACAAGCGCAGCGTGCGCGCGGCCCACCTCGACGAGATCTACGGGCTGGTGCCGCTGGCCATCCATCGCTCCGGCGCGCGCGAGGCGCCCACGCACGACCTGCTGAACGCGCGGCTCAGCACGGGAGACGTGTTGCTGGTGCAAGCATCGCGCGCCGAAATCCGCCGCCTCGCCACGGAATCCGCAATGCTGGTGCTGGGCCGGGTCGTGGAGCTGCCCCGCGCCGGCAGGGCCAAGGCCGCGGTGGGGATCATGGCGGCCATCATCGTCCCGGCAGCGCTGGGCTGGGTACCGATCGTGCTCACTGCCGTCACCGGAGCCGGTCTGATGATCGCGGCCAAGTGCCTGAGCTGGAGAAACGTGCGCGACGCCTTCAACGTGCCTCTCACCATCATCATCGTGGCCAGCCTGAGCCTCGGCCAGGCCCTGATCAAGACCGGCGCGGCCGACTGGCTGGCGCAGGTGTTCGTGGTGCTTTCGGGCGACCTGCCGATTCCGCTGATACTCAGCGGCCTGATGCTTCTGATGGCGATACTGACCAACATCGTGTCCAACAACGCCGCGGCCATCATCGGTACGCCGATCGCATACTCGTTCGCCACCGGCCTCGGCGCACCGGTAGAGCCCTTCATCCTGGCGGTGATATTCGGCGCCAACATGAGCTTCCTAACGCCGATCGGTTACCAGACCAATCTGCTGATCATGAGCGCGGGAGGCTACCGGCGCCTGGACTTTCTGCGCATCGGCGCGCCGCTCACCCTGATCATGTGGCTGGGCTTTTCCCTGCTGCTGCCCATGATGTACCCGCTCTAGGCGTCCCCTCGAAGTATGCAGTGAACGCCGAAACCCACACGCTCCGTTCCATGCTGGAACGGCTGCTGGCCGGCCGGGACCTCTCCGAGGGCCAGGCCGAGGCCGCGATGCGCGAACTGGCCGGAGGCGAAGCCGAGCCGGCGCTGGCCGGCGCGCTGCTCGCGGCGTTGCGCCTGAAAGGGGAGAACGCCGCGGAGTTGCGCGGGTTCGCGAGGGCGATGCGCGAGCTGGCGATCCGCCCGGAACTGCCGGCGGGCGGTCCCGTTGCCGATGTGGTGGGCACCGGCGGCGACGGGTCCGGTAGCATCAACCTGTCAACGGGGGCCGGGCTGCTGGCGGCCTCCTGCGGCGTGCGCATCGCCAAGCACGGCAACCGGGCGGTGTCGAGCAAGACCGGCAGCGCCGACGTGCTGAAGGCGCTTGGCGTGGACTGGCCGAATACCGCCGAGGAAGTCACGCAATCGCTTGCGTCACACGGCTTCGCCTTCATGTTCGCGCCCTATTTCCATCCGGCGATGAAGTCGATCGCGCCCATCCGGGCGGCGCTGGGCGTGCGCACGGTATTCAACCTGCTGGGTCCCCTGGCCAATCCGGCGCAACCTCCCTTCATGGTGGTCGGCGCGTTCAGCCGCGAAGCGGCGGCCCTGATGGCCGATACGCTGAGCGGCCTGGAAATCGAGCGCTGCTTCGTGGTCCACGGCGAACCCGGATGGGACGAGCCCACGCCCGCTGGCAAATTCCTGCAGATCGACGTGCGTCCCGGCGCGGTGCGCAAGCTCACCGTGGATCCCGCCGACTTCGGCATTGCGCGCTGCAAGCCATCCGACCTGGCGGGCGGAAAGCGCGAGTACAACGCCGCCACGCTGGAAGGCGCCCTGCGCGGCGAGGGAGCGGAAGCGCTGAACGACGCGCTGGTGCTGCAGGCGGGCCTGGTGCTGGAACTCGTTGGCGCGGCCACCAGCTTGAACGAAGGCCTGGGCGCGGCGCGGGACGCTCTGCAGTCGGGCGCGGCGGGAAGACTGCTTGAGGACATGCGAGGCGCAGCGGCGCCATGAGCGGCGGATTTCTCGAGCGCATGGCGGAATCCAGCCGCCGGCGCTCCGCAACGGCGAAGGAACGCATGACCGAGGACGAGCTGCGCCACCGCGTCGAACGGCTGCCGCCTCCGCCGGCCATTGGCTTCTCGCCCGATGGTTTTGACCTGATCGCCGAGATCAAGCCGCGCTCGCCCAGCGAGGGCCGGCTGGCCGGCGCCGATTTCTCGCCGGTCGCGCTGGCCGGGCAATATGCCGCGGCAGGCGCGGCGGCACTGTCGGTGCTGACCGAACCCAGCCGTTTCGGCGGATCGCTCGAGTTGCTGGCGGACATTGCCAAGGCTGCCGGGGGCACGCCCGTCATGCGCAAGGATTTTCTGGTCGATCCCTACCAGGTGCTTGAGGCGCGTCTGCATGGCGCGTCCGGCGTGCTGCTGATTGTCGGCATGACCGATGACGCGAACACCGAAGCGATGCTCGGGACCGCCCTGGCCTGCGGCATGTTTTCGCTGCTTGAGGCATTCGGGAAAGCGGAGCTTGAACGCGCGCGGGAAATGGCCGGTCGCGTTGACGCGCCACGGGACAAGGTGTTGCTGGGACTGAATTGCCGCGATCTGCGAACCCTGAAGGTGGACCGTGGGCGGTTCGGACGCGTCGAACCCCAAGATGCAGGCGGCTACCGAATGATTGCCGAGAGCGGAATCGAGGATGCGGGGCAGGCGGGTGAACTTGCCGCCCGCGGCTGGGACGGCTTGCTGATCGGCACGGCCCTGATGCGCGCGGAGGATCCGCGAGCGCTGGCCGCCGGCATGCTGGCCGAGGGCCGCCGGAGAAGGCAGCCGTGAGCCTGTTCGTGAAAATCTGCGGGGTGACCCGTCCCGATGCGGTGGAGGCGGCGGTAGAGGCGGGCGCCGATGCGATCGGCTTCAACTTCCACCCACCCTCGCCCCGGTTCCTGTCTCCGCAGCGGGCGACGGCGCTGGCCGGACCCGTTCCCGGGCACGTGCGGCGCGTTGCGGTTATGCTGCGCCCGCAACAAGCGGAGTGGGAAGAGGTGTTGGAAGGTTTCAGACCGGACTGCCTGCAGGCGGATGCCGACTGCCTGGCGGAATTGCGCCTGCCCGACGATGTCGGAAGGCTGCCCGTGTACAGGGACCATGAGCAATTCGATACCGACAATTTTTCCATTGAAATACCGTGCCTCTTCGAGAGCGCCGTCAGCGGGAAGGGTCGTCCGCCGAGTTGGGAGCGGGCGGCACTCCTGGCCCGCCGCGCCCAGGTGATGCTGGCCGGCGGCCTTGATCCCGAGAATGTCGGCAAGGCCGTTCGCCGCGTGCGCCCATGGGGCGTGGACGTGAGCTCCGGCGTGGAGTCAAGCGCGGGCGTGAAGGACCCCCGGCGGGTCCGCGACTTCATACGCGCTGCCCGGCAGGCGGACCTGACCTGATGAAGATCGCAGCTTCCGAAGGGCGCTCGCAGCTCGACGCCCTGCTCCGCGGCGACCTGCCGGACGGCAACGGCCGTTTCGGTCCCTTCGGGGGCCGCTTCGCGCCGGAAACGCTGATGCCCGCGCTGTCCCGGCTGGAAGAGGCGGCGCGCGAATTCTTCGCCGATGCCGGCGCATGCGAAGCGCTGGACGGCGAGCGGCGCCAATGGATCGGCCGTCCGACGCCGCTGACCCGGGCCCGCGGCCTGGAAAAATCCTGGGGCGCGCAGGTCTGGCTCAAGCGCGAGGACCTGGCCCACACAGGCGCGCACAAGATCAACAACGCGCTGGGCCAGGCGCACCTGGCGCTCAAGCTCGGCGCCCGCCGCGTGGTGGCGGAAACCGGCGCGGGACAGCACGGCGTGGCGGCCGCGGCCGCCTGCGCGCGCGTGGGGCTGCCCTGCAGCGTTTACATGGGCGTGCTCGATATGGAGCGGCAAGCGCCCAATGTCCAGCGCATGCACCAGCTGGGCGCGGAGGTCGTGGCCGTGGACAAGGGTGACCGGACCCTGCGGGCGGCGACGGACGAGGCCTTTCGCACCTGGGTGGCCGATCCCGAGGGCGTCTACTACCTGCTGGGTTCGGCCGTGGGTCCGCACCCCTATCCCTGGCTGGTGCGCGAATTGCAGAGAATCATCGGCGACGAGGCCCGCTCGCAGTTCGCGGAACAGGCCGGAGGCCTGCCGGACGCGGTATTCGCCTGCGTCGGCGGCGGCTCCAACGCCATCGGCCTGTTCCACGCTTTTCTCGGCGACGAAGAGGTTCGCATCTTCGGCGTGGAAGCGGGCGGAACGGGGCTGACGCCGGGAGAAAACGCCGCCTCGCTGTCGGCCGGACGGCCCGGCGTCCTGCACGGCAGCTATTCCATGCTGCTCTACGACGACGACGGCCAGGTACTGGAAACCTCGTCGATCTCCGCCGGCCTGGACTATCCGGGCGTCGGCCCGGAGCATGCCTTGTTACAGGCGCTCGGCCGGGTCCGTTACGTGACGGCGGACGACTCCGAGGCGCTGGAGAGCCTGGCCGAGTGCTGCAGGCTGGAAGGCATCTTGCCGGCGCTGGAGCCGGCCCACGCCTTCTTCGCCGCGCGCCGCTGGGCGGCGGAAAATCCCGGCAAGCGCATACTGATCGGTCTTTCCGGGCGCGGCGACAAGGACATGCCCACCCTCACTGCTCAGGCATCCTGGTAGCGCCGATACGTCGAGCTGGCGCCTGCAAGCTGCGCCGCCCGCACGATCCCTTCCATTACCGAACCACGGCAACCGGCGGCACGCTATTCACGCAACAATGCGTCGAACCCCCAAAGTGTCTGGAGTTGAGGACGCGATAGCCCCGGCCCCTCATGCACTCGCGCAGGACCTGTTGTTTCTCGCCCACGGCTCCTATGCCTCTCATCGTCCCGCCATAGACCGCGCCGACACCTGCCGACTGCCCAATACCCGTCGTATTGGCTCCGGAGACGGCCGCCCCTACCGCGCCAACAGCAGCACCGGCAACAGCGCCGGTGCCGACATGTTTCCCAAGCGGTACTTCGTTCGCATAGTCCTGACAATCCGCCAGGTCCGCTTCGTATTGCTCCCTGTCCCCTCCCTTGAGATCCACAATCGCACCACTGGGATCCGAAAATCCGGTGCAACCGACAAGAAGAAAGGTGCCTGCAATGCCCGCTAAGCGTCTCATTTGTTTCCCCTGTTGTCTGCAAGGCCGACACCTAAATGGATGCCGCCCATGGGCACAGGGTTGCAATGCCTGCCGCGCCACGCCGCATGTCATGGTTTGTCAGACGCGGTTGCCTTGACCTACAGTACGGCTTTGTGAGTAGTACGATGCCCGGCGCCGAACGAATCCGACGCGCCATCCTTGAAGCCCGGCGGCCTGCCCTGCTCCCCTTTTTCTCAGCGGGACATCCGAGCGCGGGAGTGTTTCATTCGATTCTTGAGCAACTGGCGGACGCTGGCGATGTCGTGGAGATAGGCGTTCCGTTCTCCGATCCCATGGCGGACGGCGTAACGATCCAGCGCGCCAGCGAAGCGGCCCTGGCAAACGGCGTTTCGCTCGAGTGGATCCTGCGGGAACTGAAGGCGCATGGCGATCCGGGCGCGCCGCTGGTGCTGATGAGCTACTACAACCCGCTTCTTGCCTACGGTCTGGAGAACCTCGCCGAACGCTGCGGCGAGTGCCATGTGGGCGGCCTGATCGTGCCCGACCTGCCCTGGGAGGAGTGCGACAGCGTCCGTGAACTGTTTGAGGTGCACGGCGTCGGGCTGGTTCAGATGGTCACTCCGGCCACTCCCGCCAAGCGGATGCGGACCCTGTGCCGGGGAAGCGGCGGGTTCGTATATGCCGTGACGGTGACCGGCGTGACCGGCGGCGAGCGCCGGGTATCGGATGAAATGACGGCCTACTTGCAGAGGGTCGGCGAGTGTTCAACGCTTCCCGTGTGCGCTGGCTTCGGCGTGCGCAGCGCCGAGCAGGTGCGCACGTTGGCGGGCGTGGCGGACGGCGTTATCGTGGGCTCGGCGGTCGTGGACTGCCTCGAGCGCGGCGAGGACCCCGGCGACTTCCTCCGTTCCCTGCGCACCTGAATCGCGCACCCGCCGCAGCAGGGCTTAGGAGCGCGGGCGGGCGCTGAGCACCAGGGCGAGGCCGGCCGCGCCGGCCAGCCAGGACAGGAACGGCGGCTGGGCCTGGAGACCCAGCAGAACGGCCCCCACGAGCAGCAGCGTGCAGCCGGTCAGTTGCCGCCACAGCCTTCGCCTCCCTTCCGGCCGGCGTTCGCGGCGCCGGCTAGGCGCCCCTTCCGCCCTGTCCAGCAGGCGATGCAGCGCGCGGGGCAGGCGCTGAACGGCAAAACGCAACTCCGGCAGATCGCGCCGAAGCTCCTTAATCACGCGGCCGGGTTCGGCCCGGCGCGCCATCCACTTCTTCAGCAGCGGATATCCGGTTTCCCACAGGTCCAGTTCCGGATAGAGCTCCCGGCCCAGGCCCTCGATGTTGAGCAGCGTCTTGTGCAGCAGCAGCATCTGCGGCTGCAGGTGCATGTCGAACTCCTGGGCGGTGGCGAAGATCCGGCCCAGAACCCTTCCGAAACTGCACTCGCTCAGCGGCCTGGCGAAGATCGGCTCCCCTATGACACGGAAGGCCGCCTCCAGGTCCTCGGCCCGGGCATCCGGCGCGACCCATCCCCAGTACAGGTGCAACCGGGCCAGGCGCGCGTAGTCCTGCTCGAAGAAGGCCAGCAGCGTCTGGCCCAGGTAGTGATGGTCGCGCTCGTCGAGTATTCCCACAATGCCGAAATCCACGGCGGCGTAGCGGGGGTTCTTCGGATCGCTGATGTCCACGAACACGTTTCCGGGATGCATGTCGGCATGGAAGAAGCTGTCCCGGAACACCTGGGTGAAAAAGATCTGCACGCCGCGGGCCGCCAGTTCCGGGATGTCCGCGCCAGCGTCCCTGAGCGCCTGCACGTCGCGTATGGGGACGCCGTGTATGCGCTCCAGGACGAGCACGTCCGGGCGGCAGTAGTCCCAGTACACGGCCGGCACGTGGATGATGTCGGAGTCGGCAAAGCTGCGCTTCAGGCGCGCGGCGTTGGCGCCCTCGCGGGTCAGGTCCAGTTCGTAGCCGAGCGTGCGCTCGTATTCCTCTACGACTTCGACCAGTCGCAGGCGGTAGGTGGACGGCCACCATGCGCTGGCCAGCCGCGCCACGCCGTAGAGCAGCTCCACGTCGCGCCCGATCCGCGCCCGGATGCCCGGGCGCAGCAGCTTGACCACGACTTCTTCGCCGTCCGGCAGGCGCGCGGCATGAACCTGCGCGATCGAGGCCGCCGCCAGGGCCTCCGGCTCGAATTCGGCGAATACTTCTTCCACCGGACGTCCGTAGAAGCCGCTCAGCAGCTCGCGCGCCGTTTCCGCCGGGAAGGGCGGCACGTCATCCTGCAGCCGCGTCAGCTCCCCGGCTATGTCGGGAGGGAGCAGGTCGGGCCGGGTGGAAATGTTCTGCCCGAACTTGACGAAGATCGGGCCGAGGTCCTGCAGCGCCTCGCGCAAGCGCCGGCCGCGCGACTCTCCCTTCAGCCTGCGCCGCGCCAGCAGCAGCCATGCGGGCACGCGCAACGGCCGCGCGACGCCGGCATCCCGCAACAGACCGTAGCGCGCCAGCAGGCGCACGATCCCAATGATTCGGAACAACAAGCGCATGCCTGAACCGGATTCCGCGATCCCGCCGGCTATCGGGTGCGGCCCTTGCCCAGGGCCTCGATCCGCGCGCCGACGCGCGCGACGCTGTCGCGCAGCCTTTCCACCTCGCCGGAGAAGGCGTCGAACTCCACCCGCGTCGGCGACAAGCGCGCCTCTTCCTGGACGAAATCGCGCAGATTGCGCCGCAATGAGCCGGCCGCTTCCCCGGCCCAGCCGGCGGCGGCCCTGGCGGCGTCTCCCGCCTCATGGGCAAGGGCGTCGCCCGTGAAGCGGGCCAGTTCCTCTTCCGGGTTGGGCCGGCAGTGTTTGAGGAGCCGGGCGAAGCCTTCGGCCACGGCGGGGTCGCCCCGCAAGTCGAGTCCCGGCCCCGTGTGATCGCCGCCGAGCAGTTCCAGCAAGCGGCGCCAGCCGCCGGACAGCGTCACTCCGGAGGGCCTTTCGTCCGGTTCGGTGAAGCGCAGGCGGCCGTCTTCCATGCTGATGCGCAGCATCGGCTGCGACGCCGAAACGCCCATGTCCATGCACAGTCCCTCCAGTTCGGCCGCCGCGCGGCGCGCAGTCAGCGAAGCGTGAAGATTGCGGTTCAGCACGCCTTCCAGCGAGGTGACCAGTTTCGCGAACAAGCGCACGGCCCCCTAGTAGCGAAAACCGATGTGCAGCGCGACGACGCCGCCCGACAGGTTGTGCCAGCGCACGTTCTCGAACCCGGCCTCGCGCATCATTTCGGCCAGCGTTTCCTGGTCGGGATGCACCCGTATCGATTCCACCAGGTAACGATAACTTTCGGCATCGCCCGCGACCATGCGCCCGAGGGCGGGAATGACGGCGAACGAATACCAGTCGTAGGCGGGACGAATGAACTTGAGCGCCGGCCGCGAGAACTCCAGCACCAGCAGGCGGCCGCCGGGCTTGACGACCCGCGCCATGCTCTTCAGCGCGGCCGGCTTTCCGGTGACGTTGCGCAGCCCGAACCCTATGGTCACGCAGTCGAACAGTCCGGCGCCGAAGGGCAGGGCGGTCGCATCGGCGCGCAGCGCCCTGGTGTTTCCCCAGGCGCCGGCGTCAAGCAGCCGGCTTCGGCCGACCCGCAGCATCGCGGGATTGATGTCGGTGAGCAGAACACGCCCCCGCGATCCGACCTGCCGGCCCATGCCGATGGCCAGATCGCCGGTGCCGCCCGCAACATCCAGCGCTACGCCCCCGGGCCGCAGCCCGGTGCGCGCCAGCGCAAACCTCTTCCACAGGCGGTGCGCGCCAAGCGACATCAGGTCGTTCATCAGGTCGTAGCGGTCCGCCACGGAGTCGAACACGCCCCGCACACGCCGGGTCTTCTCTTCCCGGCTTACCCGGCTGAAGCCGAACCGCTTCGGACGCGAATGCGCCCCCGGCTTCGCCGAGCGCGGGACGCCCTCGCTACCGGGGTCAGTTGCCGGCATGAGCCTTCTGCGCCGCCACTTCCCTGAGGTAGCCCGCCCAGTACTCATCGCGGTATTCGCCGAGTTCCCGCAGATATTTCCAGGAATAGATGCCGGAATCGTGGCCGTCGTCGAACACCAGGCGAACCGCATACTGGCCCACGGGTTCTACCGCCGTTACCCGGACTTCGGACTTGCCGAGGGGCAATTCTCCGCCTCCGCGCCCGTGCCCCCGCACCTCCGCCGACGGGGACTTCACGCGCAGGTATTCGGCGTTGAGATCGAACGCGGCGCCGTCGGCGAAACTCACGCGCAGAATCCGGCGCTTGCCGCGCAAGCGCAACTCAACAGGCGCCTCCCCCTGCACCTTCAGAGGATGTAGCGGCGGAAGTCCTCGTCCTCCGCCAGCTTTCCGAGATGCTCGTCGACGTATGCCGCGTCCACCTTCAGCGTCTGCCCGCCACGATCGGCCGCGTCGAAGGAAATCGATTCCAGTAGCCGCTCCAGGACGGTCTGCAGACGCCGCGCCCCGATGTTCTCCGTGCTGTCGTTGACCGAGCAGGCGATCTCGGCGATACGGTGCACCGCCTCCGCCTCGAAGCTCAGGGAAACCTGCTCGGTTCCGAGCAGCGCCGTGTATTGCTCGGTAAGCGACGCGTCCGGCTCGGTGAGGATGCGCTCGAACTCCTCGATCCCGAGCGCGCCCAGTTCCACCCGTATCGGAAACCGGCCCTGCAGTTCCGGGATCAGGTCCGACGGCTTGACCGCCTGGAATGCGCCCGACGCGATGAACAGGATGTGGTCGGTGCGCACCACGCCGTACTTGGTGGTGACGGCGCAGCCTTCCACCAGGGGCAGGAGGTCCCGCTGCACGCCCTCGCGCGACACGTCCGCGCCCAGGGCCTCCGCCCGGCGGCACACCTTGTCCATTTCATCGATGAACACGATGCCGTTCTGCTCCACCGCTTCCAGCGCCTGCGACTTCAGTTCCTCCTGGTCCACCATCGAAGCCGCGGCTTCCTCGGTAAGCAGCCGCATCGCGTCCTTTACCTTCAGCTTGCGGGTCCGGGTTCGCTGGTTCCCCAGCGACTGGAACATGTTCTGCAGCTGGCTGGTCATCTCCTCCATGCCGGGCGGCGCCATGATTTCCACGCCCACCGGCGCGAGCTGCAGTTCCATTTCCACCTCCTCGCCGTCGAGGTCGCCGCGCCTCAGCGCCGCCTTCAGTTCCCGTTCGTCGCCGCTGATCGGCAGCCGGGAGGCCGGGCCCGCGCTCGCGGCAATCCGCATCAGGGCGTCGAGGACCCGCCGCTCGGCGCCTTCGCGGGCGCGGTGGCGGACCCTGTCCATTTCCGTTTCGCGCACCATCTTCACGGCCGTATCGGTGAGGTCCCGGACAATGCTGTCCACTTCGCGCCCCACGTAGCCCACCTCGGTGAACTTGGTAGCCTCGACCTTGATGAAGGGGGCGCGCGCGAGGTGTGACAGGCGGCGGGCGATCTCGGTCTTGCCGACGCCGGTGGGGCCCATCATCAGGATGTTCTTCGGCGTGATCTCCCGGCGCAACTCGTCGTCGAGCTGCATTCGCCGCCACCGGTTTCTGAGCGCGATAGCCACGGCCCGCTTGGCCTCGTGCTGGCCGATCACGTGCTTGTCGAGTTCCTCGACAATCTCCCTGGGCGTCATCTGGGTCATGCTTCGAGCGTGTCGATGACGATTTCCGAATTCGTGTAGACGCAGATGTCCGCCGCGATCTCCAGCGAGCGGCGGACCACTTCCTCGGCGCCCAGTCCGGTTTCCGCCAGCAGCGCCCGCGCCGCGGCGCGCGCGTATCCCCCGCCGGAACCGAGCGCCAGCAGCCCGTCCTCGGGCTCCACCACGTCGCCCGAACCCGACACCAGCAGCGTCTTCTGCCGGTCGGCCACGCACAGCATGGCCTCGAGCCGGCGCAGGCGGCGGTCGGTGCGCCAGTCCTTGGCCAGTTCGACGGCGGCCCGGGTGAGGTTTCCGTACTGCGTGAGCTTGCTTTCGAACAACTCGAACAGAGTGAAGGCATCCGCCGTGCCGCCGGCAAATCCCGCCAGCACCGACCCATCGGCCAGCCGGCGAATCTTGCGGGCATTGCCCTTCAGGACGGTATCGCCAAGGCTTACCTGTCCGTCTCCGCCCATCGCGACCGTTTCATTCCTGCGAACGCAGAGGATGGTCGTGGAGCGGACCTTTTTGCCTGGCACGTGGTTTTTCGTATGGTCCGGAGAGTTCATGACTTGGTCGACGCCTTGCGCCGGGCTCTGGGGTGGGCGCGATCGTACACCCTCGAGAGGTGCTGGAAGTCCAGGTGGGTGTAAACCTGCGTCGTCGATATGTCGGCATGTCCCAGCAGTTCCTGCACCGCGCGCAGGTCGCCGGACGATTCCAGCAGGTGCGTGGCGAAGCTGTGGCGAAGCATATGCGGGTGCACACGGCCGGGCAGGCCCGCGTGCCGGGCCCAGTAATCGAGCCGCGCCTGGACGCTGCTGGCGGCGATTCGCCGGCCCCGGACGCCCACGAACAGTGCGTGCTCCCCGTCCGCCGCCAACTCGCCGCGGCGCCGCATCCAGGCTTTCAGCGCATCGATCGCCTTGCTGCCCACCGGCAGGATGCGGTCCTTGCGGCCCTTGCCCGTAACCCGGATCAGGCCCTCGCGCATGTCCACGCCCCCCAGGTCGAGGCCGGCCAGCTCGGCCAGCCGCAATCCGGAGGAGTAGATCAGCTCCAGCATCGCGCGGTCGCGGCAGGCAACCGTATCGCGGTCCGGGATGTCCAGAAGCCGCGTCACCTGGTCGAGATCAAGTGTCTGCGGAAGGCCGCGCGGCGGCCGCGGGGCCCTGACCCCGCGCGCCGGATTGCGGTTTATCGCGCCTTCGCTCTCCAGGTAGCTGAAGAAGCTGCGGGCCCCGGCCAGGCGGCGCTGCACGGTGCGCGGCGCCAGGCCGCGGCGATGAGCGCCCGCGGCGAAACGGCGCAGATCGCCGGTGGACAGTCCGGACCAGTCGGCGAGATTGCGCTCGGCGCAATACTCGCCAAGCGCCGCGAGGTCGCGGCGATAGGCGCTGACCGTGTGTTCCGACAAACGCCGCTCGAATCGGATGTGGTGCAGGAACGCGTCAACCTGCCGTTGCGCCCCGGCCCGCATCAGGAGCTTTCCGGAGATACTGCCGCCGCCACGATGGCGCTGACGCGGCCCAGGAATTCGGTGCTCTTGGCGCGGTGGTAGTGATCGGGGTCGCGGCTGCCCAGGGCCAGCAGACCCAGTTTGCCGCGATGCCCCAAGGGGGCGAGCGCCACCGACGCCACCTCGCCGGCGTCCGTGCCGAACAGGAATTCGCGCTGCTCGGCACTGAAGCGGCCGCAGCGCGGCGCGTTGGCCTTCAGGACCGCGCTCAAGCCCTCGGTCATCAGGTCTTCGCGCGGCGTCGCCGACAGGCCGGGCACGTCGGCATAGTCGTCGGGCGCTGCGTCAAACAGCAACAGGCGAACGAAATCCAGCGAAAAAATCTCCCGCAGATTCCCCGGCAATGCGCGCAATCTTTCGTCCGGGTCGGGGCAGGCCAACAGATTCGTTACGAGCCGATTCAGCTTACCGGCGAGTTCATCGCTGGCCCGGCCGTTGGCAACGTACTCGTCGAGCGTGCGGCGCATTTCCTCGTTGCGCCGGCGCAGCAACTCGATCTGGCGCTCGACCAGCGACACGGCCCCTGCGCCGCCGTCGTGCGGCACGCTCAGTTCCAGCAGCAGGTCGGCATGACGCTCGAAAAAGTCGGGATTGTCCCTGAGGTAGGCAGCCACGCTTTCCGGACTCAGGCCGGAGCGGCGGGTTGCCTTGCGCGGCGGGCTCATAACTCCACCCGGCCCTCGAAAACGCAATCGATCCGCCCGGTAAGCCAGACCGGTTCGCCGCCACCGGCCCAATCGACCCGCAAATCGCCTCCGGGCATTTCCACCTTGACGGGAGACCGCACCCGGCCCTGACGAATGCCTGCAACCGCCGCCGCACAGGCGCCCGTGCCGCAGGCGGGAGTCTCGCCCACGCCGCGCTCGTACACGCGCAGCTTCAGTTCCTGCTCGCCAAGCGTCTCGGCAAAGCCCACATTGCAGCCGCGCGGAAATCGCTCATGCACGGAAAGGCCGGCCCCCAGTCCCGCAACCGGAGCGGCGGCGGCATCGGCGACGGCAATGACCGCGTGCGGGTTGCCCAGCGATAGCACTTCGACCTGCCAATTCTCTCCATCGACAGCAATCCCGTAGGACGGCTCCTGCCCAGCGGCGACAAACGGGACCCGCTCCGGGTTCCATTCAGGGCGGCCAAGCGAGCAACTGACCGAATCATCCCCGGCGAGCCTTGCGCGCACCTCCCCGCCACGGCACTTCAGTGAGATTTCGCCACCGGCCGGCCGCCGATCGGCCACCAGGGCCGCGATGCACAAGGCTCCATTGCCGCACTGGCCGGCCTCCCCGCCATCGGCATTGAATACCCGGTAGCCGACCGCGTCGACGCCGTTTCCGGGCTCGTCCACCCACAGAAGCTGGTCGAAGCCAACGCCCCGGCGGCGGTCCGCCAGCGCGCGGATCCGTTGCCGTGAGGGCGCCGGCAGCGACCGGCCGATCACGACCATGAAGTCGTTGCCGGAGGCTTGCATCTTGGTAAAGGCCTGGAGCATTTCTGAAAGACGGCGGGGTTTCCGAAAATTATAGTCCTGCGGCAACTTTCAGCCGTGGCCGCCGCCCGGCGATCAATTGACCGAAAATAGGCGCGGCCCGGCGGTATAGGCCGGCCCCTTTTGACCCAACAATCAGGAGAACAAAGCATGACGTACAACAGCAGAACACTCCCGCTGGCCGGCCTGGTATTCGCCCTGCCGGTGGCGGCGGCCACCGAAATCGAGCGCTTCAACCCGGAAGGACTCTCGCAGCCCGACGGCTACTCGCAGGTGGTCATAGCCAAGAACCCGGGGCGCTTCATCTACCTTGGGGGCAAGGCCGGAATTTACCCCGACGACAGTTTCCCGGAGAGCCTGGCCGAGCAGTCGCGCCTGACCTGGGTCAATATCGACCGCGCGCTGAAGGCGGTCGGCGCCACGCGCGAGGACGTGGTCGAAATCCAGATCTACATCGTGGACCTGGAGAACGTGGACCCCAACCCCGTTTACCAGGACGTGCGCGACTTCTTCCCCGCCGGACACAAACCGGCATCCATGGTCATCGGAGTCTCGGCGCTGGCGTATCCCGGGTTGCTGGTGGAAATCAACGTGCGGGCGGTCACCGACTAGAAGGCCCTAATTTGCGACGGTGGCGGTTGTCTTGAGATTGCAGGTGTTGTCCAGCCAGTCGATCATGGCCGGATACATTTCCATCCAGTGGCGGTAGTAGATCGTGCCGAAGAAGTGGTTCGCGCCTTCGAGCTCGATGTACTTATGCTGCTTGTCGTATTCCTTCAGCTTGGCTACGAACTTTCGGCTCTCGTCCACCGGCACGCGTTCGTCGTCATCGCCGTGGATTACCAGGATGGGGACATCGACGCTGTCCACGTGCTCCAGCGGATTAATGCCGTCCACCGTGGGGCGATAGGCTTTCTCCGCCAGGGTCCCTGAATCAGCCAGCCAAGCCCGGAAGTATGGCAAGTCGGCGACGCCCGCACCGGCGATCGCGCAACGGAACGGATTCGGATCGCGGAAGGAGCCTACAAAAGCGGCGTATCCACCATAACTCCATCCGAAAATGGCGGCCCGTCCGGGATCGCCCAGGTTTCGTTGGGCGAGATAACCGATCGCGTCTTCCAGATCGTCCTGCATCTCGTAACCCCATCGCGAGAAACCCGCCTCCAGGTGCCGCCGGCCAAATCCGTCGGAAATTCGAAATTGCGGCTGAATGACAACGTAGCCGTTATACGCAAGCAACTGCGCCCAGACGTCAAAGCCCCAGTAGTCCCGCGCAACCGGCCCGCCGTGGGGCAGTACCACGATGGGGAAGGGACCGTCGCCCCGCGGTACCGTCACCAGCGCCGGGATCTCCATACCGTCGCGGGCCTCGTAACGGACCCACTCCACTTCGGACAACATGTCCTCGGTCAGGAACGGCATCGACCGGCCGAGCAGATCCAGCCGGCCTTCCTTGAGCAGATACCAGGACCGCGGCGTGCGCGGGCCTTCGGCGCGAATCACCATTGTCTTGCCGTCGTGAGAACGGGACACGATGCTGTTGTCCGTGTCCGGCAGAATTCCGTCAATTGCATCGTAGAGCGCCTTTTCCTCCTGATCGACGAGGTAGACGTCACCCGCCTTGCCGGTGAACGTAAACCCGATGATCACATCGTTCTTTTCTTCGTCCAGCCGGGTGCGCACGCCGGTCGCATCGTATCGCGGGTGCATGAACTGCATCTCGCCGAACTCGCGCGTTTCCAGGTCAAAGGTATAGATCGCGGCGGTGTCCGTCTCGTGGTTGGAGAGGACATAGAACTCGTTGCTCGACGGTGGCCCCACAATACGGAAGGCATTGAAAACACTGCTCATGTTGCCCACACTGGCCTGGGTCCGGCCGATTTCGATCCAGTCTGTTTCGCCCTTCAGCCTGGCCAGATCTATGATCGCTTCCGAGCCCTCGTCAAAACGGAAGGCGAGCCTGGGGTCGCCGTCGTCGTCCAGGTAAGTGATGTTGATCCGGTCGCTGTTCTTCACGACCCGCTGCGCCGATCCTGTTTCCACGTTGACCCGAAAAATGTCCGCCACGAAATTCTGATCGTCGTCATACTCAATCAGGATGTGGTCGTCGTCCTTGGGCAACAGGTCAAAGACGGCCGCACCACTCCATCGTTGAATAGTCTTGGCCGTCTGGCTCCGGCGGTCGACGCGTCTGCGGGGAATCTCCAGCCAGCGCTTGCCTTCCCTGTCCACGGTAGCCAGTTTGCTGACCTGGCGCGTGTCCGCGCCGAGCCGCTGCAGCGTATCCACGTCCTGCCGGAAACGCACGATGAGGCGCTCGTTGTTGGCCCAGCCGGCGGAAACAATGTCCATTCGGTCCGAGCCCAGCGTAACGGGCTTCTTCGCCATATCCGCGAGATCGTAGATAAGCAGGAACTGCTTCCCGTCCTTGTCGAATCGCTGCAGCGTGGCCAGGTGCTTGCCGTCGGGCGAGACCGACGCGGAACTCATGGCGGGTTCCTGGGCGAACGCTTCATACCCGGACAGCGCCTGTTGCTCCTGCGCCGCGGAAAACAGAGGCAGCGCGATGCATGCGCCCGCCAGAAAACGGATTCTGATCTTCATCGGCCACTCCTGTTCTTGTTCATCGGGCCGGACCGCCGCCTGAATTCCTCGATCTGCCTAGAATTGCCTCCTCACCAACAGGAAAGCGCGCCTCCCCAGCAGATCGTAACCGGCCCCCAGTGGAATGTTGTTCAACTGTACTCCCGGCGCGCCGTTATCCATCAGCGGCGGCTCTTCGTCGAACACGTTCACGATCCCCATGGAAATCTCCCAGTCGCGCGGTATCCATGTAATCGAGGCGTTATGCGTCCAGTAGGAATCGGTCCTCGCAATCGGCCGGCACATCACCTGCAGCGTGGCGCAGGGCGCTCCGACGAAGAAATCGCCCGGGTCGTCTTCCTCACCATGGATATAGTTGGCCCGCCAATTGAAGCGGAACCTGCCGTAGGTCGCAACCACCACGCTCGTGCCTTCCCACTCGGGCACGACCGGGGTGCCGGCGATGTCATCCTCGGAATCGCGAAAAATGAAGTTGTTCTCGAGCAGGCGCGAGACCCTGAGGTCGAATTCCAGGTTCAGGTTCCGGTCGGCAACGATGAAGTCGCGCTGAAAGTACAGGTTGTAGTCGATGCCGCGCGACGTAATGGCATTGATGTTGATGAAACTGGCTTCAACCAGCTCGATCAGGCCATTGGCGCCACGATTGATGAACCGGCAGAAGGCGCTGGCGTTGTTCGCCTGTTCCACGTAGCAGTCGTTGATGACGAAGCCCGCGCCCAACTGGCTGATCGTGTTCTCCACATGGATGTCGTAGTAGGTCACCCCGGCGCGCAGTGTGAAGTTGTCCCAGAAGGGCTGGTGGAGAACCTTACCGTGTACTGACTGACAGGGATGCGCTGGACTTCGCGGAAAACGACATAAGTATCATAATTTCAAAGCTATACGTAGGATTTTTGTGGATTGGAAGATGAACCCCATACTCCGCATTGCGCCCCGGTTTCTTTTTTTGTGTTGACGTTTGTGTTGACTGTCTCGTCGCCCGACTTTATCATCGCGGCATGAAAAAATCCCAAACCCCCTCCGGCAAGCGCGTCGCCAAAGTCAAGGTCAACCTGACCAAGCGAACCGTCGAAGCCCTGCAACCGACAGAGAAGTCCTGGATCGCCTGGGACGACCGGCTCACCGGGTTCGGCTGCCGCGTGCAGCCCTCCGGCACCAAGTCCTTCCTCGTCAACTACCGCGCAGGCTCCGGCGGGCGCAAGGCCCCCAACAAGCGGGTCGTCATCGGACGCTTCGGACGCATGGCGCCGGACGAGGCGCGCAGAAAAGCCCAGGATCTGCTCGGGCGCGTCGCGCGGGGAGAGGATCCGGCGGGCGAGCGTGCCGAGGCGCGCGGCATGCCGACGCTCGGGCAGGCGTTCGAGGAGTACATGAACACCGGCGCGAAGCGGCGGTCGACGACCGAAGCCCTCTACCGCAGCCACATGCGGCGCTGCTTCGGCGACTGGCACGCTCGCCCGCTCGACGCCATCTCGCGCCGGGACGTGGAGGCGCGGTTCCATCGGATCACCGAGCACAACGGCTGGGCGGTGGCCAACCAGTCGGTGTCCATGCTGCGCTCGGTCTACCGTCGTCCCTGCGTCGACCGCGAGGGGCTGCGCAATCCGGTCGACCTGTGGTTCGCCGCCGGCGGGCGGTTCAACCGGTCGAGGCGCCGGCGCATCTCCGCGCCTGCGGAGGTGTTGCCGCTGTGGCGCAAGGGGATCGAGGCCGAGGCAATCGTTCCGGCGACGCGCGACATCTTTCTGATCGGCATGTACACGGGAATGCGTCTCGGCGAGATCCAATCCCTGCAATGGGACCGGGTGGACCTTCAGCGGCGCATCCTGCGGGTCGAGGAAACCAAGACGGGGGAGCCTCTGGAGTTGCCGATCACCCGGCAGCTGGCCGCGATCCTGGGACGGCTCCGCCCGGCTGCGGGCTACCCGGCGGAGGAGCCGGAAGGCTGGGTGTTTCCGTCGCCGACAAGCAGGACTGGACACATCGTGGAGCTGTCTCACCTCTATCCGCGGATCAGCCGGACGGCCGGCACGAAGTTCTGGTTCCACGGCCTGCGCAACTGCTTCATCACGGTGGCGGAGCGCGAACTGATGCTGCCGCGTTCGCTGACCAAGCGCCTGGTCAATCACGCCCGGCCGTCGGACGTGACCGAGGGCTATGCGGCGGACTGGACGGTCGAGCAGCTTCGCGGGCCCGCGCAGCGGGTGGCCGACCGCATCGATGAACTGCTGAGCCCGGCGGCGGTGAGCCGGGCCAATGACGGCGGCGACGTCACCGCGCCCGTCCCGGTTTCGGATCGCGCAGGCAACCCGCATCGTTGACCCGGGGCCGGCTCCCGATCGTAGACATCCTGCATGACAAGCCCCAAGTCCTCCAGCCGTGGGGCGAATGGTGGGAGCGCTGACGATGAGGAGGGCGAGTGACCGGGTTCTCGCCGCGAAGGGTTTCATCCGTTCACTGCCGGGTCGCGCGACCCGGGCGCGTTCCTGGTCCTGAAGAGCCCGCAACGCCATGGACGGGTCGATCCGGCGGGCTCGCCGGTCGCGGTGTTTGGAGGGCGGGCCGGCAGCCCGCCGTGCCCCGGTCGCGGTTGCGGATGCGGCCGTCCGGCGGGTGGCGACGCCCCGCCCCGGCTCACCACCGCGCCGCGATCTCGACGGCGATGCCGTGCTGCGGCGGCTCGGTGGGGCTTTCCCGGCGCGTGAGCTTCAGTCCGAGCCGCAGGTCCGGGGCGTTCTCGTCGGACGGTTCGAGGAACCAGCCGACGCTGATGTCGCGGCCGGACCCGGAGACGCCGTAGCCGAGCGTCGGGGCGCCGGTGAAGCGGTCGTTGAACGCCGGCAGGCCCCAGGCGGCCTCCGCCGTCCACTGCCCGGCGCCGTCCTGGCCCATGGGCACCAGCGGGTCGGAGGCGAACAGCGCATCCAGCCCGCCGGAGGATTGCCCGCCGAACGCGTGCCGCAGGTTGAAAGAGAGCCCAAGCGGGCTGTCCGGACTCGGGTCGTAGCCGAGCGAGGCGGAGAACCCGACCTCCCTCATCCCGTCGGCCTCGTGCGCCACGAGGGTGCGGCCCTCGATGTCCAGGACGAGGCCGCGCTTCGGATCGGTCCAGTTGAGCCCGCCGCCGAACTCCACCCCGAACCCGGTCTCGGCGTCGGCGCCGTCGCGGCGCACGCCCGCCTCGATCTTCGGGGTCAGGCTGCCGCCGCCGGGCAGGCCGAACGTCCAGCCGCCTTCCAGACCGAGGCGCAGGCGCGTGACCTCGCCGGCGCCCGCCATCATACCCTCGGTCTCCTCGGACGTGGTGCGCGACCACAGCGCGTCGGAGACCGCCGCCAGCGACGGGCCGCCGCCGTCGCCGGTGAACAGCGAGGCGCGCAGCCCGGCCGTCGCCATCGACCAGCCGATGTCCGCGCGCAGGCTTGCCAGCGGCGCATCCGGAGATCCGCCCGTGGGCGGGGGCGCCATGCCGCGGACCGGTCCTGCCAGTCCCTTGCGCTCCCCGCCGGGGGTGAGCGCCATGCGTCCCGCGCCGTGGCCGGCGGCGCCCCAGAGGCTGAAGCGCTCGGAGACGTCCCAGGCGGCGTAGGGAATGGCGGCGGTGAGCGTCGACTCGACCGCGCCGGAACCGGTTTCGGGGTTGGCGTAGCCGCCGTCGGCGAAGCTCTGCGTGAGCGCCACGCCCGCCAGCCAGTTCCCCCGGGCGTAGTCCGCGCCGAGCAGCGCGGTGCCGACCTCGCCGTCGAGGTCGAGGGAACCGTCGCGGCCGTTGAACGACGTGTGCGCGCCCCGGCCCCAGAACCCGAGCGTGCCGCCGGCGCCGTCCTCCTCGCGCGTGTAGGTGAAGCTGCTGCCCATGAGGAGGCTCAGCAGCGTGGCGGACTGCGCGCCGTGGGCGCGGGATGGGCCCTGGCCGGGACCGCCGAGGCCGGGCGCGCCCATCCCCGCCGCGGGCCCGCCCGGATTTTGGCCGATGCCGCCGGCGCCGACGCCCTGGCCGGGTCCCGCCCCGAGCCCGGCGCCGTGCGGTCCGCCCGCGACGCCGCCCATGGACGGAGGCTGCGTGCCGAACGGCGCCGGTGCGTGCGCCGGCCCCCAGGGGCCGCCTTCAGGGCCACCGCTCCACGCGCCGCGGCCGTGCGGATCCGCCGTCGCGCCAGCGACCGCTGCCGCGGCGGTGTCGGCCGCGCAGGCGGCGGGTTCGGCCGGGTCCCCTGGCGCGTTCTCCGCCGCGTTCTCCGCGCCGGACGTGGCCTCGTCGCCGGATGCCGGTTTGCAGGCGGCGGCGTCAAGTTCGGTTGCGCCGCCCAGGGGCGCGCCGGCGAACGCGCCCCGGAACCCCGGGGTTCGGGCGCCGCTGCGCGCGGACTCGATGCGCGCCGAGATGCCGTCGATGGCCTGCTCGGCCACCGTCCTGCCGAACCGCGCCAGCCACGCCGACGGCAGCGGGCCGTCGTTCTCGACCGTGCCGGTGGCGATGCCGCGGGTAATGGCCACGATCGCCGGATCCGGGTTGCGGATCTCGAACTCGAACGTCTCGTTGCCCTCGTCGATGTCGTCCATCACCGCCCAGACCCGGTGCACGATGCGCGTCTCGCCCTGCTCGAACCTGAGCACGGGGGAACCGCATTCGACATCGTCATTGAGCCGGGCCGTGCCGGGGATGCAGGTGGTGGACAGCGTGATCGGGCCGGGCGCGGCCCGGTTCAGGACGATCGCGAACTTAAGGTCCTCGCCTTCCTTCGCGCTCGCGTCCTCGATCCGCACCTCCACGCCCGCGTAGTTCGACTCGTCGTCGTCGCGTACGGTGACGGTCGCCGAGTCCGCGGCCGCCACCGTGTAATGGGGCTGCGGGCGCACGGTCACCGTAATCGAGCCGTTCGGCTCGTCGTCGCTGTCGTTCACCGTCTGGACGGTGTAGGTCTTCGAGCCCGAGGCCGGCACCGTCACGGGCTGCTCGCCCGTCTCTCCGGGTTCGGCGTAACGGCCCTGCTCGACGATATACAGCGTCACCTCAAGCGGCTTCGTGGGCGCCGGCGTGGCGGTCACCGTGAACGCCGCATCGCCGCCCTCGTCGATGGCCGAGCCGGCCGTCACGCTGATCTCGGACTTCGGATCGTCGTCGTCGCGCACGGTCACCTGCGCGCTGTCCGGCGTGCCGAGCACGTAGCCTTCGCCCGCCTTGAGCGTCGCCGTCACCGGACCCTCCGGCTCGTCGGCCTTGTCGTCCACCGTGGCGACCTCGTAGGTTGCCGAAGTCTCCCCGGCCGGGATCGTGACCGTGTCGCTCCCCTCGTCCTCCGCCGCCACGAAGTCGCTGCCCGCCGGGGCGTCGGCAATGCCGAGATTCACCTTGAGATCATCCGCCGGCGCCGGATCGGCGGAGACCGTGAACGCGGCGTCGCCGCCTTCGTCGACGGGATCGCCGCCCGTGATCGTGACGACCGGCGTCTTGTCGCTGGCGGCGATCGTGAGCGTGTGCGTGCTCCGGCTCCCCAGCGTGTAGCCCGTCCCGCCGGTCAGCGTCAGGATGACCGTCTCGGCGGGCTCGTCGTCGGCGTCGTCGACGATCGCCACCGGCACGGTCGCGGACTTGGCGAGCGCGGCCAACGTGACGCTGCCGGAGTCCGCGATGGTGTAGTCGTCTCCCGCCGCGGCGCCGCCGCCCACCGTGTAGGCCAGCTCCAGCGCCGACGCCGACGGATGGCTCAGCTCGACGCGCACGTGGACCGTGCCGGCGTCCTCGTCAACCTCCGAGTCCGCCACCGCGAACGAGGCGGCGGGGGCGTCGTCGTTGTCGGCGACGGCGACCGACGCCGAGCCCCGGGCGCCCGACGGCGTGTAGCGGCCGCCCGCCGAGGGCCGGACCTCCGCGGTGATCGTGCCGTTGTCCTCGTCCACATCGTCGTCGTCGGTCCCGACGGCCAGCGTCGCCGTGCCCGAGGCGTCGATGCCGACGGTGCGCTGGTACGGCTGGCCGCTTTCCACGAAATCGCCGCTTTCGGTCACGTTCACGTGCACGGTGACCGGCGCCCCGGGCGCGGGGATGGCGGTCAGCGTGAATGTGGCGTCGGCGCCCTCGGTGACGTCCGCGCCCGGTTCGATGCGGATGACCGGCGGATCGTCGTCGTCGCGCACCACGACGGTGGCGGACGCATCGGTGGCCGAAGGCGCGTAGCCGGTCCCGTCCTTGACGGTCGCGGTGATGTATCCGTGGGGCTCGTCGCCGCTGTCGTTATCGGTCCTTACCGTCAGCGTGGCGGCGCCGGACGTGCCGATGGATACCATCTTCTCGCCCGTCTCGCCGTCCGCCGCGAAGTCGCCGCTCTCCTCGACCTCGACGTTCACCGTGATCTCGGCGGCGGGCGCGGGAGACGCGGTGAGCGTGAAGACCACATCGCCGCCCTCGTCGACCGGCTTGCCCGGCTCGACGCTCACCGACGGCAGCGGCGGCGGATCGTCCTTGTCCTCGACCGCGACGACCGCCGAAGCGCTGGCCGAAGGCTCGTAGCCCGCGCCGCCGCTCACGGTCGCGGTCAGCGTGCCGTCGTCTTCGTCGACGCCATCGGGGCCGCCGGTCCTCACCGTCAGGGTGGCCGTGCCGGACGTGCCGATACTCACGGTGCGCGCCCCGTCCTCGCCGTCCTCGGCGAAGTCACCGCTGTCCACGACGTTCACGTTCACCGTGATCGCAGACTTCGGCGCGGGAGAAGCGGTCAGCGTGAAGATGGCGTCCTCGCCTTCCTCGATGTCCGAGCCTGCGGCAATGCTCACCATGGGCGGGTCGTTGTCGCGCACCACGACGATCGTGGAGGCGTTCGTGGCAGAGAGCGTGTAGCCCTCGCCGGTCTGGATGGTGGCGGTGAGCGTGCCGTCGGGCTCCTCGGTTCCGTCATCGACGGTGGGCACCGCGAACCCGGCCGTCCCGTTGGGGCCGACCCGCACCCGGCGCGCGCCGGTGCCGCTGCTGGCGAAGTCGCCGCTGTCCACCACATTGACGTTGACGAAGATCGCAGGGCTCGGCGCCGGCGTCACGGTGACCGTGAACACGGCGTCGCCGCCCTCGGTGATGCTCGCGCCCGGGTCGATGCGCGCCTCCGGCTCCGCCGGCGGTGCTTCCTCGTCGTCGGCGATGGTGAGCGTGTGGGTGGTCCTGGGCCCGAGGGCGTAGCCGTCGCCGGCCGCGAGCTTCAGGACCACCGTCTCGCCGGGATCGGACACGTCGTCGTCGGTCACGGACACCTCGATGTCGGTGCTCGCGGAACCGGCGGAGACCGCCAGCGTCCCGGACAGCGCCTCGTAGTCCTCGCCCGCGTCCGCCGTCCCGGAGACCGTGTAGTTCAGCGTCAGGGCTTCCGCCGGCGCCGGGTCGAACTCGACCGTCACGCTCACTGCGCCGCCGTCCTCGTCCGCGCTCGACGCGCTTGCGGCGAACGCCGCCGCCGGCGTGTCCGGCGGGGGCGGGTCGGTGAGCGTCAGCTCTACCGCGGTTTCATCGCCCAGGAAGTAGGGCGAGTAGAACTCGGCGCGGTTCGCCGGCGGGAGGACGAGCTCGAGGCGCACCGTCTCCTCGCCCTCGGTCCGGCCGTCGTCGCGGGGCACCAGACGGAAACGCTGATACTGAGGCTCGTCGGCGCTATAGACCGCCACCGGCATGGCGTCGCCGTGCTGCTCCAGCCAGCGGTCCCTGAATCGGTACTCCAGACGGTAGTCCCCGCGCCTGACAGCCGTGCCCGTGGCCTTGAGGAACACCTCGTCGAACAACGTGTCGTCGTAATTGAACCGCCCGTCCTCGATCACGATCCGCAGCTCGATCGGCTCGCCGTCCTCGGGCGCCGTGTCCGGCGCGCCCGGCGCCAGCGCCAGGCTGAACGTCGGCGTCGGCTCCTCATCGTCGTCGATGGTCACCGGCAGGTTGGCCGTTACCGAGCCGTAGTCCGCGCCCGACGCCGCATGGGCCAGGGTGACGTTGTCGTTGCCGGGGCCGTTGTCGTGCGCGGCCGTCACCGTCACCGTCTGCGCGTCGTCCCAGTCCGAGGCGGTGAACGTCAGCGTGTCCTGGTCGCCGCCCGTGTCCGGGTCGGTGTCCACCGTCAGGTCGGTGCCGGAAGTCCCGGTCACCGTCACCGTGACCGCGCCGCCGACCGGCTCGGTGGCGAGCGCGACCGTGTAGGTCGCCTCCGCCCCCTCGTCCACCGTCAGCGCGATGGGCGACAGCACAATGCCCTTGGTGTCGTCGTTGGCGATGGCCACCGCCCGCGGCGAGCCGGCCAGGGACAGGCCGCCGCCGAACCCGGTCTTCGAGGGCACGCGGCTCCCCGTGCCGTAGGCGACCGTCACGGTGCGCGCCGCCGCGTCGGCGTTGTCCACCGCGGTCAGTTCGAGCGTCGCCGTGCCGGCGCCCGCGCCGGAGAACACGACCGCCGGGTTCTGGGCGCTGTGCGCGCCGGACGTGGCGAGCGTGACGCCGGTGTTGCCGCCGGCTTTTTTGGCCAGCGTGTAGTGGGTCGTCACGGTCGCGCCGCTGACGGTCAGGGGCACGGTGACCGTCTCGCCCGAGACCAGCGTGCGGCCGAGCGTCACCGTTACGTCGGTGCGGTTGCCGCTCCCCGACTCGTTGATGCTCGCGCCGCCCGCCGCCAGCGTCACGCCCAGCGCGTCGTCGTTGACGATCGTGTAGGCGCCGGCGTTGTCGGAGCCGACCGACCAGCCCTCCGGCAGCGGGTTCCCGCTGCTCGCGGCCAGGGTCACGGTCACGGTCTCGTCGGGCTCCGGGGTCGTGTCGCCGAAGACCTGGAGCCGCCAGGTCTGGCTGGTGTCGTTTCGGCCGAGGGAGTGGGCGACGCAGTCGCCGTCCCATTGCAGCGTGCCGCTCCCGGCGGGCGCTACGAGCCGGTAGTCCTCGCCCGCCGCCTTCGTGGCATTCTCGTCGCGCACCGCCGTGCCGGCGAGGCACAGGGTGTAGTGCAGGGACTCGCCGGAATCGACGTTCGGCTTGGTCACGGTGAAGTCGAGGTACACATCGGTGCTGTCGGCCTCGGTCACCGAGGCCGTCGCCGGCGCCAGCGCCACGTCCAGCGCGTGGTCGCGGACCGTCACGGACGCCGCGCTGTCCTTGCCGACGAAGTACGTCCCGGGGGTGGTGGGTGCAAGCACCGTGACCGTGACTTCGGTGCTCGCTTCGGGCGTTTGATCCGTTTGCGTCGGAACGGTGTAGGTGGCCTGCGCCTGGTTGGCCAGGATGGTGACCGTCTTGGCGCCCTCGTCGCTCGCGGCCACGAAGTCCCCGCCCCCGCTCTCGGCCACCGTCAGATTGATGGTCATGGGGCTCGCCGACACCGCGTTGCGGCGCACGGTGAAGGCCGCGCCCGCGCCCTCGGTCACCGCCGAGGCGTCGGCGGCGACCGTGACCGTCGGATCGTTGTCGGCGATGTAAACGTCGATTTCTGAGGGCAGCGCACCGCGGGGGTACCAGGGCGGCCGCGCCTCGATGCGCAGCCGCTCGGTCGGCTCGACCACGGCGTCGTCGATCAGGTCGAACTCGAGCGTGAAGCTCGTCGCGCCCGCCTTGATGGTCGCAAACTCAGGGTGCGCGTAGGCCGCTTCGTAGTCCTCATCCTTCGTCGCGGCGTCCTTCCACGGTCCCGGCACGTTCTTCGGGTCGTTCGGGTTAACGACCTGGTCGCGGTCGCGGTAAACGAAGCGGACATCGATGTCCCGGCTGAGCTCCCGCGAGAGCGTGAGCGCCAGACTCACCGTGCCGTCGCCCTCGGAGACGTCGTGTCGGCCGGTCTTGGTGAAGGCGAAGACGAATTCGTCGTCGGCCACCGTCGCGTCGAAGCTGTTCGCCGTCGCATCGCGCCCGGCCCCGCCGGGCACGTTGGTGTGGGTGTCGGCGGCGAACTGCGGGTCCGACCCGAGCGCCACGGTCACCGTCTCCTCGTCGCTCTCGAGATCGGTGTCGATGGGCTCCAGCTCCAGCGTCGCCACGCGCGCGCCGCGGCCGGCAAAGACCACCGTGGGCGTGAGCGTGCCCGCATCCTCGATGCGCACGCCGGTGTTCAGCCCCTTTCCGGCGCTGGCGGCCAGGTCGGCGAAGTCGCCGGCCGTGATGTTCGTGCCGGACAGGACCAGCGGCGCGTCGAGGCGCTCGCCGGCGAAGAGCGCGCGCGCGAGCGTCACGGTGAACGTCAGCTTGTCGCCCGGGAGTGCCAAACTGCCCTCTGCGGTGCCTTCGGTGAGGGTGACGGCGCTGCCGCTGCGGGCGAGCGAGACGACGACCCCGACGCCTTCGTCGTCGAGGATGGCGCCGGTGGCGTCCAGCGTTGTTCCCCCGCCCTCAAGCGTCGCGTTCGAGGGCGCGGAGAGCCTGAGCACCACCGTCTCGTCGGATTCGTCTGCGGTGTCGCCGGTCACCGAGACATTGAGCTGCTTGGTGGTCTCGCCGGCGGCGAAGGTGAGCGTGCCGCCCGTCAAGGTGGCGTAGTCGGCGCCCGCCGTCGCGGTGCCCGTCCCGGCATCGGCCCACGTGACCGTGACCGTCTTCCCGCTCGCCGGCGCCAGCGTCACCGTGAAGCCGAGGTTGGTGCTGCCGGTGTTGCCCTCGGCGACCGCGGCCGATGCGATGGACAGCACCGGCGCCCCATCGTCGTCGGCCACCGTCGCGCTTACCGCCACCGTGGGCGCATCGGCATAGTCGGCGCCGGAGGCCGAGACTGCATGCACGATCGTCCCGGTGCTCTGCTCATCCTTGTTGTCGATGTCATTGTCGACCGCCCTCACGGTCACCGTCTGCGGCTCGTTCCAGTCCGACGGCTTGAAGGTGAGCGTGGCCGGACTCATATCCAGCACGACGCCGGAAGACGAGTGGGTCACAGTCACATCGCCGCTTGGCGCGTGGCTGAGGCGCAGCGTATAGCTTGCCTCGTTCTCCTTGACGTTTGTGGTTCCCGGATCGTCGGCCTCGGCGAGCGCTATCGCGTCCGTCGAGGCGACGACCGTGCGTATGTCGTTGTCTTCAACTGTCACCAGCACCGAGCCGATGGTGATTCCGTGGTAGGCATGGGTGTTGTCCGACGGGACCGCCGCGGCGTGGGTGAGGGCGACGTTCCGCTCGCCTACACCGTCGGCGTCCTCCACGGCGCGCACCGTGACCGTCTGCGGCGTCTTCCAGGTGCCTCCGGCGCCGGGGGTGAAGGCAATCATTGCGCTCGCCCCGGCCGCGCCGGACGGACCCTGCACGGTGACCGCCGAGGGGTCGCCGGAGGTCACGGTAACGTTCACGGCGGCGCCGGGGTCGGACCCGAGCATCAGGGTGTAGGTTCCCGGGTCGCCGCCCTCGGCGAGCGCCAGCGCACCGGCCGACACCGTGACTCCCGGCTCGTCATCGTCGAGCACGTCCACCGACACGCTGCCGGCGGTCACGCCCGCATAATTGGTGCCGGCTGCGCTCACGGCGTGGGTGATGGTGGCGCTGCGCTTGCCGCCGGCGTTGTCGAGGCCGTCGTCCACCGCGGTCACGGTCACGGTCTGCGGATCGCTCCAGTCGCCCGGCGCAAAGACGAGGCTCGCCGGGGTGACCGTCGCCGCCGTGGTGTCGCCGCTGGTGGGCGTCACCGTGACCGAACCGTCGGGCGGGGCTGCAAGCCGCACCGTGTAGGTGGCCTTGTGTTCCTGGGCGTCGGTGGTCCCGTCGTCGGACTCGGCCACCTCGACGCCGGTTTCCGAAATGCGGACGCCGGGGGTGTCGTCGTCGAGCACCTTCACGGTGGCTGCTTCGTCGTCGGCGAAGTAGGCGCCGGGCGTGGTCGGGTCGCTCACGGTCACGGTGACGGCGCCGTCGCTTTCCGCCGTCATGTCCGTCTGCGTGCGCACGGTGAGCGTCGCCTCCGCCTGGTTGGCGAGGATAGTGACCGTCGTGGCCCCCTCGTCGCCCGCGGCCACAAAGTCCCCGCTCTCGGCGACGTTCAGGTTGACGGTGAGGGCGGATGCCGACACCGCGTTGCGGCGTACGGCGAAGGTCGCGTCCGTGCCCTCGGTTACCGGCGAGGCGCCGGCGGCGACGCTGACCGTCGGGTCGTTGTCGGCGATGTACACATCCAGCCGGTCGAGAAAAGATCCAAGAGGTTGTCGCGGCGGCACGGCCTCGATACGCAGCCGCTCGACCCCTTCGATGAGGTCGTCATCGAGGATCTCGAGCTTGAGCGTGAAGCTCGTCGCGCCCGCCTTGATGGTCGCGAAATCGGGGTACGCGTGCGCCTCCTCGTAGTCCTCCCCCGAGACCGCCGCGCCGGGCGTGCCCACGGTCGGGGGATCGGCGAGCCCGTTGCCGAAGGTCTCGAAATAATTGAAGCGCACCAAGATGTCGCTGTCGAGCGCCCGCGACAGCGTGAGCGGGAGACTCACCGTGCCGTCGCCTTCGGAGACCTCGTGGGTATCGGCCTTGTCGAAGCTGAAGGTGTACTCATTGTCGGTCACGGTCACATCGAAGCTGTGGTTGGTCTGGTGGCGCAGCGCCGGGTGGGTGCTGTCGGTGTCGGCGATCTGCCTGGCGTCGGCGGCGAGCGCCACGGTCACCGTCTCGTCGTCTTCAAGATATTGGTCGGTGGCTTCCATTTCCAGCGTCGCGACCCGGGCGCCCGCTCCCGCAAAGACCACGGCGGGGGCCAGCGTGGAGGCGGCCTCGATGCCGACCCCGGTGTTGAGGCCGGCGCCGGTCTTTTTCGTGAGCGGCCCGAAGTCGCTCGCCGTCACGCCCTTGCCCGAGAGCGCCAGCAGCACATCGACGCGCTCCCCCGCCGCGAGGGCGCGGGCAAGAGTCACGGTGAACGCGATCTTGCCGCCGGCCACCGCAGGCCTGCCGAGCCAACTCGGGGTGCCCTCGACGATACTCGCCGCGCCGGTGCGGGCGAGCGACACGACCACGGGCGCCTCCTTGACGTATGCGGATACGGCGCCGATTGCGACGCCGGCCGCATAGTTGCTCGTGGGGGCGGTCACGGTATGCGTGATGGCAACCGGCGCGGCGGAGGCGGCCACGCCGGTGACCGTCACGTCCTGCGGTATCGACCAGTTGCCGTCGTTGAAGCTTACCGGCCCCGACACCGTCGCCTTCGTGGTGTCGCCCGAGGACGGCGCAATGGTGAGCGTGCCGCCCGGCGCGCTCTTGAGGCTGAGGGTGTAGGTGGCCGTCGGGTCGCCGAGATGCACGAACAGCGTGCTTTTCGAGACCAGCACCCCGTGGCCCGCGTCAGTGACGTCCACCTCGACGCTGGCGATGGATATCTCGTGGTAGGGGTTGCTGGTGGGGTTCACCGACGCGCTGTGCGTGATCATCACGTTCTGTTCGGAGTCCACGTCTCCATCGTTCGCGGCGCGCACGAACACCGTCTGCCACCTGCTCCAGTTGCCGGAACTGCCCCCGGTAAAGGTCAGGGTGTTCTGCACCCCCGATGCTTTGCTCGTATCCACCTCGACGGCTGGGTCGTCCGAGGTCGCGGTGATCACCACGTTCGCGCCCGGATCGGTCCTTAGCCGCATCGTGTAGTGGTCCGTGTCGCGCGTGGCGTGGCGCTCGGTCACCGCCAGGGGAGTCCCGGGCGAGACCATGACCTCCGGTGGCGGCCCGGGGGGCTTCGCCGCGCCGTTGATACGGATCTTATGGATGGGTGTGTTCGTGGTCCGCCAGCCGCCGAAGTTGTTGCTTTGTCGCTCTCTGCTGTTGTTGGCGATGCTCCAACCGGGCGCGGCGCCAGAGTCCTCGTTGCTGTTGGCTGTGCCAGCGAGCTGATTCGAGCCTGCGGTGGAAACGTCAAAAACAACGTAATATGTGGTGTTCGCAGTAAGGTCCAGACCCCCTTCGGGGGCGGTGAAGGTGAACGTTATGGGGCTGCTGGAGTTCTGATAAGCGGGCCTCGTCAAGGTGCCGACAAGCGTACCCGGATTTCCGTTCACATCGGTCTGGATGGTGACCGTCAAGCTGTTATAGGAACCCGAATTAAGCGTGCTCAACATTGCCTCAACGCTGCTCAGGGTGTACCCCGTGCTGTTGCTGCCGGTCGTGAACCCCTGGGCGCGGTCCTGCCAGAAAAGTGCATTGGTAGTCGCGGTCTGACTGAAGTTGCTCACCAACACATCGGCCGGCGCCGGCATGGAGGCCAAAGACACGGCGAGGAACGCGAACGCGTGGACGGCGACGGTGCGCCATCGCCGGGACATTCCACCGAACGTCTTTCCGGCGTCCGCCGGAGGATGGCGCAGCAAGCGCCGGTGAGCGGTTCTTGCGACAACAGCGCCATCGTCGGCGCGCCGCGGGGCGTCCGCAGAGAACGGAAGTAGTCCGGCGCTGGCCGGAGCGGATGTGCGGCGGTCAGGTTGTGATGGGGAGAGCGCCGCGGAAAGCCGGCGCCAAAGAGACGCAACTACCTCCACGGCACGGCACGGCACGGCACGGCACGGCACGGCACGGCACGGCACGGCACGGCAATTATACCAAACGCGTTCCGGACGAATGTCAAGGGGTCTAGCCGGCTTTTTCCAGCCCGGCGAGGGCAGGACGCGGGGACCGCCGCCTCTGGACACTTCGGCCTGTTCGCCATACCGCTCTCTGATTCGCTTCCCGGTCCGCCGCCTGGCGAACCGCATGCTCGCCCTAAGTATATGCCAACGCTTGGGAAAACGCGCACTGACGGTCAGGTCAACGGGCGATCCGCGCGGACGGCGGTGCGGTGGCTCGCGGCCCTTCTCCAACGCAGAACGGCGCCGGCGGCGCACTCGAGCACCAGTCCGTTGCCGTCCCACGGCACGAACATCTCTCCGGTAACGGGAATACGGTGGGACGTCTCGATGAGCGGCCTGTCGCTCTCCGAGAGTTCAGGTTCCATCGACTCCCGGGTTACCCGGGCGGCTACAGCCGGGTCAGGGACTTTTTCGCCAGGATGGGCGCCGGCATTCGGACTGCCGGGTTCGTTGTTGCCCATGATTTCGTCTCAAAACCGTCACGCGACCGACCCGATGGATACCCGCCCGACTCCACCCTCGAGCCCGTGCCGGTCGCATCGGGACAGCCCGCACCCTGTGCTCGTTGAGCATCCACCTAGGCAACGTCATTGAAGCCGACGTATCCCCTCGGCACACGGCAGGCCGCAAGTCCGCGGAACCTGGGGAGTTTCCGACGTAGGCTCCAGAGCATACACTCTTCCCGGCAAGCGCCAGGCGGCTTATGTCGTTGAAAACGCATGGGAAACAAGCCAGGCGTGCGCTTGGTGTACACCCGCACCGAGGTGCGTCTGGTGTGAGGGCGAACCGGCTCCGCCGTCGAACGGAACCGGAGGAGGAAGCTCAACCCATGGGGATGGAAAACCGTTGAGAACCAACGGCTTAGCCCGAGCGGCGCTTGAGCGGGAGGGATTGGACAGGTCCTATACGAGCCTGGGGCGCGAACCGGGGGTCGTTCCCGGGCGGTAACCCAGGAAGCAGCCGTGGCGTTTCAAGCGTGGGCCTGGCGGGAATGTATGCTCTGAGAATACGGAGATGCTCTGGGAGCAATGGGCGTGTGCTGAGAGCATACATCGGTGGTTTTTCCGTAGCACGGCGTCATACAAAGCACTTACAGCAAACTGGACGGAAGCCACGCGGCGACGGACGCGGTTCGGCTCGCACCGTCGTCGTCACCCGCGCCGAGGCCCGTGCGGAGCACGGTGACGGCGGCGCCGTGCACTTGACCCGGCACGAGCGCCCGCACCGGTGCGCGAGCCAGGGCACAGCAAAGCGAACCGAGATGCACGCACGGGGATCGACACCGCCATCGTCACGAGTGCGGAGCCCTGTGCGGATGCCGGTGAACGGCGAAGCACAAAGTGTGCGAGCGATGCGCCGAGGCGCTGGCCGATGCCGGCGCAGCCGGCGAGGTCAAGCGAGGCGGACCCGGTGACGGCGAGCGGGCGCGGAGCGCCGACGCGAGTACCGGGCCAGGCGCAGCGGGCAGCGCCGAGTAATCGGCGCGGCTTTGCACGCGCCACCGTACCGGTTGCTGACGCGGCAACGAAACGGGCCGCACCGGCGAACGGCACGGCCCGTTGTCGCGATGGCCGCTACTCGGCGGCCACCATGACCGGGATGCCCATCGACTTCGCCTTGTCGACGAGGTTGGCGGTGATGCCTGAGCCGGGGAAGGCGATGACGCCCCTGGGCAGCAGGTTCAGCAGCTCGTCGTTGCGGCGGAACGGCGCGGCGCGTCCGTGACGCTGCCAGTCGGGCTTGCACACGATCTGGTGCACGCCGTTCCGTTCAGCCCACTGAGAAGCGATCTTCTCGACGCCGGGGCCGCCGCCGTGCACCAGGACCAGGTCGGGATACTTGGCGCGGGCCTTGTCCAGGCTGCGGGCGACGGCGCCGGGGTCGGTGACGGTCTTGCCGCCGGCGACGGCGACCAGGGTGCCGTCGGGCAGGTGCGCGTCGATCTGCCGGTCCTTCCTCGCGCGCTGGAAGTCGCGGGCGTCGATGGCCGCGGAGGTGAGCTTGCGGGTCTGCGAGACGTGGCTGCCGCGCCGCGGTCGCCAGGTGTCGCCGGTCGCGCTGCGGTACTGCTCGGCGGCGGTGTCGCGCAGGGTCTCGAACGCGTCGCGGCGGTCGCCGAGGTGGCGGGCGCGGTCGGTCGTGAGTTCGAGCTCTCTCGCCTTGACTTCGGAGCCGTCCTGGGCGGATTGCAGGTCGCGCATCCTGGGCGTCAGCCTGTCGATGCGCCGGTCGATCCTGCGGACCTGCGCGTCGAGGGTGTTCACGAACCCCCAGAGCAGGTGCTCGCGCTCGTCGGCGAGCTGGAACCCGTCGGGGGTCACGTGCTCGGCGAGAAGGCGGAACGCTTCGCCGATGGCGGCGACGCCCCCGTCGCGGTCCCAGATCTCTCGGGGATCGAACTCGTCGCGTTCGGGGGTTGCGCCATAGAGCGCGGCGTTGTCGCAGATGACCGCGGTGGGGGACTGCGCCTGGTAGGTGTCGATGTCGTACATGTTTCATGTCTCCGTGCTTTCGGTGTGAGGCCGGTGGGCCCGAGTCGCCGGAAGCGCTGTCCGGCTTGTGGTTGTTGTTGCACGCGCGCGCAACGCAGCCACCCGCGACAGCGGGCCGGAACGAAGTGGAGGACCCCGACGGGGTTGGCGCAGTGAGCACGTGTGGGACAATGACCGCGAGACGGATAGAGCTATTGTTGGGATTGGCACTCCTCTTCTTCGGGCACTCAGGCCGGCACGGTGCTGGAGACGGAGCACCGGGCCCGGCAACCCGACGCGAGCGTCAGCGAGCCGCCGCGTAGCGGCGCTGCCGCGCGTCTATCGGAAAGGGTGACTGAGGAGGCGGGCTTCGGCGACCTCACGAATGCGGGCGCGGTCACGCACCGTCGCCCAGCCCCTTGGGTCGTCCTCGAGCAAGACGAGGTAGACCCGCTGGCCGGGGTTGAGGATGTCGTCGTGGGCGTAGACGTCGCCGACGTAGTCGCCGTCGGCGTCGTAGATGCGGGATTCGTCCGGGCGGACGCGCTTGAAGGTGACATAACTCATACTGGAACTCCGTGGCAGGGAATCGAAACCGCGCTCACGCGGCGTTCGCCAGCAAAGAGCTTCACTCTCACTCCAGCTCACGGGGTCGGTCCGGTGAACCGGGCGCCAGGACTCGAAATGGGCAGATCGGGTAGGAGGCTGGGTCACCCCAGCCGTCCTCCCACACCACCGTACGTACGGGTCCGTATACGGCGGTTCATGACACACGCTGGAGTCGCAGTACCGTGTCCAGTACCGCCACCAGCCCCATTCGATCAAAACGCGCTTTGGGCATGGCGGCGTTCATGTGCGAAGCCCCGGCATTCCACCAAGGCCCACGCCCGTTAACCGCCGATTTCCATGCCCGCTGCTCCGAGAGCCCGAGCCGCTGCAGGTACCGCTGACGTGTGTACGGCCGTTTCCACTGCCGCCACAGGATGCACCGCAGCTTGCGGCGAACCCAGCCATCGATGAACTGCAGCGCCGTCTTGGAGTGAGCCAGCTTGAAGTAAGCCGCCCACCCGCGCAGCACCGGATTGAGCACCTCAATGGTATGGCTCAGGGACCGGCCGCGGGCGCGGCGCAGCAACTGCCGTAGCTTGCCGATCAACCGGACCCGGCTTTTCACCGAGATGCACAACACACCCCGGTGATCGATCCGGTATCCGAGGAACGTGCGTTGCGACGGTCGCGCCACCGCGCTCTTGGTCTCGCTCACCCGCAGCTTCAGCGCTGTCTCCACGTATCGCGTGACACTGGCAAGCACACGCTGGCCCGCCCGCTTGCTCCGGACATGGATCACCACATCGTCGGCATAACGCACGAACCGGTGCCTGCGTCTTTGAAGCTCGCGGTCCAGACCCGTCAGCAGGACGTTCGACAGCAGCGGCGAAAGCGGCCCGCCTTGCGGCGTACCCTCCCGCCGTGGACTCTGAAGTCCGTCCACCATCATGCCCGCCTTCAAGTACCGGCGGATCAGCTTCAGCACCCGGCGGTCCGCGACCTTCTCGCCGACGCGTCGCATCAGCAGGTCGTGGTTCACCCGGTCGAAGAAGCTCTCCAGGTCCAGATCCACTACCCAACCGTGACCCCCAAGCACGTGTCGCTGCGCCGCCCGCACCGCTTGGTGGGCATTACGCCCCGGCCGGAAGCCGTAGCTGTGCTCGGAGAAGGTCGGCTCGAAGATCGGACTCAGCACCTGATGCAGGGCCTGCTGAATGAGCCGGTCCAGCACCGTCGGTATGCCCAGCTTGCGTTCCCCGCCGTTAGGCTTGGGAATGCTCACCTGACGTACCGGCTGCGGACAGTAACTGCCCGCCAGCAGTTTGGCCTTGATCGTCGGCCAGTGTTGCCTCAACACATCGCCCAACTCCGACACCCCGAGGCCATCGACCCCGGCAGCGCCCTTGTTGCGAACGACCCGTTGATAGGCGCGCTGCATGTTCGACCGCTCAACCGCGGCCTCCATCAGCGCCGGCTCCGCTTTCGTCCGCGTTGCGTTTGCATCGCCGTGCTCGACACGACCGGCGCCCCGGCCGGGTTCCGCCCGACCTCCCTCACCGATCACCGGATACTCCGCTTCTGCCGTCATCGCACTTCGATCCAACGCACCGCCTACTCGCGGTATGCCATGTTCAGCCCTTCAGCGACCGGTAAGCCGCCTACTACGGCGTCGGCTGACTTCTGCCGATCCCCACCCGGCACCTCTCGGAACCGGTCGCTGCTCCACGCAGCCGATCGACAGACCTCCCAGGGTAAGACGCGCGACCTTCCCACTTATACCCGCCGCATCTACAGCCGCACCTTCCGTGCAAGTATCGGACTTCGAAGAATATGGCCTCCTCGTCCGGTGCGACTGCCTCATATGCGATTCCTGTTCGTCGGGTCAGTGTTTTGCCGTGAACGCTCCCGCGTTCGTAGACTGCCTTCGGATTCCACCTCGCGATGGACACCCTTGTCCTCGGCTAGCTGTTCCCCTTGCCGGGCCAGCAGTGGACTTTCACCACCAAGTCATCCGGCCACCACCACGTGTACCGGAACAGCGCCAGTCAAGGCGCTTCGCGCCATGCCTGGCGCACCATGAGAAAAGGGCCGACGCGAAGCGCCGACCCTTTCCGGGGCGGGAGAGGCGCGGCCTCTAGAACGGAATCGAATCGTCCGGATCGGTGGCTTCGCCACCCTCCGGCACGGTCGAACCGTTGGCCGCCGCCTCGGCCTCGGCGTGCGCGCCGTTGCCGTTGGGGGCGCCCGGCCGATCCAGGAACTGGATGCGGGAACCGGGGACCATGAGGATCTCGGTCGAGAAGCGGTCGGCGTCCTCGCCCTCCTTGCGCCAGCGCCGTGTCTGCAGCTTGCCCGCGACGTAGACCAGGCGGCCCTTCCTCGCGTGCCTGACCAGCATGTCCACCAGGCCGGGCTGGAAGGTGACGACGCGGTGCCACTCGGTCTTGTCGACCTTCTGGCCGGACTTCGAGTCGATGTACGACTCGTCGGTGGCGATGCTCAGGTTGGCCACGCGGCCCCCCGACACCAGATGATTCACGGTCACGTCGGCGCCCAGGCGGCCGATGACTTCTGCCCTGTTCAATCCGAAACTCATGTTGATGCTCCTTCTGCTCAGTTATGACGATGGGATGGCGAACGGCCGGCAACCGGAAGCTCTCGCTCCGATCCCCGACCGTTCACTTCCTTCAGGCTCAACTCCAACTCCCCTCCGGCGGGACTGCGTCCGGCAGATCCGCGTCCGCCAGGACGGCGTGCGCAAGCACCTCGCGGCCGGGACAGCGCCGCGTCAGGTCGTCGGCGATCGTCTCTCTCACGGCGTTCACGTCGATGCCAAGATCGGCGAGCAACTGGCCGGTGGCCACGGGGATCGGGTCGTAGTCGGTGTCGGGTGCGAACATAAGAGTCTCCTTCGGCGATCGCGCCCGGCGGGAGACAGACCCACTCCCTCTCCTCTTCCGGGCGTTCGCCCGGCATCCGCTGTTCTCCAACTTTGGATTGCCCCCGCCGACGGACGGGAAACGATCAGGCCCAGGCGGTGAACCGCGCCGTGACTGGCGCGTCATTGACGATCTCCACCTCCTCGAACGACAGCCCGGCGAAGGCCAGTTCGGCGACCGCCTCGGCCTCGGTGTCGAACGGGCCGCGAGTTTCCCCGGTGGCCAGTTCGATCACGGTGAAGCTGGGATCCCACACCGGGATGCCGCGGAAGAAATCGGAGCGCTCGTAGGAGCGTTTCGCGCAGTCCGGACAGCGCGACGCCCCGAAGCTCGGCGCGTTGCAGTCGGTGCAGCGACTGGCCTCTCGACGTTCCCAATACCGTTGCCGGCTGCGGGCGTTCTTGCGCTCGGGCCGGCCGCGCTCGGCCTCCAGCACCGCGCAGGGCGCGCACTGGGAGGCCCCGTCGGTCGTCGGCCCTCCGCACCGGGTGCAAAGCCGGGCGGCCCTTCGGGCGGCGTAGAGCTGGCGCTCCGCCGCCTGCCGGGTCTCGCGGCACGGTTCGCAGGTCGCGCCGCCCTCGACGGGCGGACGGTGGCCGCACCGCACGCACGTCCCTCCGTCGAGTCGAACCTGACGGCGCCGAGCGCTGGCCGCCCGCCCTGCCTTGCGCTTGACCCGCGGATTCTTGCCGCCGTAGAGCTCGCCCCGGCGCCTGGCCCGGGCGTATCGGGCGCGCTCGGCGGCGCGGCGCTTCTCACCGCATCCGGCACACAGCCGGCGGCCGGGTTCGGGTGGGTTGGATCCGCACTTCGTGCAGACCCCCCGCGCGATCTGCTCGGCGGTTCGCTGCCGGTCCTTGGCGCGCGCGCCCGTGACGTTGCAGCGGCGCTTGATACCTGCGGCCCGCCGGCGGGCGTCGCGCGCCCGCTCCGATACCCGGCGCTTCTCGGCGCACACGCCGCACAGGGCGAGCCCGTGCTCGGGCCGGCGCGCTCCGCAGCGCGGGCAAAGGCCTGCCGCCCGGCGTCGTTCGGTTCGCTCGCGGAACCGCTCGCGGTCGGCGGCAAGGCGCCGGGCGGGGTCACGGTAGGGCATCGGCTGCTCCAGATCGGCACAAGGAAAGGGACGGCGGATGTCCGACCGGCGGCGGGCCGGCTGGACGTCCGTAGGGAAGTGGAAATGGACGACTCAACCGCGCTGGCGGCGGTCGGCAAAAATGCCCAGACTCAACCAGCCCCAGTACTGCACCTGCGAGCGGCGCTGCCTGACGCCCGTCGCGATGATGATCTCGTCGCGGGCCGGACGCAGTTGCTCGACCGCCTTCTGCGGCAGGATCCGGCCGCGCGGCTTGCGCCGGCCCTTGGGCCTCGAACCGTCGGCCTGGACGGGAACGATGTCGCCGTTCGCCAGCGAACGGAAGGTCTCGACGACGTAGCGTTCGTCATCGAGCCCACCGCCGACGAAGTGGGTGAGGTAGGTGCGCGCGTCGCCGCGCGGTGCGAGTGCCGCCTGCATGGTGCCGTGCTCCTTGAGTCAGATGAAGGGAAACGGCGGCAGCGACTCTCTCGGGAGCGCCGCCCGCCGCCCCGCTTCCGGCCGACACTCTCCTCTCGCCGGCGCAAGGCCGGCGCGCGGCGAACCGTCGTCGGGTCGGGGCCGGTCACCGCGTTGGCGACAGACGTGGGGCTTGATCAATATGACACCGGGTGCTATATCATGTCGTGTGATGGAACATGCACGCGGAGTCGGGATTGCGCACGTTCAAGACCAAGCCTTTCGCACGGTTCGTCCGTCGCGAAGGGATCGGGGATGGTGCGCTTTGCGACGCCGTGGCGCGGATCGCCAACGGATTGGTGGACGCCGATCTCGGTGGCGGCGTCTTCAAGCAGCGCATTGCCCGGCCGGGCCGGGGTCGATCCGGTGGCGTGCGCGCGCTGCTGGTGCTGAGGCGCGGGGACTGTGCTTTCTTCGTCCACGGGTTCGCGAAGAGCGACCGGGCGAACCTGCGTCGGACCGAACTCGGCGCGGTGCGGGCGCTTGCCGAGGAAATGCTCGGGTTGGACGAGGTCGGCCTTGAAGCGATGCTGGCGAACGGGACGATCAGCGAGGTGAATTGCGATGGCTAGACAATACGGAAGCGACGTGCTGGCGTCGGTGCACGAGACGGCGCTCGGCATGGCGGACGCGGGCGTGATGTCCAAGCGGACGCTGAAGGACTTCGACGAGATGTGTCTGACGCCGGTCGAGGAGATGGCGCCGGGGGACATCCGCGCGCTTCGGCTTCGTGAGAACGCGAGTCAGGCGGTGTTTGCGCGTCATCTGAACGTGACGACCGGGCTGGTGAGCCAGTGGGAGCGGGGCGAGAAGCGCCCACGCGGGGCCTCTCTAAAGTTGTTGACGCTGGTGGCAAAGAACGGGCTCGGGGCGGTAGCGTGAGATTTCACCGACCGGGTCGCGGTGTTGCGATAGTGTTGACAAGCTGAATCCGGGAATCTGTGCCTCCGAAATAATCCAATAAATTCCGCAGGTTAGGGGCTAGGAATCTCCCTCGCTGGAAACTCAAGAACAACGCCGTAGGTATAGGAGGTTGAGGTTTCAGGATCGATGTCCAGTTGAACCTGCTGTCCGCCCTTGCGCAATCGTTCCACCGAGTAAGTCGTGTTCAAGCCGTCCAATCCCAGCATTGTCGGGTCCACGCCGTTGGCTCGACAGTTGTCGAGCGTGGTCTGTTCCCGAAGGTCCTCGTCCGGGTTGTAGGTCGCCGGCTCGTTCGGATTCAACGACGCGTCCCGCGCGGAGATGGGAACCACGCAGGGATCGAAAATGGTCGCAAAGCCGGAAGTTCCGGCCAGGAACTGCTCGTGCGTGTTCGGCGCGCGGAACGATGTGCCGTAAGTGCCGCGAAACGTAATGCCTTCGAAGGGCGTCCAGACGCTCTTGGCGCTGTACGTGGTATCACTTCCGTAGGTGCTCTCTTCGGTCCAGCGAAGCGCAAGATTCAGGGAAAGGTCCTGCGCCAGGGTGACACCCTCGAGCAACTGCAGTTCGGTTTCCACGAACAGCTCGGTGATGTCCCGCTTGCCCACCGCCCCGCCGTCCCGGAAGAAGGCGATCAGCAGGCCTTCGCGGGCCACTTCGTTCGGCACCGAGTTGATCTCGTCCTCCCTGTACTCGACACCCAGCACCAGCGGGATGGACGTGTTGTTCCAGGGCAAGGTCGCCACGTCTCCCTGCACGACACCGCTGAATATGGACTGGTAAATCTTCGTATCGAAGCTGCGCACGCCGAAGACAAAGTCGCGCTCCTCCGGCGTCGCGAAATCGCCCCCGCCCGGCTGATAAATCGAGTCCGCGAACATGTTCACGGGCACGCACGGCTGGCCGTTGCCGCAGGTGACCTCTCCGGTCGCGGGATTCATGACCGAAGTCTCCAGAGACAGGGGCAGTTCCCGCTCCAGAATGCCGGTCTGGAAATTGGTGCCCTGCGAAGACGAGTGACTGAAGTAGAAATCGTATCCCCAGTTGCCGAAACCGGAGTTATTCCGCCATCCCGGCAGATCGCCGCGCAGGCCGGCCACCCAGCGGAATTGCTCGATCTCCACGTCGTCGTTGTCCCGGTCGCCGCGAATGTGGACGATCGGCGTGACCTCGAAATTCCCGAAATTGAAGCCGAAGAACCCCAGGCAGTTGGCGCCGTTCGGCTGGAACTGATTGCAGGGGTTGTAGGGGTTGTTGGGCGGAACGTCCGGGAAGATGCTGGCCCCGGGCGAGAAGGCTTCCGTCTTCCGGTTCGCGTACAGGAACTCGAAGTACGCCTGCGAGTTGCTGGCATTGCCCAGGTCGTGCTCACCGTACGCGTACAGATTGATGCGCCGAAGACCGGGACGCATGTCGCCCGCGCGGTCCCGGTCCGAACCGTTGTAGTTGTAGGCGTCCGTCTGCAGGTCGATCTCCGAGACGCCGTTGCGGTCCGGATCCACCAGGCCCGTGTCCGGGATGCCGTCCCCGTCCGTGTCGATGGGCACGATGGCCGCGGGATTGAACCGGGTGAAGCCCACCGGGACCTCCGTCTCCGAGAAATTGGGAATGCCGATATTGGTCATGCCCGGCGTGTACCAGACGTTGCCGAAACCGACCGGAATGAAAACGCGGTTCATGGTACGCAGCGCACAGGGACTATCAGTCGTGCCGGGCACCAGGCCCAGGTAAGTGCTCAACGGATTGCCGTTCTCATCCTCATAGAAGAGACGGCTGCACTGCTCCGTGTAGGGGCGGTCTCGCAGTCGGATTCGCTGAAATTCATAAACCTCGGCGCCCACTCCGAACGTCCAGTTGTCGGCGGTCTTGCCCCAGGCCAGCCCTATCGTCTGCTCTCCACCCCCTGTGTGGTCCGTCTCCACAAACACGCCCTCGAAATCGAACCCCTCGAAGTCCTTTCTCATGATTACGTTCGCCACGCCCGCCACGGCGTCCGAGCCGTAGATCGACGATGCGCCGTCCAGCAGAAGCTCGATCCGGTCGATCATCACGTTGGGTATGGTCGAGATATCCGGCGAGGTCGGCGCTCCGCCGACGCCGCCCGGAGCGACCCGCCTGCTGTTGAGCAATACCAGAACGCGCTGGACGCCCAGACCGCGGAGATTGATCTGAGCGGCGCCCGGACCGTTGTCCACGACAAAGGCCGTAAAAGTGCTGTCGATCTGCGTGCCGGTGGCCTGGGTGGCGCTCTGCAACAATGACGCCGTATCAATCAGGCCCAGCTCGCGGGACACCTGCCCGTCGATGATCTGGACCGGCGCGGCGCTGCTGAACTCGTCGCGTCGGATTCGCGAACCGGTCACGACGATTTCGTCCATCACCTCCTCTTCCATGACGGTCTCGTCGGCCTGGGCGGCCTCCTCGTCCGTCTCGTCCTGCTGCGCATGCAGCCCTTGAGTCAGCGCCAAAGCCAGGATCAGCGGCACAAATCGAAATAGCCTCATGATCTTTTCCCCTCTTGTTGTTCCCGCCGCTCCGCCTCACGACAAGCGTCAACGGATCCGACGTTTTCGATACGCCCATAATAAGGCAATTCAAGGCACTTTGCGGTAGTGGGTCTATATGAAGCCATAAAGCGCCATATGGGACTAGTAGAGACTCATTACTCCCTCAATAGAGGATGAGCAGGACATACCTGTACACCTCAGTTCGATCTTTTCACAGGTGTTGACCACCCCGCGCGGCCGCATTGACCAAAAATAAATTCGTGTTTACCCATACCCTTGGGTAAAGTTCCTTACCTAAAGGTTACGGGGAAACACTGGAGTTTACCCGTTTCCAGCAATGCGACCGTGCGGTGTGGGTGCCACACCCGCCCGCGCAATTACCAGTGAGGGGACAAAGATGAAACCTGAGAATAATGCTCTGGAAAGAGCAGTGCGTTCGGTACTTTTCACCGGCGCAATTACGGCCTTCGCCGTCTCGCCCATGGCCATGGCCCAGGAAGAGGGCGACGAAGACGAGGACCAACTGGAACTCGGACGCCAGGTGGTCACCGGTTCACGCATCAAGCGCATGGACCTTGAGGAGGCCCGGCCCGTCGTGGTCATCACCCGCGAGGAGATCGAACTGAGCGGTCAGGAATCGGTGGCGGATGTGCTCCGCAACAGCCCGATCAACACATTCGGCTCATCGCGGGAGGTGTCCGGCACGTCGTGGATGGGACAAGCGACCATCGACCTGCACGGCATCGGCTCCACGCGCAGCCTCATCCTGCTGGACGGACGGCGAGCGCCGCGCTCGCCGGTCACGGCCAACCAGGCCAACGACCTCAACATCATTCCGCTTTCCGCGGTGGATCGCATCGAGATCCTGACCGACAGCGCTTCGGCGATCTACGGCTCGGATGCGATCGGCGGCGTGATAAACGTCATTCTGCGCAAGGACTATGACGGTCTGGAAGTGGGCACGTCGCTGCAGCGCCCGACGCGCGAGGGGGCGGATTCGGACGCTGGCGTGATCACGATCGGCGGCAGCACCAACCGCGGCCGCTTCCTGTTCACGGCGGATTTCCGCAACAAGACGCACATCGCTGCCGCGGACCGCTTCTATACGAAAGGCGATGACGGCTATGGCGCGGGACCCATTACTCACCCGAATCCGCCTTTCGAGGCGACCTGGTATGACTTTACGCAAACTAACAACGTAAGCGTTTGGGGCAACACGGTTTGGGGTCATTGGGTGGCGGCGCCAAATTGCGAGCAGGTAGTGGACCCGTCCTCAGGCGAACGCCTTCTCCTTGGCCCCTACCTTGATGGGGATGGCAGTGAGTACTGCGGCTTCGATTACACCGCGTTTTCCTGGGAAACGGCGGACCTCAAGCGCACCAGTGCATTCCTGCACACGGACTACGAACTGAACCCGGACCATGCCGTGCGCCTGCAGTCCATGTACAGCACCACGGACAACCACGGCCGCTATGCGCCGGCGGTGGGGGTCTTCCGCATGACGCCGGGAGCAGCTGAGGGGCTGAAGCAAGGATTTAATTTTGACGTTCCGTATCCGGAATTGCTGCCTTACTGGCTGGGACATCGCTTCGTGGGTTTGGGCAATCGAGACTTCAGGTCCACCAACACTCTGTTCGAGAATGCGGTTCTGGCATACGGAACGGTGGGCATGTTCGACTACGAATTCGAAGTGCGCCACACCCGCTACGATGGCAGGGTCGACAGTTGCTGCTTTGCGAAGTCGTTTACGACATCTCAATATGTGGCCCAGGGGCTATATAACCCCTTTGATCCGTTGAGTCCCCTCAACGCTGGTGCATACGACGCCCTTACGGCCAACGCCAACCGCGATATCCGGGCGGACTTCCGCACCTACAGCGGCAACGTGAGCTTCGACTTCCTCAACGCCCCGGGGGGTCCGATCGGCTGGGCCGTCGGGTTCGACTACCTCGACGAGCAATTCCAGGACATCTACGATCCCCTGAGCGCCGGCGGTGATTTGATCGGCAGCGCCGGCAACAGCGGCGAGGGCGAACGGCTCGTGAAAGCGGGCTTTGCGGAAGCCTATATTCCGGTGTGGAGCAACCTGGAAGTCAGCGCGGCGGCGCGCTACGACACCTACGACGATGCTGCCGGAAACGAGACCAGCTTCTATCTCTCGGCACGCTATCAGCCCACGGACTGGCTGCTCTTCCGTGCTTCCTGGGGCGAAGGCTTCCGGGCGGGCAACATGAACAACCTGTATGGCGCCCGATCGGTCAGCTACGAGGGTGGCACTGATTTGGTGCAGTGTCAGCGCAGCGGCGTATCGGCGGAAAACTGCGCCGAACGGCAGTACGCCACGTTTACCGGCGGCAATCCCCTGCTTGCGCCTGAGCTTTCGGACAGCTACAACCTCGGCGTCGTCGTGGACTGGGAGCCTTTTTCCGTCAGAGTGGATTACTGGAATCTCAATATCGAAGACGGCATCGCTACAGCCTCGCTGCAGGGCCTGATCGAATCGGAACTGCTCGGGCAATGCGAAAACACGGGCCGAACCGAAAACACGATCGAAACCGGGTCCGCAGCGGTCATTATTGAATGTTCCCCGGGGAACGTGCTCAAGCGGCATCCTGATAATGGCACGTTGCTTGAGGCCGAAGCCGGTTGGGGCAACACCTTCAAGCAGGAAATCGGCGGCATGGACGTGCAACTGCGCTACGATCTGGAAACGGCGACGGCGGGCGATTTCACGTTCGGCATTTTCGGAGCGCGGATGCTGCGGTACCGCAACATTTCACGCACGGCCACGCAATGGAACAACAGCCTGGGCGAGGGCGTGGGCGACAGTGCACGGCCCAAGTACCGGGCGACGGGCCTGGTGCGCTGGAACTACACCGACCACACGGTCTCGGTGTATGCGCGCCACACTGCCGGCTACATACGCCCTGACGCCGGGTTTTCGGCGCCTTCGCACACGGAGTACGACCTGATCTATCGGTGGACCACGCCGTGGGACGGCCGCGTCACGGTGGGCGTGCTGAACGTCACCGACGAGGATCCGGAGCTCGACAGCTTTGCCTCTCCGAGGCCCGCGGTATATAGCCTGTACAGCCTGGACGGGCGCGTGCCGTACGTTAGCTACCGCCACTTCTTCTGATCGAAATACGGATCGGTTACCGCTTCCAAACCGGTAACCGATCCGTTACAATTCAACGGGCCGCCGGCACCCCCCGCGCCGGCGGCCTTTCTTTTTCCGCCGAAGAGACTCTTCAGGCAGGCCCGGCGCAAGGAGCGGCGCTCAGCGAGCGGGCAAAGGCGTTAGAATCACGAAAACAAACGAAAGGCGCCGGAACGTGCGCCGACGACAAGACTACACACGGGAGCGGATCATGAAAGCAACAATCAGAAGCAGCCTGTTCCTTGCAATTTCCCTGCTCGCTATCGGGGCCCAGGCGCAACAGGCAAAACAGTATTCGGTCAGCGATTTCTTCAAGAATTCGGACTTCGCCGCGCTGCGGCTTTCGCCGAACGGCGAGTGGATGGCGGCAATCGGACCCTACGACGGTCGCCGCAACCTGTTTACCATGCGTCTGTCGGACCGGAAGGCTGCGCGGCTGACGAGCCTTACGAGCAAGGGCAGAGAGCAAGACAACAGGGACATCGCCTTTTTCTTCTGGGCCAATAACGAACGCCTGATTTTCGGCCTGGATGCGGACGGCAACGAGTCGTTTTCGCTGTACGCCGTCAACCGCGACGGCACCGAGCAGCGGGAACTGTTCAGGGGCAACAGGGGCATCGTGCTGTTTCCGACCTACACCCGGCTGCTCGACCGTCTTCGTGACGATCCGGACCATATCCTGGTAACCAACAACGAACGCATGAAGTTTTATCCCGACGTATACCGCCTGAACATCCACAATGCGAGAATGACCCGGGTAGAGACCAATCCGGGTCATATCCTGGGCTGGATGACGGACTGGGACGGGAACGTCCGGTTTGCGGTAGGGCACCCGGACGGCCGGGGGCGGGCGCTGGAGGATGGCGAATTGCTGCGCCAGTTGTCCTACTACCGGCCTGCGCCGGACGCCGAATGGCAGGAGGCGTACGCCACGCATGAATTCGACGGCCCCGTTTTCCGGCCGGTGGCGTTTGCCGCCGACAACAAGTCGATCTACGTGGCCACGAACGAGGGTCGCGACACCACGGCCCTGTACACCTTCGATCCCGAATCCGGTCAACTGGGCGAGTTGATCGTGGCCGATGACCGCGCCGATATCGGGGCGGGCCTGGCGATCTCGCGGAAGGACCGTCGCCCGCTGTGGGTTTCCTGGCAGTACGAGTTGCCGGAAAAGGTCATGCTGGACGAGGAATTCGCCGCGCTGCAGGCCACGATCGACGGTGCCTTTCCAGACCATGTGAACCAAATCGCCAGCATGAGCGAGGACGAGGGCCGCATGCTGATCTACTCGGGAAACGATCGCGATCCCGGAACCTACTACCTGTACGACAAGGCGGCCGGAACGATTGAGTACTTCGCCGAGCCACGCAGCTGGATCGACCCGCAAGACATGAGCGCCATGACGCCCATACGCTATGAGGCGAGAGACGGCGAGAAGATTCACGGCTACCTCACGGTGCCGGCGGGGTCCGACGGCGAGAACCTGCCATTGATCATCAATCCCCACGGCGGCCCGTACGGAGTCCGGGATCGCTGGGGCTACAACACGGAAACCCAGTTCCTCGCCAACCGCGGCTATGCCGTCATGCAGATCAATTACCGGGGGTCCGGGGGCTACGGCCAGCGCTTCCTGGACATCGCCTGGCAGAAGTGGGGCCTGGAGATGCAGGACGACATCACCGACGGCGTGCTGTGGGCGATCGAACAGGGCATCGCCGACCCGGACCGAATCTGCATCTACGGCGCCAGCTACGGCGGTTACGCCACGATGGCCGGCATCACCAAGACGCCGGATCTGTACCGCTGCGCGGTCAACTACGTGGGTGTGGTGGACATCCTTGCGCTGCTTGACTACCACCACGACTTCCGCGAGCTCGACTACCTTCAGGCCTGGGGCAAGCGCGCCATCGGCGACCGCAGGGCCGACCGCGAACGTCTGCTGGCGACATCGCCCATCAATCACCTGGACAAGGTCAAGGTGCCGCTGTACGTGATCCACGGCAAGCGCGATCCAAGGGTTCCGCATGACACTCAGTACATCCCCCTGATACGCAAGCTGAGGGGCACGGAAATCGACTACAAGACCATGGTCAAGAACAGGGAAGGTCACGGTTTTCAGAAGGAAGGCAACCGGGTCGGGCTTTACTCGGAGCTGGAGCAGTTCTTCGCCGAACATATCGGCGGGCGGACTTCGTCCCTGGCCAGCGCCGGGGCCCGATAAGCCCAACTCCGGGCGGCGTTGAAGCCAGCCCGTAAAATGCGTGCTTTTTGGGAAAGCCGGGCGAGTGGACGCGGAGAAATTACGGCGGCTGCGCGAGAGGTACGCACAGCCGGACGGAGACCTGAAGGCGGACGTCCCGTTTCGGGAGACGCTCAAACAGATCGCCGATAGCGATCTGCACCGGAAGAAGCCGTACGCCGACCCCCCGACCCTTCTGGACTTTCCCTACCGCGAGGACTGGAAAGGCCTGGACACCGCTCTGGTCGGCGTGCCCATGGACCTGGGTGTGACCAACCGCCCGGGCGCGCGATTCGGCCCCCGCGCACTGCGGGCAATCGAGCGGGTCGGCCCGTACCACCACACCCACGACGTCATCCCCTCAAAGGTGCTGCGGTGCGCCGATATCGGCGACGTGCCGTTCCGCTCGCGCTTCAGTCTCGAAAACAGCATCGAAGACATAGAGGCCTTCTACGGGAAGATCGCGGCTGCCGGCCTCAAGCCGATCTCCGCCGGCGGCGATCACTCGATCACCTACCCCATCATGAAGGCGCTGGGCGCCGAAGCGCCGCTGGGCATGGTGCACATCGATGCCCACTGCGACACCGCCGGCCCCTACGACGATGAAAAGTTTCACCACGGCGGCCCTTTCCGCCTGGCGGTGCTGGACGGGGTGCTGGATCCCGACCGCTGCGTTCAGATCGGCATTCGCGGCAGCGCCGAACTGGCCTGGGCCTTCAGCTACGATTCGGGAATGACCGTCGTCCACATGGACGATTTTCACGACATGGGACTGCCGGCTGTGATATCGCTCTGCCGCGAGAAGGTCGCGGGCGGACCCGTGTACGTGAGCGTCGACGTGGATGGAATCGATCCTGCCTATACGCCCGGAACGGGCACTCCCGAGGTCGGGGGATTGACGCCCCTGGAAGCGCAACGCCTGCTGCGCGGTCTTGCAGGTCTGCCGATCGTGGGCGGCGATCTGGTGGAGGTGGCGCCGCAGTATGATCCTTCGGCGAACACCGCCCACGTGGGCGCCACCATGATGTTCGAACTACTCGGTCTTCTGGCCGACCTCAAGGCGAAAGGCGGCTGATGGCCGGTTCCCGCTCCACGCAGGGAAACTACAAGAGTCTGCTCGACGGCACGATCTCGCGGCGGCAGTTCGGCAAGGCGCTGGCGGCAATCGGCTTTTCCGGCGCGGCGGCGGAGTCGCTGACGCGGATGATTTCCGAGGCCGACGCCCAGACCCTACCGCAGGAAAGAGGTGGGAGCGTCGAGGGAACGGGCGCCGAGATTCTCGTGGAAGCCCTGTTGGCTGCGGGCGTGGAGTACCTGTTCGCCACCACTGCGACAGGCATGACCGCGATTTTCGACGCGCTGGCGTCGCGACCGCAACTGAAGTTCCTGCTGACGCTGCAGGAAGGCCAGGCAACGGCGATGGCGCACGGCTACGAACTGGCCAGCGGCAGGACCGCGGTCCTGCTGGTGCCCGGCGTCGCGGTTCCGTCGGCGATGAACAACCTCTACAACGCCTGGAAGGACCGCTCCGCGATCGTGGCCATTTCCGACTCGTCGCAGACCACCTTCGGGGGCCGCAACCAGTTCCAGCAGATGGACGACTGGCTGGAGCCGCTGCAGCAATTCACCAAGTGGCGCTGGCAGATCAATCGGCCGGAGCGGATCAGCGAGTTCACCCGGCGCGCGATCAAGATGGCTGGAACTCCGCCGGGCGGCCCCGTGCACCTGCGCATCCCGATCAATGTCCTGGGCGAGCCCAAGCTGAAGCAGACCGTCTATCCCCAGCAGTTGTTCCGGGTTGACGTCAATCTGCCGCCGAAACCCGACCTGCTCGAATCGGCGGCGCGGGCCCTGCTGGAGTCGAGCGCGCCCTTCATAAACGTCGGACACGAAGTGACGCGCAGCGGCGCGGTGGACGACGTGGTGCGGCTTGCCGAGACGCTCGGCGCCCGGGTCAGCCAGGGCTATTCCGTCTATGGCGACTTTCCCTTCAAACACCCGTTGTGGGCCGGGTTCTATGGACTGGGCGCCCCGAAACACCTGGGCCGGAGCGATGTCTTTCTCAACCTCGGCACGGAAATGCCCGGCCCCGGGATCCTCGCCCCTTCGCCGCCGAGGAAGGCGACCGTCATTCACGCGCGCATGGAGTACGAAGACATCGGCAACTTCCAGCCGACCGATATCGCCCTGGCCGGAGGCATCCGGGAAATCACCACCGCGCTGATCGACGCCATCGAGGGGATGGCTACCCGCGAACGGCTGGCAAAGCTTCGCGAGCCCCGGATGGACGCCGCCCGCGAGGAATTCGCGAAGCGCCTTGAGGACCAGCGCAGTGAGGCCCAGGAAAACTGGAACGCTGCGCCCATCAGTTGGGCGCGCATGGCCTGGGAGCTCGACCGGCACCTGGCCGAGGACGCGATCGTCGTCTCCGAACTCGACAACCGGCTGCCGTACCACTGGATGGACTTCGCGCCCGGCAGGAAACGGCTGATCGGTCAGACCACCGGTTTCGCGCTGGGCTGGGGCGTGGGCGCCGCGCTGGGCGTCAAGGTGGCGCAGCCGGACCGGCAGGTCGTCTGCCTGGTTGGTGACGGGGCCTTTCTTTTCGGTCAGACGGAAGCGCTCTGGGCGGCCGCGCGCCACGACATTCCGATCACCATCGTGGTGTTCAACAACGAGTCCTACGACGGCGAGCGGGAACGCATCTACTGGTTTTCGCCGTTGGCCCGCAATCGCGAAACCCGCGACCAATGGAAGGACATCAGTTGTTATCTCGGCGATCCGCTGGTCGATTTCGCCGCCGTTTCCAGGGCCTTTGGAGTAGAAGCGGAGACCGTGCTGGAGCCGGCCGGTATGGAAGCCGCCCTGGAACGGGCGCAGCTCGTCAACAGGGACGGCGGCGCCTACCTGATCGACGCCCGAATCATGCAGCAGGGCCATGGCGCCAATTCCACCTGGCACCCGGACATTTCCATCGCCCGCAACCGCAAACGCCTGATCTGACTTCTCTCCGGGCCTAGCGGAGCCGCGATAGCAGGCTCTGTAGTTCGTCCAGGTTCTTGTAGCGCACTTCCAGGCGGCCGCCGCGCTTGCCGTGGCGGATGCGCACGGGGGCGCCCCACCGCTCGCTCAGGTCGCGCTCCAGGCCGACGACATTGGGGTCGCGCGGCGCCGGCGTCTTCTCGGGCCGGCCCTCCGCCTGCGCCAGGCGTTCCGCGTCGCGAACGGTCAGTCCTTTCTCGGCGATCAGGCGCGCCAGCGCAGCCTGCCGGGCCGGGTTCGTTACGGCCAGCAAGGCGCGTCCGTGACCCATTTCCAGCTTGCGCTCCGCCAGCAGCTCTTTAGCCGTATCTCCGAGTTCGAGCAGCCGAAGGTGGTTGCTGACCGCCGCGCGCGACATGCCGATCGACCTGCCCACCTCCTTGTGGGTGCCGCCCGAAATTTCCAGGATTGCGCGCAAGGCGCGGGCCAGTTCCATGGCGTTCAGGTCCTCACGCTGAACGTTCTCTACCAGGGCCGCGAGTGCAGCCTCGGTGTCGGACAGGGGCCGCACGATGGCGGGCACGCTTTCCAGGCCGGCATGCTGGGCCGCGCGCCAGCGGCGCTCGCCGGCCACAATCTCGTAGCGAGCCCCGGAATCGCCTTCCCCATCGACAGGACGCACCAGCACGGGTTGGACCACCCCCTGGGCCCGAATGGATTCGGCCAGCTCGGCAATGCGTTCGGGCGCCATGGCCTGGCGCGGCTGGAAACGCCCCGGCCGCAGCAGGTCCAGCGGCAGTTCGCGAAGTTCACGCCCCGCCGCCGGTGGCTCCCGCCGAGGTCCGAGCAAAGCTTCAAGCCCGCGCCCCAGTCCCCGGTTGGGGGCGGCCATTATTCGGCAAGCCCGCGGCGAATCATTTCGCCGGCCAGGGCAGCGTACGCCAGCGCGCCGCTGGAGAGCCGGTCATGCTGCAGGACGGACAAACCGAAGCCGGGCGCCTCGGCCAGGCGCACGTTGCGCGGAATGATCGTGCGGAACAGTTCGTTCGGAAAATGCTTCTGCAATTGCTCGGAAACGTCCCGGGCCAACCGCGTTCGGCCATCGTACATGGTGCGGATTATGCCGCTAATCTCCAGACCCGGATTGGAGCGCGCACACAGCCCCTCGATCACGCCCACCAGCGACGACAGACCCTCGAGCGCAAAGTACTCGCACTGGATGGGCACCAGCACGCCTTCGGCGGCCACCAGGGCGTTCAGCGTGAGGATGTTCAGGCTCGGCGGACAATCGAGCAGGATCGTCTGATAGTTCGACGCCACTTCCAGCAAGGCCCCGCGCATCTGGAGTTCCCGGCCTTGCTCCACTTCCAGCAACTCGACTTCGGCGGCGGTCAGCCCCGCGGTTGCCGGCACCAGGTCGAACCCGGCCGATTCGATCCTGATCACGCTCTCCGACGCCCGCGCCCGGCCCATCAGGAGTCCGTAAACGGATTCTCCGATGTCGTCGCGGCCCACGCCGCAACCGGTGGTCGCGTTGGCTTGCGGGTCGAGATCGACCAGCAACACCTTGCGGTCCATTTGCGCAAGGCAGGCGGCCAGGTTGATGGCCGTCGTGGTCTTGCCCACCCCGCCCTTGCGGTTGGCGATTGCGAAAGTGCGTTTCACGAGTCCGCTCCCGGTTCCGCCGCTTCCCGAGCGCATGCAAACACGGCCACGTGCCGCTGCGCATCCAGGCCCGGCACGCCGACCGGATCGCACGATCGGCAATGAACGGCCGGCAACGCGAGCAATTGCCGGTTGGATGGACGGCGGCCGAGCATGGCGACCAACGTTGATCCCCGGCGCAACAGGTGAGCGGCCATGGCTACGAGTTTCGGCAGCGGCGCCAATGCCCTCGCCACGATCGCGCGAGGCGGCTCCTCCGGCCGGTAGCTTTCCAGGCGCTCGCGCACGATGCGCACATTGGGAAGATCAAGTTCGGAACAGGCGTGACGAAGAAACGCCGCTTTCCGGGCGGCCGAATCCAGCAGCACCCATCTGCTTTCCGGACTCAGCAGCGCAAGCACGAGGCCGGGCAGCCCCGCTCCGCTGCCCGCGTCCAGCTTCGGCCCGGGAGGCAGAAAGGGCAGCACCGCCGCGCTGTCCAGCACATGACGCACCACGAGCTCGTCGCGGGTCGCGCGCGCCGTCAGTCGCGACGCGCGGTTCCAGCGTATCAGCATGTCCAGATAGGCGTTCAGCCGATCGATGTCGCGGGCGGCGGCGGACAGGCCCAATAGGGCAAAGCCTGACGCCAGCCGTTCGCTTGCATCGGCTTCGGCGGGAAGAGCGGCGCCCACTGGCACGCGCATTCATGCACGCCGTACGGCGATTTCTTCCGCGCGGTGGCAGGCCACCATGCCTTGCGCCAGCGTCCGCAGCCGCGGCGTTTCCTGCCTGCAGCGGTCGATCGCAAAAGTACAGCGGGCGGAAAAAGCGCATCCTGGCGGCGGGTTCAGCGGCGAGGGCGGCTCGCCCTCGAGCAGCTCCCGCTTGCGGGACCGCTCGACCGCTGGGTCGGGAATCGGCGCCGCCTCTATGAGCGCCCGGGTGTAAGGGTGCATGGGCCGTGCGTAGAGATGTTCGCTCTGTGCGATTTCCATCGCCCGGCCCAGGTACATCACGACCACCCGGTGGCTGATCTGTCGCACGACCGCGAGGTCGTGGGCGATGAAAATCAATGCCAGGCCGAGCTCGTCCTGCAGTTCCATCAGCAGGTCCACGATCTGGGCGCGAATGGACACGTCGAGCGCACTGACGGCCTCGTCGCAGATCACCACCGCGGGCCCCGGCGCCAGCGCCCGGGCGATCCCGATACGTTGACACTGGCCGCCTGAGAACTCGTGCGGATACCGGTCCAGCTGCCCGGCCGTCAGGCCCACGCGATTCAGAATCCGCACCACCCGCTCGTCGCGCTCGGCCCTGGACAGGTCGGGCCGGCAGGCGCCCAGCGGTTCGGCCACGATCTGACGGGCGGTCATGCGCGGGTTCAGCGAAGCCAGGGGATCCTGAAAGATCATTTGCATATTGCGGCGTGCGGCCATCCAGGTCTTCCTGTCGGCGTCCTGAAGGTCTCCGCCCAGCAGTGTCACGCGCCCGGCGCTGGGGGGAACCAGTCCGATCACCGCCCGCGCCAGAGACGATTTGCCGCAGCCGGACTCGCCCACCACGCCCAGCGTTTCGCCGGGCGAGATCGCGAAGGTTCCCGTGGTTACCGCCTGAAGCTTCGGCCGGGGAGCGAAGAGCCGGGGGCGATCCAGGGTATAGACAACATCCAGCCCCTCGACATCCAGGACCGGCCCGGCGCCGGCGGCGCGCTGCCCGCGGGGCCGCGCATCGCGGTCCAGCCGGGGGACGGCCGCTAGCAGGCGCTGCGTGTAGGGATGTTTCGGGGCGGCGTAGACCCGGTCCACGCTGCCGCGCTCCTTGCATTCGCCTTCCTGCATGACCAGCACGTCATCGCAGAAGCCGGCCACGATGCCGAGGTCGTGGGTAATGAAGATGATGGCGGCGTTGAAATCGCGCCGCAGCTCCTGCATGAGCGTGAGAATCTGCGCCTGCACGGTGACGTCCAGCGCGGTCGTGGGCTCGTCCGCGATCAGAAGCGCCGGCGTGCACAACAGGGCCGTCGCAATCGTGACGCGCTGGCGCATGCCTCCCGACAGCTCGTGCGGCCAGGACTGCAGGCGCTTGCCGGCGTCCGGGATCCGCACGGCTTCCAGCAACTCCCCGCAGCGCCTGAGCGCCTGCCTGCGGCTCATGCCCTCGTGCAATTCCAGGACCTGGGCCATCTGCACGCCGATCTTCAGGTAGGGGTTCAGCGACGTCATCGGGTCCTGGAAGATCATCGCGATGCGGTTGCCGCGAATCCCCCGCAGGTCGCGGTCCGCCATGCCGATCAGTTCGCGCCCCTCGAAACGCGCGCTGCCGCTGCTGCGTCCGTTGTCCGCCAGCAGTCCCATGAGGCTCAGTACCGTCTGGCTCTTGCCGGAACCGGACTCGCCCACGATGCCCAGCGTCTTGCCTGCCTGAAGACCGAAATCGATGCCGCGCACAGCATGCACCGTGCCGTCGGGGGTCGCGAAATCGACTTTCAGGTCCCGCACTTCGATCAGGGACATTCAGGCGCTCCTGTCGCGCGGGTCGAGCGCGTCCCGCAACCCGTCGCCGATGAAATTGCAGCAGAACAGGGTGGCGGCCAGGAAACCCGCGGGGAAGATCAAGCCCCAGGGTTCGTTCTCCATGGCCTTGGCCCCTTCGTTGACCAGCGCCCCCCAGGACGTCATGGGCTCCTGCACGCCCAGCCCCAGGAAGCTCAGGAAGGACTCCACCAGGATGACCTGCGGGATGGTGAGGGTCACGTACACCACCACCACGCCGAACAGGTTGGGCACGATATGCCGGCGAATGATCCGGGGCGTGGTCACGCCGGCGGCCTGGGCGGCCTCGACGAACTCCCGGCGCTTGATGCTGAGCGTCTGGCCCCGGACGATGCGCGCCATGTCCAGCCAGTTGATCGCGCCGATCGCCACGAAGATCAGCGCGATGTTCCTGCCGAACAGCACCATCAGCAGGATCACCAGGAACATGAACGGCATGGCGTAGAGGATGTCGACGATGCGCATCATGACCTGGTCCACGCGCCCGCCGAGGTAGCCTGCGACAGCCCCGTAGCTGATGCCGATCACGAGGCTCACCGTGGTCGCCACCAGTCCCACCATCAGCGATATGCGCCCACCCACCAGCGTGCGCACGAAGAGGTCGCGTCCCAGGTCGTCGGTGCCGAAGAAGTGCGAGCCTTCGAAACTGGGCGGCACCGACACATAGTCCCAATCCAGCTTGTCGAATTCCACCGGCGACAGCTCGGGGCCGAACACGCACAGCACCGCCACCACGGCCAGGATGATCGCGGCGCTCATGGCCGCGCGGTTGCGCTTCAGGGCGCGCCACGCGTCGCTCCACAAACCGCGTCCGGCGCCGGAAGCCTTCTGCAGCGCCACGCGGTTGACACGGGTCTTTCTCATCTGCCTGAATGCCCCCGGACAGTCAGCTGCGCTGCCGGACCCTGGGGTCGAGGAAGCCGTAACAGATATCGACGAGGAAATTGAAGAGGATGATCAGCACTCCGTAGAAGACCACCACGCCCATCACCAGCGTGTAGTCGCGGTTCAGCGCGCCCTGCACGAAATGCCTGCCCAGCCCCGGCACCCCGAAGATCTGCTCGATCACGACCGAGCCGGTAATCACGGCCGCCGTGGCCGGCCCGAGGTAGGAGAGCACGGGCAGCAGGCCGGGCTTCAGCGCGTGGCGCAGCAATATCGTCGATTGCGCCAGGCCCTGTGCGCGCGCCATGCGGATGAAATTGCTCCGCAGCACTTCGATCATGCTGCCGCGGGTCAGCCGGGCGATATAGGCGATCTGCGGCAGCGCCAGCGCCACCACCGGCATCACCATGTTCGGCAACCGTTCGAACAGGCTCTCCGACGGCCAGCCGCCTGCCGGAAGCCAGTCCAGATGCACCGCGAAGACCAGGATCAGCAGCGGACCGATGACGAAATTGGGAATCGATATGCCGGTCATGCTGGCGGCCATTACCGCATGGTCGGAGGTTCGGTTCTGCCGCAAGGCGGCCCAGCCGCCCGCGGACACTCCAATCAGCAGCGCCAGCAGCATTGCGCAGGCGCCGAGTTGCAACGATACGGGGAAGCCCTCCCGAATCAGTTCGGTCACGGTCCGGTCGGTGTACTGGAACGAGGGCCCGAAGTCGCCCTGGGCGAGACCCGTGAGGTAGCGGCCCAATTGCTGAATCAGCGGTTCATCCAGGTGATAGGCCGCCCGGATCTTGGCCTCGATCTCCGGATGCAGGGTCTTCTCGGTATCGAAAGGTCCGCCCGGCGCCGCGCGAATCATGAAAAAAGCCAGCGCGATGAGAATCAGCAGCGTGGGGATCGCCGCGAACACGCGCCGCAAGGCGTATCGAAACATCAGCGCATCATACCCCGCTCATGGCTGCAAGCACCGGTGTCTTCCCGCCCTCTCGTGGGCCGCGTCAGCCCTCCGCTTCCAGCCAGCGCAGCCTCCGATTCAGCCGTCGGGGGAGCAGGGTCTCCATCAATACGACGCCGCTCGCGACGACGGCGAACGTTCCGATCGCCCATTCAGGCCGGGGATAAGCGAAAGACACATACGGCCCGATCAAGACGGACATCAGAACCAGGCCGAACATCTGGGCGGTCAACAGGCGCGTTTGCCGACTTTGCACCGGCCGCATCGTAAAGGGCAGCCGCGGCCACAGGTACTGGCTTACCTGCATCAGGAATACGCCGAGAAGCCCGACCAGAACCACGTGCGCCAATGCGTGCCAGACTGCCTCGAACAACCAGGCAAGACAGGCGCCCGCCAAGGCCAGGAAGGGCACAACGAAATACAGCGTCACGCAATGCCGTGCGTCGGCCGCCACACGCGCCCGGTCCACGGGTGTGGAGAAGAAGATCCAGCCGGCGCGGTACGAGGTGCTCCAGTACAACTGTTCCAGCAGCATGGTCGGCGCCAGCAAAAGCGCGAAGTGAAAGCCGAGCAACGGCCAGACGCTGCTGCCGGGAACAAATGGATCGACGCTGCCCGTGTTCCGCATGGCAAGGATGAAATAGAACGCGATCAGCGGAACCAGGCCGAAAACGCTCATTCGAAACTGGGTATCGTGCCGGAACTGCCCGCGTATCAGTCCCGAGGCGACGCTGAGTCGGCCGAGCCCCTTCCGCTTGCCGGCTCGCCGGCGGCGCTTCGATTGTCGATCGGTGTCCACGCTCACCGATTCATCAAGCTTTTGCGCGGATGCGAGCGAGAGCCGGTCACGGGAAACACATCCAAGGGCGACCGGCGCGCCCAGCGCCAGCGCCGCGCACAGCCACCACTGCCCGGTCCCGCCCGCGCCGCCGATTAGGCTGGCCAGGCCCGCGAACCAGGCGCTCGGCAAGGCCAGCCACCAGCCTTCCGGCGCAAGACCCTCCATCGTCCGCAGGTACGGAGTCAGCCTGTCCATGAACAGCACCGGAACGAGATAAACAGCGCCCAGGAACAGTTGCGAGTAGGACATGGCGCGACCCAGCCGGCTCGCGCCCACCTTCTCGATCAGCCAGGCATAAATGCCGATCAGCGCCAACACGATCGACAGGAGCAGCAACCCCGCGGCCAACGCCAGTCCGATCGCGGCAAGCCAGCCGAACCGCACACCGCAAACCACGACGGACGGACCGACAATCAGGCCCGTGTTGATCCCCTGGTGGGCAAGAGTCACGGTCAGCCGCGCCAGCAGGTAGGTGCGGGGACTGACGGGCCGATGACCCAGAGCCCGGTAATCCATCGGCGAAATGGCGACGGCCTGAAAGTTGGCCAACAGCAGGAAGAACACCGCAATGGAGACAGTCGTGAGCGCGAAGAGGCCCAGCGGAAACGGTCCGGGAGCAAACGCTGTCACCGCGCCTACATAGACGCCCACGATGCCCAGGAAAATTCCCGTCATCCAGGAGACAAACCGCGTGCGTTTCCCCTGTTGCGTCATCTGCTCGGTTGACAGTGAGGTGCGAAAGCCGACCTGGATCAGGACGCGCACCAGGGCCCGCCACTGCCGGTAATCGCCGCCCAGCGCGCCGATAACCGCCGGCACCGGGCTCATTGCAGGGCCACCAGGAGTTCCCGCGCCACGGCCTCCGTATCGCGCACGCCGGTGAGTTGCACGAAGGCGTCCTCCAGCGTCTCGACGCCGTGTTCGGCGGCGATCTGCTCCGGTGCGCCGCCGGCCACCTGCCGGCCTTCATGGATGATGACGACGCGGGTGCATACCCGCTCGATGACGTCGAGAATGTGAGAGCAGAACAGAATGGCGCGCCCCTGGTCCGCGAGCTCCCGCAACAGGGTCTTGACCACCAGCGCGGCGTTGGGATCCAGCCCGTTCAGCGGCTCATCGAGAAACAGCACCTGCGGATTGCTCAGCAGGGCCGCGCTGATCAGAACCTTCTGCTTCATCCCCTTTGAGAATCCGCTGATCAGCCGGTCCCGCGCATCGACGATTCCGAACAGTTCCAGGAAACGGTCGGCCCGACGGTCGGCATCTCCGCGACGCATCCCGTACAGGCTCCCGATCATGCGCAGGAACTCCGCGGCGCTGAGCGATTCGTAGAGCGCCCCGCTCTCCGGCACATAGCCCAGGCAGTGCTTTGCGGCGACCGGATCCTTGCTCACATCGATCCCGCAAATCCGCGCCTGCCCCGACGCCGGCTGAATCATGCCGGTCAGCATTTTCACGGTGGTGGTCTTGCCGGCCCCGTTGGGCCCCAAAAACCCCAGGATTTCGCCCGCCTCCACGCTCAAGTCCAGTCCATCGACGGCAAGCAGTTCGCCGTAGGACTTGCTCAGTCCCCTTGCTTCAATCATCGCGCCCAAGAGAAATCCTCCTTGTTGCCGTGGGCACCGCAATCCCTTTGTTGTTATTGGTCCGCTAGTGTTTCAGGATACTCAAGTGCCGTGCGTAGATGTGATCCATGATATTACCTTCGTAGCCGTGCACCCAGGGCTTGACCATTCGCTTGGTGACGTAGAAGTACAGCGGCAGGATGGGTTGGTCCGCCAGCATCAGCCGCTCCGCTTCCCGAAGGTATTCGGCCCGGCGCAGCACGTCCGGTTCCGCGGACGCGGAGGCCAGCAACGCATCGTAGCGCGGATTGTCGTAACCCGAATCGTTCTGTTCGTTGGTCGATTCCAGCAACTGCGCGAAGGTATAGGCGTCCTCGTAGTCGCCGATCCAGCCGGCCCGGAAAATCTCGGTTTCGAGCTTGGCCTTGCGGGTTTCCAGGAACACCTTCCATTCCTGGTTCGCAAGCGTGGTCTCCATGCCCAGGACCTCCTTCCACATGTACCGGAGCGCGATGGCGATTCGTTTGTGATTGTCGTGGGTGTTGTACAGCACTTCGACCGTGAGCGGATTCTCCTCGGAATAGCCCGCTTCGGCGTAAAGCCGTCTTGCCTCCGCCTCGCGTTGTTCCTGGGTCCAGCCGGCCTCTTCGGGCTCCTGCTGCGCGTATCCGCGCACCGGCGGCACCCAGCTGTACGCGACCGGTTCGCCGGCGCCGCTCACGACCCGCGCAATGATGTCGCGGTCCACCGCCAGCGACAGCGCGCGGCGGAGTCCCGGCTGGTCCGCAAACGGCGGACGCGTGGTATTGAAGCCGAAGTAGTACGTGCCCAGGTACGGCGTGACCCGGAACTCCTCGGCCAGGTTGGCGCGGATCCACTTGAGTTGCTTCTGCGGAATCGTGGCGGTGATGTCCAGCTCGTCCGCGCGGTAGCGTTTGAGTTCCGCGTCCTGGTTCTCGATCGCGTAGTAATAGACCTCGTCGATGGTCGTGTTGGCGTTGTCCCGGTAGTGGGGATTTCGCTCGATGTGGATGTGCGACTGAACGACCCAGCCCCGGAGCTGGTACGCGCCGTTGCCCACATGGGTCTCAACCCGCGACCAGTTGCTGCCGTGCCGCTCCACCACTCCGCGATGCACGGCATAGCAGGTCGAGTGGGTAAGCAGTCCGAGCATGTACGGCGTGGGGGCGTTGAGGTGGATCACGAAGGTCCGCTCGTCCACCGCCTCCACACCCAGCTCCTCCGGCGGGAGTTCGCCGGCGATGACTTCGCGGGCGTTGCGGATCGGCGCCAGCACGCTGGAGTAGCGCGACAGCGTGTTCGGATCCGCGCTGCGGCGCAGGCCGTACTCGAAGTCGAAGGCGGTCACCGGATCGCCGTTGCTCCAGCGACCGTCGGGCCGCATGATGAAGGTATACGTCAGGCCGTCTTCGGATATCGTCCAGCTCTCGGCCGCCCCGGGAATCAACTCGCCGTTCGGCGCTTCACCGACCAGCCCCTCGAACAGGTCGCGCAGAATATTCGAGGACGGAACACCTTCGGCCCGGTGCGGGTCCAGCGTCTGCGGCTCAGTACCGTTGCCCCGGTGCAAAACCTGCTCGTCCGCCAGCTCCAGCCCCGACTCGCCGCCGATAGGGCCGTAACGTACCGGCGTCTGTTCCGTTCCGCCGCCGCCGCAGCCGCCGAGAACCAGCGCCAGTGAGCCGGCCCCAATGAGGATTTTCACGCGCATTTGAGCTCCTGTTTCTTCAGGTAAACCAGCAACTGGGACACCGCCGCCGGCGTCATCCCCGGGATCCGCTCCGCCTGGCCAATGGTGGCCGGCCTGGCTTGCGAGAGTTTCTCGCGCACCTCATTGGACAGGCCCCGCACCACACCGTAGTCCATTTCCGCCGGCAGGCGAGTGCCCCTCATCCGGCGATTGCGCCTGATTTCCGCTCCCTGGCGCTTGAGATAGCCGGCGTAGCGAACCTCGATCTCCACCGCTTCTTCGATCTGCCGGGCCAGCTCCGGCCACTCGTCCTTCGCCTCGGGGCGCGCGCCCGCAGCGGGCAGGTCCGTCACGCGGCGATAGTCCCAGTCCGGGCGGCGCAGCAGGCTCAGGGCGCTGCAGGCGCCGCTTGCGGCAGCTCCGGGATCCGGAATCCTGCACTGCTCAAGCCGCTCCCGTTCCTTCGCGATCGCCTCCTGCTTGAGGCAGAAGGCCTTCCACCGCTCCTCCCCGATCAGCCCAAGCCGCCTCCCTTCGGGCGTCAGGCGAGCGTCGGCATTGTCTTCGCGCAACCGCAGGCGGTACTCGGCGCGGCTTGTGAACATCCGGTACGGCTCGGTGACGCCGCGGGTCACGAGGTCGTCCACCAGCACGCCCATGTAGGCCTCCTCGCGACCGGGCGCGAAGGCCGGCTCGCCACGCTCGGCCAGCACCGCGTTGATTCCGGCCAGCAGGCCCTGCGCGGCGGCCTCCTCGTAACCGGTGGTGCCGTTGATCTGTCCGGCGAAGTAGAGTCCCGCCACGGCCTGCGTCTGCAGGTCGGGGCCCAGTTCCCGCGGATCGAAATAGTCGTACTCGATCGCGTAGCCGGGACTGGTCATGCGGGCCCGCTCGAATCCCGGAATCGTGGCCAGGAACTCAAGCTGGACGTCCGCCGGAAGGCTGGTCGAAATGCCGTTGGGATAGACCTCGGAGGTGGTCAGCCCCTCCGGTTCAACGAAAATCTGGTGCGAATCGCGATCCGCGAAGCGCACGACCTTGTCCTCCAGCGAAGGACAATAACGGGGCCCGACGCCCTCAATGGCGCCGCTGTACATCGGAGACTGGTCCAGCCTCGCCCGAACGATCTCGTGGGTGGCTTCGGTGGTGCGGGTGATGTGACATTCCACCTGGCGCGGGTGGTGCTCATGACGTCCCATGAACGAGAACACCGGCCGCGGCCGGTCCCCCGGCTGTCTGCGCATGACCGAAAAATCGACGGTTCTTCCGTCCAGCCGGGGCGGCGTTCCGGTCTTGAGCCTCCCCACCGGCAGGTCCAGTGCCCGCAATCGCCCGGCAAGGCGGTTGGCCGGCGGGTCTCCGGCCCGGCCGGCGGCATGACGCTCGCTGCCCACGTGGATCTGTCCGCCCAGGAAGGTCCCGACCGTCAGCACCACGGCCCCGGCGCGGAACTCCTGTCCCGTGCGGGTCCTGACCCCGGCCATGCGGTGCCGTTCGATCACCAGGTCGTCGACGCTGTCCTGGAACAGCGTCAGTCCACGGGCCGATTCCAGCCCTTTGCGTATGGCCGCCTTGTACAGCAAGCGGTCGGCCTGCGCCCGGGTGGCGCGCACCGCCGGTCCCTTGCTGGCGTTGAGCCGGCGGAAATGGATTCCGGCGCGATCGGCCGCCGTCGCAATGGCTCCGCCAAGCGCGTCGATCTCGCGCGCCAGGTGGCCCTTGCCGACGCCGCCGATTGCCGGATTGCAGCTCATCTGCCCGAGCGTGTCCAGGCTGTGCGTAATCAGCAGAACGCGCGCTCCCATGCGTGAGCCCGCCAGCGCCGCTTCGGTGCCGGCGTGACCGCCACCCACAACGATTACATCAAATTCCGCCTGGCTCATCGATCCGGTTGCCCATTCCCGCAAGGCGCGGTCTTGCTCGAGGCCGACCCTGCGTCAGCCGGCAGGATTTTACTTCCCGATGCAGAACTGCGAGAAGATCTCGCCCAGCAGGTCGTCGCTGCCCACCGCTCCGGTGATCTCGCCCAGGTGCTCCTGGGCGAGCCGCAGTTCCTCGGCCACCAGTTCCGCGGAATGGCCTTGACCGAACAGGGATCCCGCTGCGAGAAAACGCCGGTTCGCCTCCTTCAGGCTGTTGACCTGCCGGGACCGGGCCGAAAACACGCCCTCGGCGGACCCTCCGGCCGCCTCCGCCAGAATCTCCCTGAGCGAGTCCAGCCCGGCGCCGGTCCTGGCGCTGAGGCTTACGGTCCTGTCTCCCGCCGCTCCGGGGGTCTCGCCGGTCAGGTCGATCTTGTTGCGCACTACGATGGTCCTGCCGGCCGGGCGCGGCTGCCGTCCGCCCGCTGCGGCGTCCCAGACGTTGAGCACCAGGTCCGCCTCGTCGCGCGCCGCGCGAGCCCTGCGGACGCCTTCCCGTTCCACGCCGCCCCCGGCAGAACGCAAGCCGGCGGTGTCGATCAGTTCCACGGGAATGCCCTCGATACTGATCTCCGCCCGCACCAGGTCGCGCGTGGTGCCCGGCTCGTCGGCCACGATGGCGGCAGGTTCACCCGCCAGGACGTTCATGAGCGAAGACTTGCCGGCATTGGGACGCCCGGAAATCACGACGTTCAGCCCGTCGCGAAGAATCCGGCCCCGTTCGGCGGCCTCCGACACCCGCCCGAACCGTATCCCCAGCTCTTCGAAGCCCTCCTTGAGCGTGCGGTCCTCGAGCGGGTTGACCTCCTCGTCGGGGAAGTCCAGCGTGGCCTCCAGGTGGGCCCGCAGGCCGGTCAGGCGGGAAACCAGGGCCTCCACGGCTTCCGAGAAGGCGCCGCGCAGGCTGCGTGCGGCGGCCCGCGCGGCGGCTGCGCTGGCGGCGTCGATGAGGTCGGCCACGGCTTCGGCCTGCGCCAGGTCCATGCGGTCATTGAGAAACGCCCGCCGCGAGAACTCGCCCGGGCCGGCGGGCCGCGCGCCAAGTTCGCAGATACGGGCGACAAGCAGGTCGCAGACCACCGGGCTGCCGTGCACCTGCAGTTCCAGCACGTCTTCGCCGGTAAAGGAGTTGGGAGCCGGAAAGAACAGCGCCAGGCCGCGGTCGAGCAATTCTCCGGAGGAATCCGTGAGCGACACCAGGCAGGCGCTGCGCGCCGGCGGCACTTGGCCGAGTATTTCCGCGGTCATGGCGCGCACGGCTTCGCCCGATACGCGAATCACCGCCACGCCGCCGCGCCCGGGCGGGGTGGCGCAGGCGACTATCGTGCCGCCCGCTTCCCGGGCGCCTTGTCGGTCCGGCGATTGATCCGCCATTGCTGCAGGGTGGAGAAGATCGAATTGGTCAGCCAGTACAAGACCAGGCCGGAGGGGAAGAACATGAAGAACACGGTGAACATCACCGGCATCGCCGTCATGATCCGGGCCTGCATGGGGTCGGGCGGCTTGGGGTTCAGTTTCTGCTGCCAGAACATCGCCGCACCCATGAGCGCCGGCAGTACGAAAATCGGGTCGCGCGAGGACAGGTCGTTGATCCACAGCAGGAAGGGCGCCTGGCGGATTTCCACGCTCTCCACCAGCACCCAGTAGAACGCGATGAAGAACGGCAACTGTATGAATATGGGCAGGCAGCCGGCGGCCGGATTGACCTTCTCCGTCTTGTACAGATCCATCATGGCGCGGTTGCGCCCCTGCGGATCGTCCTTGAACCGTTCCTGAATCGACTTGAGCCGCGGCTGCAGCTTGCGCATGCGGGCCATGGACTTGCCGCTGGCCTCCGTGAGCGGGAACAGCACCGCCTTGATGATCAGCGTGGCGAGGACGATGGCCCAGCCCCAGTTGCCGACGCCCGCGAACAAGGTCTTAAGAAGCCAGAAAAGAGGCTGGGCGAATATCGTGAAAATCCCGTAGTCCACGGTCAATTCCAGTCCCGGTGCGGTCTCGCTGAGCTGCGATTGCAGCTTCGGGCCCACGAACAAGCTGGCGAAAAAGCGCTCTTCGCCGCCCGGCGGCACCGCCCGCACCGGACCGATCGCGCTCAGTCGGTAGGTGCGCCCGGAAACCCTGCCGTCGTACCGGTAGGGCTGTTCCCCATCGGGCACGGCCGCCGCGACAAAGTGGTGCTGTATTGACCCCACCCAGCCGGCCGTGATGTTGGCCTCGCTGAGCGGCTCTTCCTCGATATCGTCCACGTCCATCCGGTCGTAGCTGTCGCCGTCATAGTAGACAGGGCCGGTAATGGAGTAGGTGTCGACGTTGAACATCGAGCGCTTCTCCGGAAGGTGGACGCGGCGCAGCAGAACGTAGGGCGCCACGCCGTAATCGCCGCCGCCCCCGTTGCGCACCACCTGCTCCACCTCGACCGCGTAGCTTCCGCGGCGGAACGTGTAAAGCTTGGTCACGCTGACGCCGCCCTCGCTCCAGGTCAGCGGCACGACCAATTCGTCTTCGCCCTCGAGAAGCCGGAACTCGCTGAGTTCGCTCGAAAAACGCTCGTGATGATTGGCTTCCGGGGCGTCATCCACCGCCCGCAAACCGGTGCTCAGGGTGTACTCTGCCCCGGGCGTGGCGCTCAACAGCCGCACCTTGGCTGCGTCTTCGTTCTTGTCAACCGGGTAGTCCAGCAGGATCGCTTCAACCAGATCGCCGCCTACCTTGCTGATGGACAGATCAAACACGTCGGTGACCACCCGCACCACCGGCGGCTGCGCCGACAGGCGGGCGGGCGATTCCGCCTGGTCCTCCCCGGGCTCGGCGCCGGAAACGGAGGGAAGAGCCGGCAGGTCCGTCTCGTCAGGTGCGGCCGGCGAAGACGGCGCCGGCAGGTCCCCGGGGACCGGAGCCGGCTCGGCGTCGCGGCGAAGCTCGTCCTGGTTCCACGCCTGCCAACTGAACAGCAGCATGGCGCCGAACATGATCCAGAGCGGGAACCTCAGTCTTTCCACTTGCCCTCCGCTTCGGCCGCCCGCACAACCTCGCTCCAAAGGCGCGGCAATCGGGGCCCGAGATCAATCGCCCCGCCGGCCGAAGGCCGGTTGAGGCTCACCACGATGTCCAGCCCGGCCAGACGGTGCTGGTTGACCCGGAAACTCTCCCTGAGCTGTCGCCGTACCCGGTTGCGGACCACGGCCTTGCGGGTGGCCTTCAGGCTTACCGCCAGCCCCAGGCGGGCGGGCCCCCTGCCGTTGGGGCGAATGCGGGCGTGCAGGAGGCCGGCCCGGGCCCGGCGACCCGTGCGAAACACGGCGCGAAAATCGGACGCCTTGAGCAGGCGGGCTTCGCGAGGAAAACGCAGCCGTTCTGGTGTCATGCCGTGCAAGTGCCGTGGGAACCGCAAAGTATTGATTTTCCGGCGATTCTATCGCTTGTCACCGGCTCGCCCAGAATGCCGGCGACCGCTAGCCGCCGGTTGCGGCGACTAGTGCGACAGCCTGGCCCGTCCCTTGCTCCTCCGCCTCTTCAGGACCAGCCGGCCGGCCCTCGTCGCCATGCGGGCGCGAAAGCCGTGAGTGCGCTTGCGTTTGATGCGACTGGGCTGGTATGTGCGCTTCATTGCTCTTGAATGAAATCGCGGCGGTCACCGCCGCCGCACAAGGGGCGCTCAGCATAGCCTCTGGCAGGCGCAAAGTCAATGAAGGCAAGGGGTTTGATTCCGGCGGCGAGTTGTGGAATAAAGTGCCTTACGAGGCTCATCCGGGACCCCTTCGACCACCAAGCCCATGCCTGGCGCAACGCGTGAGAAAACTGATTTCTGGCACGAGGTTTGTCGGGAACTGAGACCCCTTCTGGCGGAGGAAAAGTACAACACCTACATCCAGCCCCTTGAGGCGCAGTTCGACAACGGCCGGCTCAGGCTGATCGCCCCCAACCGCTTCGTTCGCGGCTGGATCGAGTCCAATTGCATGCACCTCCTGGCCGAGGCCTGCGAACGGCAGGGCGCCGAGGCCGATGTGGAGTTCCTCGACCGGCCGATCCCGCGGCGGGCCCCTGCCGCGGCGCCACCCGAGGCGGCGGCGCCGCCGCTGCCGGGTTCCAGGTTGACGTCCCACTTCACCTTCGATGCGTTCGTTACCGGGCCGACCAACCAGGTCGCCTACGATGCCGCCCGCCACGTGGCCCGCCACCGGGCCTACAACCCGCTGCTCATCTATGGCGGCGTCGGGCTGGGCAAGACCCATCTCATGCACGCCATCGGTCACCAGCTTCTGGCGGACCGGCGCGGGCTGCGCGTCGCCTATGTGCATTCTGACACCTTCATCAACGACTACCTGAGCGCCTTGCGCAAGGTGCGCGCTTCCTACGGCAGATCGGGCTCCGACCAGCTTGTCGAGCAATTCAAGCGCTCCTACCGCAGCGTGGACACGCTCCTGCTGGACGATGTGCAGTTCCTGGCCGGCAAGGAGAGCTCGCAGGAGCAGTTCTATCACACGCTCAACGTGCTGCTGCAGGACGGCCGGCAGATCGTTCTGACCTGCGACAAGCTTCCGCGCGAGGTGACCGGGCTGGAAACCCGCGTGATCTCGCGGCTCGGTTCCGGCCTGATGGTCAACATCGAACCGCCGGACCTGGAAACCCGCGCCGCCATCGTGCTTGCCAAGGCCGAAGCGGCCCGCGTGGATTGCCCCGAAGACGTGGCGATGTATATCGCGCAGCACGTCTTCTCCAGCGTCCGCGAACTCGAAGGCGCCTACCGCACCGTTGAAGCCATGTCGCGTTTCCGCGGCATGCCGATCGATCTCCAGCTGGCCAGGCAGGCCCTGAAGAATCACGTGGCTTCGGTGGCGCGCCGCATTACTCCGGAGGAAATTCAGAAGCTGGTCGCCAATTACTTTCAGATCCGTCCCTCCGACTTGCGGTCCGCCAGCCGTAAACGGGCGATCGTGCGACCGCGGCAGATCGCAATGGTGCTGGCGCGGGAATACACCGACTTGAGCCTGCCGGACATCGGCGAGGCCTTTGGCGGGCGGGACCACACGACCGTGATCAATGCGGTCCGCCGGATTCAGGAATTGCGAGGTTCAGACCACAATTTAGACCAGCAATACAAGAGTCTGGCCAGTATCCTTGCACAGTAGCTTCCGCATGGGAGTCGCCTGGGGACAAGGCCGGGCCTGTCTGTGGATGAGTTGTTGAACTGTCGTTCACCCACATTCCGCCCACAGGCGCCGCTACCGCAAGCACACCCATACTCCACACTGTAATGGAAATTAAGCCATTGATTTATAACATCTTTCTGGATATTCACACATATCCACCCATGTCATTATCATCATCGTCTATATATATGAGATGGTGATTAAGGAGGACCCATGAAACTCAGCATTCCGCAGGAGGGCCTGCACAGTCTTTTGCAGTCGGTCACGAGTGCGGCGCAAAGCCAGGCGGACACCATGGCAATTCTTCGCAATGCGCTGCTGGATGCGGCCGAAGGGTTTCTGACCGCCACCTGCACGAACCTGGAGTTGACGCTCGTGGCGCGAGCGCAATTGATCGACATCGCCACGGAAGGATCGGTGACCGTGCCGGCGAAACTGCTGCAGGGAATAAGCGCGTCCCTTCGCGGCGGCAGCAATATCGAGCTTGAGCTTGACGGAAACCAGCTTTCCGTGAAGTGCGGGCGCTATTCGGGCACGCTGGAGACCTTGCCGCCCGAGGACTTTCCGCGGCTGGACCCGGGTAACGACGTTGACGGAGTCACGATGAAGTCCGCCGTGCTCGCGAAGATGCTGTCGGAGACCCACTTCGCCATGGCGCAGTCCGATCCACGGTATTACCTCAATGGCATGCTGATTGAAGTTTCGGAAGACGGGTTGCGGCTGGTGGCAACCGACGGCCATCGCCTGTCGTGTTCGGAAACGGCCGAATGCACGGCGTCCGGCGATTCCGGCTCGAGCAAGGGAATCGTCCCGCGCAACAGTATCAACGCCTTGCGACCGCTGCTGGCGTTCAGCGAGGACGTGGAACTGGCGATCGGCGACAACCAGGTTCGATTCAGCCTGGGCGACCGGCACATGACATCAAAGCTCATCGAGGGCCGTTACCCGGAATACCGGCGGGTTATTCCCGAGCGGCAGGAGAAGCCCGTCGTGGCCAATCGCGAAGCGCTGGAATCGGCGCTGAGCCGGGTGGCGCTGGTGGCCCGCGAGAGCCGCGGAGTAAGGGATCAGCGTATTCCGCTGGTGTCGGTACTGGTGAAGGAGAACCTGGTGGGCATCAGCACCGAGGGAGGCCAGGGCGCACAGGCGCAGGACGAGATCGAGGCCGGCTACCACGGCCCCGAGATCAAGGTGGGCTTCAACGCCATCTACCTGACGGACATCCTGAGGTCCCTGCAATCCGACGAGGTCGAGATTCATGTGCGCGACGGAAACAGCAGCGTGCTCATCTGTGCGCCCGATGGCGAGGCCGTGCAGCACATCGTCATGCCCATGCGCCTGTAGCGGGCACCGACGCTTGCGGCGAATGCCGCCCGCAAGCAGCGGGTGAGGCGTGGCCCGGTTGACGGAACTTCGGGCGCGCAACCTGCGGGCCCTGGGAGACATGGATCTGTCCCCCGACGGGCAGGCCAATCTCGTTACGGGACACAACGGCGCCGGCAAGACAACCCTTCTTGAGGCAATCTACCTGTTGTCGCGGGGCCGGTCATTCCGGGGCAGCGATCTGCGGCAGCTCGTTGCACACGGGAAACAGGCGGCTGCAATCAGCGGCACCGTGGCTGTGGGTCAGGCCGCCCGACGCCTTGGCCTGACGATTTCGGGAGGGAGCGCGCGGGCGCGACTGGACGGCGCCGACGGCGCACGGCGACCGGAGATCGCACGGTTGCTGCCGGTGCTGAATCTGGACGCGAGGCTCATGGACCTGGTGGACCGCGGCCCGGAGCGGCGCCGGCTGCTGCTGAACTGGGTAACGTTTCACGTGGAACCCGGGTTTAACGCCGCCTGGAGGCGGTTTCGGCGCGCATTGAGACAGCGGAACGCCAGTCTCAGGCAAGGCGCGGGAACAAAAGCCATCGCGGCCTGGGACGGAGAGTTTTGCCGGGCGGCGCTGGAAATGGAGGCGTTGCGGAAGGCAGTGGCGGAGCGGCTGAGACCGCGGTTTGCGAAGATCGCGGCCAGGCTTACCGGTATGCCGGCGGACTGGGACTACCATCCGGGCTGGCCCAGGGAAGATTCTCTGGAGGAAATCCTCAGGGCGGGCCTGGACGGGGACCGCAAGCAGGGAAACACCCGCTTCGGCCCGCAGCGGGCCGACCTGGTTCTGCGGCTGGAGTCCAGGCGGGCGCGGTACATTGCGTCGCGCGGACAACAGAAGCTGTTGGCCTCGTCACTGATGCTGGCGGCGGCGGAAGTGCTTGAAACGGAGGGCGCCAACAGGCCTGTACTGCTGGTTGACGAGCCGCTGGTAGAGCTGGATGCGGACCATGGGCGGGAATTGCTGAAAGCGTTTGTGGAACGGGGGGCTCAGCTCTTCATCGCCGCGGTCGAAACGGCCCCGTACCGGAGCTGGATGGAAGCGCGGGAAATTCGCCTGAAAGAGGGCGCGCTGGTATAATTTGACGCGTGCCCGGTGCCGTGCCAAGCTTATATTTCCGCCTCAGCGCGCGTCCCCTGGTTCGTGGCAAGGCGCGTCCCGCCGGGAATGGTGTTTCCCATTGCCCAGGGGCGCAACGCGGCCACGGGCCAGGGGACGCGCGCCCTTCGGGAGCGGGCGTAGCGCGCCCCCGCGGCGTTGCAGCCCTTGGAAATACACGCGGTATTCCCTGCGGACTGCGCCTTGCAGGGACACGCTACGCCCGCTCTGAGGCGGAAATATAAGCTTGGCACGGCACCCGGTGTTGTGTACCGCCCGCTCAGGCAGGGCGCTTCCTACGCTGCCATCGGTCGCTTTGCGGCCCGCGGCTTCAGGGCCGACGCTTTTATTTGCGGGACGTCACGCCAGGCGCACAGCGCCGGAAGGAACACCGCAGCAACCTCTTCACGGAAGATTCTCGTAGTCGATAACCATGCAAGAACCCGGCGAAGAACGCACCATGCCCGCGGAGCAAGTCCAGGCGGACGCTTCCGAATCCTATGGCGCGGACCAGATCGAAGTCCTGGAGGACCGGGAGTCGGTGCGCAAGTTGCCCGGGATGTATATCGGGGACACGGACGACGGCACCGGCCTGCATCACCTGATTTATGAGGTTGTCGATAATTCCGTAGACGAGGCCCTGGCCGGTTACTGCAGCAGGATCACCGTACGTCTGCTTGCGGATGGCGGAGCGGAGATCAGCGACGACGGCCGGGGAATACCCGTGGACAAACACGCCAAGACCGGCCGCTCCGCAGCGGAATTGATCATGACGACACTTCACGCAGGCGGCAAATTCGACGAAAGCGTCTACAAGGTGTCGGGCGGCCTGCACGGTGTGGGCGTATCGGTCGTGAATTTTCTTTCCGCAAACCTGGAGCTCGTGGTTCACCGGGGTGGCCGGCAATATCGTCAGAGTTATTCGACCGGTATTCCGGACGGGGCGCTTGAGGACGTCGGAGAAAGCGATCGCAGCGGCACCGTCATTCGCTTCCGCCCGGATCCGCAGGTTTTCGCCGCCAGGCTGGAGTTTGACGCCGGCACGCTCGCGGCGAGGTTGAGGGAACTGGCCTTTCTCAACAGCGGCATCACGATCGAGTTCACGGACGAACGCGAAGGCGGCGGCCAGTGGACTTTCCATGCGGAAGGAGGAATCCGCGAATTCGTGCAGTGGCTGAATCAGTCCCGCGAACCCTTGCATACGCAGGTGTTTCACGTGAAACGTGAGCAGGTTGTGGAAATCGCGCGCCGCGAGGAAGGCGACGGCAACGGCGAGAGCAGGGAGACCTCCACGGAGATGGAGGTCGAGGCGGCGATGCAATGGAACGCGGGATACCAGGAGCACAGTTCGTTCTTCACCAATAACATTCCCCAGAACCATGGCGGGACGCACCAGGAGGGTTTTCGTACAGCGCTCACCCGCACGCTCAACACGTATCTCGAGCACCACGGTGGCAACAGGGCAAAGAACCTTACGCTTCGGGGCGAGGATGTGCGCGAAGGATTGACCGCCGTCGTTTCGGTGAAGATGCGGGATCCCAAGTTTTCCTCACAGACCAAGGAAAGGCTGGTGTCGTCGGAAGCCAAGACTGCGGTCGAGCGCTCGGTAGCCGAAGCCCTGCGGGAGTTCCTGCTCGAGAACCCCAAGCAGGCCCGGGCGATTACCGAGAAGATTGTCGACGCCGCGACGGCGCGCGAGGCCGCCCGGAAGGCCCGCGACATTGCCCGAAAGAAGAGCGATGTGGGCGGCCTGCCCGGAAAGCTGGCCGATTGCCAGGAAAAGGACGCGAGCAAGCGCGAAATCTTCCTGGTCGAGGGCGATTCCGCCGGCGGTTCGGCCAAACAGGCACGCGACCGGCGCACTCAGGCTGTATTGCCGTTGAGAGGAAAGATCCTCAACGTGGAAAAGGCCCGCCCGGACAAGATGTTGTCCTCCAACGAGGTGGCCACGCTGATCGCGGCGCTGGGATGCGGGGTCGGCCGCGAGGAAGAGAGCTTCGACGCGGAGAAACTGCGCTATCACCGGGTCATCATCATGACCGACGCGGACGTGGACGGTTCGCACATACGCACGCTGCTCCTGACCTTCTTTTTCCGCTACATGCCGGCATTGATCGAACACGGCCACGTCTATATCGCCCAGCCGCCGCTCTACAAGGTAACGCGCGGCCGCAAGGAGCAATATCTCAAGGACGACGACGAATTGCGCGAATGGACGCTGGAAGCGGCGCTGAAGGACGCGAGCCTGCTTGCACCCGGTCGCGAGGAGCCCGTGCAGGCTGAGGAATTGCGGCAGCTGGCGCAGCGGGGCCTGCAGGCGCGAAGCTCCCTGGAGAGTCTTCGCGGAAGAGCCGACGAGCGGGTCCTGGCCTGCCTCATCGAGTTGCCGCCGGTCGATGCGGGGCGCCTGGACGACTCGCGCTACATGGCCGACTGGGGCACGCAACTTGAGGCGGCACTGGCGAAGCACGATGCGCAGGCGGCCTGGAAGGTCTCGGTACAGGCCAACGGACAGACGCCGGCCGCATTCTCCGTGGTCAGGACCGAAAACGGCGTGGACGAAGAGAGCGCGCTGGAGTTTTCGCTGTTCGGCACCGCCGAATATCAGTCGGTACGCGGCCTGGCGGGCGAACTGAGCAAGCTGATGGCGGGCGGCGCTGCCGCCCGGCGCGCATCTTCAACCCGCGAAGTGGGCCTGTTCGGACAGGCGCTGGACTGGTTCATGGACCAGGGCCGCCGGGGCGTTACGCTGCAGAGATACAAGGGCCTGGGCGAAATGAACGCGGCGCAGTTGTGGGACACCACCGTGAACCCGGAAACCCGCCGGCTGGTGCGGGTGGAAGTGGCCAGCGAATACGAGACCAGCGCCACCAGCAAGCTGTTTGCCACGCTGATGGGCGAAAAAGTAGAGCCCCGGCGCGCATTCATAGAAGACAACGCGCTGAACGTCGTCAATCTGGATATTTAACGGCCTCGAAAATCCTCAAATGTCTGCTTATTAGCAGCTATCATCCGCTAATTGTTCTTATCTTCCTTACTTCGGCTTCGATCCAGCTCTTCGCTTCCTCGGTAATCTTGCGGGCCCCGGCGCGGGTGGGGTCAATGGGGCGTCCGATAACGATGCGTATGGCGCCGGGTTGCTTGCTTGCGCTGCGCCGGGGCCAATGGTCGCCCGCGTTGTGGGCCACCGGGACCACGGGACAACCCGCGGCCGAAGCGATCATGGCGCCGCCGGGCGCGTAATGGCCCACCTCTCCCGGGGCCACGCGGGTTCCTTCGGGAAACACGATGACCCACAGGCCCTTGTCCCGGATTCGCGCGCGGCCCTGACGAATGACCGAGCGGATTCCCTTCGCCCCCCTGGCCCGATCGACGCCGATGGCCCGCATGCTTGCCAGGCCCCAGCCGAAAATCGGCACGAACATCAGTTCCCGCTTCAGCATCCAGGTCTGCCGGGGGAACAGCAGCGCCTGCACGATCGTGTCGAAAGCCGACGAGTGTTTCATCAGCACGACGCAAGGGCCGTCCGGCAGGTTTTCCCGTCCGCTTGCTTCCCAGGAAACTCCGCACAGGACACGCAGCAGCCACAGGTTGGCCAGGGCCCAGCAACGCACGGCAAAGAAGTAGCGCACCCTGTGGGGCAACGGCCACAGGACTACGGCCCAAAGGCTGCCGGCCACGGTGTTGGCGACCAGCAGGGCGGTAAACAGCAGGCCCGAAAGACGTCTCATTCCACGGACCGAAGCAGCCACCCGGTGAATTCCGCCAGGTCGTCGAACACCGGAACGGCGCCTCCAGGGGGCAGCCGCTGCTCGGTGGCCGCCCCGAAGCCGGTGCGCACAAGTGCCGGCCGGGCCCCGGCGGCGGAGGCGGCTTCAAGGTCGCGCATCGAATCGCCCACCATGTACTCGCCGGCAACCGGCAGCCCCACGGCGGCCTCGATCCGTTCCAGCAGGCCCGGAAGCGGCTTGCGGCACCGGCAGCGGTCGGCCGGCGTGTGCGGACAATGGAAGACTCCCGCCAGCCCGCCGCCGGCTTCGCGCACCGCGGCTTCCATCCGGGCGTGAATGGCCTCGAGTTCGCCGGCGGTCAGGTATCCCCGGCCGACGCCCGATTGATTGGTGGCAACAGCCACGGCAAGCCCGGCACGACACAGGCTGGCGATCGCTTCGATGCTGCCCGGCAGGGGACGCCACTGGTCCACCGAGCGGATGTAGTCCAGGCGCTCTTCGTTGATCACCCCGTCGCGGTCGAGAATTACCAGCCGGTGACGCAGCGGGGCTCTTGCCACGGGCGGCTAGCTTCGGCCGGGAAGAAGCGAGAAATCGGCCAGCTGCAGCAGGGTCTCGCGGATGCCGGCCAGCAGCGCAAGACGGTTGGCCCTCAATGCGTCGTCCTCGCTCATCACCATTACATTGTCGAAGAAGGCCGCCAGCGGTCGCCGCAAGGAGGCCAGCAGCTCCAGCGCCCCGGCGTAATCGAAGTCGTCCAGCCGCTGCCGGTACTGAGGCAGCAGCAGCAGGTACGAAGCGCGCAGCGTCTGTTCTTCCGGTTCGCGCAGCAGCGAGGCGTCAACGCCTTCGGAGCCGGGGCCGGAGGCAGAGCGCAGGATGTTCGCGATCCGCTTGTTGGCGGACGACAGGTCGGCGGCTGCCGGCCTTGCAAGAAATGAGTGCAGCGCCAGCAGGCGGCGGTGGAAGTCCAGCGGCGAGGCCGGTGACCGGGCGCGAACCGCCGCAAACAGTTCGGCGCTCACCTCGACGGTATCCGCCTCGGGGTGAAGGCCGTCGAGATACCAGGCCCGCAAGCGCTCCATAACGAACCCGTAGAGTTCGTCGACCAGGCTCTGTGGGTCCTCGCTCGCGGCCGGTTGCAGCGCCAGGGCCTGTCCGAGGCGCGCCGGCAGGTCCAGGTCGATACCGCCCTCGATGCAGATTCGAAGCGTCGCCAGGGCGGCGCGGCGCAGACCGAAAGGATCGCTCGCGCCCTTCGGCCGCCGCCCGATGGCGAAAAGCCCGGCCAGCATGTCCAGCCGGTCGGCCAGCGCCAGCGCTCGCCCGGCCGGGCCTGAGGGAATGGCGTCGCGGGCATGGCGCGGCGCGTAATGTTCGCCAACGGCCCTGCATATGTCCTCGTCTTCGCCGTCGTGACGGGCGTAGTGCTCGCCCATGACGCCCTGCAGGCCGGGAAACTCGCCCACCATACCGGTCAGGAGATCCGCCTTGCACAACCGCGCGGCCCGCTCGGCAGTTGCGGCATCCGCGCCGGCTTCCGCCGCCAGCTCCGCGGCCAGGTTCACAAGCCTCCCGGTCCGGTCGCCCAGCGAGCCCAGGCCCTGCTGGTAGCGGACCCTGTCCAGCCCTTCGATCCGCCCGGCCAGCGGTTCGGAGCAGTCCCGTTCGAAAAAGAAATCGGCATCCTTCAGGCGCGCCCGGACCACGCGCTCCGCACCCGCGCTGACCGCCGCGGGGTCGCGGCTTTCCAGGTTGCTGATGAGCACGAAGCCCGGCGCCAGCCCGCCGGAATCGTGGCGCACCGGAAAGAAGCGCAGGTGCTCCTGCAGCGAAGCCACGATCACTTCGTCGGGGAGGTTCAGGAAGCGCTCCTCGAAGCGGCCGGTCAGAGCTACCGGCCATTCCACCAGGCCGGTGATCTCGTCCAGCAGTTCCGCGCTGCTTACCAGCGCCCCCCCGAGCCGGGCCGCTTGTTCCCCGGCCTGGCGCAGGATTGCATCCCGGCGCTCTGCGAAGCCGGCGATCACCTTGCCCCGGTCGCGCAGCACGACAGCGTAGTCAGTCGCCGTTGGCATGCTCAGCCGCTTCTGCCCCATGAAGCGGTGGCCGCTGCTGCGCCGGCCGCTGCGCCGGCCGAGCAGCCGGCCCGGAACGACCCGCTTGCCGTGCAGCATGACGACCCAGTGCACCGGCCGTATGAATTCTTCTTCTCCGGACCCCCAGCGCATGGCCCTGCCCACCGGAAGGCGTTTCAGGGCGCGCGCGGCGATCTCCGGCAACAGCGACGCCGCCGGTTTGCCGGCCCTGCGCCCGCGATACATGAGCCACTCGCCCTTGTCGGTGCGCAGGGTCTCAAGGTCCTCCGGGCGGCAGCCGCAGGATTCGGCAAAGCCCTTGGCGGCCCGGCTCCAGTCGCCGCCGGAGACGCGCGCCGCGGCCAGCGGCGGTCCGCGCTGCTCCACGACCCGCGACGGCTGGCGCGTCGCCAGCTTGCGGGCCACGACCGCCAGCCTGCGCGGCGTAGCAAAGGAATCCACCTCATCGAACTCGAGGCCGGCTTCCTCCAGGCCTTGGCGGAATTCGCTGCGGAGAGCCCGGTCCAGCCCGCGCAGCGCCTTCGGCGGCAGCTCCTCCACGCCAATCTCCAGCAGAAAATCGGAACGCGCGGGCACGGCGGCCTACTCCAGGGTCTCAAGCAGGGGGAAGCCCATCGCTTCCCGCGATTCGACGTAGCCTTGCGCAACCGCGCCGGCCATTTCCCGCACCCTCAGGATGTAGCGCTGCCGCTCGCTCGTGGATATGGCGCGTCGCGCGTCGAGAAGATTGAAGGTGTGCGAAGCCTCCAGCACCTGTTCGTAGGCGGCGAGCGGAAGCCGCTCGGCGGTCAGCCGCGCGCACTCGCGCTCGCAGCTCTCGAAGCGCCCGAAGAGCAGGTCGATATCGGCCAGTTCGAAATTGAACTTCGACATCTCCACTTCGTTCTGGTGATAGACGTCCCGGTACAGCACTTTCCGCCCACGGGCCGACCACAAGAGGTCGAAGACGCTGTCCACACCCTGCAGATACATGGCCAGGCGCTCCAGTCCATAGGTGATCTCGCCGGTTACAGGCCGGCAGTCCAGTCCGCCGGCCTGCTGGAAATAGGTGAACTGCGTGACCTCCATGCCGTTCAGCCAGACTTCCCAGCCCAGCCCCCAGGCGCCCAGCGTCGGCGATTCCCAGTTGTCCTCCACGAAGCGCACGTCGTCGGTCTCCAGGTCGATACCCAGCTGGCTCAACGATTCGAGGTACCAGTCCTGAAACTTCTCGGGAGACGGCTTCATGACCACCTGGTACTGGTAGTAATGCTGCAGCCGGAACGGATTGTCCCCGTATCGGCCGTCGGTCGGCCGCCGGCTGGGCTGTACGTAGGCGCTGTTCCAGGGCTCCGGCCCGAGCGCCCGCAGGAAGGTGGCCGGGTGGAATGTGCCGGCGCCTACCGGCTGGTCGAGCGGCTGCATGATGACGCAGCCGCGCCTGGCCCAGTACGCCTCCAGTCTCTGGATCAGCGTCTGGAAGTCTGCCGGCCGCTTGCGCCCCGCCACACTAATCGTTTCGCCCGAAAACCGCCACGCTCACGACGCAGCGGGCCGGTTCGCCACCCAGGTTATGGGTCAGGCCCAGGGTGGGCGACGGCAATTGCCGGTCGCCGGCGCGGCCCAGAAGTTGCAGATACACCTCGTAGGCCATGCGCAGTCCCGATGCGCCGATCGGGTGCCCGAAGCACTTCAGCCCCCCGTCGATCTGGCACGGCGTCGCGCCATCGCGATCGAAGGCGCCGTCAAGGACGGCCCGCCAGCCCTGGCCCTCTTCGGCGAAGCCCAGATCTTCCATCGTGACCAGTTCGGTAATCGAAAAACAGTCGTGGACCTCCATGAGGTCGATCTCGTCAGGCGCGCTGCGCACGCCGGCTTCCTCCAGTGCCCGCTGTCCGGCCAGGCGGCCGCAGTGGATGTAGCTTCCGTTCCATCCTTCATGGCCCGCCTCCGAGCCGTTGCTCACCGCAAGCTGCAGGGCCTTGACCGTGACGATCTCCGTCTTGCCCAGCTCACGGGCGATTTCCGGGCGCGTGACGATCGCGCAGGCGGCCCCGTCGCTGACGCCGCAGCAGTCGAACAGTCCCAGCGGCTCCGCCACCATGGGGGCGCCGATGATGGTGTCGAGATCGACCGCCCGGCGCAGGTGCGCCTTGGGATTGATGGCGCCATTCAGGTGGCTCTTCCAGGACACGTGCGCCATGGCGCGCTTGAGGTCCTCGCCCTTTACCCGGTGCTCGGCGCTGTAGGCTGACGCCAGTTGGGCGAAAGAGCCGGGCGAACTGGTGTTGGGGCGCCATTGCTCGGTGAAGGTGCCCGGCGTGCCGACCGGCAGGCCGCCGTAGCCGGTGTCCTTGAGTTTTTCCACGCCCAGGGCCAGCGCGATGTCGCAGGCGCCCGCGGCAACCGCGTAGACCGCGCCCCGCAGCGCCTCGGTGCCCGTGGCGCACATGTTTTCCACCCGGGTGACCGGGATGTTCTTCAGCCTCAGGGCATTGGCCAGCGGCAGGGCCGACTTGCCCACGCTGGCGTCGTCGAAATAGCAACCGAACCAGGCGGCGTCCAGATCACCCGCCTCCACCCCGGCGTCCGCCGAGGCCTCCCGGAACGCTTCCAGCATCAGGTCCTCGGCGTCGCAATCCCAGCGCTCGCCGAAGCGCGAGCAGCCCATGCCCACGATCGCCACCTTGTCGCATATGCCCGTCATGAAGCGCTCTCCTCGGTTGGCGCCGGCGCGCCCTTCCAGAAATACCGCCGGTAACCTCGCTGCGAGTCTATCGCGTGAATCCGGAACACGAACCTCAGGCGCAAGCCTACCTGCATCTGCTTCAGCGGGCACTCGGTGAACTCCATCAGCACGCGCGCGCCGCTTTCCGTCGACGCCAGACCGTACTGCAGCGGCGGATGCGGGGTGTAGGCCAGCCAGTCCTGCGTAAAGGAGGTGACGGTACCCGGCTCGTCGGCAAGCAGCACCACTTCCTGCTCGCCCTCGGCATTGCAGTCCGGGTTAACGCAGCGCCCGCTGCGCGGGAACTGGACCGTATGGCAGACGGAGCAGCGGCCCCCCGCAAACCCGGTCAGCTCGGCGCGGTGCCGGTCGAAGACGCTGAGCTGGGTCTTGGCGTCCGCTTCGGCCCGCATGCCGAAATCCATCGGCAGCAGGCCGCTGAAATTCAGGTACTTGGTGTAGGCGCTCTCCGGCCGTGGCGGCGACAGCGCCAGACGGTGGGCGTTGCGCTGCTGCCACTGGGGCAGGTTTCCGGTGGCTTTCAGCAGCAGGGCGATTCCGCCCTGGGCAAAACCGACCACCAGGACCAGGTCGCCCGGCCGCGATTCCGCCAACGCATCCACCATGAGCAGAAGCGGGTGCGGGGCGCCGGTGTCGCCGACGTCGCCGAGCCGTCCGTCCTGCACCGCTTCGGGCGCCAGGCCCAGCGCCTTCGCCATTGCGGCGGTCATTCGCGGCGGCGCCGCCGGCAGGACCAGGCGGGCCAGTTGCCCCGGCGCCGTACCGGCTTTCTTCAGAACGCCCTGAACCAGCCCGGGGATGATTTCGCGCAAGCCCCGGTCGCGGATCCAGCGCTCTTCCCAACGGTAATCGAAGTCTTCCCCGCTGCCGCGGAACTGGTCCACGAAGTCCCGCGTCAGCCGGTACTCGGCCACGATGTCGGCGATGGCACCTTCGCGGCCCAGCAGCAGCGCCGCCGAACCGTGCCCGTATTGCAGTTCCTGCACGCTGGCGGGCTTTGCCCGGCGGGCGTCCGCGGCGACGACGAGAGACTGCCCGTCACCCCGCAGCGCCTCGCACAGGGCCTGCATCCCGGCGTTGCGGGAGTTCCCGAAATCCACTGCGGCCAGTTGCCCGGACAGGTTCAGTGCTTCGCCGATAACGGTTGCGCTTTGCCTGTCCGCAAAGGGGGGCGTCGTCGAGGCGAAGTACAAGCGCCCGACGTCGTCCGGCGAGCGGCCGGCAAGGCAACGGCGTGCCGCCTCGACGCCCATGGTGAGGCTGTCCTCGTCCCAGTTGCAGATGCTGCGCGACCCTCTCGCCAGTCCCTTGAGCGCCGGATTGGCCCAGGAATTGGCGGCGAAGATGGCCCCCCGGTCGAGCCGCATGGACGGTACATAGGCGGCCGCGTCGACGATACCCGGCCTGTTCACGACGATCAGCCGCTCCCGGACGAGGTTTCGTGCGCCATGCCTCTAGTCAAAGGAAGCGGGGTTGGCGGTCAGTTGTCCCGGGAACAGCCGGTCGGCGCGCTCGCGGTAGGCGTCCGATACCTCGTCCACCGAACTCAGCTTGCAGCCGGACGAATGCCATATGAGGTGGCCGGGCTGGCCCTGCATGCCCATCCAGCGGAGCCAGGGCGAAAAGTAGGTCGAAGAAAAACTGCTGCGCAGGCTCTCGATGCCGGGATCGGCGAAGTCCTCCCTGCGGCAGAACATGGTCATGGCCTCCAGCCATGGTTGCGGCGCATGCGTCATCCCCCGGCTCGCCATGAGCCATACGTGCGGGCCGGATACCTTCCAGTCCCAGTTCCAGCGCCGAAGTTCGCCGGAGGGATCGATATGCTCAGCGAAGATCATTCCCTCCTTCGTGTAGCGGGCGCCGTCGGGACCGCCCAGGATATTGGGGCTGACTTCAATCGTCTCGCCGGTATACGGGTTCGTGAACTCGTCGAGCATTTCGTCGGTGGCGGGGTCCTTGAAGAAAGTCAGTGTGCGGCTGCTGATCGAATACTCGCCGTTGCCGAGCGGACGGGGCCAGTAGATTTCCGTACCCTCCAGGTTCAGGATGTGGTTGGGGCGCTCCTCACCCACCTGTGCATAGATCCGCCCCATGTACCACCAGGGCGAATCCTGCTCCCCGAGGCTCGCCTGAACGCGCAACCAGGCCTTCAGCCAGCCGTCCCTGTCGTCGGCCGCGGGGAAAAACCCGCCCCCGTCGGACGCGCACGCCTCGATGCTCAGCGCGGTGGCCAGGCCAAGCCCTCCCAGCCCTCCGAGCATTGCGCGCCGGGACAGGCCGAAAGGCACAGTTGAATTGTCGTGATTCATCCGGATTCTCCGCCGGCCTCCAGTACGGGCCGCGCGGCGCCAATGATATAGGCGCTAACCGCCTACTCGGTGATCGGCGGAACGCCGGACGGCGCCATTCCCTCGTGATGGTGCACGATGCGCCAGCCGTTCGGCGTGCGCAGAAGCACGTCGGTGATGCGAACCCGTCCCGAAGTCGCATTGGGCGGCTCGTAAGTGAATGCCAGCCAGTAGCGCGCCACGGCGACGTCGTCGTATACGTCCAGCTTCAGGGGATCGATGCTGATGCTCAGGCTGCCTCGCGCCATCGACTGCGTCTTGTCGCGCTCATGAAAGGCTTCGCGCTCTTCCTTGCCCTCGATCAACTCGGGTTCGAAAAGGTCCCAAAGCGTGCAATCGTCGTGCAGCAGGTCTTCCATGCCCTGCACGTCGCGCCCCGCAAAGGAATCGAATACCCCCTGGATCAGGTTCCAGATCTCATGCTGTCCCGCCCGCCTGTTCATTTGAGTTCTCCGGTTCGCAAAGCAAGTCTAACCTCCACCGTCCGGTCCGCCGCACGCAAATTCTTCGCCGAAACACTGGACCTGGCAGGGTGATACCCGCTACAATAGCGGGCCGTGCCGCGGGAGGGAGCCCCCGGCGCTGGTTTCGGTCTGTCCCCAGGTTATTTCAGGCGCATTCTGGCGCGCCAATCGGGTGTGGGTGTGGGCGACCGGCGCGGGGCAAACTGCCGCTCCCCTGGAGAAACTTATCCGGCATTTGGGGGCCGAATCGCAATGAAAGTATCAGAAGTTCTCGCAATGATCGAGGAAAAGGGCGTGAGGTTTGTCGACCTCCGCTTCACCGACACCCGGGGCAAGGAGCAGCACGTCAGCGTGCCCGCGAGTGTTGTCGACGAGGAATTTTTTGTTTCAGGGAAGATGTTTGACGGGTCTTCCATCGCCGGCTGGCGGGGAATCGACGAATCCGACATGGTCCTGATACCCGAGGCGGCTACGGCCGTCGTCGACGTATTCGCCGAGGACACGACGCTGCTTCTGCGCTGCGACGTATACGAACCGGTCACGATGCAGGCCTATGCACGCTGCCCGCGGCTGACCGCGAAGCGGGCGATCGAATACCTGCGCTCCACCGGCATCGGCGACGATGCCAATTTCGGGCCGGAGAACGAGTTCTTCATCTTCGACGACGTGCGCTATGGCAGTTCGCTGGAAAGCGCCTCGTATTACGTGGATTCGATCGAGGGCGCCTGGAACTCCACGCGCGAATTCGAGGAAGGCAACTACGGGCACCGGCCGGGCGTGAAGGGCGGCTATTTCCCCGTTCCCCCGGTGGATTCGCTGCAGGACATCCGCTCCACCATCTGCCTGGCGCTGGAGGACCTGGGCCTGCCCGTGGAAGTGCATCACCACGAGGTGGCCACGGCCGGTCAGGGCGAGATCGGGGTGCGCTTCAACAGCCTCGTGACCAAGGCCGACCAGGTGCAGATTCTGAAGTACGCGGTCATGAACACGGCCCATCAGTTCGGCAAGACGGCCACATTCATGCCCAAGCCGCTGGTGGGAGACAACGGCAACGGCATGCACGTTCACCAGTCGGTCACCAAGGACGGCAACAACGTCTTTACAGGCGACGGCTACGGCGGGCTGTCCGAGGCCGGCATGTATTACATCGGCGGCATACTCAAGCATGCGCGCGCGCTGAACGCTTTCACCAACCCTGCCACCAACAGCTACAAGCGGCTGGTGAAGGGCTTCGAGGCGCCGACGCTGCTGGCCTACTCGGCCCGCAACCGCTCGGCCGCGGTGCGTATCCCCTTTGTGGCCGATTCGCGGGCGCGCCGGGTGGAAGTCCGGTTCCCCGACAGCATGGCCAACCCGTACCTCGCGTTCGCGGCCATGCTGATGGCGGGCATCGACGGCATACAGAACAAGATTCACCCGGGCGATCCGGTGGACAAGGACCTGTACGACCTGCCCCCCGAGGAAGAGGCGGGGCTGCCGACCGTGGCGTTTTCGCTGGAGGAGGCGCTCGACGCATTGCGCGCCGACAACGATTTCCTCAAGGCCGGCGACGTCTTCTCCGACGACCTGCTGGAAGGCTACATGGAACTCAAGGATGAGGAGTGCACCCGCTTGCGGGCCACCACCCATCCGGTCGAATTCGAGATGTACTACAGCCTGTAGTTCCTGTCGGAACGTCACAAGACGGAGTCCAGGGAGGACCATGAAGAAAGGGTTGGCGGGCCTGCTGTTGATGGCGGGCCTGCTGCCCGCATTGCAGGCGCAGGAGATCTGGCGCCATGTGGATGAGCGCGGTTCCGTGCGTTATGCGGACCGGCCCTTTGCCGGGGCCGTCCCGGTGGATTTGCACGAGACGTCCCGCTGGGCCGGGCGAGCCGCCGATGTGTCCGGCAACGAGGAGCGCGGCCCAAAGGCGGCCGGACCGCGGGCAGAAGCAGGCCCCGAACTCGCGATTGTGCGTCCGGCTCCGGAAGAGACGGTCCGGGGATCCGGCGGCGGACTCGACGTAATGATCGCAGCGGGCCGGGAGTTCGGGCCCGGCAGCCGCCTGGTGCTGGAGCTGGACGGTGCGGAGGCCGGATGGCGCGGCGAACCGCCGACAGTGACGCTCAGCGAAGTCTGGCGGGGCGAACATCGCTTGCGCGCCCGCATGCTTGACGCGCGGGGCAGGGAACTTGCCTCCAGCGAGGAAATCCGCTTCTACAAGCGGGAACCGTCGGTCGCCGGACCGGGGGAGCAAGCTACCGGAGACGCCCGGCTCCGGAACCCGTAGCGGATTGCGACGGCCGTTCGCGTATCGATCAGCCGGAAAGCGGGCTGTCCTCGACATCCGGTTGCAGGTTGAGCGCTCCGGTGAGTTCGCTCACATTGCCGATACCGTGCTCGGCAAGGTATTCGGCGATGCCCGCGTTGATCTTCCTGCACACCAGCGGATCGTAGAACAGCGCGGTTCCCACGCCGACCGTGGTGGCGCCGGCCAGCAGAAACTCGATTGCGTCGGCGGCGTTCATGACGCCGCCCTGGCCGATGATGGGCGCGTCATATTTTCGCGCGACCTGATAGGTCTGGTAGACCTTCAACAGCGCCAGCGGCTTGATGGCCGGCCCCGACAGGCCGCCCTGCACGTTTCCGATCACCGGGCGGCGGCTTTGCGCGTCGATCGCCATGCCCATCAGCGTGTTGATCACGGCCAGGCCGTCGGCGCCCGCTTCCAGGCAGCGCCGCGCATTCTCGGCGATATCGGTCTGGTTCGGCGAGAGCTTTGCGATCAGAGGTTTGGCGGTGGCCGCCCGGCAGGCTTCCACCACCCTCGCGGACATGTCCGGATCGTTGCCGAAAGCCACGCCGCCTTCGCGCACGTTGGGACAGGAGATATTGATCTCCATGCCCTGCATCGGCGTATCGTCGAACCGCCGGGTCACTTCGGCGTACTCTTCGACCGTGCTGCCGCAGATATTCGCGAACCAGCAGGTTTCTTCGTAGTCGAGCCCGGGCGCAATGTCGCGAACGACTGCGTCCACGCCGGGATTCTGAAGACCGATGGCGTTGAGCATCCCGCCGGGGGTTTCCCATAGGCGGTGGCCCTTGTTTCCCAGGCGCGGCTTCAGCGTCGTGCCCTTGCAGACGATGGCTCCCGCGTCGGAGTTGGAGAAACCTTCGACCCGCGTGTACTCGTCGCCGAAACCCACGCAGCCGGACAACAGCACGATCGGCGAGTTCAGCCGCAGGCCGCAGAAATCGACGGAGAGCGGGGAATTGCTCATGCGGCCGCCACCGGCACTTCGTCCTCGGACTTCAGCGGCCGGCTCAAAAGCGCCTTGAGGACCTTTCCGGGGTCCCGTCCCCGGTGCAGCACCTGGTAGACCTGTTCCGAAATCGGCAGGTCGAGGTCGAGACGGCGCGACAGGCGATGCACGGCGTCGGCGGCATAAAGTCCTTCGGCGACCTGTCCGAGTTCCTCCAGCGCCTTCTCGACCGGCGTGCCTCGCGCCACCTTCAGCCCCAGCCGCCGGTTGCGGGACTGATCGTCGGAGCAGGTCAGCGCCAGGTCGCCGAGACCGGCCAGGCCCATGAAACTGCTGGCGCGCCCCCCCAGGGCCACGCCCAGGCGAACGATCTCCGCCAGACCGCGGCAAAGCAGCGCCGCCCGGGCATTGGCGCCGTAACCCAGGCCGTCCGACAGGCCGGCCCCGATCGCGATCACGTTCTTTGTGGCGCCGCCCACCTCGACGCCGGTCAGGTCGCCGGAAACATACGCCCGCAACGCGCCCGAGTTGAGCTTCCGGGCCAGCCACCGGGCCAGTTCGGCGCTCCCGGAAGCCACCGTAATCGCGGCAGGCTGCCCGGCGGCGACTTCGGTGGCGAATGTGGGGCCTGAGACCGCCGCCAGCGGGAAATCGGCGCCGAGCTCCTCGGCCGCCACCTGGTGCGTAAGAAGCCCGCTTTCGACCTCCAGGCCCTTGGAGGCGCAGCACAGCCGCACGCCGCGCGAGAGCAGCGGCTTGAGCCGGCGGAAGGTCTCCCGCAAGGCCGCGCTGGGCGTCACCAGCAACACGCACTCGGCGCCCCGGACGGCGGTTTCCAGCTCCTCAACGGGCTGAACGCAGCTCGGGAGGGAAACGCCGGGAAGGTATCGTTTGTTTTCCCGGTCCGACAGGAGATTCCGGACGTGCGCGCGATCAATGTCCCACAGCTTCCCGGGCCAGTTGGCCTTGCCCAGATGGACCGCCAGCGCCGTGCCCCATGCGCCGGCGCCGATTATCGCGAACATGGTATTCGGCGGACTATTTCCGCCGGCCCCGCCCAACGATCACCGGCAGGTTGTCCCGCTGCCAGGCGGCCAGCCCGCCCTTCAGGCAGAACACCTGTTCGGAACCCTTCTTGCGCAGTTCCTGGGCCAGCCGGCCGCTGGCCGAGCCGTTGTCGCACACCAGCAGGACGGGTTTGCCAGACTTGAGCTTGGGTGCGGCGGGCACGTCCACCGCCCGGATATTGCGGGCATTGGGAATATGACCCTGGCCGAAGGCTTGGGGTTCCCGCAAATCGAATATGGCCGCTCCCTTGTTGATGGCCTGTACCGCAACGTCGGGGGCCAGCGCGCTCACGCCCATGGCCCGCAGGCGCACTTCGTTGAACAGCGCGGCCAGCAGAGTGCCCACAACGCCCAGGCTGAGCCAGGGGTGGGCGGTAGCGAATTCGATCAGTCGTCCCATTTCGGCGAAGAAATTATAACGAGACCGATATAATTTCCGCGCCCGCCCGCCTCGTTCTCCAGCAATCGTCTCATCGCCAAGCCGAGTCACTCCACCGCAATGAGAGGCGCCATCGCAGGCCTTCTTGCCCTACCGATCCTGGCCGCCGCACAGGCCGCGGACGAGGACCGGGAGCTGGCCCGACTGCTCGGGCGCATCGAGGCGATCGAGCAGAAGCTCGATCAGGACATGCGGGCGAAAGGCGAGGCGGAAGCCGAACTCAGGGATGCGGAAACAGAAATCATGCGCTTGCGGGAGGAGTCCGTCGAAGTGGAGCGGCAACTCGCAATGGGCCGGCAAAAGCGGTCCCGGCTGGAGGCCGATCTCACCCGCAACGGAGAATCCGGCCGTCAGGCACGGCAAGCTCTGGCGGCCTCAATGCGCCTCGCCTGGCGCTCCGGCAACCAGGAAGAGTTGAAGGCGCTGTTGAGCGGCGAAAGCGCCGGAGAAGTGGACCGCCGGCTGGCCTGGGCCGGCGTGCTGGTCCGGTCCTGGGCGCGGCGGGCCGGGGACTCGGCCCGGTTGGCGGGAGAGAGGCGCTCGTTGACCGAAGAATCGGGCAGCGTGGAGCAGGAGCTGGAGGAACTGCAATCGCGAAGGGCCGGGCAGATTCGCAGGCTGGAACAGGCCGCGGCCCGGCGCAGGGCCACTGTAGCGGGGCTCGCCGGGCGCATAGGCGCGGCCGGGGAAGAGATCGAGAGGCTCAGGGGCCGGGCGGCCACGCTGGCTTCCCTGGTCGAGAATCTGGGGGAAGTGGTTCAGGAACACCCGGCGGCTGCCCTGCCCTCGATCACCGCGGCGCGCGGTCAATTGTCCTGGCCGGTCGACGGTCGCGTCGTGAGGCGTTTCGGGGCCGGCCTGGGCGCCGGACGGGCAAGCTGGGACGGTATCCTTCTCGAGGCCGCCGAGGGCGCTGAAGTCCGGGCGCCGCACGCCGGACGCGTGGTGTTCGCGGACTGGGTGCGCGGGCTGGGGTTTCTGCTGGTGCTGGATCATGGAGAGAACGTTCTGAGCCTGTATGCATACAATGACCGCCTGGTGGGCAGGAAGGGCGAAACGGTGAACAAGGGACAGGTGATCGCCCATGCCGGAAGCTCCGGGGGGCGTCCGCAACCCGGCCTTTATTTCGAGATACGCCGCAACGGCAAACCCGAGGACCCGACCCGGTGGCTGAGCAGGTAAGCGCGGGAGGAATGACCGGCTGGGAACAGGCCGTCGGCCTGTACACCATCCTCCGCAAGGAAGCGCGCCGCATCCTGCGGATCTGGGTGCAGACGATCGTCCCGCCGGCCATCACGATGTCGCTGTACTTCATCATCTTCGGGCAACTGCGTGAGCGCATCGGTTCCATGTCCGGCTTCGACTACACCCAGTTCATCGCTCCCGGGCTGATCCTGATGTCGGTCATAACCAATTCCTACGGCAACGTCGTGTCCTCGTTTTTCAGCGCCAAGTTTCAGCGCCACCTTGAGGAAATGCTGGTCTCGCCCCTGCCCAACTACGTGATCATCCTGGGACACGCCGCCGGCGGGGTGATGCGGGGCCTGATCGTGGGCCTGATCGTAACGACCGTCGCCATGGGCTTTACCGATCTCGAGATCCGTTATCCCCTGATCGTCGTGTTCACCCTTTTCTGCACCGCGATCACGTTTTCGCTGGGCGGAATGATCAACGCCATCTTCGCTCGCAAGTTCGACGACGTGTCGCTGATTCCGGCGTTCGTCCTTACACCGCTGACTTACCTGGGCGGCGTGTTCTACTCGGTGGACCTGCTCCCGGGGATATGGCGGACGCTCAGCCTCTTCAACCCCATCCTCTACATGATCAACGCCTTCCGCTACGGCATGATCGGAACTACGGATGTCGATCTGAACACCGCCTTCGTCATGATGGGCGTGTTCGTGTTCGTGCTGTTCGGGGTGTGCGCCGTGCTGATCCGCAAGGGCGTGGGCATCCGCGAATAGCCTGGCGCTTCAGGCGGCCCGGACCTCAGGGGCCGGGCGGACAGGCAGTGCCGGGATGGCGGCTGCAAGCAACGCTCCGGGACCGGCGTGGGCGCTCACGACCGCGCCCAGTTCGGTCATGTAGCTGGACACCAGGTCCGGGACGTTTTCCACCAGCAGTTCGTGCAGGCGTTGCCCGGATTCCGGGCGATTGGCGTGCGCGACCGCAATCCGCAACGGCCGGTCGGTGGGAAAACGCTTGAGCACGTAGCGCGCAAAGCGCTTGACGCGGTCGCCCGACCGGCGCTGCACGCCGCATGCCTTCACGGTCCCGTTGCGGCTGATGCCGAGCAGGGCGTCCACCTTGAGCAAGTCGCTGAGCTGCTTGATGCGCGGCGAGATGCGCCCGCCGCGCACGCCATGGGACAGGTCCTCGATCACGCCGAAGGTGCGGGCGGCCTCCAGCAAGGGTGGCAGGGCCGCAATGATCTCGTCCGCGCCGGCCCCCTGGCGCGCCCATTCGGCCGCGTGCTGAATGATGAGGCCATGGCCGATGGAAACGTTGACGCTGTCCACGACCCGTACTGTCCCGCCGGTCAATTCCGCGGCCACGCTGCGCGCCACGTCGGCGGTGCCGCTGACCGAGCCGGCCAGCGTGATCCACACGGACTCCGGGAAATGTCCGGCCAGAAAACCCATTGTCCGCTCCATGTCGCCGCGCGGCGGCGTGGCGGTCTGCGCTCTCTCGCCATGGTCCTCCATTGCCCGCCACAGCCAGTCCGCCGGCAGCCCCAACTCGTCCAGATAGCCTTTCTCGCCCAGGTGGATGCGCAGCGGCGCCGTCGTGATCCGCAGCTCCCTGACCAGTTCCGCGGGTATGTCGGCGCCGCTGTCGCAACCGATGGGAACCTTGGAGCCGTTCAGCAGCGCGAACTGCACGTGCATGTCGTCGGCCTTCTCGCTGCTGACTTCGCCGTGCTCATGGGCCACGGCAAACACCTCGTGCGGCTTGTCCGTGTGTATATGCAGGCGCACGATGCGGGCGCCGCCGGCCACGACGACGGAATCGCCCAGCGGCTGGATTTCCTCGCGTATGCCGGCCGGCGTCAGGTCCTGGCCGGAGATCATGCACTCGGTGCAATAGCGGAACTCCGATTCCTCGCCCGGATCGTGCGCCCGTGCGGCGCCTGCCGCCGCTCTGGCCACGCCGGCAAACTCTCCCGCCTCGGCGCCGCGCCCGGTCCTGACGAGCTCCTCGATGCCGCCCAGCAGGTGCGCCAGGCCTGCGCCGCCTGCATCGACCACGCCGGCGCGCCGAAGCACTTCGAGCTGTTCCGGGGTTTTCTGCACGGCGTCGTCGGCCGCTTCCCGGGCGGCCGACAGGAGGGCGGTGAGCTCGCCCTCGGGCGAAACGTCAAGCGCGCCGATGCCGACCGCGCTCATCACGCTCAGGATCGTTCCCTCGCGGGGATTGCTGAGGCCGTTGCGGGCGGATTCGGCCGCCGCCTTCAGCCCCAGCGCGACGTCGCGGGTATCCAGGCGTGCCTTGTTTTCCCAGGCGTCGGCCAGTCCCTGCAGGAACTGCGCCAGGATCACGCCGGAATTCCCCCGCGCGCCGTACAACGCTCCCCTGGCCGCGGACTGGGCCACCTCGCCGGCGCTCCGCGACGGGGATTCCGCCAGCGCCAGGATTACGGCCTGCGCCGTATGCGCCATGTTCAGGCCGGTGTCGCCGTCCGCCACCGGAAACACGTTGATGCGATCCAGTTCCTCGCGGCTGTTCTGAAGCTGCAGCATGCCGGCGGTGATGGCGCGCGCCAGCCGCCGCCCATCGAGGTAGTGAATGCCCTTCACCGATCCATCGCCAAAAGGACTTTCTTCCCCTGATAGGCCAGAATCACGCCGTGGGGGGCTATTTCCAGCACCTCCGGGCCGTCATCCAGTTGTTCCCCCACGCGGTAATTCCGTCCATTGATCTGCACGAAACTGCGGCCGCTTTCCGGTCCGTAAAAGAGCATCTGCAGGGTAAGCGACGGCCAGTCCGGCGGCGCTATTTCCAGCGGAAGGCCCTCCGTCGGGTGCGGCGGTTGCGCCGCAGGCGTCGGCTCGCCCGTGGCGACGGGAATCGGGACCTCGGACGCACGCTGTTCCTCACCCGTCGAAGCGGACGGATCAGCGCCGGGGATTGCGAAAGCGAGGTCCCCCGGCTCCTCCGGGCCGGCGAACGTGTCGCGCGCCGGGTCAGGGCGCGTCGCGCCGGGTTCGATTGCCGCGGACATGTCGGCGCCGTCGGCCGCCGCGGGAAGTGGAGCCCGCGCCGGAGGAGCTGCCAGGCGCCACGTCAGGAAGACGCCGGCAATGATCGGGGCGGCCGCGAGCACGGCAATCCAGCGCCCCCGCCTGCCGCCCCGATGCGCAGGTGGAGGATGGGCGTACACCGGCCGGGCGAACCGGGACCGGCGCTTTTCGGAAAGCTTCAGTGCGTCGAGGACGAAAGACATCGGGTCAGCCGGGCGCGCCGCTCCAGAGCGCCCCCGCCGGCGCGCCCTGGCGCCCGTAGATCTCGCGCGCCGCCAGCCGCACGAGCTGCGGTCCGACTTCATTCTCCTTGCGGACGAAAGCGCCGAGCAGGGCGCGGTCGGCCACGACATTGATGATCCTGGGAATTCCGCGGGAAATCCGGTGCAGACGCCGCCTTGCGCGGGAATTGAATACCTCACGGCTTGAACCGGCCACCTTCAGCCGGTGCCGGAGGTACTCGCCGGTCTCCGCGCGCGACAGAGGCCCCAGGTGACAGCGCGCTGTGATGCGTTGCGCCAGTTGTCGCAAATCCCGCCGCGCCAGCGTTTCGTGCAACTCCGGCTGGCCGACCAGCACGATGCCCAGCAGCTTGTGCCGGGCGGTCTCGAGATTGGTCAGCCGCCGCACCTGCTCCAGCAGGTCCGCGCCGAGCGCCTGGGCCTCGTCCACGATCAGTATCGTCCGCCTTCCGGCGGCATAGGTTCGCAGCAGCTTGCGATTGAGCGCCGCGCCCAGGGAGGAGGGATTCTCCGCCCAGCGGGGCGTGCGCATCCGGAATTCACGGCAGATGGTTTGCAGGAACTCGATGCGGGTAGCGGGCGGATCCAGCACGATTGCGGTGTCGGTCCGTTCCGGCAGGCGTTCCAGCAGGCACCGGACGAGCATGGTCTTGCCGGTACCGACCTCGCCGGTCAGTTGGGTGAAGCCGCCGTTCTCCCGGACCCCGTACAACAGGTGGGCGAGGGCCTCGGCGTGGCGCGCGCTCAGGTACAGGTAGCGCGGGTCGGGCGTAATGCTGAATGGCCTTTCGCTCAAGCCGTGAAATTGCTCGTACATGGCCGCCAGGATCCGCCTTGGTGTTCCCCTCCGCCTTACTTCATTGTAGAGGCGGAGTGCCTGCCGCGCATGAAGCCGATCAGCCATTGCAGTCCGCCCGCCCGGTCCCCGAAATCCCCGCATGCGGAACGCATGATCGCCGTCAGCTCGCCAATCCGCTCTTGCGCCGCCTGCGTCCCGAAACGCTGCACCCAGGAAGGCAGGTTTGCGCCGCCGCCTTGCGGCTGCTGCCGCCGATCGGAATCCCGGTCCGCCAGGTCGTCGCGTATCTGGAACGCCAGGCCGAGGGCGTCGGCGAACACTTCCAGCGAATGCCTCAGGCGCACCGCCAGATCGGGGCGCACGCAAGCCGGCGCCAGCGCCGCGGCGCGGAAAAGAGCTCCGGTCTTGGTGCGATACGCGTGTTCCAGTTCCGCGAGATCGGGCCGATCGCCGCCGTTCAGGTCAAGGTCCTGGCCGCCCGCCATGCCCGCCGATCCGGCGCATTCCGTCAGTAGATCGACCAGGCGCACCCGGGCGCCGTCGTGGCCGTTCAGCGACGAGTGGGTCGCCAGGACCTGCCAGGCCAGGGTCTGCAGCGCGTCGCCGACCAGCAGCGCGGTGTCCTCGCCGTACATCTTGTGAATGCTGGGCTTGCCGCGCCGGAAGTCGTCGTCGTCCATGCAGGGCATGTCGTCGTGCACCAGCGAATAGCAATGTATCAGTTCGATTGCGGCGGCCGGCGCATCGACAAGCGAGTCCGGGACGCCGGCTGCTTCGGCGGCCGCATAGCAGACCAGAGGCCTAAGGCGCTTTCCGCCCCGCATGACCGCTTCGCGCATTGCGCCGTGCAGTCGCGCGGGCGTCGTCGCCGCGCTCGGCAGCACGCGCTCCAGCAAGGCGTTGACGCGAGCCTGGTAGCCCGCCCGCCTTTGTTCAAAGGTCTCGCTTGAGTCCATGCTGGCGTAAGTTTGGTAAGGCGCGTGTATTGGCCCGACACTATTTGGGAGAACTGAATTCTATGTCGCACCTGTCCCTGTTGTGTTGTCCCGCGGGCATGTAGTATTTCGGCGTATCCCTTGGGGGAGTGTATGGCAGGGCGCGTTCTGCCGAGAATAGCACTTCCCATTGCCCAATAGTGCGACGCCGCCAGAAGCCTGAGGCTCCGTGACGGAGCTGCCGCTTGAGACAATATGGGCAGTATTCCCTGCAGAAAGCCTCGCAGATCATCGCATAACGATGCGCACGTAGCGTTGAGTTGAGTTGCGTAGTTGTTGTTTGACAGCGTGAAAGGCGGTTCATAGAATGGCTGCCCCGCTGCGTCTGGCCGCCTATAGATGAGAAGTCGCGCTTGGGGGCGCGGCGTTGCAGCGGATTCGTTTCGGGGCGGAGAAGAACAAGAATCCACGGGAAACCAACTTGTCGCCGGGACTGAGACTTTGCTATTGCCAAAGCACTTGGTGCGCTACCGTGCCGGCAACCGCTAGCGAGTGCCGTGATAATCCAGCCAAGCCGCTTCTTGCTTGTCCAGTGAGCGAGGCGTAGCGTTTCACCGCTGGTAAGCCTCCGTTTCCCATGGGCCTCCAAGACGTTCGGTATCAGGAAGAATATCGATCGGGCCACGATAACCTAGTGAGTCAGTTCTTTCGCCCGTCTCTTAGGGAGGCGCGGGAATACTGGCGCGCCGTGGGATATTTTTCAAGTTCTGCCTTCGAATCCTTCGGAACGCCACTCGGCGAATTTGCCGCTAATGGCGGCAGCATCCGGCTGGTCACTTCCGTTGAGCTTTCTGAAGCCGATCTTCAAGCCATTAGAGCGGGCATGGCTAAGCGTGAGGTGTGTGCCGGACGATTGCTGCGGATCGTCGAAGAGGATTTCGCCGAAGGAGTGGGCGATGGCACGGTCCGTCTGATTCGGCTGCTTGAGAGCGGGCAGCTGGAAATTCGCATAGCGGTTCCCACAAACGGAACCGGCATCTATCACGAGAAGATCGGGCTCTTCCTGAACGGCAGCGACTACATTGCTTTTACAGGATCATCGAACGAAAGCCGCAACGCATTCGAGAACAATCGGGAGTGCATAGATGTGTTTGCCTCATGGAAGGTAGGCGACAGCGCCGGTCGAGCACTGCGTAAGCGACAACATTTCGAGGCTTTGTGGAATAGCGAGGATGATTTTGTTGAGGTCTACAGCTTTCCCGAAGCAGCCAAGAGCCGGTTGATTCGCATCTGCGGGAGACAGCCGACCGCTCGCCCATCGACGGACGGCTCTTCACGCAGATGGCGTCATCAGGACGAGGCAGTGGAAGTGTTTCTCGCGGAAGAGCGGGGAGTGCTCGACATGGCGACCGGCACGGGAAAGACAAGGACTGCGCTCAAGATTTTGGAAGCCTTGTTCAATCGGGATGTTATCGACAGCGTAATCATCTCCACCCACGGCACTGACCTGCTCGATCAGTGGTTCCTGGAGCTACTGGCCGCGGTGTCTCGTCTGCCAACGGCCCCCATCGTCTATCGGCACTATGGCGGGACAAGAGAATGCGATAACTTCACTCTCGATTCCGGAAAACGCTTCCTTTTGGTATCCCGGCAGTTTTGTGCGAAGGCGCTCCAAGAACTAACCGTCGAGCAGGCATTCCGAACGCTTATTGTTCATGATGAGGTTCATGGGTTGGGAAGCGAAGGTAACCGTCAACATATGGCGGGGCTATCAGAAAACATTCGCTATCGACTAGGTTTGAGCGCCACGCCAGAGCGCGAGTACGACGCAGATGGGAATCTGTTCATTACAGAGCACATCGGCCCAGTTTTGATGACCTTCGGGCTTGAGGAAGCCATCACTCGAGGCGTACTGGCGCCTTTCGACTACTACCCCTTGCGCTACGAGTTGACCGACTTTGACCGGGAACGCATCGCCGCCATCATCAGGAGGAAAAACGCGCAGGAAGAAGCCGGAGAGCCTATTCCGGACGAGTTGTTTTGGACCCAGATTGCAAACGTTTACAAGACTTCTCCTGCTAAGCTGCCGATATTCGATGAATTTATTTCAACCCGCCAGCCTCTTCTGAAGCGTTGCATCGTCTTCACCGGAAACATGGATTACGGTCGACAGGTCCTCGAAATCATCCACAAATATCGAGCAGATATTCACACGTATTTTTCAGGAGAAGAGGCGGAAACGCTGCGGAGATTCGCGGAGGGCGACCTTGAGTGTCTGGTTTCATGCCACCGTCTGTCGGAGGGGATTGACATTCAGTCCTTGAGAACGGTAATCCTGTTTTCCTCGGCCAAAGCCCGCCTTGAGACAATCCAGCGTTTGGGGCGCTGCCTGCGCGTGAATCCCGAGAACCCCGACAAGGTTGCACAAGTTGTGGATTTTATTCGCGAGGACAACAAGAAGGCCGAACCGAACACGGACGAGAAGCGCCGTGAGTGGCTGGCTAGCCTAGCGAAGCTCCGCCCGGAGGAGTGATGGTATGGCAACACAGCGTGACAGCATGATGACTGATAGAAGGATCGCCGAAGCGTTCCTAGATGCGGCCAAACAGGCAGGCCAAGGCGAAATACTAGCGAACAAACTGATCAAGTGGTTCGATGCTATAGCATCCGGCAACGACGGAATTGGTGATGCCCACCGATTCGTTCCGCTCTTGTACGAAAATACTCAGCTCCTTTCTGGATCTGGGGGGCGAAATAAGAACGGGCGCTCGAACGGATGACCACCACTACACTCCGCATCTTGGGCTGGAAGGCCGAAGGGCTCCGGTGTCCCGACCACACAATCAATCTCGCAGGGCCTGACAAACAGCCCTTCCCCGTGTCCCTGGTTCAAATGCCCAACGGGACAGGAAAGACAACAACGCTCAAGCTGCTGCGAGCCGCGCTTTCGGGGAGTCTTGAGTCCCGTCGGGCGCTGGACATAAGGGAGTACCAGAAAAGGCCCCCTAACAGCGATCATGGTTTATTCGAAGTGCGACTCCAAATCAACAACAAACTTCCCCTTACGATGCAGATGGAGTTTGGCTTTAGCACCGGGGAGGTGCAATACAAGACTACTTGGGGTAGCGGGCAGAAGCACGGATTTGAACCACCACGTGAACTTCACGGGCTTATGAACAGAAATTTCGTCAACTTCTACATTTTTGATGGGGAGCTTGCGGATGACCTGCTCAACCCCGAGAAAACCGATGCCCTTACCGCGGTGGAGAGCTTATTCCAGATTCAATTACTCAGCGAGATGGCCACGAAGATCAAAGACCATTGGGATGCTATTACCCAGGGCCGCACTTCAAAGGGCCAAAGGGGTCTTTCGAGAAGCCAAAACAAGCTCAAGCAGTGGCGCATCCATTTGAAATTACTCAAGAAGCGCGCAGAAAGGCTGGAAAATGACATCCGGAAAGTGAACAGTCAGATCCAGCGCAAGGAAGAATTGTATCGCGACCACATTGCAATAGAAGGCGAATTGTCGGACAAGATGAAGGAAGCCCAGACTCACTCCCAAACCTCTGAGGAATTATTCAAGAAGAAGACTCAGTTCGTTCTTGATGAGATGCGCAGCCCACAGGCGCTTTCTCCCGCATTTGCTAATTGCATGCTTGAGTTCAGATCGCAGTTGGACCGCGTCAAGCTTCCCGAAACCGCTGCGAGAGAATGGTTTGCAGAATTGATAGAGGAGGCCAAGTGCGTGTGTGGGCGCCCCATGGACCAGGCTGCTCGAAGCGCGATCCGGGAACGCTCGGCGGAGTATCTTGGCTCCGACGACATCAATGTCCTGAACCGTATAAAGTCGGATATCTCTCGAGCAGTGGGAGACCGGCCATCCCAAGCCGCCATGGATTTGGTGAGGAGCATGGAAGAACTAGCCGACCTTTCTAACCAGAAAAAGCGCGCGGACAACCAACTCTTTCTCTTGCGCCACCAAGCGGAGCAGGCAAATCCTGTTGCCGCGAGAGCTGGAAAGGAAATCAATGAGCTTAAGGAACGCGCTAAGGAATTGGAACGTGAGTTGGCCCCAATTCAGGATGAATCGCAGAATCTCCCGACTGATAAGCTGAAACAACTCAAACCCGAGCTGGTTGTTTCCATTCCCACGGCCAACAAATGCGTGGAGCTCTATGAAACTGAGGCCGCCGAAAGGGCCGACACTGTCAAGCAAAGGTTAAAGCGTGATGTACTCGTTCGCATTGTCGAGCAAGCGCACGAACAGGCGAAACGAAAGATTGCCGACGAAATCCGCCGAGAGACCAATAGGCGGATCGCAGAACTCATGCCGGACAACGCCGTGCGAGTGGACAGGATTGAGGGTGCCCTTATTTTGCGGGGCCAGACTGGCGGCAGCGCGGGTGAGAACCTGTCGGTGGGGTACGCTTTTCTGGCAACGTTGTTTAATCGATCCAACCGCCATGAATTGCCATTTGTGCTTGACTCGCCCGTGGCGCCGATCGACGGGGCTATTCGGCCAACCATCGGTAAGCTCTTGCCAAGACTTACGGGCCAGATTATCGCCTTCACCATTTCGACGGAGCGCGAAGGCTTCCTTAGGCCTCTTGAGCGTGAAATGCGTGGTGGCCAAGTGAATTACTTAACTCTATTCAGGCGAGGCATAACGCATCTGGAAGAACGAGTCTCGCAGATGCCCGAGATGACAACGGCGACGCAGGACGGGTTTCTCGTAAGCGGTCGCGAGTTTTTCAACGACTTTCAAGTCGAGAGCGATGAGCCCGAGTAATGGATTTCTTCATTGACAAAGAGGCGCGCAGTTGGTTCCAAGGCATAAGCGACGAGTTCGGTTCGGCTCATGGGTCCCGACCCGCGCCGGATTTCGACGCGTTCTACTTCTGTTTCATAGCTGGCATTGCCAGAAGGCGCAAGAAACATTTGTCAGTTGGCCAGACTCGACAACTTGTCAATTATTTTCCGGGAGTATATGACGGTCGCGGCTCGCTCCTAGTAGCCCTGTTTCTAAGCCGCGTGCTGGAAAGTCGGGGCATCGATTCGGTAGAGCGCCAGAATGTGAGGAAGGTGGTTTCCGATCTCGTTCACCCGCAATCCGAGAATTTTCTGAGCGACGAGGGCGTACGCGAGTTCAACGAGTATGCGTTCGGTGGGTTTGAGGTCCTGCAAGAGTGGTTTGATACTCGCCCGACCTCACTTGACGTCTTCCTGCGGACGTTCAAGCGCCGAATCGACGAAGCTATTCCCACCTAAGTGAGCAGGTAGAGAAGTTGCCTCTCCGGCGGCCGACATTAAGCCGCATGAATCTGAATCAAGCACCTCGGCATCAACCCTGATTCCTAGCAACTTCTTGGCTTGCTTGCGCCGTTGCAAGTGGTACGCCTAGAATGCCACTCGCACCCCTGAGCCGGGACAATGTTCCGTCGTTTCAAGGGCGGAAGGAAACACGGGAGACGCACCAATGAAGGGCGACATGGACATGGACAGGATCCAACAGGTCTCCGAGGAACTGTTGGACAGGGAGTACCAGCAGAACGAAGCCTTGCGCCTACTGCTGGACTGGAAACAAGGAGCAGAAGACCATCATCTGGCCTCGGCGGCGAGAATGGGCACGAGCCAGTCATATCTCGCTTCCGTATCGCTTGGCTGGATCGCCGCGAACGTCTATTTCGCGCACGACCTTCCCATATTTAAGGAGCATCAGCGAGGCGACTCGAGGCATATCGACATCAACGACGTAACCGCCACCTATTTGCAGCAGCGCCAGCCCGACTTTAGGCGACAGCAGCCGATGGCAATGTATCTCGCCACGCGCCGGCACCACAAATTTCCACCCCTTCTGCTGGTTGCATATCAGGACTGGGTGTATGAGCCGGGGCACGACAGGTGGGATCCGCACGGGCGTGCCATGGATCATTCTCTAAGGGTGAGGGGCTTAGACACGGACGCGCATCTTGTAGATCTTGATGTAGCAACCACGACCTATTTCGCGTTGGACGGCCAGCACCGACTCATGGCTATAAAAGGACTGAAAGAGCTCTTGGACAACGGTCGCCTCGGCTCGAAGAAGCAGGATGGGGTGGCGGTCAGGGGCCGGGACGTAACGCGGGACGAGGTCGAGTATTACCTTGACGAACGTGGCCTTGATCCCCGTAAGCTCCAGGGCGCAATGAACGAAACCGTAGGAGTCGAAATCATTCCTGCCGTACAGAACGGAGAAACTTTCAAGCAGGCAGTGGCGCGACTCCGAAACGTTTTTGTTGACGTAAACGAGAATGCGAGGAGGCTGGGGAAGGGAGAGTTGGCGTTGCTTGACGAGAACGACGGCTTCCGAATCGTGGCGCGAACCATCATGACGAAACACCCCTTGTTCAGGGGGCACGGCGGGGAGCTTAACGTAGATACGAAGAAGTCTCAGCTTTCGGAGCAGTCAGGGGACTACACGCTACTCAATACTCTTGTCTCAATAGCACAGGGCTATCTGCGTGGAAGAGAGGGTTTCGAAAGATGGGGCAATACGGTGCTCGGCCTGACGGGCGCGCGAAGCGTAGGCCCGCTTCGCCCTCACGACGATGAAATTGGCAAAGGATTGAGCGAGCTTTCCGACTATTTCGACGCAATATCGGGATTGCCTTCTCACGAAAGCATGATCTTGCACTTTTCCTCGGGCGGAAAGGAAGGTAAGTCGCCAGCGGAACTACGCGCCGCTCCAGAAAGCAACATCCTCTTCCGACCCATTGCGCAGGTGGCGCTGGCGCATGCCCTGGCCGCATTGTGGAGTGAAAAGGGTATCGGATTGAATGACGTGGTGGAATGCTTGGCTCGCCACGAAAGATCCGGTGATCTAAACCTGGCCTGCAAGAGTGCGCCCTGGTTTGGCGTGCTATGTGATCCGGCGGACGAAAAGATGCGTCGCAAAAAGGAATTTGAAAATCTGTGCGCCGAGATGATGACTTATCTTCTTGGTGGCGGTTTCGGGCAGGATGAGGCCCGTCGAGAAAAGTTATTGGATCGTTTTTTTGAAGCCAGGAGGATTTTGACAGACTCTGAAGAGGAAGTTGCGCTGGATATGAAGGGTCGCCCAAGAACGAGACTAGATTTCTCGCTTCCCGATCCATGGCAGTAGGTATTCATGTCGCTCCGGCTGAGGAGTGCTCGGCTCCACCCGAACTTGGATTTGAGAGCATGGGTGACATTGAGCGCAGGAGCAGGGTTTTTCGGGAGGACGCTCGTGACTTCCACGCAAGAAGGGCTCTGGAATCTTATCGTCAATACAGGTTGGGTTGCATTAGGACGAGCCTGTCACTGCTTAGGAAGGCGAGCCTGCCCAAACGGATTCTGGTAAGTGCGAGACTAAAACGATTGGAAAGCGTGCATCGGAAGATGAGGCGTCATAGGGACCACCTGATGCCGGCACACGAAATGCAGGACATCATTGGATTCCGTCTTGTCTGCGAATCATTGGATCAGGCCGTCGCCCTTGGACGTGAGTTGCGGGACAAGGTGCCGGGCACCAGAATAAAGGACTACATTCAGACCAAGCATCCGCACTCGCTCGGCTATCGTGCGATTCACGCTGTTACCCGGTTCCGGCAGCCCTTCCTCGACACACATGTGACTGTGAATTTTGAGGTGCAGATTCGGACCTGGTACCAGCATCTTTGGGCTTGCTGGTGCGAGAGCTTTGGCGAGCAGGCCAAGGAAGGATTTGCCAACAGAGAGCGTGTCGTCCCGGAAAAGGTTGGCGAACAAAAGCGGTTGTTGGTGGAACGCTCGCAGCAGATTGCCCGCTGGGAGGAGAAGCATCGTGGGGATGTCCAGAAGAAACTGCCGCAGTTTTCCGACGGCTACCATCTGGCCGTTGCATGGACTGCTCCGGGCGGGCGTTTCCACCTTCATCCATGCGGCACCAGTGCAACCACTGCTGTTAAGTATGTGCGTGACGCCGAGTCCCGACGGGATTCTCGCGTTCTGCTCCTCGCCGGCGTTACAGGAAGCCCCGACCCCAAGCACCTTGAGCGGACGCTGGCCATGACTCATCCAAACTTCGTGAAGCGCGGGCCATACCTTGATCCGCGTGATTGGATACCGGAGGGAGCATGATTGGGCAGCGTGCCCAACGAACAGGCCTTCGCCGTTCAAGAATCAGGCGATAGACGCAATGCGGTTCGCCACTGTGGGCCAGTCCACGTTGGGTGTCATGTGGCACCAGGACATGCGAACCGCGCCTGCGATCCTTGCATCTGATAGTCCCATAGCTGCCAGGACATGACTCGGCTCATAACTTTGTGAAGTGCAGGCGGAGCCGTTGGACACTGCAATCAAATTTTTCAAAGCCACCATCAAGGCTTCTGCGTCGACGCCATCGATCGAGAAGTTAAGCACGTGCGGCAAGACGAACCTTGGGTCACCGTTCTGGCGAATGCCGACAGAAGCTAGAGCATCCAGCGCGCTGCCACGAATCTCTAGACACCGCGCCTGGCGGGTCTCGTGATCCCGCACGGCAATCTCGGCAGCTAGACCTATCCCCGCGACGAGCGGAACGGGCAGTGTGCCGTGACGCAAGCCTCGTTCCTGCCCACCGCCAAAGACGATGGGCTGTAGCGGGATTCGCTCAAAGCCTCGTCGGCGCACGATCAGGCTCCCGATTCCGACTGGCCCAAATATCTTGTGGGAACTGACACTGATCAAATCGATACGCGGGCAGCGTAGTCCATCAAGTTCCTTTCCGAACCCTTGCGCAGCATCGACGTGGAAGTAGGCGGGGTGGCCGCCGAGGAGCCGGGCAATTTCCTTGACGGGTTGAATGATCCCTGTCTCGTTGTTGACGTGCATGACGGAAACCAGCCCAGTGTCGTCTCGCAAGGCTGCTCCTATTGCGTCCGCCGTCACAGCGCCTGACTGGCCTACTGGAACATGAGTTACCTTGAAGCCGCGTTTCGCCAGCTGTTCCAATGGTTCCATAACCGCCTTGTGCTCAATCTCGGTCGACACAATGTGGCATCGGCCAGTATCCTTCGCGTGAGCCGCGAGACCGAGGATGGCAATGTTGCTGCTTTCAGTTGCTCCGCTTGTGAAGATCACTTCCTCGGGCTTAGCCCAGACTACGGTAGCGATTTGTTCGCGCGCCTTCTGAACAAGCTTCTTTGCTCGCAACCCGTACTCGTGCGTCCTGCTGCCTGCGTTCCCCGGTTCGTTGGCCCAGAGGCGATTCATTTCCTCTAGAACCGCGGGCTCGATCGGCGTTGTCGCGTTGCAGTCAAGATAAACAGGCCCCTCCATCTCGACAGATGTCCTTGCAGCAATCTGCTTCATAAGCGACCTTCTTCCAAGTCTCTGTCCGCCGCCCTGTTAAGGCATAGCACTTTCGACTGCTCCCCAAGCGTCTCGCAGCCATAGTGTGATAGACAAGCCACAACACAATACTACGCCTCTACGGTTTTAGCGTGGGTGATTCAACGGTTCGTTCATTTGTCGATGCGGACGTAGTGTTCATGTGACAGCACAAGAAACGCCGCAAGCTAGGCTTGCCGAGTGCAATACACACATGGCCGAGACAGCGCGGTCATTCAAATCACCGGAAAGTTGCGCAGGGCGATTGACCGGTGCTAGCATCCCAAGAGTCGCTGTAGATGAGGATTAAAAGGTCCGGTTTGTGCGACAAAGGTCAGGGCGGGATAGAGTGCGCCCCCGCATAGCGGTGTCCCTGCGGTCGCTGCTAAGGGGTCAGTTGACGACAGATACCTTTAGGCGGGAAAGCCATGGCAGAAGCTGATCCCCTTAAGCCAATCTCGGCGTTTGCTCGGTTGGGTTTGAAGCGAGCCGTTACTGGGCTGATCGATGAGATTGCCTCTCTTTACGCGAGCGACCAAATTCCGTGGGTAATCGGCTACAGCGGGGGCAAGGATTCGACCGCAACGCTCCAGTTGGTTTGGTTGGCCCTATTGAAGCTGCCGAAGGACAGGCGGACTAAGCCCGTATACGTTATCAGCACTGATACTCTGGTCGAGAATCCGGTCGTTGCGCTTTGGGTATCCAAATCTCTCGATAAGATGGGGGATGCGGCACGGAAACAGGGACTTCCCCTCACGGCGCACCGCCTGACACCGGAGACCGAGAACACTTTCTGGGTCAATCTGATCGGTCGCGGTTATCCCGCTCCTCGACCCAAGTTCCGTTGGTGTACACAACGCCTCAAAATCCAGCCGTCCACCAATTTCATCCGAACGGTGGTACAGACCCACGGCGAGGCGGTCCTGGTGCTCGGCTCCCGCAAGGCCGAGAGCCAGAAGCGTGCAAAAGTCATGGAGAAGTTTGAAAGTAAGCGAGTGCGCAAAAACCTGAGCCCGAACGGCAGCTTGCCCAATTCCTTTGTTTACACGCCGATCGAAGACTGGAGTAACGACGACGTATGGTTGTTCCTCATGCAGATCAATAACCCATGGGGATTCACGAACAAAGCTCTCCTGACCATGTACCAAGGTGCTTCTGCAGACGGTGAATGTCCTCTTGTAGTTGATACGACCACGCCGAGCTGTGGCGACAGCCGCTTTGGCTGCTGGGTGTGCACGCTTGTTGAGAAAGACAAGTCAATGCAGGCTATGATTCAGAACGACGATGAAAAGGAGTGGATGCTCCCTCTCCTGCAACTTCGTAACGAACTTGATCCGCCTAAAACACCCGAAACAGATCGTCCGTTGCGGGATTTTCGTAGATCAAGTGGCGCGGTACAGTTATTCTACGACCGTCCTATTCCCGGTCCCTACACGCAGCAAGCTCGTGCGGACTGGCTTGTTAAGGTTCTTCGCGCTCAACAATATATTAGAGTGCATGGTCCTGCAGAGGTCCGTGACATCGAATTGATCAGCCTCGCGGAACTTGAGGAAATTCGCCGCATTTGGGTAGTCGAGAAACACGAATTAGAGGATCTACTGCCGCGCCTTTACGAAGAGGCGCTTGCCAAGCCTTATCCGGGCAGCAACTTGGACGACAACCCAATTTTCGGACTTGGGGAAATGGATGTGCTTCGGGACATATGCGATGGGAACGAGCTGCATTACCAGCTTGTGCGGGAACTTCTTTCGGTCCAGAAAAAATATAAGCCCATGTTGCGTCGTGCCGGCCTCTTCAAGGCGATGGATCAAGCTTTCCATCGGCATTTCTACGACCACGAGGAAGATGCAGTTGTGCGCGCACGGGCCAGAAGCAAAGCACTGGAGGAAGCGCGAGGGCTTGCGTCGCACGACGATATGAACGCAAATCCGGAAACAGCCTGAACCTACCTCAGTGGGTGAAATTGTCAAGCCATGATTCTAGATGAGATCGTCCTGCATAACTTTGGGCTTTATGCCGAACGCCAGGTGGTTACACTCACGCCAACTGGCCGCGATCAACCGATCATCCTTTTCGGCGGGCTCAACGGCCACGGAAAGACGACCGTGTTGGATGCTCTCCAGCTTTGCCTCTACGGCCCATTAGCACAGCTTTCCAACCGGAACGGACAGTCGTATAAAAGCTACCTGTCCCAGAGCGTTCACCGAGGTCTCAACGGTGGCGAGGCGGCCGTTGAGTTGGCGTTCCGTCACACGGTAGGCGGCGAGGAGGCCCGCTACCGTTTACGCCGGTCATGGAGCAATTCAACCAGCGGTTGCCGCGAGCACTTTGAGGTGCACAAGAACCGGCGTCGAGACAAACTGCTGGCTCAGAATTGGGGTAGTCAAGTTGAGGAATTTCTCCCCCCGAATATTGCCAGTCTTTTCCTCTTCGATGGCGAACAGGTACAAAATTACGCCGCTCAGGATAATTCCGGACAGTTAATCGGAACGGCCATACGCAACCTACTTGGGCTCGATGTTGTTGATCAACTGGAAAAGGATCTCCAGACGTACCGTCGCCGCAAGCGTAAAGAAGACCGAAAGGATCCAGGTCGAGACCAGATCGAGCAAATTGAAGCGCAACTCAGCGACCAGCGTTCAAGGTTGGCGGGCCTGAAGCAAGAGCAGGAGTCATTGTCAGCTATGCGTATTGAGCCTTCCCGGGACCGCCTTCGGGTAATCGAGGGGGAGTACCGGCGGCTAGGGGGGGAGCTTTACGACCGGAGGCTGGAAATTGAGCGGGATGCTGAGGAGGCGGAGCGTGTTTTCGATGATTGCTCCACACGATTGCGAGAGTTGGTGGCGGACGAGTTACCGCTGCTGCTAATCCACGAACTACTGCATGATGTCAGCAGGCGCGATCTTGCCGAACAGGAGACCCGTCACTCGCGGGTCCTTGCTGCCGTCCTAAAGCAGCGCGATAAGCAACTGCTGAAGGTAATGCGTCAGCAGGATATCGCTGCTAAAGATGTCAAGGACATTGCCGCGCACTTGGGCGCGGATCGCCGGAGGCGCGACGAAATTGGCAAGCGAAACACCATACTGAACTTGCGGACCGATACTCGAGGAGAGTTGGGCGCGTTGACTGCCAATAGACTTGGGGAGTTGAAACATAGGGCCAACTCGGAGTTGGAGCGGTGGATGAATTCCAAAGAGCGGGTATCCCATATGCGGAGCTTGTTGGCCAGCATTCCTGAAGATGACGCGATTGCCAATATTGTGGGCCGTAGGGAGAAGCTAATTCAGGACATTGCGGCTCTTACTGCCCGCTACAAGGCACAACAGGAGGAAGTTGAGCGTCTGCAGCGGCAAGTCGAACGTAGCGAGGAGACCTTGTTTCGCTCTCTTGAGGCGGAGGCGGAGGCGGAGGGTGTACGCCAAGACCGCAGCCGCATTCTTCGTCACGCAGCACGAGTCCAAAAGACGCTTGGTGCGTTTCGCAGGGATGTAATTGAACGGCACATACGCAAGATTGAACGGCTCGTCTTGGAGAGTTACCAGCATTTACTCCGTAAGGCGTCTCTTGTTACTCGTCTCGAGATTGACCCGGAAACCTTCGCCGTTTGGCTCTATGATCGGCAGGGAATTGTAATGAGTGCCGAGCGCCTGTCTGCCGGCGAGCGCCAACTGCTCGCGATTGCCCTGTTGTGGGGTTTTGCGAAGACATCCGGACGGCCCCTGCCGACCGCCATCGATACGCCCCTAGGCCGGCTGGACACCGGACACAGGAGGCATCTCGTCGAGCGGTATTTTCCCTTCGTCAGCCATCAGGTCATTTTGTTCTCCACGGACGAGGAAATCATCGGGCCGCATCTTGATAGGCTTCGCCCCTTTATTGGCCGCAGTTACCGGCTCGCATACGATGACGCGAGCGGAAGCACCAGAATCGAAAATGGGTACTTCGACGGAGCGGCAGTTACATGACGGGCATTGATACAGTAAAGGTTTCCCAAGGGGCAAAACACCAACTCATCAAGCTCAAACGAGTAACCGGCATCCAGCATTGGAACGTGCTGTGTCGCTGGGGATTTTGCCTGTCGCTCGCGGAGTCTGGCGCTCCGCCGGCAAGCAAACTTCGGCTCGACAGCAACGTTGAAATGAGTTGGCGCGTATTCGGAGGACGCCACGCCGACCTCTACTTGGCGGCTCTCAAGGAAAGGATGTGTCGTGATGACGTGCCCATCAATGCGCGAACGATCTCACAGCAGTTTCGCTTACATCTGCACCGTGGGATCTCGTATCTGGCTGACGGGAACAAGGTTAGCGATATCGCTGATCTAGTGCGCCTGACCGTTAATTCCCGCCGGCCGCCAGAGACATCTCGCAACGCTTTCTCTTGATAGCCGGGGTCTACCACCGCAGTCCTACTGTTCACAAGCATGTGGTAGGGGCGGGCGCTGTCCGATCATACGTAGTAAAACTACGAATACCGCAATTAGTCCTCCATGCGTTGCGCGTCGCGCCGCTTGAATGCGTCGAAGATGCCTTGGATGAACTTCAAGACTTCATGTTGTCCAGCTAGCTGGTTCATGTTGTTCCCCGCACGTCCAGAAAACACGGTCAATCCGGCGAAGACCGACGCCCCAAAAAATATTGCACGGTGTATTGATGCTTCAGGCCCACTTTGAACCGCAGCGTGCTTGCGGGACAGCCCACTAATTCTCCTAAAATCGCGCAAGGAGATTCTCGGCCGAGGTAGTGCCGTGTCAAGCGAGGATGTCATGCAGGGCAGCGCCATCGCGCACCCCAACGTAGCGCTGGTGAAATACTGGGGCAAGCGCCCGGCCCGCGGCAACCTGCCGGCCATGGGGTCGCTGTCGCTGTCTCTGGGGTTTCTGGCGACCCGCACTACGGTGCGCTTTGACCCGGACGGGGGGCAGGACACGCTGACCCTGAACGGGCGCCGAAACTCCAGGGACCTCAAACGGATGCAGGATTGCCTGGCGCCCCTGCGGCGCCGGGCCGCCGGGTACGGATCCGCGACGGTGGACTCGCGCAACGACTTTCCTACCGGTGCGGGCCTGGCTTCGTCCGCCTCCGGGATGGCGGCGCTGGCCCTGGCCGGCGCATCGGCGCTTGGCCTGGCGGAAGACCTTGACCTGGTCGGGCGGTCGGCAATGGCGGGTTCGGGGTCCGCGCCCCGATCACTGCATGGCGGAGTCGTGTTGCTGTCGATCGATCCGGAGGGAAGCTGGTCCTGCAAGTCGCTGCTTCGGCCGGAGGAATGGCCGCTGAAGGTTGCGGTAGCAGTCACGCAAACCGGTCCCAAGCAAACAGACTCCCGCGCGGGCATGGAGCTCACCCGGCGCACGTCGCCCTTCTACAAGGGCTGGCTCGGAAGCCAGAAGGCCGACCTTGAGGATGCCCGCCGCGCCGTGGCGCAACGTGACTTCGGGTGCCTTGCCGAGCTGTCCGAAGGCAATTGCCTGAGAATGCACGCCGCCGCCATGGGTGCAACGCCCCCCCTGATGTACTTCAATGGCGCAACGGTAGAGTGCATGCACCGGGTCAGAGACCTGGCGCGCGATGGCCGGCCGGTGTTCTTTACCGTGGACGCGGGACCGCAGGTCAAGGCGGTCTGTCTTCCGGACGTGTTCGATGAAGTATGCGATGCGCTGGGCCAGGTTCCCGGAGTGCAACAGGTGCTCAGCGGCGATCTGGGCGGTGGAGCGCGGCTCGTCCCGGGCTAGTGCCGTGACACGGCACTCGCAGTCCCCGATGCCGGTTTCCGGGATTCGCGCCCGGGCCCCGGGCAAGCTGTTTCTTTCCGGCGAGTACGCCGTACTGCAAGGCGCCCCGGCGATAGCCTGCGCCATTGGCAGGCATGTCGAGGCGAGCTTTCTTTCCGGCGACACCACAGAGGACGCCGAAGCCACGCGCTGGCGGCAGGCGGCGCGGGGCCTTTTGCTTCGGTATGGTCTGGACCCGGCGCCGGCCGGCCGGCCGCTTGAAATCGACAGCCGCGCGCTGTACTCGGCTGGCGGAATCAAGTTCGGCTTCGGATCCAGCGCCGCCGTGGCGGTCGCGGTATCCGGCTTGCTGCTTGCGGCGCAGGACCGCCTGGCCCGTTCCGCCGACCGGTTGCGCATCGCCGATGAATTGCACAGGGCGCTTCAGGGCCCCGGAGGCAGCGGCGTTGACGTGGCGGCGAGCCTGCACGGCGGGGTGATTGCAGTGGAAGGCGATCGGGTGGAGAGCCTGCGCTGGCCCGAGGGCCTTCATTGCGAGGTGATCTTCACCGGCCGGGACGCGGACACCGCTCACGCCATCGGGCGTTTCCACGAAGCATTGCGGGGCGGAGAACGAGCGGCCGTCAAGGAACTGTGCGTGGCCGCGGACGCGGTCAGGCGTGCATGGAACCGGGGCGCCGATAGAGTGCTAGCCGCCGTGCAGGAATACGCCGCGGTGTGGCGGAAACTGGATCGCTCGGCCGGACTGGGCGTTTTCAGCCGCGAGCATCTGCGATTGGAAAGTCTGGCGCGCGCCGCGGACTGCGTATACAAGCCGTCCGGGTCCGGCGGCGGCGACTGCGGCCTGGCCTTCTCGACCGACCGGGGGAAACTGGACGCGCTGCGCGGGTCCGCGCGGGAAGCGGGGTTCCCGCCGCTGGCGGTCGATCTTGGCGTGGAGGGCTTGCGGGTCCGGCGTCAGTCCGGCCGCGCGTAGTGCTTCACGCCCTAGTCCGTTACCTCTACTGTAATGACTTCGGACATTACCGGCGGGTCGTGCGGGATGTGCAGATCGTCGCCCAGCAGCAACTGCAGCGTATGGGTGCCGGGTTCCAATGACAGCTCAACGCTGGTCTGGGCCAGGCCGAAGTGCATATGGGCGTCGTCGGTGATGATCGGCAGGTCCATGCGCGGCAAGGGGGTGTTCACCAGCAGGTGATGATGTCCCGTGTGCTCGCCGATCTCACCGGCGGGCAGCAAGTCCATGCCCTCCAGTCCGAACTCCACCGTGAAGGGGGAAGTAAGCGCGGCGCCGTCCCCGGGGGAGACGAACCATACGCGCGCGCCTTCGGGCGAGGGCTTGCGCGGAGGCAGCGCGACTTCAGGCGCCGGCTCCGGCGCGCTCGCCGCATCCGCGTCCGGCGCGGCCTCTTCCTCGGGGCTTCCGCAGGAACATAGAAGCGCTGCTGCCAGCAGCACTGCGAAAGTGGTTCTGTTCATGGACAAAGCGCTCGTCCTGGATAAATCGATCATAGCCTGACCTCCCGGGCCATGGTGTACTACATGAGATCGCTTGCCGCCGCCCGCTCGTCAAGCAATTCCTCGCCAGTGATGCGTATTTTCTCCCGCGAGAAATCGTCCAGGTCCAATCCCCGCACGATTTCCCAGTCGCCGTCCTCGCAACGCACGGGAAAGGAGAAGAACACCCCCTCGGGCGAACCGTAACTGCCGTCGCCGGGCACCGCCATGCTCACCCAGTCGCCGTCGGGCGTTCCGTGCGCCCAATCCCGCATGTGCTCGATTGCGGCGTTGGCGGCCGAGGCGGCGCTGGACGTGCCGCGCGCCTTGATTACGCTCGCGCCCCTCTGCTGCACGGTGGTGATGAATTCGCCCCGCGCCCAGTCCTGGTCGACCAGTTCCGCAGCCGCCTTGCCGTCCACGGTCGCCTGCGACAGGTCCGGATACTGGGTGGCGGAATGGTTGCCCCAGATGGTCATCCGCCTGACGCTGCTGACGTGGTGGCCCGTGCGCGCCGCCAGTTGCGCGCAGGCGCGGTTGTGGTCCAGCCGGGTCATGGCCGAGAAATTGCGCGGATTCATGTCCGGCGCGTTCGACGATGCAATCAGGGCGTTGGTGTTCGCGGGGTTCCCCACGACAAGCACCCTGGCGTGCTCGTCGGCATGCTCGTTGAGCGCTGCTCCCTGCCGCGAGAATATGCGCGCGTTCCCGGTCAGGAGGTCGGAACGCTCCATGCCGGGTCCGCGTGGCTTTGCGCCGACGAGGAAAACATAGTCGGCGCCGCGGAAACCCTCCTCCAGGCGGTCCGTGGCGACCACTTCCGCAAGCGAGTCGAAGGCGCAGTCCTCGAGTTCCATGGCGACGCCCTCAAGCGCCTGCATTGCGGGAGCGATTTCGATCAGCCGCAACGTGATCGACTGGCCATGGCCGAGGAGTTGTCCCGATGCGATGCGGAACGCGAGCTGGTAGCCGATCTGACCGGCCGCCCCGGTGATGGCGATCTGCGTGGATGCTGACATTTCTCAAATGTTTGGGTCAGAGGACGGGCATTGTATCGCTGACGCATCCATTCGGGGGTCCAGCGGCATCTATGTATCGAGTTTGGAATACGGCGTGAAGCCTTTGACGCGAGCCGCCGTTGACAGAGAGGATCACAGCTATGAATTACAGAAAACCATTTCTCCCCGCCCTTGCCTGCGCTTTCGCCCTCGTAGCAGGGCCGTCCGGTGCCGACGCGATTTCAGACGCCGGAACGGCGCCGGGCATGGAACGGTTATCAAGCGACCAGATCGGGGAACTCAAGGAACTGCTGATTGCCCATGGCATTCCACCCGCGCGCCAGTTGGCCGGGGAGATCGCCCAGGAATTAACCGGCAGCAACCGCGAGGCCGCAAAGGCGGCCCTTTTCCGTCCGCCCGCCGTGTATCCGCCGGGAGCCGCGCCGACGCCCGCTGCAGTTGTTCAGGCAGGGCAAAACCAGTCCGTCGAACCCGCGCGCGCAATTGCGCCGCACGAAAACTCTTCGCCTCTTCGCAACTTGCTGCGAAAGGTCTTGCGCTTCCTGAATTTCCCCAACTAGAAGGCGACGCCGCGCGGGACATGCCGCGAGGGACATGCCCTCGCCCCCCGGGCGTTCCGGGCAAGCTTAGTCTTCGCTCTGGTTGATTTCGTTCCACAGGCGGATCTGCTCGTTCATCTGATCCGCCAGTTGTTGCTCCCGGTCAATGGAACCGTCATAACGCCGGACAAACAACTCCTTGCGTTCGTCGGTCTTGGAGTCCTCGTCCAGAGACTCGAAGTCTTCGTCAAGACACTTTCGATATCCTTCCAACGCCGTCTGAAATTCCCGAAACTCGGCGATCGCGGCCTTGAATTCATCCAGAGTCATTTCCTCCGCATTCGGCGTCGTGGGCTCATCGGGATAGTCGCACCCCGCCCAGGCCGGTCCGGCTGCCAGAACCAGAGTCATTACGGAAAGTGTGGCGATACGTTGCATTGTTTCCTCCTTCGAACAGCCTGCTTCCACGGCGGGCCACGCGGCATTGCCCGTGCGCCGATGGGCCAATAGCGGGCCGTTGGCCGGCCCATTATGCCCGAAGGCCGTGCGCCACAAAATTGACACGACACCAGTGCCGGTGCGCTTACAATTGGCAGCCGCACAGCGCCGCCATCGCGTGGATTCACCGACAGGTCACCCCTCGAAATGCAACCTCTTCGTACCAGCGCGGCGTCCTTCCGGTAGGTCTGTCTCACGGAGCGCGGAGCGCCAATGCAAGGCGCAGTCATCAGGCAACGAATAAGGCGGCTGACCCGCCAGCAACTTTCGGGCGGACTCCGGGGCGTCGAGCGGGAATGCCTGCGCGTTACGCCGGCCGGCCGGGTCGCGCCCACGCCGCATGGCGAGGAACTCGGGTCGGCCCTGACCCACCGCTATATCACGACGGACTTTGCCGAGGCGCTGCTGGAACTGATCACCCCTCCCGTGAAATCCACCCACGACGTCAGCGACTGGCTGGCGGCGCAGCACGAATTCGTCCTGTCGAAAGTGGACGGCGAACAGCTTTGGACGCCCAGCATGCCGCCCGCGATTACCTCCGACCGGCAACTATTGCCGGCCCGGTACGGCAGCTCCAATATCGGGATGCTCAAGCACATTTACCGTCTGGGGCTGGCCAATCGCTATGGCCCGCGCATGCAGGCCATCGTCGGCATCCATTTCAATTACTCGCCGCCACCCGATTTATGGAGGTCGCTGCCTCACCTGGAAAGCCCGCCCACCGGAATCGTGGCGAAGCGCTCGGCCTGGATCATGGGCCAGATGCGCAACGTGCGGCGGCTCGCCTGGCTGCCCACGTATCTGCTTGGCGCTTCGCCGGCGTTTCACGACACCCTTTCACAGGTGCGCAACGCCGACCTGAGGCAGGGGCGCAAGGGGACGCTCTATGCTCCCGACGCGACGTCGCTGAGAATGAGCAGCCTCGGCTACACCAGCGCCCTGCAGGCGGGCCTGGTGATTTCCGCCAACAGCGTTCACGAGTACGTTCGCGACCTGGAGGCGGCGGTCCATGCCCGGCATGCCGCGTACGGCAAGATCGGCGTGCGCGTGCGCGGCCGCTACCGGCAATTGTCTGACAGCGTCCTGCAGGTGGAGAACGAGTACTACTCGGCGGCGCGGCCCAAGCGCCGGATTCGCAGGGGCGAGCGCGCGGCGACGGCGTTGCGGAGGCGCGGAGCGGAGTATCTCGAATTGCGGCTGGTAGATGCCGATCCCTTCGAACCGCTGGGCGTCAGCGACGAATCCATGCGTTTCCTGGAGGCCTTTCTTCTCTATTGCCTGCTGGAGGAAAGCCCTCCGATGGCCGCCGACGAATACCTGGCCTGCGTGTCGAACCTCGACCGGACCGCCTGGCGCGGGCGCGCACGGGGCGTTCGCCTGATCCGCAATCGGCGACGGATTAGACTCGACAACTGGGGCCTGGAGGTGTGCAGGGCGATGAGGCCGGTGTGCGAAGCGCTGGACGGCGGGGCCGGAGGCGAGTATTCGGCCGCGCTCAAGGCGGCCAGGGCATCCCTGCGCGACCCGGGGCTTACCCCGGCGGCCAGGGTGCTGGACGAGCTCGGCGATGCGGGCTGGGACCATCAGGCCTGGGGCATGGAGAAGGCCCGCCTGGCCTCGCGTCCTCCCCGGGCGCGGCCCAATGCCGCCAGGCGAAGGGCCCTGAAGGACGAAGCGCCGGCCTCGCTCGCAAGGCTGCAGGCCATGGAGTCCGCGCCCGAGCCCCCGTTCGACGAGTTCCTGGCCCGGTACCTGGAGAAGGGCTGATCCTATGCCCCCTCAGGCCAGCCGCAAGCGCCATCCGGCCTCGCTGCCGGCCGACAAGCGGCGCAACATCCGCTTTTCCAAGACGGAAGTTTCCTTAAGACAGGACGTGCATCAGCTCGGCGGCCTGATCGGCGCCATGATCCAGGACCGGGGCGGAGCGGACCTTTTCGAGGACGTCGAGTCGGCGCGCAGCCTGGCGATCGCACGCCGAAATGGCGACGCCGGCGCGCACGACCGCCTGGAGAAATTGCTGGCCGGCATGGACGACAGCCGGGCCCAGGATGTGTCGCGCGCTTTCGCCACCTGGTTTCAGGCCACGAATACCGCCGAGCAGTTGCACCGGGTTCGCCGCCGCCGTGCTTACCTGTACGACGCCAGCCAACCGCAACGGGGCGGCCCGGAAGCGGTCTTTCGGCAGCTTCGCAAGGACGGGACGGATCTGGCGGGCGCCGTCGGGCTTCTGAACACGATCCGGCTGCACCCGGTGTTTACCGGCCACCCGACGGAGCCCACGCCCACCGCGGTTCTGCGTCAGCAGCGTGAAATTGCATTGAAGCTCGAGGAACTCAAGAATTCCGACGCCGCTCCCCGGCAGGTCGATGCCCTGTTGCGGTCGATGCAGCAAAAGATCACCGCGATCTGGCACTGCGAGGAACATCCCCACGAGGAAACCACGATTGCGGCGGAGCTGCAGCAGTTGCTCTATTTCGTGACCGAAGTGATCTACCCGGCGTTGCCGGACTTCTACGACTCGTTGACGGAGGCCATGGCAATCGCGTTCGGGGAACAGGCACGGGACGCGCACATCTCGAGCCTGCTTCGCTTCCATTCGGCCATCGGCGGGGACCTGGAAGCGGACGTGGAAATCACGCCTCGCTTTATCCGGCAGCTCTTCGACCGGCAACGGCTGGCGGTTCTGAACCTGTACCGCGAAGAATGCCTGCAGCTTGCCGAGACGCTTACCCATTCAGCCCGTCGCATCGACCCGGGGGGAGAAATCCGGCGTCGGATAAGGGTCTATCGAGAGCATTTCCCGGACATATACGCGGAACTCGGACCGGACCAGCGGGACATGCCCTATCGACTCCTGCTGCTGCTGATGGCGGCGCGCCTGGAGGCTACGGCGCTGGACAGCGCCTTCCACTACGACTACGAGCATGAGTTGCTTGACGACCTGGAGGTGCTCACGGACAGCCTCATCGAGCAGGGCGGGATGTTCGCCGGAAGCCAGGGCGTGCAGCGGCTGGTCCGGCGCGTGGAAACCTTCGGCTTTCACCTGCTGTCGGTGGAATTTCGCCAGCGGGCCGTGGTCCTGCGCCGTGTTCTCGGGAAAGCATTCGGCGGTAAACGGTGGGAGACTCCCGCGGCGCGGTTGAAGTGCCTGCGCCAGGCGCTGGAGCAGGACCTGGGCCGTCCGGAGGGTCTGGGCAACGAGGGCTTGCGCGCGCTGGCGGTGTTCGACGCCCTTCGTTACCTGAGGGGGCGCTACGGCAGGAAAGCGCTGGGCGGGCTGCTGCTGGGCGGCGTCAAGGGGCCGGCGGACGTGCTCGGCGCGCTGCTGCTGGCGCGCTGGGCCGGATTTGAACGGGCCGACGGACACACGCCCCTGGACCTCATTCCGGTGTTCGAAAGCGATATGGACGCCCGCCAATGCGCTCGCGTGATCGGACAATTGCTGAAGGAACCTGCGTATCGACGACATCTGGAGAAGCGAAACCGGCGGCAGTTCGTGATGGTGGATCACGCCCGCTCAAGGCTGGTGTTCGATCTTCCTTCCGAGCAATGGTCGATCCGAGGGCTGCAGAAGGCCGCGGTCGGGGCGGCAACGGAGTCGGGAATAACGCCGGTGCTGCTGCAGGCGCGGGGAAGCGCCTATGAGCGCAGTGGCCGCCGCAGACTGCTGGCGGACATTCCGCCCGAACAGCTTCAGCAACCCTTCCGGTACGCAGAGGCCGGCGAACGGGCCGGGCTGCGCTATGGCATGCGGGGCATCGTCCTGCGGTCACTGGAACTCGCGGTCGGGGAACTATTGCTGGCCAGGGCCCGTCGCGGAGGAACGGAAACCGTCCGGCGAGCGGAGGAATTGCTGGAGTGCCTGGCCAAGGCGAGCGTCCGGGCCCACAGCGAGTTCCCGGGCGGCCCGCGCGGCATGGCCGACTATTTCGAACTTGCCACGCCGGCGGACCTGCTGGCGCGTATGCCGACCACGGCCAGGCGCAGCGGCATGCGGGAGGGAACGGCCGTGGAACTGCCCCGTCCGCTGGTTACCTTCTGCTGGGCCCAGAGCCGCAATCTGTTGCCGGGCTGGTACGGGTTCGGCGCCGGTTTTGTCGACGCCATGGAGGAATTCGGGCCCAGGTTCATTCGCGGATTGGCCCGCGACTGGCCCTATTTGCAGGGCATGCTACGCGACCTGGAATTGGCGCTGGCCCGTTCCGACCTCGAAATCGCCAGAGGCTATTCGCGTCTTGCCGGCGACCTGCACGAAGCCTGTTTCTCCGCCATACAGCGGGAGCATGAACGAACGCTGGACGGTCTGATGAGCATACTTGGCCAGAAAGTCCTGCTGGAGGACCAGCCCGCCTTGCGGCGTTCGATCCGGCTGAGGAACCCTTACGTGGATCCCATCAACCTGTTGCAGGTACGGCTTCTGTCCCGCTGGCGCGCAAGCGGCCGCGTTTGTTCCGGTGAACTCTATGCGGCGCTCAAGTCCACGGTTTACGGCATCGCCCGCGGCGTGCAGGAAGCCACCTGATTGCTACCGCCGACCCCCGCCTGCTCTATCACTTTCCCTGTGGAGAGACGCCATCCCTGGCTCGATTCTCGCTGTCCCTGCTTGTCTGTTTGAATAGGGCCACCCTCGGC
>WTGP01000032.1 GCA_011523505.1 Gammaproteobacteria bacterium
GGTTTGGCCTTCGGCCGTTTTTCAGATCCCAGGCGCGCGCCAGGGGGGGCTAACGGTTGCCCTTCGGGCACTGTTTGTGATTCCAGTCCTGCGCTCGCGCTGCTCCTAGCGTAGCAAAAAGCATCCACAGTCAAGGGCACGGTCGCTCCGCTCCCGGCTTCGCCGCCCTTGACTGTGGAGCCTCTTTTTTTGCTGGCCGGATGGGCATAGTTTCCGAAGGGAGGTGCAGACATGGACGCGGAATTTTTCCAGTTGGCGCAGCGGGCCGTTGCCGCGTTGGAGGCCGCGAATAGCACGAGTTGGGTGGAGATTGCTCAGCTTGCCGTCAGTGGTGGGGGGCTCCTTGCGATCCTTGTGGGCTTGAAGCGGATGGGGGAAGCCGGTGCGCGGCGAGATCGAGAAATTGATGAGCTGGCCGGTGCGTTTAGAAAGCAGGGGGAGGCCATGACCCAGGCGTTCACGCAGCAGGGTCAGGCGCTTGAGCGGCAAGGCGAAGCGATGACCCAGGCGCTGACGCAGCAGGGCCAGGCGCTTGAGCGCCAGGGCGAAGCGTTGGCCGAGCTGTTGCGGCGTACCGCCTAGCCGGAGCCGAGTAGATGGACGACGACACTTGTTGTGATGACGGCGGCAAGTCACCCGCCTCGCCGCCGTCCGGAGCACGTCCCACCCCGGAACCAAGCCCTGGCCGGTCGTTTTCTCCCGCGCCGGCGAAATTCGGCCGCCATATTCGGCCGTAGCGGCCCGAGATCGAGCCGACCCATCCCCAGGCCCTCACCACACACTAGGTATTTACGGCCGCGCCCGACGTCGGACCGGCTGGCGTCCGGCGCGGCAAGGTAGCCGCTCGCCCCGGCCGGGCATGTCCGTAGGGTAGTGTCTCAGTTTGAAAATGCTTGCCTGTCTCCTCCCCAGCGGCCCGCGCCGAGGACGCTCCATACGCCGGAAAATCCCCCTCAGTCCCCCTTTGGCAAAGGGGGAAGCGCGAAGCGCAGGGGGATTTCTGCGCCAGGACAGCCCTCCGCGAAAAGAGAATTTCAAAGTGAGACACCACCGTCCGTAGTTAGCCGATTGCAGTGGGAGGCGCAGACGAGTAGACTGGCGTTCTGAAACGAAAGAAGCCCGCCACAAGGGCGGGCTGCCTTTATCCCTCCGCCACCACGCGTTGGGATAGGGGCCGTATGAAGGACCCATACGGCATGCCATACACATACCACAGACAGACGCTGAGAGAAATTCCCAGGGGTGTCCCTCTGTCGCAACCGATGCGGAGAGGAGGCGGCCGTGGAAATTCGCACCCCCCTCAAGGCCATGCATCCAGCGCGCCGACTGGCCGCGCTGATGCGGTTCAGCCGGCGCGCCCGCCGGCGGATTCTGCGAGCGCTCAGCCGGCGCTACACCACCTGGGCGCAGCGCCAGCGCCAGTTGATTAAGTCGCAGTCGGCGACCACACGCGACATCTATTACGAGTTGGCCAACTGGATAGCCCGGGAGGGCCAGCCGGTGTGGGCGGGCCGCGCCTACATCGCCGACGCCTGCGATTGCCATCCCGATACCGTGACCAAAGCCGTCCGCAAGTTGGTGGCCTTGGGCCTGCTGCTGGTGCGGGAGCGGCGCTATCAGGACAAGCGCACCGGCCGCTGGCACCAGGCCAGCAACGTCTACGCCCTGCCCGATCCGCTCTCCGAGCTGGGGCAAGACCGGCTGCGCCGGCTCACTCAGGAAGCCGAGCAGCGCGCCGCGCATAGCTCCTCCCACCGGATAGGCCATTCGTCTGACCATACCCGGGTTAAGATTAAGAAGACTCTTAATAAGGTGGCCTCCGGCCCGGGTTTGGAGCACAAACACGACCGAAACAGCGGGTGGGAACACGCAGGACCGATCCTGTCTCGCATGATCGCCCTCAGAACGGTCAAATTGCAGGAGTGAGCCCCCGCATTGTCCCACTTACGCCGACTCGAAAGGAGATCACACATGGCCCACAAGAAAGCCACTCGCCGACGTGCGGCCGAAAAACGCGCCCGCCGCGCCAAACGGCCCAACCCCCAGGCGACACTGCCCGGCTGGATCCCCAGGGAAGACGAGCACCTCAACAACGTGGCGCTCATTCTGGCTCTGGCTGGCACGGGCCCGGCGGCCGCCTATGTCGCGGGGCATGGCGAGTGTGCCGTCTGTCGCGTCCGGGTCGGCGTTGCCCTGGTGTCGTTTGTGGACCTGGAGTTTGTGGACGGCCCCTCGGTCGCCGAAAGTTGACACTTTGCGCGTTATCAGACGTAGCGGGCAGCACGGCCGAGAACAGGTCTAGGAAAATCAGAGACTTACGGGCTGAGGACGGTTAGGCTCGACTGAATGAATCGCGGGTCAAGGGGCAGTTTGGCCGAAGATTGTTCAGTTTGAGTAAAGCGGCGGCCCACGCGCAGCGCACCTGCGGCCCTTTTGGGGCGCTCTGCTCGCCCAAAAACCCCCACCCACTTGCAAGGGAGCGCCAGGAAACCTGTCACACCCTTGCAGCTCAGACCCAATAAGGGAGGGCGCTCCGCTCCCGGCTCCAGATTTTTCCCCCTCCAGGCTTCGATGAGAGGGGGAAAAATCCTGGGCTTTCTGGTAGGGCAAACAGGATGGGCAAGCACCAGAACAACACCCAGCTGACACCCGTGCTCGAACCCGATGAAATCACCTCCCCGGTCCAGATTGAGCGTCTGGAGGTCGTGCAGTGTCCCGAGTGCGGCTTTGAGACCGCTATCCCCGTCCCGATCCCCCGCCAGCGTCATGTGCAGGTTCATTGTTGCTGTGGGACCTTTAATGTCTGGGATGGCGCGGCCGCGACGCGGCCGCGTGTCGGCTGAACGGCTCTCCGTGCCGCCCAGGGCGGCTTAGCGCGCCCTCGGTGTGTCTGCTATGGCTGACAATCTTCGGCCGCCCGGCCGTTGACCCACGCTTCGCTCAGATCGGCCCCACACCCCGCCAAATCAGGCCGAAACGGGCGCTCTGGGCGTCTGATAAAACTGTATTCATGTCCACGTTCCGGCCCGCCGCTAGGCCCCGCCGCCAGGACCAGGGGGCGGCTGATAATCCCCTAGAGGAGTTGCTGCGACGCACGTGAGCGGCCTGGTGCGTTGACAGCGAAGAGGTGCTTCCACGGCTCCTTTAGCACGAGCGCGTCGGATACAGTCTTCCAGCCATCCTGGCCGGGCCAATAAAAACTGGTGACCACTAACCACCACTCTCGATACTCCTCCGCTCGTTCTCGAATGCGCGGCTTAGCGGATTTCTTCTCGATGGCGGCTTGAATATTTTCAACCAATGTCGGGATAACGATTTCGCCCTTGGATGCCCCTAGCCCCCGGACTGTGTATTTGTAGTCGGCTGGATGCTCGCTGGGCCACGGTCCTATTTCTAATGTGATGCCATGGCACAGGGGAATAACGCGGCGTCCATGCCGCCAGGTTCCTGAATTCGGATTCCTGTAATGGGCTTCTAACTCTTGTGTGATGAGGCGCTTCAGTTCTCTCTTCTTCTTGTCCTCGTCGGTCCCGTCGAACATCTTTTCATCCTCGTACTCAACGAACACCGGGTATGCGCACCCATTTTCCGCGGCACCCAGAGCTTTGAAAAGCTTATCACTAAAGAATTGAAACATACGCCGCTCTGTGGGCGGACTGATCGTCGTAACTTCGACGGCGATGTCGCCATCCACGACAAAATCGGGCGGATCATCACGGCCTAGGTGGCGAAACTCGTGTCCTTCAGAGCGCAACCATTCGGCGACTACTGCTTCGCTTTCATCCATGTTCGGTCTCCTTGCTTGGCGGGGGGTGTTGCGCCTGTCCGCGACGCTCCTAAGCCAAATTCGGGCGGATTTTGGCCGTCCAGGCGAGGACCGGGCGCTATGGTGAATCTCCGAGGGCTTCCAACTCAGATTTGCACACAAGCTTGGCTGCTCGCGCTTCCCCATACAAGCTGATCACCATATCCATATCTTTAGACAGTGCCCACAGCTCGCAGTTGGAGAAGCTGTTCACAAGTCTCACAGCGTCATCCTGACAGCTGAGTTCCTCTCTGAAAAAGCCTGGGCTGAAGCGTTCGCTCCGCTCTAGCCGCTCAATCTCCGGCTCTAGCTGGTTGGCGAGAGCGATAACCTCTTTCACTGTCGGCGATATATCCTCGACACAGACCCGGAGCAAAATCGCCTCGGGCGTTTCGCTGACCGCTGGGGGACCCGGATCTGAACTGACCGCTGGGGGACTCAGGTCTGAGACCTGGGCGGCTGAGTACGGGGAACTGCACCCGACCGTAAGGGTAAACAGAACGGCGATCAAGACGGCCTGGATTTGCGTTTTCATGGCATTCCTTCTTCCTAGACCTCGCCGAGTCTTTAGCGCTAATAGACGAGCCCCTCCGCTATGTCCTCACAGGCCTGCCCGACGTGGCGCATCCGTCGCCCCAGCTCCACCCACACAGATCGGTCCGGGCTTGCCTGGCCACTACAGATATCCGCCCGCAGCACATTGAGAAATTTCATCGCCTCCACACACTTCGTCACGGATGCCGGCGCTGACCGCCCCGTGCTTTCCAGCTGCGCAATGAGCGGGTTTATTTGCTCTAGGAGCGTGTCCGATTCGGCATAGGTGGTGTCCATCCACTCACAGGCCACTCGGACCTCCTCTGGGCTGGCTGGTTCCTTGTTCTCCAACCACTCGCGGCTCTCTGTCTCACCGACCACTCTCATGTCCTCCCGGTTGGCTGGTGGATTGACCGATTCACCCCCACCCCCCAAC
>WTGP01000049.1 GCA_011523505.1 Gammaproteobacteria bacterium
GTTGATCTCGGTTTTGGCTTGGTGTGGCTACGAGTTGTCCTGCGTGGCCAGCGTCGGGTTGTTCTGGTCGGGCGGGGTCAGATTATTGTGTACGGGTGCAGGGTCATCACCGGCGGGGGGCGGATCATCCTCGGCGGGAGGTGGATCGTCCTGGGCGGGAGGTGGATCGTCCTGGGCGGGCGGCGGATCGTCGAGGCTGACAGTGGTTTCCCCCGGGTTGTCGGCCCCCGTGTCGCCTTGGCTCTTGTTGAGCTTGGCGGCCCGATGGGCATGCAAATCCTCAACGGCGCGGAGCACCCGTTGCCATCGCAAGTACGGGAACCCGACCAGGCTGTCGACCCGCGCCTTCAGTTCCGCAACGGTGAAAGCATCCGCTTCGCCGCGGATGGTACGGAGAGCTTTCTCCCAGTTCAGCCGGGCGTCCACGTTTCCGGTGACGTCCCGGTGTCTTTGGATCATGGTGAGGATTTCCTGCTCGACGGCGTCGGGCACCGAGTCATCGTCCCGGACCGTCACGGTCGCCACCCCCTCGGTCGGGGAGACGATGTAGCCCTCGCCGCTCCGCAGGGTGACGACCACGGTTCCGTGATCCTCGGCGATGTCGTCATCCACCGTGGTTATGGTGAACTTCGCCGGGCGGTTGATGGCCACCGTCACCGTCTGGGCTCCCGTGGCGTCCTCGGGAAGGAAATCGCCGGTCTGGCTGATGGTCAGGGCCACTTTGCGGGTCGTGGCGGAGACCGGGTTGGCGGTGATGGTGAAGGTTGCCTTGCCGCCCTCCACCACCGGGTCGCCCCCTGAGATGCTCACCACCGTTGTGGGACCCAGCAACGCATCGGCGGGAGGGGACTCCCCGGCCGGGCTGATAGTCACCAGGAGGGGCTGGGCCGGAGGGGCGACTCCGATCCTGACTCCGCCGGACATCTTCGCCTGCGCCTTCCGGTCGTAGGTGACGGCCACCGTCCGCTGCTCGGTTTCCTCGGTGGAGAGCGCCAGAAGCTCTAGCGTAGCCGCCTGCGCGCCGGTGGTGAACATCAGCGCCGGGTTCTGGGCGCTGTACGGGTTGGCGGTGATGAGCCGCACGTTCCGGTTCACACCGTCGCCTTGCTTCAGACCCAGCCGGTAGTGGGTCTCCGCCTCGGCGCCGCTGACCAGAAGCGGTACGGTGACGGTCTCCCCGCTCTTCGGGGTGACCCCCAATGCGACGGTTATCTCCGTGAGGCCACCCTGGGAGATCGCCTCGACGCCGGCCGCCATGTCGACGCGGATCTTGCACCCGGACGATCCGTAATCCAGCAGCGCGGCCCCCACGCACCTCACGCTCTGATGATCCGATTCGTCCAGGACCGGGGTGGTCGAGGTGGACCCCGGCTTCGGCCAATCGCGGCACCAGCGACTGGACTTGTCAGAAGTTCTTTCCTCTCCCATGGCGGTCCTGCGCAGTTCGCAGTCGAGAGACTGCCACCAGTCTTCGACCGTATCGTGCAAGCCGTCGCCCAGCAGATCTTCGACCAATGCGCCCGCCCTCGCCTGGAACCGGTGAAGCAACTCGCTGAAGCGCAGGTCGGTGGAGGTCGTGACATACCGCGCCAATCGTTTCTCCGAGTACAGACCCCCATCATTCCAATCGATGATCCGCGCCCGGGCGGGTGGTTGCAGCACGGCCCACCAGCGCGCCGCGGCGGGGAGGTAACCGTGATCGACGATTGTCACATCGAAACGGTCCGGCGTTCCGGCCACAATATTCTCCGGCCACTGTTCGGAGGATGTGTCCAAGGCCACGGTCAACTCCTTGTTGTTACCGTTGTAGTCGGGTGGTGTCGACAAAGAGTTGCCCGCGCGGGTGGCGCCGGAGGGTACGACGATGGCCTGACGGGTCGGTTTGAGGAGTTCTCGGTCCGGATTCTGGACATATGAAGACAACGACCGCCCGAAGAGGCGACCCAGTACCACGCAGTCCGTATCATCGACCAGCCGTTCCTCCTCCTCTTTTTCGGTGAGTATGCAGTCCGAACCATCGGCTTCCTTTTCCACGGGGGTGGTTTGTTCCACGGTGACCGGGATCGCGACCTCTTCGTCCAGCGCCTCCGCCAGTCTCACCTCGACATAGATGTGGCCCCCTTCCAAGGCGGCGCGGTATCCCGCGATGGTGACCGTCCCGTCCTGGGAAGGTGTCCGGATGGTCTGATCGTCGTCGTTGATGACGCCGGTGGCGGTGGTCGCTCCTCGTACGGCCGACAGGGTGGCCCCGGTGGGGGCGGAGAGGGTGACGGTGATGGTTTCGTCGGGTTCGTCGATGGTGTCGCCGCGGATGGGGATGGTGATGTCGGCGGTTTGTTCCCCGGCTGCGATGGTGACGCTGAGCGGGTCGGGTTCGGTGTAGTCGGCGCCGGTGGTGGCGGTCCCGCCGAGGGTGTAGGGGACGGTGACTTTCCGCCCTGACGCCGCCGAAAGTGACACCCGGAAGGTCATGTTGGTGGCGCCGGTGTTGCCTTCGGTCACCGCCGCCGCGTCGTCCACCGATACGGTGGGCGGATCGTCGTCGTCGGTGATGGTGATGGTGGCCGTGGATATGGTCACTCCATTCAGCACGCCGATGACGGTGAGCGTTTCGTCGGGTTCGTCCAGGGTGTCGTCAATCGGGTCGAGGATGAAGCTGCCGGTACCGCTCCTTTGCCCGGCTGCGATGGTGATTGTCAGGTCGGCCACGGCCGTGTAGTCGACGCCCGATACGGCCGGGTCTCCCTTTTTGCCGACTTTGACGGTGACGCTCGCGTCAGTGGAGAGGGTGGTGGCGCCGCTGAGAGTGACGGCGAAGGTAATGGTGGGGGAGACCTTGACGTTCTCCGCCACTGTGTACCGAGTCGCGCGGTTGACGCTGAGCACCGCGGCCCTGGGGGCGGTGTCGTCGTCGGTGATGGTGCCGGTTGCGGTGGTTTTGCCGGCTTTGAGGGTGGCCTTGGTGGGGGCGGAGAGGGTGACGGTGATGGTTTCGTTGGGTTCGTCGGTGGTGTCGCCGCGGATGGGGATGGTGATGTTGGTGGTTTTTTGTCCGGCTGGGATGGTGAGGCTGAGGGGGTTGGGTGCGGTGTAGTCGGCGCCGGTGGTGGCGGTCCCGCCGAGGGTGTAGGGGACTGTCACCTTCCTGCCGCTCACTGCCGACAGTTCGACGGGGAAGGTCATGTTCTTTTTGCCGGTGTTGCCTTCGGTCACCGCCGCCGCATTGTTCACGGATACGGTGGGGGCGGTGTCGTCGTCGGTGATGGTGCCGGTTGCGGTGGTTTTGCCGGCTTTGAGGGTGGCCTTGGTGGGGGCGGAGAGGGTGACGGTGATGGTTTCGTTGGGTTCGTCGGTGGTGTCGCCGCGGATGGGGATGGTGATGTTGGTGGTTTTTTGTCCGGCTGGGATGGTGAGGCTGAGGGGGTTGGGTGCGGTGTAGTCGGCGCCGGTGGTGGCGGTCCCGCCGAGGGTGTAGGGGACGGTTATCTTCTTGCCGCTTGTTGCCGAGAGTGTGACGGTGAAGGTCATGTTGGTGGTGCTGCTGTCGCCTTCGGTCACCGCCGCCGCATTGTTCACGGATACGGTGGGTGGGTCGTCGTCGTCGGTGATGGTGCCGGTGGCTTTGGTTGCGCCTTTGACGGTCGAGAGGGTGGCTGCGGTGGCGGCTGTGAGGGTGACGGTGATGGTTTCGTTGGGTTCGTCGGTGGTGTCGCCGTGGATGGGGATGGTGATGTTGGCGGTTTTTTGTCCGGTTGGGATGGTGATGCTGAGCGGGTTGGGTGCGGTGTAGTCGGCGCCGCTGGTGGCGGTCCCGCCGAGGGTGTAGGTGACTGTCACCTTCCTGCCGCTCACTGCCGACAGTTCGACGGGGAAGGTCATGTTCTTTTTGCCGGTGTTGCCTTCGGTCACCGCCGCCGCATTGTTCACGGATACGGTGGGGGCGGTGTCGTCGTCGGTGATGGTGCCGGTTGCGGTGGTTTTGCCGGCTTTGAGGGTGGCCTTGGTGGGGGCGGAGAGGGTGACGGTGATGGTTTCGTTGGGTTCGTCGGTGGTGTCGCCGCGGATGGGGATGGTGATGTTGGTGGTTTTTTGTCCGGCTGGGATGGTGAGGCTGAGGGGGTTGGGTGCGGTGTAGTCGGCGCCGGTGGTGGCGGTCCCGCCGAGGGTGTAGGGGACGGTTATCTTCTTGCCGCTTGTTGCCGAGAGTGTGACGGTGAAGGTCATGTTGGTGGTGCTGCTGTCGCCTTCGGTCACCGCCGCCGCATTGTTCACGGATACGGTGGGTGGGTCGTCGTCGTCGGTGATGGTGCCGGTGGCTTTGGTTGCGCCTTTGACGGTCGAGAGGGTGGCTGCGGTGGCGGCTGTGAGGGTGACGGTGATGGTTTCGTTGGGTTCG
>WTGP01000017.1:0-1172 GCA_011523505.1 Gammaproteobacteria bacterium
GCCCCAACCGGACCGTCGACTCGCCTGAAGCACCAACACCTCTACCCATCACAAACTCCTCTACATATGATATGCCCTGTCGGGGCCCCGGCTACTTCCCCCCGGCTACTTCCGACTTGTCCCACAGCCCCAACCTCTTGATCCCACCCCATGAGGGTCACCCGCTCAGGCGGACACCGACCACAAAGGCCAGGGGCGTCTCCCGCAGGGAGCATCACGACGAACGCGTCCTGTCGCGCGTCCCGTCGCTCGCTTTCCCTCCTCTGCCCCCCCCCCCGGCTGTTCCGCGCCACAGAATCCATTATTTCGGAACAGATGGGCGGACACGGACGATCGGGCAGGGCCGGTCGCCATATCTGCCCGACTACTGGGTGACTGATCGCATGAGCGCGGCCTGTCAGCTCTCGGTGGGTCATCATCCCCGCTATCCGGTTGCCTACGGACACAGCAAGCGCCTCACAACGCCTCAAGCGCCTCACAACGCCTCACATTTCGCCCCGCGCTCTGCCCGACAGTAGCAACAAACTACCCGGCACGGAGCGGGAAGTCAAGGAACACCTACCATAAGCCTATCAACGATTTAGCACTATCATAGCTGGTCACCAGTTGTCGTTAATGATCAATCTTCGTGGATCAAACCGTTGCGAAGCCGAGTCCCATCGCGCCGAGGCGCAGGACCCCCGCCGAAACAGCAGGTGGGGAAAGCTGCGGTCGCCGGCAGTGTACGAGACGACCCGGCATGCCGCTTGTCGTCCTGACGTGTTTCGAGTCGTTCGACCGAAGCGCCTGGCCAGGGGTGGTCGCGAAGACCCCACGCACGACCCCGTCCGGCAGCTGGTTGACGGCTGGTTCTGGACGCGTCTGGTCCGACGGGTGGGTTCCGTCGGTGGGGGGCGGGTGTGCGGTCCGGTGGCGGGTGTTCGGGTCCGGTTCGGGACGCGGCGAGTCCGGTCCTTCTCGGCGGGGGGCGGTTTATCCGGTGTGTCGGGGTGGTGTTAGGCGGCTTGGGGCGGTGCCCGGCAACCGTGGTGGGGATAGCTGCGATGGGTATACTAGAGATGGAAGGGGGGGGGGTGCGCCGATGTCGGCCCAGCAGACACTCGTTGTTGATACACGTCCCGCTGTGCCTGTTCTGCCGGCCCGAGAGTCGGGGCCTTCCGACCGGGTCGTGT
>WTGP01000017.1:1272-4185 GCA_011523505.1 Gammaproteobacteria bacterium
CAACGGCGCCGACCCGTTCGAGCACTACGCACGAACCGAAGGGATACGCGTAGATTCGCCCGCTGTGCCTGTTCTGCCGGCCCGAGAGTCGGGGCCTTCCGACCGGGTCGTGTTGGACGCTATCGGCGAAGCGGTCGACGGTTACCGCAGGGTGTTCGGTGAGCGGCTGGCCGAAGTGTGGCTGCACGGGTCTAGGGCGACGGGCCGTTACGCCGCCGACTCCGACGTCGACCTGCTGGCGGTGCTTCACACCGAGGGGGGCCGGCTGGCCGACCTGAAGTTGATGGGCAGGGTCAACCACCCCATATGGCACACCCACGGGTTGACCATCGACGGGCACGCCACCAGCGTCGACGAGTTCTACAACGGCGCCGACCCGTTCGAGCACTACGCACGAACCGAAGGGATACGCGTAGATGAGATCGCGTAGTCGTCTGTCAGCCGAGTCCGCTCGGCGGAGCGCCGACGCCCTGAGAATCGCCCGCGACCGGCTGGCCGCGGACGATTACGTCCGTTGTATCCGGGAAAGCTACGACGCAGCGTTCTACGCGGCCGGGGCGGTACTGGTCAGCCGCGGGATGAAGGCGGGAACCCACGAGCGTCTGCGGGCCGGTCTTGTCGATCTCGCCGCTGCCGGTGTTGTCCCTGCGGACATGTCCTTTCGCCTGTCCGATCTGTTCGATAGTCGTAGCGAGGCTGCGTATCGGATTGCCCGGACGTGGAGCAGGGAAGAAGCTGCCGGGGTCCTGGCAGAAGCGGGCCTCGTTTCTGACCTGCCGGCAGCTGTCGAATAGCGAACCTCCCAGCAGGTACCAGCCGAATCGCGGTGTGGGGGAGTGGCGGCGGGTGGATGGCGCAGCCGTAGGTTGGGCAACGGCCGGCGGATGATCCCCACCTTGGGCGACGGCGCTGTTCGACGAGGTAGCGAAGCTCGGTTACTCGCAGAGTTATGTGACGTTCGCCCGCAAGGTCCGTGACCAGGGGCTGCGTCCGGTGTGTGCGGCGTGTGGGGGGACTCGGGGCCGTCCGACTGTGGTGTTGGATCATCCGGCGGGTGAGGAGTGCCAGTGGGACTGAAGAGGTACCGGTTCAGAACATTCGCCATCTGCAATGTCGATTTCGTACTCTAGGGCCAGCGGCTCTTTTGCCGAGTAGCCCGCGACGATAATCCCAAGTTGTGGTCGACGTTCTTTCGGCCATCCTCTATAGGTCGGAACATAATGCTCATCAAAGAAGAATTCACGTACCCTTGTTGCAACTGACTGGATCGTGTAAGTATTTGCCTCGAGTTGTTCTGAGCCCTCGGAAAAACTCTTTACGAAGATCCTTCATCAATCTTTCCGTTGAAAGCAAGTCCTATCGAACCACTTCCTCATGTGATTGCTCCGATTGGTAGGCCTTTATAGAGGTTGAAAATCTTGTTGGTATTGTTGTAGATATTTGTAATACTGGTGTTCTGATCGGAGCCAATCGTCAAGAGTGTAGAGGCACTATCGGATGCGAGAACGATGCCGTCATGGACCTTGAGGCAGATGGCAATAGTCACTTGATCGCTCTCATTGTGGTCATCGTAGTCGAAACGCGGTCGTCAATCGGGCTATTTCACGAGGTCGGCGAGAGGGGCCCTCATGGACCGGTCCCCGGTGGTTCTCCCACTGGTCGGATCCAACAATCTCGTCATAGGTCACCCCTGATGGTCGAATCGCCACGGTGGTCATCTCCGAGGCGCCCCGATGACCGCCAACCACGTGAGGAACCGGCCGGCTCTGCCGGTCTTCGTGCGCATGGTCCCCGGCTCGCCGACTTCGCTACGACCGGCCGGGTAGGTCCTCGCCCGAGAGCAGGTCCCTGACGGCGATGTGATCCTCGATCAACTCGACGGTCGCGTGGACGGCGCGCGCCGGGGACTCTTGGCCGAAGTGGCCGGCAGCGTACGAGACGACCCGACATGCCGCTCGGATGACGGGCAGCACCAGCTGGGGCGCCGGGTACGGATCCTTGTCCGGCCGGTGGTACCGCTCCCACCAGTGCCAGGGGGTGATCGCTTGCGGGCCGGGTGGCGTCAGCAGCGCCGCGACGCGTGTCCTGGCCGGATCCGAGAGCCGATCCGTCAGACGCTCGATGTGGCGCCCTTTGAGGTCGCGTGCCCGCTGCTCGGTCAGATGTACGAGAGCTTTCACCGACTGCTCCGTCACGGTGTGGCCGGCGCCTCCAAGCGTGAGCATTCGACCGATCTGAGCGAGCGTCGCTTCCTCGGCAGCGCCGAGCTCGGCGAACAGAGTCTCCACCTTGCCGGGTTCCAAGGCGTTCGCGAGTTTCACAAGACCTTCGTTAGCGCGTCCCAATCGGTAGAGACCCTGCTCGTAGTCGCTCGACGGCATCACCATCTCCTTGCCCCAATCGACCTGCCCGCCCCGATCCCCCGTCTCCCTGTCGACGAGGACGACCCCCCGCTCGGCCACAAGGGCCTCCAAAGAGGTCCGCACTCGAGTCGTGCGCATCCGCCACTCCGGACGGTCCGTGACGAACACGGCCACAGGGAAACCGGCCGCCGCCGACGCCGCCGCTTCGAGCCGGCAGGCGAGCGGCGCGCGAGCCGCGTAGTCGATGTCGTCGTAAATGGCGACCAGGTCGATGTCGCTCCCGTCGACCGCTTCCCCACAGGCGACCGATCCGTACAAGAGAACCCTCCGTGCTCCCGCGGAGGTCAGCACCTCGGCCGCACGCCGGGCATCGGCGACTGTGGGAACAGCAGGCGGTGCGTATACCACGGGGGCGTCCCCTCTCCGACTAATCGGGAACAGGTCTCGTCCGTACCCTGCCGAGGATACCGGATCAGCCACCGCCCGGGCGCGAGCCCTGGACTACGTCCCCTCGGTGGGAAGGGGGCCGACACTCACTTCCCCACACACT
>WTGP01000008.1 GCA_011523505.1 Gammaproteobacteria bacterium
GGTGGCCCTATTCAAACAGACAAGCAGGGACAGCGAGAATCGAGCCAGGATGGCGCCTCCAACGAGGAGGAGGGCGAATGACAGGCGAGGGCTGGCAGTACGCCGTTCAGCGGTGGTGCAGTTCGAGTATGTCGCCGTCGTGAATGAGGTGCTTCGGACTCACCTGCTGCCCGTCATAGACCTTCTCCCCCCATATCCGCGCAAACCGCAGACTCCCCGCAATGTCCTTGTGCACCAGCGAAGCCAATTCGCTCACCGTAGCGCCGTGGCGCAGAGTGAACGGCCGCCCCAGATCGGGCGGCTTGCCCGGCGTCTTGGTGTAGGCCCGCACCACGCCCAGCCCCCTGAACAGGAACTCCGGTATCGCATCCAGGTTGTCCCCGGTCTCGGCGGACACGGCAAGCGAAGGAAAGCCGAGTTTCCCGCTTAAGGCGTCGAGCCGATCCCGATAGTCTCCCAGGTCGGTCTTGTTCGCCACGAGCAGGGCAGGGAGGCGAATCCGGAACAGGTCCTCGAAAGTCTCCTGCTTCTGCGACCGGCGCTTCTTGCGGCGGCGCTTGCGCGGGTCCGGCAGGCCCGGCCACTCGGGAACGAAGGTCACGCGCTTCTCGGCCATCTTGTCCAGCACGATCCCGATCTCCGTGGCACAGTCCGGCGAGGCGATATCCACGACAAGCAGCGCGCCGTCGGCCGGCTGCAGGGCTGTCGCCAGCCAGGGCTGGGTGCGCTCCAGCGCCACCGGCGGCAGATCGACCAACTGAAAATGGATGTCGTGATACGGCGCCATCCCGGGTATCGGCGTCTCGGTGGTATGCGGCCAGGCGCCGACGGTGGACTGCGACCCCGTGAGCGCCGAATGCAGTTGCGATTTGCCGGCGTTGGGCGCGCCAAGCAGCGCCACCTGGGCCGCGCCCTCGCGACGCACGGCGTGGGCAGGACCGGACCGCGCGCCGCCCTTGCGCGGACGGGACAGCTCGGTGGTGAGCTGCTTGATCCGGGTCTTGATGTCCGCCTGGACGTGTTCGGTGCCCTTGTGCTTCGGGATGAGCCGCAGCATCTCGCGCAGGCAGCGCAAACGGTCTTGCGGTTCCCTGGCCTCGCGAAACGCCTGCTCGGCCTTCTTGTATTCCTGCGTGACGTTGGTGGGCATGGCGGCGAAAAGTTTACCCTTCGCGGCGCATCACGCGACACCAGAGCGCCATTCAACGATAATGGCGGCGGAATGGGGAGTAGCGGGTTGTTTCACGTTATCGATACCCGGCAGTTCGACCGGCCGATGCTCGACCGTCTGTGCCGCCTTGCGACCCACGTCCGGACCCTCGCGAAATCGCGGTCCGGCGCGCAAACCCTGCAGCGGCTCGCGCCCAACCGGCGCGCGATGCTCTATTTCACGCAGCCGTCCACGCGCACCTTCCTGTCCTTCAACAGCGCCTGCCATATCCTCGGCATGCAGACCAGCGAAATCCGCAATCCGTCCATCTCCTCGGAGGTGAAGGGCGAGACCTTCGAAGACAGCATCCGCACCTTCAGCTCCTATGCGGACATCATCATCATGCGCACCCCGGAAGGCGGAAAGGCCGCGCGGGCGGCCGAACTCATGGACTCCATTCCGCGCCCGGTCCCCGTCATCAACGCCGGCAGCGGACCCGATCAGCACCCCACACAGGCCCTGCTGGACATCTATACGCTGGAGCGCAGCTTCGAGCAGCGCGGCGGCATCGACGGCAGCACCATCGCCATGATGGGCGACCTGCGCCGCGGCAGGACGGTCCGGTCGCTCAGCTACCTGATGAAGAACTACAGGGACGTTCGCCTGCGTTTCGTCGCGCCGCCGGGCTTCGAGATCAAGCGGGACATCCTCGATCATCTCGACGAGCACGGTGTCGAGTACGCGTCCACCAGCCGGCTGGATGACGTCATGGACGACCTGGACGCCTTGTACGTGACGCGGCTGCAGGAGGAATACGACGAGCAGAACGAATCGGAGAACGCCGATTACGCGTCCTACTCGATCGGTCCCGAACAGTTGCGGCGCTTTCCCTCAAACGCGATCATCATGCATCCGCTTCCGCGCGGGCCGGAACTCGACCCCGGCATCGACAACGATCCGCGCATCATGTACTGGCGCCAGGAACGAAACGGCATGTGGATGCGGGTCGCGCTGTTGGCGGCTATTTTCGACCTGGACGGCGACCTGAATGTGAATTGAAAGTGATAAAGAAATTAACTATTTCATTTATCACTCTGATATCAATAGTAGTTCTGATATCTCTGGCGGCCTTACTGTGGTTGCGCACCAGCAACGTTCCGACTCGCGCGGGAACCGTCGACAAGCCGATTCCGCTGGGCGTGCTGGATGCGCCGGTTACGGTCAGGAGGGACCGCTACGGGGTCCCGTACATCCATGCGCAATCGCTGGCGGACGCAATCCGGGCGCAGGGATTCGTCACCGCGCAGGACCGGCTGACCCAGATGCTCCTGACCCGCGAAGCGGTCAATGGCCGTCTGGCCGAACGGATCGGACCTCGTGGAGAAAGCAACGACATCCGCGTGCGAGTGCTCGGAATCCGGCAACTGGCCCGCCGGTTTGCGGCCGGTCTCGAGTCGCCCAGCCGGGAAATGCACGAGTGGTATCTCGAAGGCGTCAATGCCTACATCGGCACGCGGGCGCATGAGTTTCCGCTCGCGGTGCGCATTTCCGGGACGCCGCCGGCGCCCTACACGCTGGAGGACATCTGCGCGCACTACCTGCTCCAGGCGTACGACCTTACCGAGAACTGGCGCTCCGAGTGGCTGGCCCAGCGTCTCGTGGACCGGCTGGGACGCGAGAAGGCCGCACAAATCTCGCTCGTCAGCGTAAACCCGGACGACGGCAGCCGGTGGGCGTCGGATTACGCGCTCGCGCCGCGGGAACCGCTGGTGTCGATGCATGAGCAACCGCAAGCCGAGGCCAGCCCCGTCGGCGGCTCCAACAGCTGGGCAACGGCCGGATGGCGGTCGCGGCGGGGTGCGCCGATACTGGCCAACGATCCGCACCTCGACGCCCGCCGGCTTCCCGGCATCTGGTACCCCGTCGGCCTGATTACGCCCGAATGGCGGGCCGTCGGAGTGGCCGCGGCCGGATGGCCCGGCCTGGCCGTGGGGCGATCCGATTCCATCGCCTGGGGCGTCACCAATTCGACCGCCGATACGGCGGACCTGTTCATCGAGCGGGACGATCCCGACAACGAGGGCCACTACCTGGAAGGCCAGCTGTCCTTGCCCTACGAGGTGGTCAGCGAGACCGTACGGGTACGGGACCCGGATTCGCCCGGCGGCCTTCGCGAGCGCACGTTCGAGGTGCGGCGCAGCCGGCGAGGGCCGGTCGTTTCCGATACCCTGATCGAGGATGCTCACGGCCGCTCCCTGTCGCTTCGCTGGAGCGTGGCCGAGAACGTCGGCAGCCAGGTGGGCGTCGATCGATTGATGCTGGCGAAGGATGTCGCCGAAGCCGGCGAGGCCATCCGCGACATCGTGGGCGCGCTCAACTACAACGTGGCCGATACCCGGGGAAATATCGCCCACTTCACCTCCGGCCATGTTCCCGTCCGACTGAGGGGAGACGGCGCAATTCCGCTGCCGATAACGGGCGGAGAGGACAACTGGACCGGGTTCGTTCCCTTCGAACGGGCGCCCTCGACGATCAATCCGCAAAGAGGCTGGGTGGGCAATGCCAATCACCGGACAGTCGGCGCAAACTTCGACGGCATGTGGAGCAGCTACTCGGCCCCTTCCTGGCGCTACAGGCGCATGCTGGAACTGTTCGACAACGAACTGGTGTTCTCGGCCGAAGACCACTGGTCGGCGATCACCGATACCGGAAACACGCTGGCCCGCGACCTGGTCCCGCTGTTCCTGCCGGCCCTTGAGGCCGCCCCCGAAACGCAGCCGGCCGCGGACGTTCTCAGCGGCTGGGATTATCGCGACGACGCCGGGAAGGCCGCACCCGCGCTGTTCCAGTTGATGCTCCGCGCGCTCGTAACCCGTATCTTCGCCGACGAACTGGATACCCTGGTCTCGAGTTATGAGGGCTCTCCCTATTTTTGGCAGGAACGCGTTTATTCGATGCTGGAATCCGGGGCATCGGACTGGTTCGACAACATCAATACCCCGCAAACCGAAAGCCGGGACGACCTGGTTCGGGGCGCGGCGCTGGATGCCTGGCGGCAACTTGAAGCGAGTCTGGGCGGGAACCCGCGCGACTGGCGCTGGGGCGATATCAGCCGGCTCAGGATTTCCAGCCCCCTCCCGACGGCCAACAGGTTCGTGAACCGTCTGTTCGGCGGCGGCGATTTTCCGCGCACCGGGTCCACGGAGACCTTGTGGGGGTCGTACGGCAGCCCGTCGTACGGCGCCTGGGCGATCGATTCGCTGCGCTTCGTGGCGGATCTCGGCGATCCGGACAAGGTGCTGGCAGTCATTCCCGGCGGCGTCAGCGGACGCCTGTTCGATCCGCACCTGAACGACCAGCTTCCGTTGTGGCTGTCCGGCGAAATCAACTACTGGTGGTTCTCCGACCAGGCCATCAGCGTCAATGCGCGCAGGGAAGTCACGCTGGCGCCGTGAAATTCACCCGAGGAAGCCTCGAATGCTGAAGAAAATCGGAATCGCGCTCATCGCCCTGCTGCTGGTGATTGTGCTGGCCGCAGCCGCGGGCATCGCCTGGCTCAGGGATAGCAATATCCCGGAGCGTCACCGCGACGTCGGCGACGCAGCGGTCCTGGCGATGCTGGAAGACGAAGTGCGCGTGAAGCGGGACCGGCAGGGAGTCCCCTATATCTACGCGGAGACGCTGGCCGACGCCTTGCGCGTTCAGGGTTTCGTCACGTCCCAGGACCGCCTGTCGCAGATGCTGCTGACCCGCGAGCTGATCAACGGCCGGCTGTCCGAACAGATCGGGGAGGCCGGACTGCGCAGCGATACGCTGATCCGGGTCATGGGCCTCAACTGCATGGGGTCAGTCTGGGCGGCCCAACTCGAATCGCCCAGCCGCGAACTGCATGAATGGTTCCTTGAGGGTGTCAACGCCTACATCGCGACGCAGGCCGACGAATTTCCGCTGGCCGTGAGGCTTGCCGGCGAGGCGCCGGCGCCGTTTACGCTGGAGGACCTGACGACGCAGTACCTGTTCCTGGCGTTCAACAGCACGGGAAACTGGCGCACCGAAGTACTCAGCCAGGCGCTGGTCGATCACCTCGGCGCGGCGAAGGCGGCGGAAATCTCGATGCTGACGGTCAACCCGGACGACGAGAGCGAATGGGCATCGGACTACAGCCTGGCGAAGAACAGCATGCCGACGGGGGGCCCCGCGAGCTTCCCCGAGCTGCCCGAGCCGGCGGATGGCTCCAACAGCTGGGCCACATCGGCCCGTCGGTCGGCGGGCGACGCGCCGATCGTGGCCAACGACCCGCACATCGACGTACGCCGCCTGCCCGGCATCTGGCATCCGGTGGGCCTGATCACACCCGAATGGCGGGCGGTGGGCGCAGCCGGCGCGGGCCTGCCTGGACTGGGTGCGGGGCGCTCCAGCCACGTCGCCTGGGGCATAACCAATGCCTATTCCGACGTCGCCGACCTGTTCATCGAGCGGGATGATCCGGACCGGCCGGGACACTACCTGGAAGGGGAACAGTCCGTTCCGTACCGGATCGTGGAGGAAATCATTCGCATACGCGACCGCAGCGCGCCGGACGGCTACCGCGAACATCCCTTGACGATTCGACATACGCGGCGCGGCCCGGTCATTTCCGATCACGGCCTGACCGGAGGCGACGGCCGCGTGTATTCGCTGCGCTGGAGCATGGCCGAGAATATCGGCAGGCAGGTGGGCATCGAACGCGTGATGCTCGCACGCGATACGTTCGAGGCCGCCGAAGTCATTGCACAGATCAACGCGCCGTACAACTACACGGTAGGGGACACGAAGGGAAACATTGCGCACTACACGGCCGGCCAAGTGCCGGTGCGGCGCCGGGGCGACGGAGCGCTGCCCCTTCCCGTCGTGGACGCCGTGGACGACTGGCCGGCGTTCGTGCCCTTCGCCCGCGCGCCCACGTCCATCAACCCGCCGCGGGGATGGGTCGGCAACGCCAACCACCGCACCGTGAGCGGAGATTTTGACGGACACTGGACCAGCTACGTAGCCTCCTCCTGGCGCTACCGCCGCATGCAGGAACTGTTCGACGGCGACGGTGCGCTGTCGGATGCCGACCACTGGTCGGCGATCAACGACACGCTCAATCCCATGGCCAGGGGCCTCGTCCCGATCATGATCCAGGCCCTGGAAGGGCAACCCGAAACGCGGGACGCCGCCGCGATGCTGGCTGACTGGAACTTCCACGACGAGCCGGAGCTGGCGGCGCCGGCCCTTTTCCAGGCGATTATGGCCAGCCTTGTGCGGCGCATTTTCGAGGACGAGCTGGGCGAGGCGCTGACGCGGCAATACACACGCGACATCTACTACTGGCAGGAGCGCGTGTACCGGATGCTGCTGGCGGGCGAGTGGGAGTGGTTCGACGACACGCGCACCGAGGTCGTGGAGGGCCGCGACGACCTGCTTCGCGCCGCGGCGCGCGACGCCTGGTCCGAATTGCAATCGCGACTGGGCCCCGATCCGTCCGCCTGGCGCTGGGGAGAATTGAGCCGGTTCCGGTTCAGCAACCCCTGGGTGCCCGGCGAACTGGCGGATCGCCTTCTGGGCGGCGGGGACTATTCCGGCCGAGGGTCCGGAGAAACGCTGGGCCGCGCGCGGTTTCCGGGATTGGGGAACTACGATCCCCGGGTCATTGATTCACTGCGTTTCGTGGCCGATCTCGGCGACCCCGACAAGGTCCTGGCGGTCATACCCGGCGGCGTCAGCTCACGCCTGTTCGATCCGCACCTGAACGACCAGCTTCCCGCGTGGCTGTCGGGCGACATCGGCTACTGGTGGTTCTCCGACGCCGCCATCGCCGCCGACACGCGGCAGGAAATGACGTTCAAGCCATGAAGCGTTTCCTGCTACCCGCGGCGGTCCTCGCCTGGCTGTTGGCCCCGGCCCCGCTCGCGTACGCGCAGGATGCCGCCGGCGAACTGCCCTGCGACACCGGCCTGTACGAAATCAGCGCGGACCACGAAGGCGCGCGCGCCAATGCCTGCCGGGTCTTCAATCCGCGCGGCGTGATCCTGACCATCGATCCGGAGGATCCGCCCCCGATCAACCCCAGCCCCTGGTTCGGGTTCCACGTTCGCCCCAGGAACGCGAACGAGCAGGGCACCGTCGTGGTCACGCTGCGCTACTCCACCAGCCGGCACCGCTACGCGCCCAGGACCAGCGTTGACGGGCGGGAGTGGACCCCGCTGCCGGAGCGCCAATGGCTGGTCCACGAAGACGGCCGCGCGACCATGGAACTCAAACCCGGCGCGGAGGGGCTGTTCGTTTCGGCCCAGGAAAACCTCGGGCGGGGCTTCTACGAAGAATGGCGCCGCAGCACCGCCGAGCGTTTCGAAGGACTGCAGTGGCGCAGCATCGGCGAATCCACGGGAGGACGCCCGATTTTCGCGGCCGAGACGGCTCCCGGCGCGGCCAACTACCTGCTCTTCATCGGCCGTCAGCACCCGCCCGAGGTCCCGGGCGCACTGATGTTCAAGGCTTTTGCCGAACGGCTGCTCGAGGACCGCTCAGGAGCCTGCGACGACCCGTCCTCGGCGAAGTGCGCGTTCTATTCCGGGCACAGCCTGGTTTTCATACCCAACCTCAATCCCGATGGGGTCGCCCTGGGCCACTGGCGGCACAACCTCGACGGCACCGACCTGAACCGCGACTGGGGGACTTTCGCGCAGCCCGAGACGCAGGCCGTCCGGAACCTGGTCGACTCGCTGGAAGAAAGCGGAAGAACGATCGCCGTCATGCTGGATTTCCACTCGACCTGGCGAAACGTGTTCTATGTCCCGACCCTTAAGGATGCGACCCGCCCGCCGGCGTTCGTCGCCCGCTGGCTGCGCCTGGCCCGTGCAAGCGGAGACGCCTACGCGTTCGAGCGGGCGCCGCGGTCCTCGGAAGACACGGCGATTGCCAAGAACTACTTCTATCGCCGCTTCGGCGTGCCGGCAATCACGGTCGAGACGGGCGACGATACGCTCAGGGACGAGATCGCCGCCACCGGTCCCGTCCTGGCGGACGCGCTGGTTGCAGTGCTGGGGGGCGGGAACGGCCCCCAGGGGCGCCGACGCGGCGCGCTGTGCCCCGATTTCTTCTGCTACATGGCCGAGGCGAACAAGGCATCGCTCGTGATGCTCCTGGAAGAGGGTCTGGTGGACCGCGGGCAGGCGGAGAAGATCGCCGGCGCGATGATGCAATTGCATGCCGAGCAGGAGGCCGAAGGCGCCAGGCGGACAGCGAACTACCTGCCCTACGAGGAGCGCCTGATCGAACTGGCCGATGAGGAAGTGGCCAATCTTCATCTTGGACGCTCGCGCCAGGACCTCCACGGCGTGGTACGGCGAATGTTGATACGCGACCAATGGCTGGCGTTGGCCAACGGTGCGTTGCAAGCCCGCGCCGCTCTGCTGCGCCTGGCGGAACAGGAGGCGACAACGCCGATTCCCGCCTACACGCATGGCGTTCAGGCGCAGCCCACCACGCTGGGTCATTACCTGCTGGCGTTTTCGGCCAGCCTGGAACGCGACCTGCAGCGCTTCCGCGAGGGTTACGCCCGCATGAACCGGAGCCCTCTGGGCGCAGCCGCGCTGGGGACCTCGGGTTTTGCACTGGACCGCGAAAGGCTTGCGGAACTGCTGGGCTTCGACGCTCCGGTCGAGAACAGCTACGACGCCAATCTGGTTTCGTCCGGCGACCTGCGGCGGGAGCTCGCCGGCATCCTGTCCCTTTCGGCGGTTCCCATCGGCCAGCTCGCCGAGAACCTGCACACCCAGTACCACAATCCCAGGCCGTGGATCCTGCTGGACGAATCCTCTGTCGCCATCAGCACGATCATGCCGCAGAAGCGCAACCCGCGGCCGCTGGACCGGGTGCGCAGCCAGGCCAGCCGGGTGCTGGGCGGCGCGCAGACGGAAGTGCTTCTCGCGCACAACACCAACACCGGAATGCACGACTACCGGGACATCGCACCGATCATGGAGCTGGCGGACAAGGCCAGGCTGATGTACCGCCGCTACGAGCGGCTCATCGGACTGTTGCGAATCGATCGTGAACGGGCACTGGAAGAACTTCAGCGCGGGTATTCGACCATGACCGAAGTGGCCGACATGCTGGTACGGGAAGCCGGCCTGCCGTTTCGCACGGCCCATGGCTACGCCTCGGCGCTGACCGACTACGGGCGCGCGCACGGACGCTCGCCGGATTCGCTGACCGACGAGGAACTGCAAAGAATCTACCGGGAAACCATGGGCGGCCGGTTGCCGGTTCCGATGGAAACGCTGCGCCGGGCGATGGATCCGGTGGCGATGCTCGCCGATCGCAGGGGTTCGGGCGGACCCCAGGCCGCCGAGGTGCAGCGTATGCTTGGCCGTCACCGCGAGTCCCTGGCCGCCGACCGGCAATGGCTGGGCAAGGCCAACGAGGACCTGCTCGCGGCATTCATCGATCTGCACACGGCGTTCGCGGAAATTGCGCCCTCCGAACGGTAGTTGGGCGGCTGCCCGCTATCAAGCTAGAATCCGTTTCTTACCCGGGAGGTAGGCACCATGAATGAACGCACCAGGTTCGCGGTCTGCGCGGCTCTTTCCCTGTACTTCGCAAGCAGCGTCAGTGCAATCGCGCAGGACGCCCAGGATGGCGACAGCGACGAGCCCGAGATGGAGGAAATCGTCGTAACGGGCAGCCACATCAGGGGCGCCAACATTACCGGAGCGCTGCCGGTTTCGGTGATCGGCGCCGAGGAAATCGAAGCAACCGGCGTGGATTCGGGAGACGACCTGATGCAGTTCATACCCGAGCAGGGTCAGAACTTCTTCAACGAGGCCGAGAACATCAGCGGCGGCGTCAATTCCGCCCGTGGCGATATCGGCGCCTTCAATCTTCGCAGCCTGGGCACCGGCAACACGCTCGTGCTCTTCAATGGCCGCCGGGTCGTGAACGCCGCCAGCTTTCAAACCGAGGAAGTCGGCGGCAGCTTCGTCCCCGTCAATACGGCAAATACGCAGACAATTCCCATTTACGGCATGGACCGGCTGGAAATCCTGAAGGACGGCGCATCCGCGTTGTATGGGGCCGATGCGGTCGCAGGAGTGGTCAATTACGTAGTCAGGGACGACATCGACCATTTGCGGGTTTATTTGCGTTACGGCTCGTACGACAACGTGGGCAGGAAGACCCAACGCGTTGCACTGGAGTGGGGCGACTCCTTCAACGGAGAGCGGACCCGCGTAGGCGTCCTGGCCAACTATTACGTTCGCGACCGCATCAGTGCGCATGAAGACGAGCGCTGGGCGGATGCGGACTTCCGCCGGCGCGTGCCGGCCGACTCGCCCTGGGCGGGAGATACACGATTTCGCAACACCAGCGCCAACTCCCTTTACGGGCAGTTCGACGTGCGCGCGAGCGCACGCAGTACCGGTCTGCGGAACGTGCTGACGGATTCCGCCGGCGAATTCCAGGTATATCCCCAGGGCCATGAGGACTGTGACTGGGATCTCGGCTATGGAAGCTGCGGGGCGATCGATGGCGATCCGATCTACCGGCGCAACCTCAACGCCACCCGCGATCTCTCTTCGGACCTCAAGCGGGGCAATATTTATTTATTCCTCAACCATGAGTTCGAGAACGGCATGGAGAGCTTTTCGGAAGCGCTGTACTACATGTCGGACACGCACCTGTACCGGCACGCTTCGGCGTCGTTCAGCACGGTCAAACTGAGGGTCGCCGCGCAGAACTACTACAACCCATTCGGCCCGTGCGGATCTCCGAATCGCCTGCCGGACAGCATTCTGCCGAGCCAGGTGCCCTGCGAGGGCCTTGAGCTGGAAATCGACAACTACCGCTACCATGAATTCCCGAGGATCGTGGAAAACGACGGCAACGTCGTGCGCCTGCTTACGGGTCTCAGAGGCCAGGCCGGCCGTTGGGACTGGGAAGGCGCGGTCGTCTGGTCGCGCGCCCAGAAGGATGACCTGACCCGCAACCGGGTATCCAACCTGTTGATGGTGGAGGCCCTTTCGGACCCCACTCCCGCAGCCTACAACCCCTTCAGCGGCGGCGTGAACAGCAATATCGAGCGGGCCCTGGTGGATGTGTACCGCAACAACGAGACGACGCTTGCGATGGCCGACTTCCAGGTCTCCACGCCCGAACTCTTCAATCTGCCCTGGGGGCCTGCGGGCGGAGTGGCCGGGATAGAGTTCCGGCGCGAAACCTTCGAGGACGATCGCGATCCCCGGCTTGACGGAACCCACGTTTTCACCGATTTCCAGGGAGATACATTTCCGTACGTGTCGGACGTGGTCAACTCCAGCCCTACGCCCGACAATGAAGGCAGCCGAAACGTCACGTCGTTTTTCACGGAACTGCAGTTGCCGCTGATGAACAATGTCGATGTCCAGCTGGCGGCGCGTTATGAGAACTTCTCGGACGTGGGCAGCACCGTGGTGCCCAAATTCGCCATCGGCTGGCAGATTGTGCCGGCGGTGCTGTTGCGCGGATCCTGGTCGGAAGCGTTCCGGGCCCCGAACCTGATCACGATCAACGAGGTCATCGTGGCGCGGCAGAACACCCGCAACGACTACGCCTGTGTCTATGCGGCCGAGAACGGCGGCGATCCGGAACAGGACATCATCGATTGCCGGAACAGCACGCAGCGTATTGCGCAGGGCAGCAAGCTGCTGGAGCCCGAGCGCTCCAACAACTACTCCTTCGGCATCGCGGTGCAGCCGACGGACTCGCTAACACTCACGCTCGACTGGTGGTCCATACGCAAGGAAGACACGATCGGTCTGCTTGGCGAGGAAAACCACACGGTGCTGGACCTGCTGGCGCGCCTGCAGCATGGCGGCGGCAACTGCGGCGGCCTCAATGCCAACCCGGCGGTCGTGCGCCAGGGGGCCGAAACACTCAACGACGACGAGGCGGCAATCTACCAGGCGGCGGGGATCTGTCCTGCCGGCCTGATCCGCTACATCGACGACAATTACGTCAACCTCGACACGCGGACGCTCAAGGGCTGGGATGCAAGTCTGCGCTATTCGCTGGAAACAGGAATCGGCGACTTCAGCCTGACTTATCTGGCCTCGTTTCTGACCAAGTTCGAGCAGGTTCCAGGCGGCAGGGCTGCCGAGCTGGTCGCGGCAAAGGATGCGGGAACTATTCCGGCCAGCATTCCCGTGTCGGGATTCGCCGACCTGCTGCAAAAGGACGGCAACCAGAAGGTCCGCCAGACGTTGTTCCTGTCCTGGCGCCGTGCGCCATTCCGGGTAGGCCTGTCGGCCCGAAACCTCGGGGACTTCTACCAGAATTCACTGACGCTCGACGACGGCAGCCTGTACTGGATCCCGTCGGTGACGACCTGGAACGGCACGTTCGACTACAACTTCGAAATGGTCGACCGCGACTGGCGGCTGCGCTTCGGAGTGAACAACATGTTCGACGAGCGGGCGCCTCTCGCCGACCGCTATTTCGGCTTCTTTGCCGACGCCCACCAGGGCATCGAGTACGGACGGAACTATTACTTGCAGTTGCGGATGACGCAGGGCGACTAGCGCGGACCGGCTATCCGCCGGCCGCGCGGATAGCGTCCGCCACCAGGTCCACGAAGTCCGCTTCGTTGCGAACGCCCTGCGCGTCCCGGGCGGGAACCGTGTAGCCGTGCTCCCTGGCCACGGCGGCATACAGGGGCCGGCGGTGAGCGATCAGGCGCGGAAAGGCCCATAGCGTGAAGTCGTCGGGCGAGGCCTTTTCGATGTCGTCGAGGTTCCGTTCCTTCAGGAATTCAGGCAGCGAGCGCTGGAGGAATTCAGGCGAGTAATACATCGGCTTGGGTTCCTTGCGGGCCCGCTCCACCAGCTTTTCCTCGTCCTCGGCCGAGGCCTCGAGATACAGAATCACGGTGTGCTCGATGAGCGTCTCCACCGCGCCCCTGTCCCCCAGTTCGCAGATGCTGCCGCCGGCGTCATTCACGAAGTGCATGTAGCCGTAGATGCGCTCGGCCTTCTCGATGAACGAGGCCACGTCGCGCATCGCCCTGGCTTCCGCGTCGCGGTGCAGCTCCTGCCGCCGCCGGAACTCCTTCAGCGGCAGACCGCCCCGCTCGGGATCGCCCAGCTTGCCGAGGAAGGTGGAGATGGGGCGCAGGTTGTGCACGGTGATGTTGCTTTCGATGTAGATGGAATCGCTGCGAAGCAGGTTGCGAAGAAAGGGCACTTCCATGGCGCGCAGCTTGATGTTGTCGAGTATCGGTTCGCGCAGATACTGGGTGCCGATGCGGTAGTCGCCGGAGTAGATGAACCAGCGGGTCGCGGGCAGGCGGTTGGCGAGCACCGTCTTGCCCACGCCGGACATGCCCATCAGCGTGACGGACTTGCGCGGCGCGTTTCTGAACTCTTCAGCCGGCATTCGCATGGCGCGATTGTATGCCCTGCCGCTCGATTAGAATGTCCGTTCTTTTTTTGGCTTCCGGGAGGACCAGTATGAGTATCGAGAAAGGCCAGGCAATGCCCGAGGGCGGGTTCGGCATCATGACCGAAGGCGGACCGGGCCGGATCACCACCGACGAATTGTTCAAGGGCAGGAAAGTGGTTCTGTTCTCCGTGCCCGGCGCGTTTACGCCTACCTGCTCCAACGAGCACCTGCCGGGATACGTCAATAATGCCGGCGCCCTGCAGGCCAAGGGCGTAGATCAGATCGCGTGCATGGCCGTCAACGACGTATTCGTGATGGATGCCTGGGGCCGTTCCGCCGGCGCCGGCGATTCGGTGCTGATGCTGGCCGACGGCAACGGCGATTACACCCGGGCGCTGGGCCTGGAACTGGATGCCTCCGGGTTCGGCATGGGCATGCGCGGCCAGCGGTTCTCCATCGTGATTGACGACGGGGTCATCACGGAACTCAACCTGGAAAACGGCGGGGGCCTGAGCTGCTCAGCGGCCGAAGCCACACTCGAGCAGCTTTGAGTCCTAACATCCCGGATACCCAGCGGCAGGTACTACTGGGCCGCTACCCCGAGGGCGTACCGGAGACGTCCGATTTCGAGCTTGCCGAGGGTCCGGTGCCGCGGCCCGGTGAAGGAGAATTCCTTTCCCGCACGCTTTACCTCTCGCTCGACCCCTATCTGCGCGGAGTGATCTCCGGCCGCCACCTGTACGCGGAACGGGTGCAGCCCGGCGACGTCATGCCCGGACGAACGGTCGCGCAGGTGGTCGAATCCCGGCACCCGGACTTCGCTCCCGGCGACATCGCGGTCTGCTCCAACGGATGGCAGGAATACGGGCTCAGCACCGGCGCCATCGACCTCAGGAAACTCGACCCGGAAGCCGCTCCCGTCAGCACGGGAATAGGAATACTGGGCATGCCGGGGCTGACGGCCTGGGCGGGACTCCTGCACCTGGGCGAGCCCATGCCGGGCGAAACCGTGCTGGTGTCGGCGGCGTGCGGCCCCGTGGGCTGCATGGTGGGCCAGTTGGCGCGCATTGCCGGCTGCCGGGCAGTCGGGATCGCCGGCGGCCCCGAGAAGTGCGCCATCGTGAAGGACGAGTTCGGATTCGCGGAATGCGTCGATTACAAGACCGGCGAACTGGGCGAGAAGCTGAAGGCCGCCTGTCCGGACGGGATCGACGTGTATTTCGACAACGTCGGCGGCGAGGTACTGATCGCGGCCATGGCCAATCTCGCCCAGGGCGCGAGGGTCGTGCTGTGCGGAATGATGAGCGGCTACAACAACACCGGGCCCCCGCCGCCGGGACCCAGCCTGATCCCGCTGGTCATGGCCCGCGCTACGGTCCGGGGACTGGTCGTCTATGACCATGAAGACAAGCAGCAGGACTTTCTGCGCGCCTGCACCCGCTGGCTCAAGGAGGGGCGCATCCGTTACCGCGAGGACATCGCCGACGGCATCGAAAAGGCCCCCGAGGCGTTCTGCCGCCTGATGCGCGGCAAGAACGTCGGCAAGGCGCTGGTGCAGTTCGCCTAGGGCCGCGCTTGCCGTGACCCGCAAGCCAGGCCTCAGGGAGGAACTGCTCAGGTTCTGGTTCGAGGAGTCCGGCCCCGAGCGGTGGTTCGCGAAAAGCGACGAGTTCGACGACACCATACGCGGGCGCTTTCTCGCGGACTACGAGGCCGCAGCGCGCGGCGACTACGATGACTGGCAGGGCAGCGGGCCCGGCTGCGTAGCCCTTTGCCTGCTGTTGGATCAGTTCCCCCGCAACCTGTTTCGCGACGATGCGCGGGCGTTCGCAACCGACGCGAAGGCGCTGGCCATAGCCCGGCACGCGGTCGACACGGAGCTCGACATGGAGCAGGGCATGAGCAGGGACATGCGCAAGTTCCTTTACCTCCCCTTCGAGCACAGCGAGGACCTGGACGACCAGCGGCTGTGCATGAAGCTCATGGCCGAACGTCTGGACCCCGTCGGGGAGGACCTGGACTGGGCCCGCAAGCACTTCGTCATCATCGAACGCTTCGGCCGTTTCCCCCACCGCAACGAGGCAATGGGGCGCGAATCCACCCCCGAAGAACTGGAATTCCTGAAGGAACCCGACTCCAGCTTCTAGCCCCGGGTGCGAGGGAATGCCCCTCGCGACGGGACGCCCTCCTACCTAGCCCGGAAACGGGCAGCTTTCTTCTTTTTCCACCAGGTCGAAGGTGAACAGCATCTTGGCCATGCCGGTCAGCACCGCCATGACCATGCCCAGTTCCATGATTTCCGCCGGGCTGAAGTGCCGCTTCAGACGCTCATGCAGGGCCTCGTCGAGCGAGCCGGAGGGATTGGTGAGCACCATCTGATCGGCCAGCGCGAGAGCGGCCCGCTCGCGCTCGGAGAACGGGCCGCTTTCGTATTCGTCAAGCCGGTCGATCTGCTCCTGCTTCACCCCCGCCGCCAGGGCATCGGGGCGGTTGCCCTGGTTGCAGAACCGGCAACCGTGGGTGGTCGACAGCCGCAGGCGGGCCAGTTCCTTGATGACCCGCTCCACGCGGCCGCCGTTGAACAGTCGCTCGTAGAACTCGCCGTACCAGTCGTACAGCTCCGGCGCATGCGCCATGATCTCGAACCACGTGGCGTCGCCACGGAGCGCCATCGAGCGCTCCCATCCCTGCCGGATGCGCTCCGGCATGGCCTCCGGGGCAACGCGCGGAAGCTGCGGCTGCGGCATTCGCTACCCCAGCAGGGGAGCCACAAACGCGTGGGCGCCGTGGATCAGATTGCCCATGGTCGCGGCCGCTTCCGGCGCCCCGGGTTTGAAGATGCCGAGGAAGGCTTCAATGATCAGACCGGCCCAGATCGCAAACACCCAGGGGCGGACGCGATAGATGCTGCGGCGCATGGCGTCGTCCTGCTCCTGGGTAATCGAACCCTGGCTCAGCGCCCGCACGCCGGCGATGAACCCGGGGAGGAAGATGCGGATCATTACGCCGCACAGCACCATGAACGCAAAAACGATCAGCTTGGGTGCAAGCCACGGCGCCTCATCCAGCCGTCCGGTGGAAACGGACCACCACACGGAAACCACGATCGCGGCGATCAGGAACCAGCGGAACCACAGGTCCAGCTTGGTCAGTATGGGCATAAAGCTGGCGTTGTGCCTGAAGTGCATGATCAGCAGCACGGTAAACCACACCGGGCCCAGCACAACGATCATTGCATACTGCCAGGGCGGATGCGATACGCCAACGTATTCCGAGAGAATGCCTCCAACGGTCAGCATCATGCTCAGGCACAGGCGCGGCAGGAGGTCGATCCACATCATGATGCGTGACGCCATGAACCGTTGGTCAGGAGTGTTCGAGCGGTTGAGGATCATTCGTGTGGAATAAAACACTCCGATGTCGCCCCCCAGCCAATAAGCAAACAGCACCAGATGAAGAATCAGCCAGATGGTGTGGCCGAGATCGCCTTCAGCTCCAGTCATAAACGTTCCCCTCCGTTAATCCGGCGCATAGTGTAGCGTCCATTTGCACCAGTACCTAGCTGTTGCCGCGCGCCGCGGGCGGGGTAGAATTCGCCGTTCCGTAACGGCAGCAGAGTTTCCGCGGAAGAATGCGCAAGATACTGGTTACGCTCAAGCGCGTCGTGGACTACAACGTCCGCGTGCGCGTCAAGCCGGACGGCAGCGGCGTGGCTGTCGAGGGCCTGAAGATGAGCGTCAACCCGTTCGACGAAATCGCGCTCGAGGAAGCCCTGCGCATGCGCGAGCGCGGGGAGGCCGGTGAAATCCTGGCGGTAACGATCGGCGGCGACGAATGCCAGCAGCAGCTTCGCACCGGGCTGGCCATGGGCGCCGACCGGGCCCTGCTGGTCAAATCCGAAGGCGAGGTGGAACCGCTGGCCGCGGCCGGCATCCTGTTGGAAGTGATCCGGCGCGAGGAGCCTGAAATCGTCATCATGGGCAAACAGGCCATCGACGACGACTGCAACCAGACCGGCCAGATGCTGGCGACTCTGTGGGGGCGACCGCAGGCCACCTTCGCATCCGAGGTAAAGCTCAACGGCGACACGGCCCGCGTCACCCGCGAGGTGGACGCCGGCCTGGAAACCCTGGAGGTCCGGTTGCCGGCGGTGATCACCACCGACCTGCGACTGAACGAGCCCCGCTATATCAAGCTGCCGGACATCATGAAGGCACGTCGCAAACCACTTGAAACGCTGGAGGCCGGCGACCTCGGCCTGGCTGCGCCGCCGGCGCTGAAGGCGCTGGCCTACGAGCCGCCCGCGCAGCGGGAGAAAGGCGTAGTGGTAGAAGACGTGCCGGCCCTGGTGGGTATGCTGCGCGAACGTGGTTTCCTGAATTGAGCTAGGGACGTGGGCGCAGTACTGATAGTTGCCGAGCATGACGGGCAGACGCTGCACACCGGCGTTGCGAGAGTGGCAAGCTGCGGCGGAGCAATCGGCGCCGAGCAAATGGACGTGGTGGTGCTTGGGGAGGATTGCGAAGGCGTGGCACAGCAGGCTGCGCAGATCGAGGGCGTTTCCCGCGTCCTGAGTCTGGACAGGCGCGAGAACGCAAACCCGGTAGCCGCGGTTCAGGCTCCGCAGCTGGCGGCGCTGGCCGCCGAAGGCTACAGCCACGTGCTCGGGCCCTCCACGACCTTCGGCAAGGACCTGATGCCGCGCGTGGCGGCCCTGCTGGGCGTCCCCCAGGTCAGCGACATCATGAGCGTGGAGGGCGAGCGCCGGTTCAAGCGCCCGATCTACGCGGGCAACGCCGTTCTTACCGTGGAGGCGCCCGCCGAACACATCGTGGTCGGGACCGCGCGCCTGGCTTCCTGGCCGGCCGCCGCGGAAGGCGGCGAGGCCGCCATCGAGGAGGTGCAAACGGACGCGGAACTGCCGGACCATACGAGCTGGCTGGAACTGAAGTCGGCCGAATCCGAACGCCCCGACCTGCAAAGCGCCAGCGTGGTCGTTTCCGGCGGACGGGCGCTGGGCAGCTCCGAGAATTTCTCGCTGCTCTACGAGCTTGCGGACCGCCTGGGGGCCGCGGTCGGCGCCTCGCGCGCGGCGGTGGACGCGGGCTACGTCTCCAACGACATGCAGGTAGGGCAGACGGGCAAGATCATCGCCCCCGATCTGTATTTCGCGATCGGCATTTCCGGCGCAATACAGCACCTTACCGGGATCAAGGACGCGGGCGTGATCGTGGCGATCAACAAGGACCCGGAGGCCCCGATCTTCGAAATCGCCGACATCGGTTTGGTGGGCGACCTGTTTGCGATCGTTCCGGAAATCCAGGCCGCAGTGGAGGGCTCCTGATTGGCCGCTCTGTTGCTGAGTCCGGAAGAACTGTACTCCGCCATCGAGGCCGGCGAGGCCCGGGCGGTGGACTGCCGCTTCGACCTGATGAATCCTGACGGCGGCCGCGCGCTTTGGGCCGAGAGCCACATCCCCGGCGCGCCGTACGCGCACCTCGACCACGATCTCGCCGGACATGCAGCGGGGGAGGGCGGGCGCCATCCGCTTCCCGAGCCCGCGGAATTTGCGACCACGCTGGGGCGCTGGGGCATCAAACCCGATACATTGGTAGTGGCATACGACAACATGGGCTGTGCGATTGCCGGACGACTCTGGTGGATGATGAACTGGATGGGACATGAACGCGCCGGGCTGCTGGATGGCGGAATCCAGGCCTGGGAACAAGCGGAGCTTCCGCTTGAGCGCGCCGAACCGATCATCGAGCCTGCGGACTATCCGGTCGGGGGCCACTGCCGACCGGTCGTTGGGCTGGCCGAAGTAGAGCGCGCGGCGCTTGCCGGCGGCATGCGCATGCTGGACGCCCGCGACGGCGCCCGCTACCAGGGACTCTCCGAACCGCTGGATTCGCAGGCGGGACACGTGCCTGGAGCGGTCAACGCCTTCTTCCGCGACAACCTGGATACCGACGGGCGCTTTCGGTTCCCTGACGAACTCCGCGAACACTATCTGGACCTCCTGGGCGGCGCCGATCCCTCCGGCGCCTGCGTCATGTGCGGTTCCGGAGTCACGGCCTGCCATGACCTGTTCGCCATGGAGCTGGCCGGTCTGGGCGGAGCGGCGCTGTATCCCGGTTCCTGGAGCGAATGGTCGCTATCCGAGGCGCGTCCCATTGCGCGCGGCCCCGAACCCGGAGGGCCCTCCTCATGATGCTCCACCTTGCAACATCCCGATTCTCCCTGCCGGCCCTGCCGGCGCTCGCGGTAGCCTTGCTGCTGACCTCCTGCGCCACGGGTGACGGTGACGGAGCCTCCGCTTCCAGGCCCGGACGGATCGCCCGTTTCCCCCACAACCTGGCCAATGCCGATTGCTTCTTCCAAGACCGCATCGACAACTTCGAGGTGCTCAACGAGACCAATCTGCTGGTCTTCGACGGCCGCAGGCGCGTGTACCACGTGGAAATCTCGCCGCCGTCCATGGACCTTCGCCACGCCTACGGCATTCAGTTCCGTTCATCGACCGGGCGTGTCTGCGGCAATCCGGGCGAGCGCCTGCAGATCAGCGGCGGTTCCTTCGGCACGTTTCCGCTCTCGGTAACCGGCGTCTACCGGCTGGACGCCGTTACGCAAACGGCCGTGCGGGCGCATTTCGGCCAGGCCGTCGCCCAGCCTCCGCTGCCGGATGATGCAGACGCCGGAGCCGTCGAGGAACTGGTAACCGACCTCGGGAAAGAAGAAAACGCGGCAGGCGGAAAATCCCAACCATCGCCCTCCGACGAGAATCAGGAGAACTGAGTATGGATAGCGTCATCGTGCTGTTTAACCTGAAGGAGGACGCCGACCAAGCCGAGTACCAGGCCTGGGCGCGCGACCGCGACATGGTGGAAGTCAATCGGCTGCCGTCGGTGGACCACTTCCGTATCCTGCGCTGTGTCGGACTGCTGGGCGGGACGGATGCGCCACCCTATCAGTACGCGGAGGTCATCGACTTGAACAGCATGGAGAGGTTTGGCGAGGACCTTCAGTCGGACGCGGTCGGCCAGTTGGCCACCGAATTCCGCCAGTTCACGGACAATCCGCTCTTCATCCACTGCCAGGACCTTTAGGGCCTGTTAGCACCGTGCGGCGCACCGGCGGACGGTACTACGAGGAGTTCCGCAAGGGGGACGTGTACGAGCATTCGCCGGCGCGCACGCTGACCGAGACCGACAACACCTGGTTCACGCTGCTCACGATGAACACGCACCCGCTGCACTTCGACAAGGAATACGCGGCCAGGACCGAATTCGGCCGGCGCCTGATCGTCAGCACGCTGACGCTCTCGGTGCTGGTGGGCATGAGCGTCTCGGACGTCAGCGAGAAGGCCATCGCCAACCTGGGCTGGGGCGACATCCGCCTGCCGAACCCGCTGTTCATCGGCGATACGCTGTACGGTTCGTCCGAGGTCATCCGCAAGCGGCCTTCGAAATCGCGTCCCAACGCCGGCATCGTCACGGTGCGAACCACCGGGCGCAACCAGCACGGCGACGCCGTCTGCGTATTCGACCGAACCGTGCTCGTGCCCAGGCGCGGCCACGGCGTTATGGATTAGCGCCGGATCAAACGGCGCTAATAACCACACTTACAAACCGGGAGGGATGCCAATGAGCGACATTCTTCAAGTCGACCATGTGAACTATCACGGTCGCATTGCCTATCTGAGCAAGAAACCGGACCGCATGGACCAGGAACGCGGCCGCGAGCGGTTCACGATCACCGTGCACTCCGACGGCCACCGCACCTGCACGGCACAGAGCGAAATCGACGACCGGCCCAGCGTGATGCGCAACGTGGCGCTGACCCTGGACGAGAACTGGTATCCGCTGGACTGTTTCGTGCGCATTTCGGTGGGCGACCGGTTCATGGGCAGCGGCTGGTTCCGGTTTGGCGAGAACGAGGCCGAGTGCGAAACCTGGACGGCCGTGGAAGGCCGGGTTTCACAGAAAATGAGCCTGATCGAGCGCCCGCGGGCGTTTGTCGATCACGCCATCATCTGCGACTCCTGGGTCCTGAGTATGCTCGATCTCAGCAAGGGTCCGGGCGTGCAGAAATTCCCGCAGTTGCTGATGTCGTCACCCGACCACCGCGGCGCCACCGGGCCCATGCTGCACAGCATCCCCACGGCGATCGAGTACGTCGGCGAAGACCGGATCACGGTGGGCGCGGGCGAGTTCGACGCCCTGCATTTCCGTTTCGGCGTAAATGTCGGCTTGGCCAACGATCACCCGAAGTACGACGTCTGGTGCACCGCCGACGGCCACTACATCTTCCTTCGCGGCGCCGTCTACGGCTACATGATGACCTACTACGAGCTCATGGACCTGGAGGTGGAGCATGGGTAATTTCAAGACGTTGCTTACTGTTGCCTGCCTGGTGACGCTGTTGCCGGCGGCCCCGGTGTTCGCGCAGGGAGAGGATTCCACGCCAACGGAACGCGACGTGCTGGTGTTGGCCGAGCTGCTGGCGCGCGTTTACGACAACTACAACCAGGTGTATTTCGACCGGCGCATCGGCTATCCGGAAAACGAACGCCACGACCGCATCGAGCTTCGCGTCGATCGCGTGGGCGGGCCGGATTCCATGCTGCTTGCGTTTCGGGAGTTCTCCGGCGGCGACTATTCCGCGCTCACTCGCGCCGGTGCGCTGGCGCTGTCGCCCGACAATGAGCGGGGCGCTTCGCGCATGGAGGTCTGGAACCGCCCGGTGGAAGGCCTGGATCCGATGGCTGAAGGCGCAGGCGTCTCCGAACGTCCGGAAGCGCCGCCGGACTGCGTCGTCTACTGGACCCGCGAGGCCGCGCAATTCCGCGGCAAAGCGGAAGGCGAGTGCGCCGCCTGGGCGGACAAGTCCATGCTGGGAGAGCAGCAGTTGTGGCTGGATGCGCCCGGCGGCCGTGATCACCCGGGCGGAACCTACAAGCTGCACGCGGCGCGCATGATGAGCTGCTATATCGATATCCCCGGCGTGAGCGGCGGGCGTGACGAGGAATACAGGCGCTACGACAATCTCCAGGTCCACGACCGGGGCGGTGGAGCGCGTATCACCCATACGGACGGCAGGGAGATCGGCCTCCGGCTATCGAACGTCGATTGGCCGCTCAACAACTACAGCGACGTCTTCACCCGCGACGTGCTGGTCTTGTACGTGCTCGAATACCTCGAAGACGGAATCACCTCCCACGGCTACGTCTTCACCGAGCCCGACACCGAGCGCATCGGCATCAACCTCTACTGGATGCTGTCCTACTGCTACATGGAGTCCAACAAGAACATCCGCCCGTTCATGTAGTCCTGGGTTAGAGGGAGCGGCCGAGGGCGTGGCCGTCGGTCGTGGCGGCGAGCAGCGTGCGGGGCATGTCGCAGTCGCCCACGCATACCACTTCGAGGCCTTCCGCCCTCAGCGGCGCGGCCAGTTCGTCGTTGGGGGCGCGGCTGCCGGACCAGGTCAGCATCGCCAGGTCGTCGATATCCCGCAGCGAACCGTTGAGAACGTTGCGGCAGCTCACGCGGCCTTCATCGAGCGCGGAATCGGCATGGATGTCCGAGAGAAGCACGACCTCGACGTTCGGCATGCCGTACAGGCGCCGGTAGATGCCCTGGCGCGTCACCAGGCCCACGTCGCTGGCCAGGCGTTCCCGCGGCGTCACGACGACCAATCGGGAGAAGCGCTGCGCCAACAGTTCTGCGGCGGAGTAGGTCGCCAGCGTATGGTCCTGGTCCCATAACACGGCCGTGCCGTCTATCGTTTCTTCCGGGCGGTCCAGCATTTCCCGGCTGACCTCGCGGATATCGAATACGAAATCGCGCCATTCCTCAGGCCAGCCGTGCGGCCACAGCATCGACGCGCCGCCCGCCAGGACCACCACGTCCGGCTCGCAGGCGAGCACGTCGTCGACGCCCGCCCGGATCCCGAGGTGAACGGTCGCGCCGGCTTTGGCGGCGGCCATTTCCTGGTAGTCGTAGACGCTGCTGACGTTCTCCCCGCCGGGCAGTTGGGCATGCAGGTACGCCTTGCCTCCGGGCCGTTCCGACGCTCCAAAAACCGTGACCTCGTGTCCCCGGGCGGCGGCCACCCAACCCGCCTCCAGGCCTGCGGGACCGGCGCCCGCGACCACGACGCGCCGCTTGCGGCTGGTCGGCTGCGGCCAGTAGTCCACTTCATCGGGCTGCGAAAGGCGAGGGTTGTTGTCGCAGAGGATCGGCTTGCGCTCGACGATCGTGGCCCAGCAGGTGTTGCAGGACACGCAGTAGCGGATCTCGGATTGCCGGCCTTCCGCCGCCTTCTTGACCCAGGCCGCATCCGTGACCAGCGGACGGCCCATCGCCACCATCTGTGCCTTGCCCGCGGCCAGTATTCCTTCAGCTTCCGCCGGGTCGGTAATCAGACCCAGGGCCATGAGCGGCACGCCGGGCGCGTTGGCCGCAATCTCCGCGTGCCCCTCGACATACGGGGCGCGCGGGTAGCTCATGTCCGGGATGTGCGTCTCCAGCGTATGGGAGTGCGAACCGTCGCAATAGACCAGGTAATGAAAGCCGCCGGCCTCCGCCAGGCGGGCGGTGATGCGCGCGGACTCGGGATGATCGATGCCTCCCGGAATCCCGTCAGTGCCCGGAAGTTTTAATCCTATTATGAAATTCTTTTTACAACTACCTGTTATTACTTCAATTAGTTCACGCAATAATCGCGTCCTTCCCTCCACATCGCCACCGTACTCGTCCTCGCGTATGTTGGCGGCCGGCGACAGGAACTGATGAAACAGATGGCCATGCCCGGCGGAGAGCTCGACCCCGCTGAAGCCCGCCTCCTCAAGGCGGCGCGCGCCCTTGCCGAAGTGCTCTATGGCCTCGTGAATGCGGTGCGTCGGCATTTCCCTGGGCATGGTCCAGCTCAGGTCGTCGGGCAGTGCCGAGGGCGCCCAGGCCTGCTGCGATCTCCCCGCCTCGCGGTGACCGCGGCCGGAATCCTGAAACTGTCCCAGCAGACGGCAGCCCCGGCTTTCCACGCTGTCCGCCCAGCGGGCCAGTGCATCGCGGGTGTTCGGCCCGAACAGGGCCGGGCGGTGCGAACGGTCGTGCCAGGGCAATACGTTCAGCGGCTCGGTCACGATCAATCCCGTTCCTCCCGCGGCGCGATTGGCGTGATAGCGCACGAGACGCGGATCGATGTCCTGGTTCTGCGTGTAACGCGTGCTCATCGATGCGTGAACCACGCGATTGCGCACCGTTCTCCCGGCCAGCGTGATCGGTTCGAGCAGTAGCGGATATTCCATTCGCCCAGGGTGGATTGGCAATTGAGCGAGCGTACCTTAACCTTTAGGCAGAGCATGTAAACCGACAGTTTGAGCGCGCCTTCCTACCAGCAGATTCTCGAACAGGACCTTTTCCCCGCACTGCGGGAGGGCGCCCTGGCCGTGACCGCCACCGGCAGACTGGCGCGGAGGATACGTTTTCGCTACGGCCGGTGGCGCCGCGCCGCGAACGCAACCGTGTGGCGTCGACCGGCCGTGATGTCGTGGCAGGAATGGATGCGCCGGTTGTGGGAGGACTCGCTGCTGCGCGGCGGAAAGGCCGGCGAATACACATTGCTGTCTTCCCACGGATCGCTGATGCTCTGGGAGCAGGCGGTCGGGAAGAACGCGGTGGCCGGCTTCGACCTGGAACAGAACGCGGAACTGGCCCGAAGAAGCTGGAACCTGGCGCTCGAATACGGGCTGAACCTCGAGCGCCTGCGCGGCGAGGTAGACGGGGAAGACGAGCGCCGCTTCGCCCGCTGGGTCGCGCGCTTCGAGGAACTGCGCCGATCGGGCAGCTGGCTGGAGCCCGCGGGGCTCCCGCCACTCCTGACTCAGGATCTGCAAAGCGGCGCGATCGCCGCGCGCGGGCCGCTGTATCTGCTCGGTTTCAACGATCCGGTCCCGCCACCGCAAGCCCAGCTGCTGGAGACCGTACGCTCCGCCGGTATCTCCGTGGAGAAGGGCCCGCGTGCAGCGAGGGCGGCAAACGTCTGTCAGATCCAATACGAAAACGGGGACGAGGAACTGCAGGCCGCGGCAAGCTGGGCCGTTGAAGGCAACGCCGGTCTGGTGCTGGTCGATTTCACCGAACGTGCACCCCGCGCGCGCCGGGCGTTGCTGGACCGCATGCAGCCGGCCTGGCAGACGCGCGGGTTCCCGCAGGACGCTCCGCTGAACTCCGCCGAGGCGCCTTCGCTGGGACATGTGGGACCGGCTGAAATGGCCCTCGACGCGCTGTGCCTGTTGCCGACCGTGGTGGATTTCGAAGTGGTCAGCCGGGTGCTGCGCGGCGCCTACCTTCAGGGTTCCGACGCGGAAGCCGGCGGGCGCGCAAGCGTGGAGCGGCGGATACGGGAAAGACTGGTCGGGGGCGAGATTACCCGCACGCAACTGATGGCGCGCGCCCTGTCCGGCGCGCCGCTGCTTGCACAGGCGCTGCAGAAGGCATGGAAGGCGTCCCGAAAGGCCCGCGGAAAGGGCAGGGCGCACTCCTACCGCACCTGGGCCGGCGTATTCACGACCTTTTTGCGAGAACTGGGCTGGCCGGGCGACAGGCCGCTGGTCAGCAGCGAGCAGCAGGCAGTGGAAGCCTTCGGCCGGTTGCTTTCGGAGTACGGCGGCTGCGACGCCGTTTCCGCAAGGCCCGTACCCCTCTCCGCAGCGCTCTCGCGCCTGGGCACGATGGCCCGGGACCGCAAATTCCAACCCCAGGGTCCCGACCAGGCCGTGGAACTCCTGCCGGTCGAGGAGTCGGCCGGTTTGCACTTTGATCGATTATGGGTGGCGGGCGCGGGCGCAAACCTGTGGCCACGGGGGATCCGGCCGGCGCCCCTGCTTCCTCTCGGATTGCAACGGCGTATGAAGATGCCCCAGGCAAGCGCGCAGACGGCACTGGAACAGGCCCGCCGGCAAACCGAAGCACTGCTGCACGGCGCCGACGAAGTGGTGTTCAGTTGGTCGAAGGTTGCGGAAGAAGGCGTGGAGACCAGCTGCAGTCCACTCATCGCCCGGGTTCCTCTGCGCGACGCTCCAAGCGTGGCGGAGGCGGGTGCGGGCGCTGCTTACGTCGAAGTCCTTCGCGCCGGCGCCTCGCTGGAGACGCTCACCGACGATGCCGCGCCTCCGCTTGCGGCGGATGAAGTGGTCGGCGGCGGTACGCGCCTGATGGACCATCAGCTCAGGAACCCGTTTCGCGCGTTTGCCGAGCATCGGCTGCACGCGGCCGAATACCCAAGGCCGTGGGACGGAATCAGCCCGCTGGACCGCGGGGACATCGTGCACAAGCTCCTGTGCCGGCTCTACACCGAGTTCGGGGACGCCGCCTCACTGGCCGCCGCCTTGCCCGACCTGGCGCCCCGTCTTGAGGAATGGGCGGCGGAAATCCCCAGGAAGGAACCGCCGGGAATCCGGCCGCTCGTGCTGGGGCTGCTGCGGATGGAACGCGAGCGGGCCGTGCTGCTTGCCCTGGACTGGGTCCGTCTCGACCTTGAGCGCGGAGAATTCAAGGTCCGGGAACTGGAGGAACTGGCGCAACTGGACCTGGGACCCGTCACGCTGCGGATGCGGCTGGACCGGGTCGATCAATCGGCATCCGAGGCGGGGGCACTGGTGCTGGATTACAAGACCGGGCGGGAAATACCGCTTTCGGGGCTCAACCCGGAACGTTTGCGTTCCAGCCAGCTTCCCGCATACGCGCTGGTCACGCCGGACGTGTCCGGCGTCGGCTACGTATTTCTTTCCGGAAAACAGCGAACGGTGAAGGGCATTTGCGATCCGCATGCCGATATTCCGGGCAAGGAGAAGCTGCCGAAGCTGACGCCCATTTCGAAGCACCGCGATTTCAGGCATTACGCTAGCTGGGAAGAAGTCCTGGCGGCCTGGCGCGAAGCATTGGAAAAGGCGGCGCTGGACCTGAGCCGGGGCGATGCGCGCGTCGAGATTTTTTCCTGGGATGATGGCGGTCGCGGGCAGTACCAGGTACTGAGCCGCATCCAGGAGCTGGAGCAGGCATGACCGCGCCCGGCGACCAGGCGGTTCGCGAACGTGCGCTGCACCCGGAGCGCTCGTTCATCGTGCAGGCGCCGGCCGGCTCCGGCAAGACCGAGATTCTTGTCCAGCGCTACCTGCGCCTGCTGGGGCGCGAGGCCGAGCCCGACGCGGTGCTGGCGATCACCTTTACGCGCAAGGCGGCCGCTGAAATGCGCGAGCGCGTGGCCCGCAGCCTGCGGGAGGCCGCTTCGGACAACAAGGACGTGCCGCCTCACCGCCAACGGAGCCTTGAGCTTGCGCGGCGCGTGCTTGAGCAGTCCCGCAAGCGCGGCTGGGACCTGCCGGACAATCCCGCGCGCCTGCGCATCATCACCATCGACTCGCTGGGTTCCTGGCTGGCGGCGAGTTCCCCGGTGTCCAGCGGCGGCGGAGCGCTGGGCAACTTGCGCGCCGACGCGGTCCCCCTCTACGAAACGGCCGCCCGCATGCTGCTCCATGACGGCATCCGGCTTGGGGACGAGGATGTGCAGACCCTGCTTCGCCACCTGGACGGAAGCGGGCAGCAATTCACCGAACTGGTCGCCGGAATGCTGGCCAAGCGCGAACAGTGGCTGCCGCTGCTGGGAGCGGGGGACAACGCCGCGGCGCTCAATGCCGCGCTGCGCAATCTCGCAGGCCGTGAAATCGGCCGGATGCTTCAATGCCTTGGGAAATATCGCGGCGAATTCGAGAAGGCCTTTGCCGATTACTGGGTAGCCGACGATGAGCCGGAAGACCCCGCCGACCCCGACGCGCTTGCGGGATGGGGTCGCGCGGCGGACGACCTGCTCACGCTGAAGAACGAATGGCGCGTGCGGTTCAGGAAGCAACTCGGCGAAAAACTGCAGCAAGCGCTCAGAGGGTCCGGCGAATTTCAGGAACGATTGTCCCGCCTCAGGATTCTCGAGTCGCCGGGCTACGAAGCGGCCCGTCTGCGACTGGTGCAGTCGGTCATGCGCGTATTGCGCGGCGCATTTGCGCAGTTGAAGGTGCTGTTCGCGCAGCGCAGGGAAACCGACTACACGGAAGTCAGCCAGGCGGCGCTCAAGGCCCTGGGCCACGGCGACCGGCCATCGCTGCTGGCCGAACGCCTGGATACGCGGCTGCGCCACATCCTGATCGACGAGTTCCAGGACACCTCGCGCACCCAGCTCGACCTGCTCCAGCAGATGACTCGGGAATGGCAGGACGGCGACGGCCGCACCGTGTTCATGGTTGGGGACCCCATGCAATCCATATACGGATTCCGGGAGGCCGACGTGCGCGGCTACCTCAGGGTGTGCGAACAGGGGCTGGCGGGCCTGCGGCCCGAACTGCTCCGGCTGACCGTGAACTTCCGATCGACGCCGAAGCTGGTGGACTGGTTCAATACGGTTTTCCCCAGGGTATTCCCGGCCCAGGGCGACACGCTGCTGGGCACCGTGGCCTACACGCCCTGCGAGCCCGCACCCGGAGCAAAGCCCGCGCCCGAGGCGAATCCCGGACACGCCGATGCCCGGCTTCACTACTTCCGCAAGGGCGATCACGAGTCGGAGGTAGCCATCGTCGAGCGGATTGTCCGAATGACGCTTGAGGACCGTCCCGACGGGACCATCGGAATCCTGGTCCGCAGCCGGACCCACGGCGAGGAGGTGAGCAACGCGCTGGGCAGGACCGGCATCGCGGTCAACCGAACCGAGTTCGAGCGCCGCAAGCGCTTCAGCGTGGTGCAGGACCTGGCCGCGATCGCCCGCGCGCTGGCGCAACTGTCCGACCGGATCGCCTGGCTGGCTGTCCTGCGCGCTCCGTGGTGCGGGCTTTCGCTCAAGGATTTGCACGCGCTTTGCCACGATGCCCCGCGCGAAACGGTCTGGGACATGCTGCGCGACTCCGGGCGCATCGGCCGGCTCAGCAGTGACGGGCGCAAGCGCCTGGCCCGGGTCGTCCCGGTGCTCGAGCGGGCGCTGCGCCTGCGCGGGCAACTGGACTTTCGAAGCTGGGTGGAAGGGACCTGGCTGGCTCTGGGCGGTCCCGCGGGCAACAGCGACGAGAATTGCCTGCGTCACGCGGCCGAGTTCCTCGACAGTCTCTCCGAAACCAGCCAGGGAAGTCAGATCGACAACGCGGTTGCCCGCACGCTCAAACTCACGGACGAATTCGTGTCCAACCCGGAGACCGGCGCGCGCGTGCAGATCCTGACCATGCACAAGGCCAAGGGCCTGGAGTTCGATACCGTGATCCTGCCGGGGCTGGGACGGGACATCCGCGGCGGACGCGCGCCGGTGCTGCGCTGGTGGCAGCCGCCGCCCGGCGAGAACTGGTTGCCGGCGGAGGAGGGCGCCGCCACCCTGCTGGCCGTGCCTCCCTCGCGGCGTAGACAGGACTCCGACCCCGTGTACGAATACCTGGACAAACTGGAGAAGGCCCGTGAGGATGCCGAGCGGAGGCGGCTCCTGTACGTGGCGGCGACGCGCGCGCGCACCCGCCTGCATCTGCTGGTGGGCCTGGTCCGGGACGAGGAGTCGGAAGGCCCGGGGGAATTCAGGCCTTCGGCGCGGACCATGGCCGCGGACCTTGCGGAGGCTCTCAGGGAACTATTCGAGCGGGAGGCCCCCGCGGAACTCCCCGCAAAACGCAGGAGCGCGAGGAAACGGCGATTGGTGAAACCGGAGATCCGGCGCGTGCCCGACGGCTGGGTGCCGCCCGAGCCCCCGGCGCCCATGATCGCACCCAGCCCGGAGGAAACCCGGTCGCCTTCGTACGTCTGGGCCGGCGAAAGGGCGAGGGTGCTGGGCCTGGCGGTCCACCGCTGGCTTCAGGAAATCTCCGAAGAAGGACCCGGCGCCTGGCCGCGCGAGCGCCTGGAAACGAAACGCCCGCGCACTCGGCGGATGCTGCAGTTTCACGGCGTGCCGGCGGACGAACTGGAATCACTGACGACGGACGTTGAAATTGCGCTGCTCAATACGCTGGAGGACGAAACGGGCCGCTGGACGCTGCAAGCCCACGACGATGCAGCCAGCGAACTGCCGCTGTCCTTGCAGGAAGACGGCCGCACTGGCAGCCTGATCCTGGACCGCACCTTCGTGCATAACGGAGAACGCTGGATCGTGGACTACAAGACTTCACGCCACGAGGGCGGCGACCTCGAAGCCTTCCTGGACGAGGAGGAGCGCCGTCATGCGCGGCAACTCGGGCGCTACCGCCTCGCCATGCAGGCGCGCGAAAGCCGGCTCATCCGCACCGCGCTCTACTTCCCCTGGCACAGCGCCTTCCGCGAAGTAACCCCCGAACCCGGCGCGTAACCCGAGGGCCTAAACGACATGCCTGATCAGAATCTCACCTTGGGCATCCTTTGGGCGGCCCTGCTTGTTGCAGCTCCACCGTCCCACGGCGCCGAACCACTGCCAGGCGAACTGGTGTTCGCCGAACGCTGCGCCCAATGCCACAGTTCCGAGGTCATAGAGCCGAAAGTGGCCGGACTTGCAAAGCTCAGGCCCGAGGACATCTACCGTTCGCTGTGGTCCGGCGTCATGCGGGAGGCTGCAGTCGGGTTGAACGATGCCGAACGCTGGGCGGTCGCGCGGTATCTCGGCGGCCTGGCGCCGGAAAAGCCTTCGGCGGAGGTCTCCAACTTCTGCGATGCGGAAACGCTGACTCAAGACGTAGTGGCCGGCTCCTGGCCTGCCTGGGCGCCGGATGCGCGCAACAGCCGGCACCTGTCCGGTTCCGGCCTGACCGCCGCACAAGTGGAACAAGCACGATTGAAGTGGGCATTCGTCATTCCGGATACCGGCTCCACCACCAATGCCGGCAACCAGCCGACCGTCCACGACGGGCGCCTGTATGTCGGCAGCAGGAGCGGATTCGTCTTTGCGCTGGATGCCCGAAGCGGTTGCATTCACTGGCTTTACCGGCCTGCAGCGGGCGTGCGCTCGGCCATTTCGATCGACGACGGCAAGGCGATCTTTGCCGACTACGAGAATTACGTCTATGCGTTGGAATCCGCTACCGGCAAGCTGCTCTGGCGCAACAAGGCCGATGAACAGCCTTCCGCGCGAATGAACGGCAGCGTCACCGTGCATGACGGTAAGGTCTTCGTTCCCGTTTCGACCAACCAGGGGTTCGTGAATGCCCTCGATCCGAAACTCCCCTGCTGCACTTTCCAGGGTACCGTGACCGCATTCGACACCGGCACGGGAAGCCGCTTATGGCAGACGCGCATCGTCGAGGAACCCATTCGGGAACTCGGCCGTTCACCCTCCGGAACGATGCGCTACGGCCCGTCGGGCGGGAGCGTCTGGTCCGTGCCGACCGTCGATGCCCGGCGAGGACTCCTCTACGTGGGCACCAGCAACCAGAAGACCGGGCCGCCCATACCCGAGTCGGACGCCGTGGTTGCGCTGGACCTGCACACCGGCAAGAAGAAGTGGGTCAGGAGCTTCGCCCCGGCGCGATTCGGCGGAATCGACATCTGGAACGGCGGTTGCGTGGGCGTGTTCGCCGACCCCGAGGAGGAGTGCCCGCCCGAAAACGAATCGCTTGAAGGAGACAGGGACATCGGCGCCCCCGTAGTCGTCCAGACCCGCAGCGACGGTACCGAAATCCTGCTGGTCGCATCGAAGGACGGCATGCTTTACGCGCTGGATCCGGACCAAAACGGAGAGGTCATCTGGGAAACCCGGGTCGGCAGGATCATTCAGATCCGGGGACCGTCGTTCGGCGGGGTGGAACACGGCATAGCCGCCGACGTGGAACGGGCATACGTACCGATTGCCGACATTGACGTCATTGAGAACACTGCTGCCGGCGCACTTGTCGCCGTGGACCTCGGCTCGGGAGAAATCGCCTGGCGTGCCGACGCGGCGGACGACTGGTGCAACGGCAAGCCTCATCGTTGCTACACATCGATGACTTCGCCCCCGACGATAGCCGGAGAGGTCGTGTTCGCCGGCGCCAATGACGGCGTCCTGCGCGCCTATGACAGGAGGACCGGCGAGATTGTCTGGGCGTTCGATACGGCGTTCCGGGTGGAAGGCGTAAACGGACTGTCCGGATCGGGGGGCTCGATATCGCGGGGCGGAACGGCCCTGGTCGATGGCATGTTCTTCCAGTCCTCAGGTTACGGCCAGGGGCTGGGCATGCCCGGCAACGTCGTTTTCGCGTTCGAGTACCCGTCAGCCCCGGCTGCGGTCACTTCGCCGCGCAACCCCTGACCGCGATTCTGCGGTCCCGATCAAAGGCTTGCCACGCCGTCCATTCATAAGAGCCCACTTCACCGGACGGTGTTATATGACGCCAAGGGGGAGCCCATTAGCCGATTAGGACGCTTTGCTTTGTTGGTGAGTTTCAAACAGGAACACCGCCAAAGTTGATGCGGCCCCCACCGCTAGTTTTGCGTGTCGCGCAGTGAGCCCTGAGGACGAGCCGTGTTGACCATGTCCTGTCCCATAAAGACTCCGGAGTTCGGCAAGGCCATTGCCGATAGTCGCTAGATTGCTTAAGAGTCGTTTGATTACGTCAGCACCACGAGCCGCCTTTGGAACATCTTCGGGGACGAGATTCAATTCCTTAAGCGTCGTCTTCGTCAAGGTGGGAATATCAGCTTTTCTTGGCAATTCCATTCCCCTCTCGGCCAATATTGTCTTACAGCATGTCTCAACAAGTTCTTTCGCGGTGCCGATTGCTAGCCTTGGATCGTTTTCGACGGAATCCTCCATTCGGCGAATCTGTTCTGCCAGATGGTTCGCGTCAAGAGACCTTGCTTGCTGTCTTAAATCTTGAAAGCTGGGGCCACCGGCAAGAAGACGGCTGGCGATCTCGCGGCAACGATGTGCAAGTTTCTTTTCTGCGTCATTGGTGTTTCGATAAGTGTCTTCCACATACTCAACCAACGCCTTCAACAACCTGCCAACAAGATAGTCAGATTCAATTTCCCAAAACGCACGCAACTTTTTGGCTTTTGATGTTCCATGAATGGTATATGTCCCCGAGTGGATTTCGATGTCAACCACTTCGTGAACGAAGTCTCCAAATGTCCGGTCGGAGAAGTTCAGGACATAGCCAGATTCCATTTGAAGAAACTCCTCAAGCACTCGTTTTTCTCGCATGTTGAGTGAACTCATGCAGATTGCTCTCCTTCGAGTAGTCCGATGTCGTTAGTGCGGATCTTCGTTGTCATCAGGTTATGGAGGAGGGTACGGAAGGTATCTTTGATTACCCGTCGCCTTGAAGCTGCAACACCTCGCTTCGCATCAACCAGTTCCAAGATTGAAACTACCTCCTCCTGCTGATTCACAGACGGGGGCGGTATTTGAATCTTTGTCGCTGCATCCACGTCTACGTGCTGCTGGCGCCGCGGATGGAGCAGGCTGCGTCCCAGATCCACGATTCGGGGGATTTTTCAGGCATGAACGGTGCTGATCAGGCGCTGACTCCGCTGGCATTTGCCTCGATTCTGTCAAGTTCCCGCTTCAAGCGCTTTTCGGCGTGCCACAGGTCGTAATTCTGCTGCAACCGTAGCCAAAGTTCTGGCCCGTTGCCAGCGAATTTCCCGATTCTCAAGGCCATTTCTGTCGTGATCGGATGGGTACAAGCCAGCACCCTATGGAGCTGCTGACGGGACACGCCAAGCCGCCTGGCCGTTTCGCTGACGGACAACCCAATCGCCGGCAGCACGTCCTCGCGCATGATCTCGCCGGGATGCACCGGCTTACGCCGCAAAGGGTGTTTTACTTGATACTCGGCCATACTCACCTCAGTGATATTGTTCCAGGTCAACCCGAACCGCCTCGCCATCTGCCCATTCAAATGTAATGCGCCAAGGGCCATTGACCTGCACGCTGTATCGCTGTGGTCTGCCATGAAGCAGATGCAAACCAAAGCCGGGAAGGTTCAGGTCAACCAGTACTTCAGCCTGATCCAAAACTTCAAGCCGCCTCAGGCACCGCGCGTGCAGATCGGCCCGCACACGACGGCTCCGTCCGCGCTCAAACAACTCGGACAATCCCTTGTGCCGAAAGCTCCGAATCACCGTAGAAAGTGTAACACGATATGCTACGATCAAGTATCGCCACACGCAACTTTACCTGCGCTGAGAGGGCGAGGGCGCCCTCGCTCCTTTGCCGGGGGTCAGTCGCTGCGTTCGAGTACCAGGCTGACCTGGGTTATACCGGGCGCCGAGCCGCGCTCGATATCGGCGCTGACGGTGCGGATGCCTTCCTGGACCGCCAGGCCGGCCAGCCAGGCGCTGACTTGAGGAAACGGCGCATCACGCAGGCGCAGGCGAACCCGCGTTTCGCCGTCGGCGGCGCCGTCTTCAAGAAAGCCGCCCAAACCGGCGTCGCGGACCGAACGGTTGACCAGGAGCAGCAGCGAAGCGTCCGACCGGGGGCGCGGCGCCGGCAGCGCCGCCATCCGGCCGCCCACGCGTTCCAGCCGTTCCAGCAACGCGGTCTCCGCCGCGCGCCTCTGCTTGTAGCTCTCGGCCCGGTCAAGCAGCGGCGCGACCGCCGCGAAATACCAGATCGTGGCAAGCGCCATCACCGCCAGCGCCGCGAGCAGGACCTGCTCGCGGGCCGATCTCACGCGCCAGAATTCAGCGATCGCGGTCATCGCGAATACTCAGTTCACCCGTGACCGATCCGTTGGATTCGGGCACGGCGGTCTGGATCAGCACGGAATGGCCGCCGGAAATCAGGCTCCGGCGAACCCGGTCAAGCGTTTCCGTGTCCGCGGCCGCCAAACGCACCTGGGCCGATCCGTTCCCGTAGTTCAGGTCGAGCAAGCGGGTGCCGCTGCCGCCGGCGCGTTCCAGGGACTGCAGCAGCCGCAGAAACCCGTCGCTGTCTGCCGCGGCGGACAGATCGGCCGAAGCGACGCGGCGCCTGAACTCGCCCCTGAGATCGGCCGACGCTCCCGCATCCGGCATCATCTGCCGAAGCCGCGCGTCCACGATTCCGGCAAGCGCCTGGTATTCCCTCTGCGCGCGCCAGCCGTCCATGGCCAGGTAGCCCGGAAACAAAAGGGCCACGACAAGCAGGCCGATAGCAACGCCCCTCAGCCGGCCGGCCCGGTCGTCGCGGCGGCGGAACTCGCCCTGCAAAAGATTCACGGCGGCGCCGGACATCGACTCCGCGGCCAGTTGCGGCATCACGCCCTGTTCGAGCAGCCGGAGCTCCACCTCCCGTCCGTTCAGGCTTGCGATTGCTTCCTGCGCCACGCCTTGCAAAGCGGGCTCGCAATAGATCACCAGCCGGAACGGAACAGCCTCGTCGCCGGCATGCTCCGCGCACGCGATATCAACAAGGCCCGCAAGCTCGCCGGGCTGGGCCGACACCACCTGCCCGCCGCCGTCCCGCAACAGCAGCGCATCCTCCTCCAGCAGGGCGGCGGCGGCGTTGGGAAGCCGGGGCAGGGCGTCGCCTTCGCCATAAACGGCAACCGGCAGCAGTCCCGCCTCCTCTGCCCGGCCCAGGAGTGCTTCAAGCCGTTGCCGCTCCACGGCCGCCACTTCCAGCTGGTCGCCGGCGGCGGGTCCGACCGCAAAATGCAGCTCCTCCACGTCGCCCGCAATCCGGTCCTCCAGCGCGTATCTCGCGCCCCTGACCGCCGACCGGCGCCCGCGCGCGGGCAGGTCCAGGCGGGACCGAAACACTTCGCGCGCCGGGATCAGAAGGACGACCTTGCGTCCCTCGGCCAGTTCGGCAGCCTGCTCGAGTTTCCCTTCGCCGCCCTGCGCCAGAGGCGCGCCATGCGCATCCACCGCCTGCCAGGAGGCGCCGCCTTCCAGGTCGCTGATCCGTATTACCAGGTATTCCATCCGCTCAGGGACTCTTGCGCTCTTGGTCCTCCACCGGCGCCAGCCAGGCTTCGGGCGGCAATCCCTGGCGGCGCGCGCGGATCTGACCGAGGCCGCGATCCAGCAGGCTGCTCAGGTAGAACCGTGTGCCGTCGGCGTTCACGGCCACGCGCAGCGAGAACCAGTTGCTGGACAGTGAAACCCGCTCGGCCATTCGGGAGGGCAGGGTGGCCTGCACTTCCTCCAGGTCCGTCATGCCGCCGGCGAGTTGCCGCTGACGCCAGTTTTGCACCCGCGCGCGGTCCGGGTATTCCGCAATCGACAGCAGCACTTCCTCGGTCGCCGTGTTCACGTTGACCGGAACCGGCGGTCCGGTGACCGGCAAGGCCGTGACATGCGGTGAGAGCAGGCGCCAGGTTTCGGCATCCACGCCCTCTACCGCCAACAGTTCCGACACGTCCTCCATCGGACGGTTCGGGGCCTGATAGGGCGGGAAAAGCCGCGTGTAGGCCTCGTCTTCGGCGCCTCCCGCGGGCTGCGGGAGATTGTCGGCGTCCATCCAGTCCAGCGCCTTCAGGGCAATCGTCTCGTCCAGTCCCAGCACGCGGAGCAGGCGTCGAAACTGATCGACCGCGATCATGTCCGGCGTTCCCTGTTGGGTGACCAGGTTATTCAGATTGAACCGCCCCTGCATGTCTTCTATTGTCCCTCGAATCCGCATCGGCCCAACGCTCATGTCGCTGATGCCGCGAAACCAGGGCTCGCCGTAATGGTCCGTGTCGCTGTCGAGCGCGTCGCGGGCCATGATCTCGGCCGCCAGTTCCTCGATTCCCAGGGCAACAAGGCGTGCCTGCGTGGCGCCCAGGACGGCCCGGGACGCCTGCGTTTCGAGTTGCAGGGCAAACATTCGGGCGGCGGCCAGAACGCCGGCCAGACTCACAATGAGCAGCGCCGAAATCAGCGCCAGCCCCTTCTGGGAGCGGTCCGAATTCACCGGCCCACCTCGATCAGGCGTGAAACGGTTCCGATACCTCGCGCCACAACCGTAAGCCGGACTCCGGCCGGCAAGGTCTCAACGGAGAACTCGCCGGGTGGAGGCCAGAAATCCGTCCACGCGGCCTGCGCCGCTACCGGCCCGGGCAGAAACTCCACCCGGAATTCCTCCACTTCCGACAGCAGCACCTCGCCCGCGGCCTGGGTAGCCCCGATACGGTCCAGCACCGGCCAGTACTCCCGCAGCAGGCGCCCGTCGATCAACCGGTAACGCACCCGTTGCAACTCGGACCGCGGCAGCAGTCCTGGATTCAGCCAGCCGCCGCGGGTGAAGCTCAGTTCGCCCGCGCCGAGCGCCTGCAATGCCGACTCATGGTCCTGGCCGAGGATGCCGCGCACCGGACGCGCCCGCAACTGGGCGAAATCGTTTTCCATCAGCCGCACGGCGCGCTGCACGCCGTGCCAACGCTGTTGCTGCGCATCCAGCCGTTCCGATTGCGTGACCGCTTCCCCGAGGCCGCCGAAAGCCAGCGTCGCCATCACGGCGAAGATGGCAAGGGCCACGAGCAACTCGATCAGCGTAAACCCGAGCGTCGTGGCAAGCTCATAGCGTCGCATCCGAGCGAGGCGGCTTCTCATTCCCCATCTCCCAATTGGACCCGTACCCGAACCACGCCCCTGGCCGCCGCCAGGACCGGGGCGCCGCGTTCCGGGCCAATCCGCACTTCCACGTCACGCAGGGTCTCGGCGGCCGATTGCCGGACCCGATACTCGACCCACCAGACCCGCCCGCCAATTTCTTCCTCGCGGCGGGCCTGCCCGCGCGGAAGGTCTCCGGCCAGCCGCAATGCCGTCAGCGCGTCCGCGGCCGCCCACTGCGCCAGCGTGCGGACACGCAGTTGCTCGGCGGTGCGGGCCGATTGGCCGGTGGCGGCGAACGCGGCGCTCAGGCCCAGGGCAACGACGGCCAGCGCCACCAGCACTTCGAGCAGCGTGAAACCTCTTTTCACAGGCCTTCAAGCTCAAACTGGCCGGAAGAGCCGAAGCGCATCGTAGCGCCCGCTTCCCGCGTGCCGACCAGCCGCAATGTAAAAGGCGTGAACTCGCCTTCGGGCAGAAGCAGGATCTGCGGCGCGGAAGCGGCGATCCCGAACGCGGGCGCCACCGCGCGGCCGTCGATACGCAATTCGAAGCGCATCGGCTGCGGCCAGGTGCGGGCCGCAAACGCGCCCCTTGGGGGCAATGGTGTCCAGACGAAACCGGGCCCGGACTCGTCGTCCGGCTCCCGGGGAACCAGTTCAAGATAGGAATAGCCGTCCCGGCGGAACTTCAGCCCCAGCACTCTGCCCTGCAGGCGGCTCTCTTCCGTGGCCAACTGCAGGGTGGCGGCCAGCCTGCGCGCCTCCCGCGTTACCGGGCTGCCGGCAGCGCCGGCCGACAGCGCGGCCAGTCCGGTCAGCAGCGCGATCAGCGCCAGCACGACGAGGAGTTCGATCAACGTAAAACCACGCGTCGCGCGCGTGGCTTCCCGATATGCCGTCACGGCTGCCGGTCGAGATTCCAGTTGCCGATGTCCCCGTCCTGGCCCTCGCCGCCTTCCTGTCCGTCGCGTCCCAGGGTGTAGACATCCACTTCTCCGCGGCGGCCCGGGCTGGCGTAGAGATAGGGGCGGTTCCAGGGGTCCAGCGGCAGGCGGCGCATATAGCCGCCCGCCGGCCAGCGAAGGTCGGGATCATTGGGCCGTTCCACCAGCGCCTCCAGCCCCTCCGCATTGGTCGGGTAGCGGAAATTGTCCAGCCGGAATATGTCCAGCGCCGCCTCTATCGTCTGAATATCGGCCCGGGCCCGCGTTATCCGTGCATCATCGACGCGGCCCACGTAAACGCCTGTCGCGATCGCGGCCAGGATGCCGATGATGGCCAGCACCACCAGCAGTTCCATGAGCGTAAAACCGCGGGAGCGCCGGGTGAAATCCTGCCTGCCGGAAAAATCGCGCTTCATCCGGCAATCATGCCAGAGCGCGAATAAGGGCGCTATCGCCTATAATTTTTCTGCGTGTCCGACGATACGAACCTGTTTTCCCTGAGCGGAGAGATCGCCCTGGTCACGGGTGCGACGCGCGGCATCGGCGCCGAGATTGCAGGGCAGTTCCGGGCCGCCGGAGCCGATGTGATCGGGACCGCGACCACGGAGCAGGGCGCAGCCGAAATCGCCGAACGCCTGGGCGGCGGCGATTCGGGCAAGGTGCTCGACGTGGCGTCCGACGAGAGCGTTCAGGCTCTGATGAAGGACCTGGCCGGGCGCCTCCCGACCATCCTCGTGAACAACGCGGGCATCGTCCGCGACAACCTGCTGCTCAGGATGAAGCCGGACGACTGGCAGGACGTCCTCAACACCAATCTCAACTCGGCCTACCGCCTGTGCAAGGGTTGTCTGCGCGGCATGCTCAAGGCGCGGCGCGGGCGCATCATCAACCTGTCTTCGGTCGTGGGCGCCGCCGGAGCGGCAGGGCAGGCCAACTACGCGGCGGCCAAGGCCGGACTTCTGGGCTTCACCCGCGCGCTGGCGCTGGAAGTGGCCGGGCGCGGCATCACCGTGAACGCCATCGCGCCGGGCTATATCGAAACCGACATGACGGCGGGAGTAACGTCCGAGCGAAAGGACGCGATCGTCACGCAGATTCCGGCCGGACGCGCCGGTTCGCCGCTGGACGTGGCCGGGGCCGCCGTCTACCTGGCGTCGCCCGCGGCGTCCTACGTCACGGGAACCGTACTGCACGTGAACGGCGGAATGTGGATGGGCTGATCGCCTAAGCGGGCCGACCGGGACTTCACGGGCAAACGCCCGTCGGGGCGGGTATTCCGTTAGAATACGCGCTTCGGCATTACTGTCGGCTACGCCCGGCTCCCAGGGGAATTGGATCTATGAGCAATGTTGAACAACAGATCAAAGCGATCATCGCCGAGCAGCTTGGCGTGTCCGAATCCAGTATCACGAACGAGTCCTCGTTCGTGGACGACCTGGGCGCCGATTCGCTGGACACCGTGGAATTGGTGATGGCGCTTGAGGAAGAGTTCGAAACCGAGATCCCCGACGAAAACGCCGAGCAGATTACTACCGTTCAGGAAGCGATCGACTTCATTTCCGCCCGCCTGGAGGAATAGCCGAGCCGGCGCGGCCGGACCAAAGAACTGACAGCACCAGCGTGATTTCCGGCACGCCTGGCCGCCTGGAGTAATTCTCATGAAAGGACGTCGCGTAGTCGTGACGGGCGCGGGAGCGATTACTCCCGTGGGCAACGATCCCGAGACCTCATGGCAGTCGGTCCTTGAGGGGAAGAGCGGCATCACGGCCCATGAGGAATTGCCCAATATCGGGGCTTTCCCCTCGCGAATCGCAGGACTGATCCGCGATTTCGACCCTACCGAATACATGGAGCGTCGCGAGGTCCGGCGTTTCGACGCATTCAACCACTACGGCGTCGCGGCCGGAATCCAGGCGCTGCGCTCTTCGGGGCTCGTCATCGACGAGTCGAACGCCGACCGGGTGGGCGTCTACGTGGGCTCCGGCATAGGCGGCATCCGCACCATCGAAGCCTCGCATGAGCGCTACGCCGAGCAGAACAATCCGCGGCGCATTTCACCTTTCCTGGTTCCGGGCATTATCGTGAACATGCCCGCCGGCCTGCTTTCGATACAGATCGGCGCCCGCGGCCCCAACATTGCGACGGCCACCGCCTGCTCCACGTCCACGCATTCGATCGGCCTGGGGGCGCGGTCCATCGCCTACGGCGAATCCGATGTCTGTCTCGCCGGCGGCGCCGAGCACTGCATTGCCTACCTGGGCATCGGCGGCTTCTCGTCGGCCCGCGCCTTGTCGCTGCGCAACGACGAACCGGAACGCGCCAGCCGGCCCTGGGACCGGGACCGGGACGGTTTCGTGCTCGCCAGCGGCGCCGTGTGCCTGATGCTGGAGGAATTCGAGCATGCACGGGCGCGCGGCGCGGAGATACTCGCCGAAGTCATCGGTTTCGGGATGAGCAGCGACGCGTATCACATCACGGCCCCGGCGGAGGACGGCGCGGGCGGGGCCGCCTGCATGCGCGCGGCGCTCAAGGATGCGGGCCTCGATCCCGAGGAAGTGGACTACATCAACGCCCACGCCACCTCCACGCCGCTGGGCGACCTGGTCGAGACGATCGCCATCAAGGACGTCTTCGGCGACCATGCGGAGCGCCTGGCCGTCAGCTCGACCAAGTCGATGACCGGCCACCTGCTGGGCGCCGCCGGCGCGCTGGAGGCGCTGTATTCGATCCTGGCGATCCGCGACGGAGCCGTTCCTCCCACCATCAACCTGGACAATCCGGATGAAGGCTGCGACCTTGACTTCGTGCCCGGCACGGCGCGCAACATGCGCGTGCGGGTGAGCATGAGCAACTCCTTCGGCTTTGGCGGCACCAACGGTTGCCTGGTCTTCCGCGGGGTCTGATGACCCGCAACGCCAAGACCGTGGTTGCCGGGGTAGCCGCGGCGGCCCTCCTCGCGCTTGCCGGGCTGTATTCCGCACGGCTGGCGCTGGAAAACCCTCTCGCTGCCGGATCCGCCGATCGGACCGTGATCGTCGAACCGGGAGACTCGCTGAATGCGGTGGTCGCGCGGCTTGAGGAGCGGATGATCCTGGAGCGGCCGTGGCTGTTCAAGCTGGCGGCCTACGTGACGGGAACCTCGGCGCGCATACAGGCAGGCGAATACCGGGTCGGGGCAGGGGACACCCATCGCCAGCTCATCGATCGCATGGTTCGCGGCGAGGTCGTTCAGCACTACTTCACCATCATCGAAGGCTGGACCGTTGGCGAGATTCTTCGGGCCCTGCCTGCCGCCGAACCGCTGGTTTCCACCCTGCAGTCGCAGGATGCGGAAGCGCTGGCCGCAGAACTGGCGCTCGGACATGAACACGCCGAGGGATGGTTTTTCCCGGATACCTACGCTTATACGCGCGGTGAATCCGACGCCGATCTGCTTCTGCGTGCCCACACGCTGATGCAGGACCGATTGCAGGCGGCCTGGGCGGAGCGTACCGCCGGACTGCCCCTGGAAGATCCCTACGAGGCCCTGATCCTGGCGTCCATAATCGAGCGCGAGACCGGGATCGACGCCGAGCGCCCCGTCATCGCCGGCGTACTCACACGGCGACTTAAACTGCGCATGCGCCTTCAGGTGGACCCCACGGTGATCTACGGACTCGGCGATTCGTACGCCGGCGACATCACCCGCGCCCACTTGCGCGAAGACACGCCGTACAACAGCTATACGCGCTATGGACTGCCGCCCACGCCCATCTCGCTTCCCGGCGAGCCTTCCCTGCAGGCGGCCGTGCAGCCGCAGCCGGGCGAATTCCTGTACTACGTGGCTTCCGCGGACCTCGACGGCAGCCACGTATTCAACGAGACGCTGGACGGACACAACGCCGCGGTCGCGATGCTCGTTCGCAGCCAGCGCGCGCGCAACGGCGGCAACGCGCCGCTTGAATGACGCCGCCCCCGTTGCGGCTTCACAGGCTATGCTTCAACTGATATGAGCCGCGGACGATTCGTAGTTCTGGAAGGGATAGAAGGAGCGGGCAAATCCACTCATGCCGCGTTTCTGGCCGGCTGGCTCGAGCAGCGGGGCATCGCCGTGGTTGCGGCCAGGGAGCCGGGCGGGACCGCGCTTGGAGAGCGGCTAAGAGAGATACTGCTGGATCCCGAATTGACCGGCATGGCGCCGCTGGCGGAGTTGCTGCTGATGTTCGCGGCACGCAGCGCGTCCCTGAAGGAAGTCATTCTTCCTGCGCTCGACGAGGGTTCGTGGGTGATCTGCGACCGCTTCGTGGACTCGAGTTACGCCTATCAATCGTACGGCCGCGGCGTTTCGCTGGAGTACGTGGAGGCGCTTGAAAAGCAGGTCCTGGACGGCCTGCGCCCCGATCTCACCATTCTTCTCGATACTCCGGTCCGCCTCGGACTCTCGCGCAAGGCCGATCCGCAAGGCGGCGACCGGTTCGAACGCGAGAGCCGCGAGTTCTTCGAGCGGGTGCGCGCCGGGTATCTGGAGCGGGCCGCGCTGGGAGGCGACGGCTACCGGATTGTCGATGGGTCGAAATCGCTGGAGGAAGTGCAAACGGACCTGACGGACGCGATTCGCCGGCTGGCCGGTCTCTAGTGCCGTGAACCGGACGGAGCTTCCCTGGCTGGAGCCTCTCGAGGCCGAACTCGCGGCGCAGATCAGTTCGGGCCAACTTGCTCATGCCCTGCTGGTGCACGGCCAGCGCGGCACCGGGAAGCGGCGCCTTGCCGCATGGGTGGCGCAGGAGTTGCGGGGGTCCGAACGTCCCGTATGGCCGGCGGAATCCGCCCCGGAGACCACCCTGCACGCGAATCTTCACCCGGCAGCGCCGGAGGCCGGCAAGTTGCTCTCGGTGGAACGCATCCGGGAACTGATCGATTTCATGCTGCTGAGCACCTACGGCACGGGCGCGCGCGTCGCCGCGATCTGCCCGGCCGAGTCGATGACGCGTTCGGCCGCCAACAGCCTGCTGAAGATCCTCGAGGAACCGCGGCCGAACAGCTACATTCTCCTGGTCGCGGACGATCCGGCGCAACTGCCGGCCACGATCATCAGCCGCTGCCGCTTGCTGCGTTCTCCGGCCGTATCCCGGGACGCGGCGCTTGCCTGGCTGGCGCGGCAGGAACCGGACGCGAACTGGGACAACGCCTTGCGCCTGGCGGGAGGCGGACCGCTCGCGGCGCTGCAGATTCACGCCGACGGCCTCGACCAACGCGCCAGGACGATGAGCGGCCAGCTGGCCGGTCTGGAACGGCGGGCGTCCACGCCGCTGGAAGTGGCGCGCAGCTGGAAGGACCTGCCGATGCGATTCTGCTGCGATTTCCTGTTCCGTTGCGCGTTTCGCCGGATCAGCGACTGGACCGCAAACGAAAATAATGCCTACAAGCAGAGATTTTCGGTCTTGTCCGCGGATTTGCAGGAGGCAATGATCAGGTACGGTTTCGTTCACCTGGACAACGTCATGGATTGCCGCCGCATCGAACGCTTCACGCCGAACGCGGAACTGGCCGTAACGGTGCTGCTCAAGGACTGGTACGGGGGTTTCGGCACGCAGCGATGAGCGTCCCAGGCTTCTACTCCCTGGTGCTGGAGGACGCCGATTCGCTTTCCGCGGCCTGGCTGCCGTTCCTCGAGCCGGGCGGACTGTTCGTTGCGACCCGCCGGGAACATTTTCCGGGGGAAGAAGTCGTGCTGCTGGTGCATCTTGCCGATGGCGAGAAACGCAGCGTCGCCGGCAGTATCGCGTGGATCGGCGCGGACGATCTTTCCGGGCAGCGCCCGGGCGCCGGCGTGGCACTCGACGGGGAGGAAGGGCAGGCGCTGGCGGAGATGATCAGGCGGATCGTGGGAGAGGAACCCTCTCCGTCCGACGCTCTCCTGGCCCGCTGCTGATACGCTTCAGCGCCAGCCGGAGAATTGCACCAGGCACTGAGGGGCGGTCTGGACGCGGCATTCGGGGCGCAGCTCTTCGGCGTCCAGCAGGTACCAGTAGCGGCGGTGGGCGTAGCCAAGGCGGATCCCCGAATCGCCGGTGAAACACCAGTTTCGATACTCTTCCGGCGCCAGCAGCATCCGGTCGGGGGCCCCGGCCAGCCAGGCCGAAGCATCGAGGATTTCCTGGCGGCGATCGGCGCGCCGGCGCCCGAAGTGGGTGACCGGCCGGTCCATGTGCAGCATCTGCTGGGCCCGCCAGTCCGCCAGCCCCAGTTCCGTGCCCTCGGGAAGCGCCTGAAGCGCCGCGACGGTTATCGTCCTGCCGGAACGCCCCTCGTTGAGCAGCGAGAACGAGCCCCAGCCGAGCAGCATCCAGAACAGCACGATTATGCACCCCGTGACCGCGGGCGCCCTGCGGCTGCCGGCGGACAGGAGGCCCGCCAGGCCCGCCGCGCTGGCCACGATCACCAGCGGCACGACCACGGGATGGACCGAGTTGATCTCCAGGAGAAGCGCGAGCCGTCCTGGATTCAGAAGGTTGAACCAGAAGGGAGAGCCATCGGAAAGCGACGTTACCGCGGGCTCGTCGGCCGGCGTCACGCCGTACACGCTCAGCATGGAGAAGAGCAGAACCAGCAGCACGGCCATCATTCCGATCCAGAGCGTCAGGCGGCAGTTCCTGCGCTGCAGGGCGCCGGCCAGGTGCGGGCCGCAGGCAAGCGCCAGTGCCGGAATGATCGGCAGAAAGTCGGCCGCCCGCTTCGCCTGGCTGACGGATATGAGAAGCAGTACCGCGGCTGCCCAGACGATGAAGCAGAGCAGGGCGGGGTCGCGTGCGCGCAGGCCGTCCCCCCAGCCGTAGCGGACCCAGGGAAGCGTCAGCACCAGGGGGAAACAGGCCCAGGGGGCGACCTGCAGGGCGTAGTACCAGAACGGGTAGAGGTCGCTCCACGACGCGGGGCCGCGGCCCAGAGGCCAGGCCTCCGGCAAGGCCAGCCTGTACGCGGCCACGGCCTCGCTGTCGGAGCCCCAGAGCAGGGCCAGCCAGGCCGCCGGGATCGCCACAAGCACGGCAAGGCCCGCCAGCAACCTGAGGTTCCACCGGGCCGGCCTCAACAGCCAGCCGCGGCGCGCAGCCCAGAGCCACGGCGCCAGCAGCAGGAGCGGCAACAAGCCGGAAATGTCGATCAGCAGGCCCAGCGCACAAGCCAGGCAGCCGAGAACGAAATGGCCCCAGGCGGGGCCCAGCAGCAGGTGGCGGGACAGCCCGTAAAGGCCGGACACGATGAAGAAGCACAACACCACGTCGCCCCCGGCGCCGTGCGCCTGCAACGCGAACTGCACGCAGCCCAGCATTGCGACCCCGGCCCAGAAACCGGCGGCATCGTCCCAGAGCCGGCGGGCCAGGTCGCAGGTCATCCACAGCATGCCGATGCCAGCCAGCAGCGACGGCAGTAGGAATCCGGTCCTCATGCCGAACAGCCACTGAAAAACCGCCAGTATCCAAAGATATAGCGGCCCTTCCTTGACGAACAGTTCACCCGCGAGCGTAGGCGCCAGCCAATCGCCGGAACTGAGCATTTCCGCTGCGGCGAGCGTGTTTTCCGGCTCGTTGGGCGGCCAGGGATCGCGCAGGCCGAAGCCCGCGGTCAGGATCAGCAGCGCGGCGCCGAACAGGATCAGCGTACGGACCCGGTATCTCATGCGGCAAGTGTATCGCTCCGCGGGCCACACTTATAATCCCGTTCGCGACTGCCGGCGCCCGGAAGCCTATGACCATACGAACCGATGCACTGATAGTTGGCGCGGGTCCCTGCGGGCTGTTCCAGGTGTTTGAACTCGGGCTGCTCGGCATCAGCGCACACCTCGTGGACGCCCTGCGGGAGCCCGGCGGGCAATGCACGGAGCTCTATCCGGACAAGCCGATCTACGACATTCCGGCCATACCGGTGCTCAACGCCCAGGACCTCGTGGACGCCCTTCTGAAGCAGATCGAGCCCTTCAACCCAACTTTTCACCTGGGCGAAGAGGTGACGGTGGTCCGGCCGCTTGGAGAAGGGGAGGGCTTTCACGTCGAAACCGGAGCCGGCACGCTATTTCAGGCAAAAACGCTTTTTCTCGCCGGCGGCGTGGGCTCGTTTCAACCCCGCAAGCTTCGCCTGGACGGCGCCGAGACCCTGGAAGGCCGGCAGCTTCATTACCGCGTAAAGGATTCCTCGCGTTTCCGCGGCAGGCGCCTGCTGATACTCGGCGGCGGCGACTCCGCTCTGGACTGGGCGCTGGAACTGAGCGGAATCGCCGAGTCCGTGACGTTGGCGCACCGGCGCGACGAGTACCGCGCGGCGCCCGCTTCGGTGGCGCAGTTCAGGGAACTGGTCGAGCAGGGCAGGGCGCAACTGTACGAAAAGGCCCGCGCGACCCGCCTGCACCTGGCCGGGGATGATCTCTCGGCGGTCACGCTCAGCGTTGGCGACGTTGAAAGAGATCCTTTGGAAGTTGATGATTTACTGGTATTTTTCGGCCTTGCCCCCAAACTGGGACCGATCGCCGGATGGGGCCTGGACCTGAACCGCAAGACCGTGAACGTGGATCCGGAAAAGTTCCAGACCAATATTCCGGGCATTTTCGCCATCGGCGACATCTGCCACTATCCGGGCAAGAAGAAGCTGATCCTGAGCGGTTTTCACGAAGCCGCACTGGCGGCCTTCGCGGCCAAGGCGATACTCACGCCCGGCAAGAAAGTCCACCTGCAGTACACGACCACCAGCCCGATCATGCACAAGCGCCTGGGGCTGTCCGACTGACCCGGGCGGGAGGGCGTCTTGCCCTCCGGGAAGGCGGGACGCCTTTCCGGAGGGGTGTTTCATGGCCTAATCGTCCGGCATGGCCGACAGCACGGCCTCTTCGAACTGCTCCTCGCTGTGTCCGCCCAGAAGCGTCCGGACGACTGATCCGTCCGGGCCGATCACGTAGTTCGCCGGCATGACGCCCGGCCAGAAGGGATCCAGCTCTTCCACGAGCAGATAGTCCTCGAATTCCCCGTTGAGGTAGCTGTGCCACGCGGGGAAGCGCGTCTCGATGAATTCGGGGACCAGCCACGCAGCGTCGGCCTGATCGTCCAGCGAAATCGCCACGAGGGAGAACCGCGACGGATCCAGCTTCTCGCGCAGGCGGATCAGCGCGGGAATCTCGTGAATGCAGGGACCGCACCAGGTGGCCCAGAAGTTGACCAGCACCACCTTGCCCCGATGGCTTTCGAGCAGAGGCAACAGATCGTCCGCCCGGACCCATTCAAGCTCTAGCGCATCGTTGTTTTCCGCGGGATTCGCCGCATCGTCGGCCGGCAAGGCGGCAGGGGAGGCCAGTGCCAGGCTCGCTGCCGCCGCCGCGAGAGCGGCCCGCCAAACGGGTGTATGATTTGGGGTTGTTCGAATAGGTCTCACTGGAGCTAGCCGTATGTTGAAAAAAGCATACTTTAGCGCATTGGCGCTGTTGACCGCGTTTGTGTTCCTGCCGTCCACGGCCTGGACGCAAGCCGATGTTCTATACCAGAACGAACTGGGGTTGCCGGACAGGGCTGCCTTCAGCCCGGAGGTCGCGATATCCAGCGGCGGCGAAGTCTACGTCGTGTTTCTGGATCGGCCCGACCCGACAGCGCCGCCTCCGAAGCGCAAGCACGGCGAACACAGCCATCGTTCCTCGGTGGATTTGTGGATCGCGCGTTCCGACGACGGCGGGTCCAGTTTTCAGGCGCCGTCCATGGTCAACCATGAGCGGGGCGTCATCTGGGGCTTCCAGGTCAGCAAGCCGCGGGTCAACATCGACAATCACGGCACCGTGCACATTTTCTATCCGGGCAACGCGCAGTCCAGCCAGACGCGTCTGGATGTCATCGCCTCGCAATACACGCGTTCGCTCGACAAGGGCGCCACATTCTCCGAACCCGTCATGCTGAATTCGCACGTCAAGAAGGACGGGCGGGGGCTGCTGGGCGAAGAGCTCGGCGCGGCGCACGCCTTCGGGACCATGGGGGTGGCGCCCGACGGCACCGTTCACACTTTCTGGCTCGACACCCGCTACATGGGTGGTCCCAGCATGGGGGCCACGCTGTTCACGGCCTCATCGAAAGACGGCGGGTCAACATTCGGCACCGAGATCGAGTTTGCGCGTGACGTTGTCTGCCCCTGCTGCCAGCTGGTAGCGGACTTCGTGGGCGACGAGGCGGTCCTGTTGTCCTACCGGCATGTGTTCGACGACGGCTCTCGCGACAGCGTGGTGCTGCGTTCCACGGACGACGGGCAAACCTGGCCCGAGCTGGCCCGGTTGCCGATCGATCCCTGGTATATCGGCGGCTGCCCGCTCAAGCCCACGGATATGGCCGTGAACGAGAACTACGTCTATTCCGTGGCGTTTTCCGCCGGTCCCGAACACCAGGGCGTGTGGTTCAGCCGCTCGCGAAATGCCGCCCTCGACTTTGAGGAAGCGCTGCCCATGCACCCGGACTCGAAGTACAGCGACGCGCCGGTCATCACCGTAACGCCCAGCGGGGTAGTGCGGGTCGTCTGGCATTCGCGCGAGGGCCGCAAGAGCCCATACCGGCTGTACATGTCGGAATCCTACGATCACGGCGAAACCTTTACGGCGCCCTGGGAGCTGCCCACGCCTGAAGGCCAGTCACGCTTCCCGGTAATGGCCACCGACCCCGACGGGAATTCACACGTGGCCTGGGAGCAGCAGGTGAAGATCGGCGAAATCGTGACCACCGAAGTGCACGTCATGGGCATCGCGGCGCCGAGCACAGGCCCCACAACGGTCATCGCCAGCCTGGGCCAGGGCGCCGAGTAGAAAAAGCAGACGCCCTCGCGGCTTTGCTCTCGGCACAGCCGCGCCCCGATCATGCGGGCGCGGGTCCGTAACGCGTTGCCAGTTGCCTAGAACGGTTTGGCCAGGCCGAGGAAGGCCAGCACCAGCGACGTGCCCCAGAACAGGTAGACCACCTTCTTCGACTGCGCGAGCATCGTCGTGAAGATCGCCTCCACCTCGGGCGTCGAACCTTCCGCGGCCAGCCGCTGGAATCCCGTCCCGATATCGGCGACGTAGGACCTGAGCCACAGGCCGAGGTACACCAGCACGCCGAACAGCATCACCTTCAGCCCCAGCCAGTTGCTGCCGAACCCGACGTCCATCACCAGCGATACAGCGCCGGCCAGCGCGAGAACGGGCGCGACGACCCACCGGATGCGGTTGTCAACGATACGAAAAGTGCTGCCGGCGGAAGGGCCCTTGTTCAGGTAAACCGCCCACGACAGCGCCAGCCAGGCCAGAAAGGCAATCCAGACCAGCCACAGCCAGGTTCCCGTGACCGGGCTGAGCCCCAGACTGTCCGCCAGCGTAAGCCCCACCGGAAACATCAGGATCAGGCAGGACCGCGGAATCAGGTCGATCCAGAGCATTGCGGTAAGAAAGCGCCGCCGTTCCTCGATCGGAAGTTCCGCCTTGCAGATGTAGTGGGTGGTGACATAGACGCCCCAGTCCGGCCCCAGCCAATAGACGAACAGCACCAGGTGCGCGTAAAGGACGAAAGTGTGAAAGTCCATAACTTACCTCTAACTTTACATAATATACATTATGCCCATTTGATAGATCAACGCGCCTGGGGTTTGGCGAAGAGCATTTGGGCGTCCCCTATCGTTCGTTCCGCGAACCCCGCCTCGCAGTACCGAAAGTAGAAGTCGTACATGCGCAGGAACTCCCCGGAGTATCCAAGCTCCTTCGCCGCATCCCAGTTCCGCCGCAAGGCCTCCGCCCACAGCTGCAGCGTGCGCACGTAGTGACTGCCGATATCTTCCATGCGCACGAGGCGGAAGTCCGTCCGCCGGCGCACCGCGCCCATGATCACCTCGACTGACGGCAGAAAACCTCCCGGAAAGATGTAGCGCTTGATGAAGTCCACGCGCCTGACCGCTTCCCGGTACGCCTGGTCGGCAATCGTTATGGCCTGCAGCGCCATCAGGCCGTCGGGCTTCAGCAACTCGCTGCAGCGATTGAAGAACAGGTCCAGGTACTGGGCGCCCACCGCTTCGATCATTTCAATCGATATCAACCGGTCGAACTGTCCCCCGGTGTCCCTGTAGTCCTGCATCCGGATTTCCACCAGATCTTCAAGACCCGCAGCCTTTACCCGCTCCGAGGCTTCCGCGTGTTGCCGCTCGGAAATCGTGATGCTCACCACCCTGCAGCCGTATTTCCGCGCCATGTGGATAGCGCAGGCGCCCCAGCCGCTGCCGATCTCCAGGACCCGCAGACCGGGTTTCAGTTGCAGTATTTCGCACAAACGGTCCAGCTTTGCGATCGAGGCCTCTTCCAGGCTTGCGTCCTCGGACGGGAAAAATGCGCAGGAATACAACATGGTGGGATCGAGAAACAACCGAAAGAAGTCGTTCCCTACGTCGTAATGCGCCGCAATGTTGCGTCGCGAACCGGAGCGGGTATTGCGCCGCAGAGCGTGCCCTATCCAGCGTGGAATGGCGCCCAGCGCCGACAATTGGCCTCCCAGGCCCTCAGCCACATCCTGATCGCGCAGCATCAGCCTGAGCAGGCCGGCCAGGTCCGGAGAGCGCCACTGGCCGTCCATGAAAGACTCCGCCGCGCCCAGCGCGCCACCTGTCGCGATCGTCCGCCAGCAGGCGCTGTCCAGCACTTCGAGCGTAGCCTGCGGAAGATCGCCTGAATTGCCCTGCCCGCCCAGAATCCGCCTGTGGCCTGCCTCCAACACTTCCAGCCGGCCATTCTCAAGCCGGCTCAGGCGCTTCTGCACCGGTCGCCGCCACATTGAGGCGGGCAGATCGGCCTTCCCCTGCGCGTTCATGATCCCGGATGCGCTAGCGGCTTGACGCCCTTCAACCACAGGCGCAGGGCATTGAGATGGATGCGCAACGTAACGTTGGCGGTCATCAACGGGTAGCGCAACAGGCTGCGTGCCAGCACGCCGCCCGTGACCGGCCGCCGGGTCAGCGCCAGGCTGGTCTGAAGGGTGGCCTCGTCCTCCCGAAGCACTTCGATGCTCAGCGACAGCCGCTCGCCGGGCGAGCCTGCCCAGCAGCGGTACGACATGTCCATGGGAATGAAGGGTGAGACGTGCATTTCCTTAGCAATTTCAAATACCTGCCCTCTCCCTCCAGATTTTGCCTCAGTAACGGGCAGGACGTAGCACACGCGCTCCTTCCAGGGGGTGTTGCTCACCTCCAGCACATAGCAGCGGGGCTTCGCGCTGACCCTGTCGAAGCAGTAATAGACCGAGATCGGGTTGAAGATGTAGCCGAAATACCGCAGGTGCGTCAGCAGCCGCACCGGTCCGTCCAGGCGCAGGCCGCTCCGCTCACGCACCAGCGCCCGCACCCCCTCGGCGAGGTCGTCGCAGTTTCCGTCCAGGTGGTCGCTCGGCAAAAAGCGCGCAATCGCCGGTCGCCGCGTGGACCACAACCACCTGCCGGAGAAAACCTGGTCCAGCTCGTCCAGGTCCACGTACGCCATGAACAGGCGGTACTGAAAAGCGTGCCTAGCCGGCCTGTGCCGGATATGCCTGACCCAACCCTCGTAGATCGCGCTGTGCATATGCGAATTTTGCCTGAATCTCCGGTCTCGCCGCCCATTCGCGCACGCTGCCCGCCGCCTTGAGGCCGCTGGCCAGGCCGTCCTCGTGGAACCCCCACCCGGTCCAGGCGCCGCAGAAGAAGCGGTTCCCGCCTGCGTTCATCTCGCCCATCCTGCCCTGCGCGGCAAAGGCCTCGGCGCTGAATACCGGATGCGCGAAGCTGGTCCTGGTGATGACCTTGTCGCGGCGCAGCGGACGCAGCGGATTGAGCGTGACGCAAATCGGTTCCGGCGACTGAAGATGCTGCAGCACGTTGAGGTTGTAGGTAACGGAAGCCTCGCGCCCGCTGTCGGGCGCCCGATAGTAGTTCCAGGAAGCCCAGGCCAGCCGCCGCCTGGGGAGAACGCCGCGGTCGGTATGCACAACCGCTTCGTTGCGCCGATACGATATTGCGCTCAACACCTGCCGCTCGAGCGGGCTGGGGTCCTTGATCAGGCGCAGCGCCTGGTCGCTGTGAACCGCCAGCACGGCGGCATCGAAAGCCTCGACGCCCCTATCGGTTTCGACGTGGACTTCGCCGCCCTGGGATTGAAGCGAGCGCACCGGCAAATTTGCCCTGACGCGGCCGCCGAAGCCGCGCAGCACGGCGTCCACGTACCGGTCGGAGCCACCGGGAATCATCCGCCACTGGCGGTGCCCCTTGGCGCCCAGCAGCATGTGGTTGGCCATGAAACGGAGCAGGTAGAGGCTCGGATAGCGCTCGATCGATTGCACGGAACACGACCAGATGGCCCCCGTCATCGGCAGCAGGTAGTCGTTGACCAGTTCCGGGCCGTAACCGCCCTGCCCGAGAAACTCCGCCACGCTGGTTTCGGCCAGCTCCCCTTCCCTCTCCGCCAGCGCCCTGTTGGCGTCGCGATTGAACTTGAGGATGTCCCGCAACATCCGGTAGTGCCTGGGACGAAGAAGGTTGCGCCGCTGCGCGAAGAGCTTGTTCATCGTGCTGCCGTGGTATTCCAGGCCTCTCTGGTCGCAGCGCATGCTGAAGCTCATCTCGGTATCCCGCGCGGGAATGTTCAGTTCCTGCAACAGCCGGGTGAAACGCGGGTAGTTGGCCTCGTTGAACACCATGAAGCCCAGGTCCGCCCGGTATTCCTGCCCGAACCGCTCGAATTCGAGGGTGCGCGTGTGGCCACCCGGCTTGGCCCGCGCGTCGAACAGCGTCACCTCATGTTCGCCGTCCAGCGCCCTTGCCGCGGCAAGCCCGGAGATTCCTGCGCCGATGACGGCGATGCGCAGGCGGTTCACCGTCCCGAGCCGGGTTACTTCAACGTCCATCCGGCTATAATTCGCAGTTCTCGCGCGCGCCGGATTCAGGCGCAGGCAGCAAGGAGCCCGGGAGGGATCGATTGGTGAAGACCGCAACGCGAAAGGCGCAACAAAAGGCTCGAGTCGTAGTCATAGGAATGATCGCCTTTCACCTGGCCTGCTTTGGCGCCATCTACACGGGCGTGAGCTGGACCGCCGTAATTGTCGCGGCCGTACTCTACTTCCTGCGGGCCTTCGGCGTCACCGCGGGTTTTCACCGCCTGCTCGCCCATTCCTCCTACAGCGCGTCGCGTCCCGTGCGTTTCCTGCTGACCTTTCTCGGTAGCTGCGCCACCCAGGGCGGACCCTTGTGGTGGGCGTCGCATCATCGTCGGCACCATCGCTATTCCGAGCGCGAAGACGACGTGCATTCGCCGGTTCAGCGTGGCTTCTGGTACGCGCATATCGGATGGATGTGGGATGCGGTTTGCTTCGCGGGCAACTACGCCAACATCAAGGACCTTCACCGTTACCCGGAAATCCGGATTCTACAGAAAGGCTATGTTTTCCTGATCCTCGCCCAGGCCGCTGCCCTGTTCGGCCTCGGAGCGCTGCTGAACTGGCTGAACCCGGCCCTGGGAACGAGCGGTCTGCAGATGCTCGTGTGGGGTTTCTTCATCAGCACCGTGGCCCTTTGGCACGCCACTTTCATGGTGAATTCGGTCTGCCACCTGTGGGGCACGCGGCCGAACCCCGCCGGCGACGGCAGCCGCAACAATTTCCTGGTGGCCCTGCTGACCCTCGGCGAAGGCTGGCACAACAACCACCACCGCTGGGCCTACTCGGCGCGGCACGGACTGCGCTGGTGGCAGCTCGACGTTACCTGGCTGGGCCTGCTGCTGATGAAGCATCTCCGGCTGGTCCGCGATCTTCGCCTGCCTGCCCGGAGAGTGGCGCCGGCGCAAACCTGATTCCTGAGGCGCGGTGGTGAAAACTCTCTTCATCCTGATCGCGATCCTCGTGTGCTGCGAGTCCGCTCTCGCCTGCTCCTGTGCGGACAGGACGACTACCGAGCTGTATTCCGCGGCCAGTCATGTATTTCGAGCCCGCATTGAGTCCGTAGGTATCGTAGTGGTGCCCAAGCACGTTGAGAGTTTCCGTGTGCACAAGACGGCGGTCCTGGCGCGCTTCGATTTGCTGGAAACGTACAAGGGTTCACCGCAACGTCTCGATGCGGTTTACACCAACCCGTCTGGCGCAGCCTGCGGCCGGTCTATCGTCGATGCCGAAGAATACGTCTTCTTTGCAGACGCCGAGGGCATTGTAGGTCACTGCGACGGAAGCACCCAAGTTTGGTCCCACGAGAGCATCAGGGAACTGATCGAGACCTTGAAACGCTTGGCGTCTGAGCAGTCGGATCATGAGAAAGGCCCGGCGGCGCCAGAAAACCCCGGTAGCGAATGACGAATCCTGCCAACGGCAGGCGGACCTCCACGTCGAACCAAAACTGATTGTCTTTCGCGAATTCGTGAGAATCGCCGCTCGGCATCAAGCTGCGCGGTAGCGGCAATCCGAGAAAGCTCCACCTGCGCATGACCAGGTTCAGCCGGCCGGCGTCCGGAACCAGGGCCATGCCGAACGTCAACGGGCCGAACCGTTCGCACAGGAGGTGTTCGAAGCGGCCAGTGCCCACGGTGAAAGTGCTGGCGAAGACCTGGCCCCCGAAATTGCGCGTCCACTTATCGTAATCCCCATGGCGCTCTAAAGTCACCGACACGGGGGTGTTTTCGCCGGCGGCGGGAAACCGCATGATCCACGCCAGCAGGCGCGCCAGCACTCCCCTACCCCGGGTGATCGAGGCTTCGCCGCTGATCGTCAGCTTCGGCCCGGCACCATGCACGGCCCTGAGGACGGCAGGAAGCGATTGCCATGCCGTGCCGAGAATCCGCTTGTGCAGGCAGTGAACGCCGGTTCCCGCGCCGTTTCGTGTGCCGATAGCGATAGGCCGGTCCGCGAACACGCGTGCGTAATCGGATAACTCCAGCGCCGCGGTCGCGGGCCGGGCGCCGGCCCTGGGCGGGCGGCCGTCCAGCCAGTTGCGAACAATCGCCTCCACTGCCATCGACGGAATGTAGAGGCCGTGATGGCCCTCCGCCAGGAGGTGAGCCGATCGGCTGATTTCGGCTCCTTCCGCGTCCCTGCCTCTGACTTCCACGAACATGCCGCCTCGATGCTCGCCCCAGCGTACGTTGTTGGCCGTCGAGTGAATGATCCGCGCGAGCGGCGCCAGCGAAGGTACCAGTCCCAGCCTTACCAGCCCGGCAAACCGGCGCAGCAGCCAGTGCAGGATCGCGGGTTCCGGGGCGGCGCCCATCCACACTTCCCGCACTTCCGGCCATTCATCGGCCAGCAATTGCAGGTCCGGCACATCGACCAGCGAAAACGTGCGCGGGAACAGCGGAATTTCTCCGGGCGGCGCAATCATGAACCTTCTTGTCTCCCGCAAGGCGCGGGCGGTTTGCTCGCTTCCACCTCGACGCACCGGGATTCCCTTGCCCGCGTAACCAGCAATCGCACGGATCACGTTGTATCCGACGCCGGCATACGGGGAAGGCGCGATCCCTCCCGTTATCGAGTCTATGCGCCGGAATTCGGTTGCGAGATCGCGCACCAGAGCGGCCGACAGCACGGGAAAACTGCTGACGCCCGACAACATTACCAGCCCTTGCTCTTTGGCTGTCCCATCGAATTTTCGGATGCCCCGAACAAAATCGGGGCTGTCGGCGAGATCGAGATAGTGCGTGCCCGTGGCCAGCGCGGCCTCGACCACACGATAGGGGTCCTTACCGTAGGCCTGGAACGGTCCGGACGCGTCCACAACGATATCCGGCTTGACCTTCTCGATCCGCCGGGCCACGTCCCCATCACGATCCACCGCCAGCGCTTCACGAGTAGCCCCGGGAGGAATCGCATGACAGAAGGCCAGCGCGGCGGACTTCGAGCGACCGGCGATGACCAGCGAGACCCGCCGTTCGCGGCACAGCAATTCAGCCAATCGGCCGCCGAACGTGCCGTAACCCCCGATGATGAGCATGCGGAGGTGTTGGTCTTTCACGTTACCCCTTATGCATGAGGGCCGGGACGACTTCTTGCCCGCGGCGCATGTTGGCTAGGGCCGGTAAAGGAGATCGAGCTCCAGGGCGCCCTGCCCTGCCTGCCAGGCGCCCCGCGCCTCGTAGTCGCCGGCGCCGCGGGTGATCTGCCCGCTGGCGGATAGCCGGGCGGTAATCGCCAGTTCGGACTGGTCGGATATTCTTGCGCCAGGGAGCATCGCGTCGGCATCGCTCAACCGGACTTCCAGCGGGAAGCGCGCACCGTCCACGCGCTTTGCGGCCAGCGGCGGGCCGGCCTGCCCGGGAATGCGCGCATCGATGAACAGGACGGCGCCGGGCGGCGGGGTGGCCGGCAGCCCCAAGGTCAGGCGAAGCTCCACGCTGCCTTCCGCGGAGACGGCCCCGCCGGACTCAACGCGCGCCCCCAGGCGATTCAGTTCGCCTTCGACAATGGCGCGTACCTCGGGCGTGACCGGGCCTTCCAGCATCATCCTCCAGCGCTGCACCGCGATGATGTCCTGGCCGGTTGCGCTGGCCCGCAGGCCGCCGTACCAGAGTCCCTTGGGATTGGCGGGATCCGCCAGCAGCACCTGCTCGACCATGTCGCCGGCGTCCTCCAGCAGCCGCTGGGGATTGCCGAGGATCAGCGCCTCGGCCTTGCCCATGAGAGCATCCATGTCCCGGCCTCCGGTCAGGTCCAGCACCCGGTCGAAGGCCTGCGCCGCATCGGAATAACGCTCCACCTGGGCGTAGGAAGCGCCCAGCAGCATCCAGCCCCTGGGATCGTCCGGTGACGCTTCCAGTCGCGCGCGCAGCGGACCGATCAGTTCCTCCACTCTCGGAGGCGAACCGTCCTCGCCCATTTCAAGTCCGGCATGAGCCCATTCGTAGTTGCTGGACTGCAGGTAGATCAGCACGGCCAGGACCGGAATCAGCAGGCACGAAGCGGTCAATGCCGCGGTGCTTGCGGGCTTGCCGCGGTCGCGCCACAACTGGGGCGCAACGCAGGCCAGCGCCGCCAGGGCCAGAACCACGCAGATTGCAACGAAGCCGGCGACCATGTCCTGTGCCCGGGCCCTAGTCCTCGTCGGGTATCGGCATCTGCATGCGGCGCCGGATGACCAGCGCAATCGCGCCCAGCGCGATGACCAGGATCACGCCGGGTCCAGCCCAGAGCAGCAGCGTATTGGGCGCAAGCCGCGGTCGGTAAAGGGCGAAGTCGCCATAGCGATCGAGCAGGAACTGCTTGACATCGTCCTCGCTTGCGCCGCCCTCCACCATGCGGCGCAACTCGCGGCGCATGTCCCTGGCCAGCGGCGCGTCGGAATCGCGCAGGTTCTGGTTCTGGCAAACCATGCAGCGCACTTCCTCCAGAAGCTTGCGGTAGAGGCTCTGCTGCTCGGCAGTCGGCAGCGGCGCTTCCGTGTCCACGGCGGCGGCGCTTGCCGCCATCAGCACCAGCAGAACTGTAGCCAGGCTTTTCATTGCGATTGACCCTCGAGGACCGGTAGGAACACGTCCGCGAATACGGCGCCGTCCAGCGGCCCCACATGCCGATACCGCACGATGCCGTCGGCGTCGATCAGGAAGGTTTCCGGCGCCCCGTAAACGCCCCAGTCGATACCGGAGCGCCCGTCCACATCGACGCCGATAGCCCGGTAGGGATTGCCCCTGAGTTGCAACCATTCCATGGCGTCGGCGTGCCCGTCCTTCCAGTTGAGCCCGTAGAGCGGGGCGCCGGCGCGGCCCAGCGCCATCAGGAACTCATGTTCAACGATGCAGCCCGAGCACCAGCTTGCCCAGACGTTGAGCATCCACGGCCCCTCCTCGACGTCCTGCAAGGAAAATACAATGTTGGGGTCCAGCAGCTCCGGCAGAGAGAATTCCGGCGCCGGACGGCCGACAAGCGGCGACGGCACCAGGCTGGGGTCGCGCCCCAGGCTGACGCCGAAAAAGTACACCATCACCAGCAGCACTGCGCACGGCAGCAGCAGGACCCAGCGAATGCGCCTGCGACCGCTCACGATTCATCCTCTTTCGGCGCAGCCACTCGATAGCGTCGGTCCGAGAGCGCCAGCAGACCGCCCAGGCCCATGATCAGCGCACCCAGCCAGATGAAGCGCACCAGCGGCTTGACCTGCACCCGCACGCTCCAGGCCTCCTCGCCCAGCGGTTCGCCCAGCGCCACGAACAGGTCGTGCCGCCATCCGGCATCTATTCCGGCCTCGGTCATCGGACTCTGCTGCACTTCGTATACACGCTTTTGCGGATAGAGCGTCGTCACCGGTCGGCCGTCGCGCGAAACATTCACAACGCCCTGCGCGGCCTGGTAATTCGGGCCCTGGACGTCTTCTATGCGATCGAGCTGAAATTCATATCCGGACACTTCCAGGCTTTCGCCCAGCTCAAGACTACGGTCGGTTTCCACGCCCCAGGCGGAAACCACGACGATGCCCAATGTGGTTACGCCCAGTCCGCAGTGCGCCACCTGCATGCCCCAGGACGAACGACTCGGTTTCGGGCCGCGCCGGAGCAGCCAGGCCATAGGGTCACGCAGTGCAGACGCAATCACCCATACGGCGATCAGGATCCCGATGCCGGTCAGGAGTCCCGCAAACCCGTAAGCCGCAACGCTCAGGACGATTCCGGCAAGGACGGCTACCGCGGCCGGCGCCCTGAGCTTTCGTCCCCAGTCGGCGGTATCGGTGGCCTTCCAGGAAGCGTGCATGCCGGCGCCCACGACCAGCAGCAGCGGCAGCATGGGAAGAATGAAGACCAGGTTGAAATACGGCGGGCCCACCGAGATCTTGCCCATGTCCAATGCGTCCAGCGCGAGCGGATAGAGCGTGCCGAATAAAACAAGCACGGTGGCCGCGCTCAGCAGGATCGTGTTGACCAGCAGCGCAGACTCACGCGACACCAGCTTGAATCCCGTCTGGGGGTTGGTGGCCGCGTTCCGGAGCGCGTACAGCAGCAGCGCGCCCCCCATCACGACCGCCAGGAACACCAGGATGAACAGCCCGCGCGCGGGGTCGCTGGCGAAGGCATGCACCGACACCAGCACGCCCGAGCGGACCAGGAAGGTGCCCAGCAGGCTCAAACCGAAGGCGGCAATCGCCAGCAGCAGCGTCGTGTTGCCGAAAAGCCCGCGTCGCTCCGTCACGGCCAGCGTGTGAATCAGCGCGGTGCCCGCCAGCCAGGGCATGAACGAAGCGTTCTCCACCGGGTCCCAGAACCACCATCCACCCCAGCCCAGCTCATAGTAGGCCCACCAGCTACCCAGTGCGATACCCACCGTGAGAAACATCCAGGCCGCGGTGGTCCACGGACGGGTCCAGCGCGCCCAGCGGCGGTCCAGCCGCCCGCTCAGCAGTGCCGCGATCGCGAAGGCGAAGGGCACGGCCATCCCCACGTAGCCCATGTAGAGCAAGGGCGGGTGAATCGCCATGGCCGGGTCCTGCAGCAGCGGGTTGAGGTCGGCGCCGTCCACCGCCGCCGGAAAGAGCCTCAGGAAAGGGTTGGAGGTGAGCAGGATGAACAGCAGAAAGCCGATGCTCACCAGCCCCAGCACGCCGAGTACCCGCGCCCTGAGCACCTGCGGGAGCGTGCGGCTGGCCAGCGCCACGGCCACCGTCCAACTGCTCAGAATGAGTTGCCAGAGAACCAGCGAACCTTCGTGCGCGCCCCAGATGGCCGCGAAACGGTACATGGCCGGCAGCTTCAGGTTCGAGTGCTGGGCCACGTACAGGACGCTGAAGTCGTGGCGGAAGAAGCTGACGGCCAGCATCGCGAACGCCAGCGCGACAAACGCGAGCATCCCCAGGGCGCAGGGCCGGGCCACTTCCATCCAGCGGACATTGCCCGTATGCGCCCCCGCCAGCGGGAATACGACCAGCGCAACCGCCAGGCACAAGGCAAGCGCCAGGCTGATCTGGCCGATTTCAGGAATCATTACTTCTTGTGCCTGGTATCAGGGGCGTCAGCGGAGGGAAGCATCCGGGGGGTGGCCCCGTTCTTCCAGCATTTCCGCGACTTCCGGCGGCATGTAGTTCTCGTCGTGGCGCGCCAGGACCTCGTCGGCCTCGAACAGCCCGTCCGCGCCTACCAAGCCGTGGGCCACGACGCCCTGCCCCTCACGGAACAGGTCCGGCAGTACGCCGGCGTAGGCCACGGTAATCGTTTGATCGAGGTCGGTCACGTCGAACCGCACTTCCAGCGAACCGGGCGTGCGCCGTACGCTGCCCTGTTCGACCAGCCCGCCGACCCGCAGGCGCCGCCCTTCCGGCGCCTCGCCCGCGGCGATCTGCGTGGGCGTGTAGAAATACAGCATGTTCTGCTCGAAGGCGGTCAGCACCAGCGCCGTCGCCGCCACCAGGCAGACGAGCCCGCCGGTCATCGCCACCATCCGGCGCCGGCGCGGCGTCATGCGCGCAACTCCCAGGCGCCCTCTTCCGGCGCGACATTCAGGTGCCTGATGCGCCGGTGAACGCCGCGCAGGCGCCGGCGGGCGGTCAGCATCAACCCCGCCAGGATCGCAAACGACAGCCCCACACAGGGCCAGACGAACGCGGCGTAGCCGCCCATGGCCAGAAACTCGCTCATGCGCCCACCGCCACCACGTCGCGCACCCAGCGGGCGCCGCGCTCGCGCAACAGCACTTCCGCCCGTGCCCGGGTCAGCGTGACCGCAAGGGAAAACAGCACCGCTCCCACTATCATGACCAGCAGGGGCCAAAGCATATCCCAGGTGATCGCCGGCGCCGCCAGGCGCGAAATGGTCGGCCCCTGGTGCAGGCTGCTCCACCATTCCACCGAGAACTTGATGATCGGCAGGTTCACCACGCCCACAACCGCGAGAATGCCGGCCGCGCGGTCCGCGGTCGAGCGCTCCTCCAGCGAGGCGTGCAGCAGCATGTAGCCCAGGTAGAGGAAGAACATCACCAGTACGGAAGTCAGCCGGGCGTCGCCCCAGCTCCAGTAAGCGCCCCACATGGGCTTGCCCCAAAGCATGCCGGTGGCCAGCGCCAGCCCGGTAAACGCCAGGCCCACAGGCGCCGCGGCCGCGGAGATGGCGTAGGCCAGCTTCATCCGCCAGACGAGTCCAATTGCCGAGCCGATTGCCATCAGCGCATAGAGCTGCATGGCCAGGTAGGCGGCGGGAACGTGGAAGTAGATGATGCGGTAGGCATCGCCCTGCTGGTAGTCCGGCGGCGCAAGCAGCAATCCGCCGAAAGCGCCGACCGCGATGGCCGCAAGGCCGGACCAGAGCATCCAGGGCTCGATACGCCCCGCGATCCGGTAGAAATGGGGCGGCGAAGCCAGCTTGTGCAGCCAGTTGGGAAGTCGCATCTTGGGCAGCCGGACGTGATCAGGAGCAGGCGAAGTTCAGCCCTGTATTTTAGCCTGTAGCGTGGGTGGGAGGGCGTCCCGTCCTCCACGTAGGCAGGACGCCTTCGCTCCCGGTGTGGAAGGCGGGACCCCCTCCCCCCAATTCAGTTTGCCGTCGCGCGGAGCGCAGCGCCCGCGGCCCACGGCAACAGCCCCACGGCCACCAGCAGAAAGGCCCCCAGCATCATCAGAGGCGCTCCTGCCGGCAGTCCGTCCACCGCCAGCTCCGTTCCGCGCACGCCGAACAGCAATACCGGCAATGCCAGCGGCAGGACCAGCAGCGCCAGCAGACCCACGCCTCGGCGCAGCCCCGCGGTCAGCGCGGCGGCCACGGTCGCCAGCAGAATCAGCGCCGGCGTCCCCAGCGCCAGCGTCGCCGGCAGGATCACCAGCGCAGTTCCTTGCATGCCGTAACTTGCGGCAAGCACCGGCGAAAGAAGAACCAGCGGCAGTCCGAAAACGCACCAGTTGGCGCCCGCCTTGGCCAGCGCCAGCCAGGCCGGATCGACCGCGCTCAGGAGCATCAGGTCCAGCGTCCCGTCGTCGCGGTCCGGCTGGAACAACAGCGGCATGGAGAGCAGCATCGAGAGAAAGGCCACCACCCAGATCACGCCGGCGCCCCATTGCGCAAGCAGCTCCGGCTCCAGTCCCGCGACGATCGAAAAGAGAGACGTGGAGATAAGGAAAAAAGTAATATTTATAATGATATGTATCCACTTCTTGAAGTAGATCAAGAACTCATGCTGCAGCACGGTCAGCCAGATGCTCATCTGCTGACCCCAAGAAACAACTGCGCGACCGGCCCCGGGAAATCCCAATCCAGACGGTGCCCAGCCAGCACCGCACAGCCGCCACCCTCAAGATGCGAACCTAGTTCCTGCTGCAGCCACTCCCTGCCCTGCGCATCCAGGTTGGCGTCCGGCTCGTCCAGCAACCACAGCGGCGGCCCAGCCCCGATCAGACCTGCCAGCGCCAATCGCCGGCGCTGGCCATACGACAGTTGCGAAGCAGCCCGCTCCTGCAGACCGCTCAAGCCTGCCTTTTCGAGCAGTTGGTCCTCCCTTCCCGTCGAACCAGCAAGCCTCAGCGTAAAGGCCAGGTTACGGCGCACGCTCAACTCTCCCTTGACGCCGTCCTTGTGACCCAGCCACCCCATACTGCGCAGGTAGCGCGCCGGGTCGCTTCGAAACCGCACACCGTTCAGCTCGACAGTTCCCGACTCCAGCGGCAGCAGGCCGGCCAGGGACCGCAACAGCGAGGTCTTGCCTGAACCGTTCGGTCCCTTCAGCAGCAACAGCGCACCCGGCGCCAGGCTGAAGGACAGTTCGTGGAAGAGGCGCCGTTCCCCGCGCCAGAGAGTCAGCCCCTGCGCCGCAAGCATCGTGACTTCTAGCCGATTCTCACCAGCAGTTTGCCGAAATGCTCGCCCCGGGTGATCGAACCGATGGCCTCCGGGCCTTCCGGCAGGGAATACTCGCGGTCAATTACGGCGGAGATGCCGTGCTTGACCAGGTGTGCGTTCAACGCCCGGTGGTCGTCGCGGGCGCCCACCGTAATCCCGTGAATGCCGGCGCACTTTCCGATCAGGGCCATGGCGCTCAACTCGGCGCTCACGCCGCCCAGCGCGCCCAGGACCCCGATCGAGCCGCCAAGTCCGAGGGCCTGCAGCGACTGGCCCAACGTGCCCATGCCGCCGGTCTCCACCACCACGTCCACGCCGCCCCCGGCGCGCTGGAAGGCTTCCGCTCCCCATTCGGGTGTCTGCTTGTAGTTGATCGTTTCATCCGCGCCCAATTCCCTGGCCCGCTCCAGCTTCTCGTCGCTTGAAGAGGTGATGACCGCGGTCGCACCGAAGGCCTTTGCGATCTGCAGGGCAAAGATGGAAACCCCGCCGGTGCCCAGCATCAGCACCTTGGAGCCCGGCCCCACCGGGCCGCCGCAATGCAGCGCGGTCCATGCCGTAACGCCCGCGCAGGCCAGCGACGCCGCCGTTTCCGTGGTCATTTCGTCGGGCACGGCCAGCAATGCCGATTCCGGAAACACGCCCAATTCGGTGAGCGCCCCCGGCGCCTCGCATCCGGTTGTGCGGGTGCGCACGCCGGGCCGCACCGGCTGTGACTCCCAGTCCTGCCAGAACACCGTCATGACGCGGTCGCCCGGCTCAAACTCCATGACTTCCGAGCCGACCGACTCCACCACCCCTGCCCCGTCGGACAACGGAATCAGCGGGTATTCCTTGCCGCCGCCGTAGATGCCGGCGCAGATCATGAAATCCCGGTAGTTGATCGCAGCCGCCTGCATCCGCACACGCACCTCGCCCGGCCCGGGCTCCGACGCCGCGCCCGAAACGACCTCGAGGTTCTCCAGGCCGGACGCCGTCAACTGCACGCACTGCATAAGTTTCTCCCTCGGAAAATCCCAAATGAATCGCTGTCAGAGGGCGGATTGTGCCCTATTCCCCCCAGGAAGGGGTCTCAATCGCCTGGTCACAGCGTATCGTTTCCGCCAATTGCCAAGATCGCCGATTCTGTATAGCCTTGCAGCATAGGGGATTCATACATTGACCGGGGACCGGGACCATGCAGAAACCGACACTGAAGGACGTTTACCGCCCCACCCATGACGAGGCGGCAAGGCACGCATTCGTCGGCGCGTTGAAGGGCTACCTGAACGGTCCGCTGGAAGCGCGCCTTGCAGGTCACTACGAGGGCAACCTCAAACCCGCTTACGTCGAGGCACGCGGACGCGAACCGGAGAACCGCACGGAGGGAACCGAGGCGTTTCGCGACGATCACCTCTACCAGCTTTGGGGGAGTTCGGTGTTTACCTCCCAGGACCTGATGTGGGAGACGGTGGGCGAAACCTGCGATCGGCTGCTTCCGGACTTTGAAGCGCGGCGAGAGGAACTGGCGAACCGGGAACTGCACGGCCGTCTCGAAATCGAGGAAGGATTCGTCCCCCCGGATCCCATCCGCCGCGTGGAAATCCACCGCCAGCCGGGTGGCTATTTCGGGCAATCGGGCGATACCAGCCTGCGCCTGGGCATGGACTACATGGGCACGGGCGAGCTCTATCGAGCCGCCAAGGGCCTGTCGGAAGGCGACGAAGTCGGCGACCCGGGGATGGGCAAATTCCTCCTCGGCGCTCTCGGACGCCGGTTTCCCGATGCCGATCCCGGTTCCGTGCTCGACATGGGCTGCGGAGTCGGCGTCCACACGGTTGCCTACAAACAGGCATTCCCGAATGCGGAGGTATGGGGCGTGGACCTGTCCGCGCCTTTCCTCCGCTTTGCCCACGTATGGGCGGAAGACAAGGGCCTGGCCATCAACTACCGGCAGGCCAATGCCAACGACACCGGCTTCGCCGACGGGCAGTTTGACCTGATCGTGTCGCACATCATGTTTCATGAGACCTGGCACGACATCCTTCCCGGAATCATGGAGGAGGCCCATCGCCTGCTGGCACCCGGCGGGATTTTCCTGAACGGGGATACGCCCTATCAACCTGACCGCCTGTCCATGACCAAGCAGGTCACCAACCACTGGCAGGTCGTCAATAACGGAGAGCCCTTCTGGACCGGCTATGCCGACACCGATATGCGCCAGGCGCTGATCGACGGCGGCTTCGACCCGCAGCACGTCTTCGCCGAATACGACCCCCTGGGTTCGGGCGAATACTTCATATTCGGCGGAGTCAAGGCGTGATGACGGCCGCCGGCGACGATGCCGCGCGGCCCCACAAGCTGCCGCGTCCACGCCAGATCCAGGACCTGAACCCCGATCAGCTGGTAGCCGTCATCTGGCGGCTGGCGATGGAAATCTGCGTGCTGCGCGACCGGCTCGGCACGCACGAGGCCCTGCTTGCCGGACAAAACGTGCTTTCCCGCAACGACATCGAAGCCTATTCGCCCTCGAAGGACGAAGCGGCCGCCCGTCTGAAGGCCCGCACCGAGCTGATCGAGAACATCATCAACGACCTGAGCTAGCCCCGAAACGGCCACGAGGAGGAAGTCATGTGCGATGACCGAACATTCAGGGAATCCCGCGAGTATCTGAACGACAGGAACGAGCTGAGCCGGCGCAGGTTCACCCAGCTTTCCGCCGGGGCCGGGCTCGCAATGCTGTTGCCGCGGGCTGCCAATGCGCAGGAAGTGACCGAACAGAATGTAGAAGTCACCACGCCCGACGGCGTCGCGGACTGCTATTTCGTGCATCCCGCGTCCGGACGCCATCCCGGTGTCCTGGTGTGGCCGGACATTCTCGGCCTTCGCCCGGCGTTCAAGCAGATGGGCCGGCGGCTAGCCGAGTCGGGCTACTCGGTCCTCGTGGTCAATCCCTTCTACCGCTCGGCGCGCGCACCGGTTGTGCCCGAAGGCGCGACCTTCCAGGACGAGTCGGTAAGGGACACGGTCTTCCCGCTCTATCGCCAGCTCAGTGCCGAAACCCACGTCACCGACGCCCGGGCCTTTGTCGATTTCCTCGACTCGCAGGCAGCCGTGGATCCGGACCGCAGGATGGGCACCACCGGTTACTGCATGGGCGGCCCGATGACGATGCGAACCGCCTGGGCGCGCTCCGACCGCATCGGCGCCGGCGCATCGTTCCACGGCGGCGGGCTCGTTACCGATGGGCCGGACAGCCCGCACCTGCTCGTTGGCGAAATGAACGCGCACTACCTGTTCGCCGTCGCCGAGAACGACGACGACAGCGATCCGGAAGCGAAGAACGTGCTGCGCAAGACCTTCGCGGCGGCCGGACTTCCCGCCGAGATCGAGGTCTACGAGGGGGCGCTGCACGGCTGGTGCCCGCCGGACTCGTCCGTCTATAACGAGGCGCAGGCCGAACGGGCCTGGAGCCGGCTGCTCGTCCTGTTCGACACCGCGCTCGCCTGACGAGCGCCCGGCTACAGGTTCGAAACGAACCGGGCGATTCGATCCATGCCCTCGTCGATGTGGGGTTGATCGAGCGCGAATGAAATCCTGACGAATCCCTCGCCGGCGGCGCCGAAACTCGTTCCGTCGATCAGCGCAACTCCTTCTTCCGCGAGCAGGCGGTCCTGAAAGGTGCGCCCCGACAAGCCCGTTTTCGTGATATTCGGAAAAACGTAAAACGCGCCGCCGGGCGTCGGGCACGAGAACAGGGAAAGCCCATTCAGGCGGTCGACCAGACGTGTCCGGCGCGACGCGAATTCCGACACCATTGCGGATACGCTGCCCTGCGGCCCCTCAAGCGCCGCAAGACCGCCCATCTGTGCCGCGTTGTTCACGCAGGAATGGCAGTTGATGGCCAGCCGCGTGACCTTGTCCGCGAGTTGCCGCGGCCATACCGAGTATCCGAGGCGCCATCCCGTCATCGCGTAGGTCTTGCTCCAGCCGTTCAGCACGATCAGCCGGTCGCGAATCCCGGGGTATTCGAGAAGGCTCGGAGGGCGGCGTTCGTCAAAGTAGATCCGGTCATAGATCTCGTCGGACAGGATCGCGACCCGGGGATGCTCCATCAGCCCCTCGACCAGGCGGTCCACGTCCTGCCTGGCGGTAACGCCTCCGGTTGGATTGGAGGGTGAATTGAGAATGATGAGTCGCGTGCGCTCCGTGACCCGCGACAGCACCGACTCCGGATCGAGAGAAAAACCGCGCGATTCTTCCAACCGATAGGGCGTCGCCGCGGCTCCGGAAAAATCAATCATCGAGCGATAGATCGGAAACCCGGGGTCCGGATACAGGATTTCCACCCCGGACTCGCCAAACAGGAGCATCGCAAAGAACATGACGGGTTTGGCGCCGGGCGTGATGAAGACCCGGTCGGGCGCGACGTCGACGCCGAGCCGCCGGTGCAGATCGGCCGCAACCGCTTCGCGAAGGATGGGCAGACCCGGTGGGTCGGTATAACCGTGACTGCCGTCCCGCAGCGCCTTGCGCGCGGCCTCGATCGCCGTTTTCGGCGGTTTGGCGTCAGGCTGTCCTATGCCCAGGTTGATGACATCGTGACCCTCCGCCGCCATTTGGTTCGCGCGCATGAGGACGTCGAATGCGCTTTCCGTGCCCAGGCGGTTCACGCGCGCGGCGAGCGTCAATTCGTTCATAGCGCCAGCCTCCGCGGTGCGCTGCCAGGAAGCACTACCAAAGCCCCGGCAGCCACAGGCAAAGGGCCGGCATGGACAGGATGAGCGCGAGGACGACGAGTCCGCTCAGCAGGCATGGGACGACGCCCCGGAATGATTCCCCCAGCGGGGTATCACGGTCCAGCGAATTGATCACATAGACGTTGAGGCCGATGGGCGGGGTAATCAGGCCGATCTCGACCGTGAAAAGGGCCAGAACGCCAAACCAGACGGCGATCTGTTCCTCCGTGTAGCCGAAGTCCAGACCGATCAGCAGCGGGAAGAAGACCGGGACCGTCAGCAGGATCATGGCCAGACTGTCCATCACGCAGCCAAGGAGCAGGTAGGCCAGCAGGATGCCGACCAGGATCAGGACCGGCGACAGTCCGGACCCCGTCAGCGCGTCGGCCAGCTCGGTCGTGACCTGCGAGAGCGCCAGAAAGCTGTTCAGTATTTGCGCCGATATCAGGATGAGGAAGATCATCGCGGTGGTTTTCGCCGTTTCGAGCAGACACGACGCGAAAGCCGCCCAACTGAGCCGGCCCGACGCGAGAGCTACCAGGCCGGTGGCCGCGGCGCCGATGGCTGCGCCCTCCGTTGGCGTGAACAGGCCGAAATAGATGCCGCCGACTACCGAAAGGAAAATGAGCACTACCGGCCACACCATGCCCAGGCTGCGGATGCGCTGGCGTATCGGCAGCGCCTCAACCACGGGACCGGCCCCGGGTTTGAACCGCACGTAGGCGGCGATCGCAATCGTGTAGCCCAGCGTCGCGATCAGTCCCGGCACCACTGCAGCCAGAAAAAGCTTGCCGATCGACTGCTCGGTGATGACCGCGTAGATCACGAGGATCACCGACGGAGGGATCAGGATCCCGAGCGTTCCGCCGGCCGCCAGGGCGCCGGTAGCCAGGCCGCCGGAATAGTTGTGGCGCTTCATCTCGGGCAGGGCCACGGAGGCCATCGTTGCGCCGGTGGCGATCGAGGAGCCGCAGACGGAGCCGAAGGCGGCGCTGCCGACGATGGTCGACATCGCCAGCCCGCCCCGGTAGTGGCCCGTCCAGGCGCGCGCCGAGTCGAATAGCCGGCGGCCGAGCCCCGCCCGGGTCGCGAACTGGCCCATCAGCAGGAACAGCGGCAGGACCGACAGCGTATAACTGGACACGCGCCCGAAAGGAACGGTATTCAGCAGATTGAGGAACGCAGGCCATCCCGCGAGCGAGGCGAAACCGAAGCCGCCCGTCACGAACATGGCTATCGCGACCGGCATCCTCAGTGCGATAAGCAGCAGGCAGACGCCGAACATCAGGGCGCCGAACTCGACGCTGCTCATCGTGCCGAAGTCTTCAGGTGGCGAAAGAGCAGCAGAACGCAGACCATCGTCAGCAGTCCCGCACCGAGCAGGGACGAGAAATACGCCCAGTGGACCGGAATGCCCAGAAACACGGTCGTCTCGCCGTCTTCGAGCTTGTGCATGGCGCCGATGAACAGGCGCCAGGTGATCAGGCCCGCGACGATCGCGAACGTGATGTTGTGCACGGCGTCCAGCGCCGCCCTGAATCGTGGAGGCAATTTCCCGGTAAACAACTCCACGACGATATTGGCGTTGGTGATGTGGCAGTACGGAAAAAAGGCGAACACCGCGATCCCGATCGCGAGTTCGGTGATTTCATAGTCGCCCGGAACCGGCGCGTTGAACAGATAGCGCCCGAGCACGCTGACCACCGTCATCCCCATCACGCCGACCAGCAGCAGGCCTCCCGCCAGCGCGACGGCGCGCGTCAGCCGCTCCAGGCGGCCGTCAGGGCTCATTGGCGTATTTCGCCACCAGGCGCCTGGCGTCCGCGAGCATGGCTTCGCCGTCGTGCCCCATGGCGTCCACTTTTTCCAACCATTCGTCAATCACCGGCCTGGTGGCCGTTATCCAACGCTCGCGCTCCGATTCCGAGAGCGGAAATATCGCATTGCCGCGTTGCACGGCGGGATTGCGGCCCGTCGCCTCATCGTCCTGCCACAGCCGACCCAGCCGTTTGGCGAGCGCCATTCCCGTGGATCCGTCGACCGCGGCCCTGATTTCCTCCGGCAAGCCCAGGTAACGCGCCTTGTTCATCGTCAACACGAACGTCACACAAGCCATGGAAGCTTCGATATGGGAACTAGTCACTTCATGGAGACGAAAGGGCCGCATGATCGACCAGGGCACCCACACGCCTCCCACGACGCCGCGCGACAGCGCCTCGTAGACATCCGAAATCGGCATCCCTACCGGAACGGCGCCGAGGGCCTCAAGCGTCGCGGCCAGGGCTTGCGAAGGGACTCGAATTTTCAGGCCTGCAAGGTCTTCGAGCGTGCTTAGCGGGCGACCGGTCGTATGGATATGGCCGGGAGCGGCGGTATGAAACACCAGGGGATGGGTATCCCGATATTCGTCCTGCATCCATTTGCCATAGAACTCCATCAAGGCCTGGCTGGTCGCTTCCGCGTCGGTGCATACGAAAGGCAGCTCGAACGCCTCTGTCAGCGGAAATCGCCCCGGCGAGTAGCCAAGCGAGGTCCAGACCATGTCCACCACGCCGTCGCGAGCCTGCCCGTAAAGGTCGGATGACTTGCCGCCCAGTTGCATTGCCGGAAAGACCTGAACGCGCACCCGCCCTTCGGTCCGTTGTTCCAGCTCTTCGGCCCAGGGAACGAGAAACGAACGAACGGCGATGGCCCTGGGGGAATTGAAGGTGTGCAGCCGCAGCGTGATCGGTTCCGCATCGGCGGCATTCAGAAGCGCGCACAGCATTGCCGCGGCGGCTGAGGCGATCGACCAGCGGCTGAGCCGGCGTTCGCGACGGAAAACTGTTTGCGGAGCTTGTGCGTTTGCCATTGAATGTAACCAGCCAATGCGTGTGCGAAAATGCCTCGGAGAGCAGCGGGGAGGCCTCGCGAGGCGCCCCGGCGGCCACCATACAGTACCCGATAATTCGCCCGCGCGCTCCCCAGGAACAACAATCAGGACATGGCCCCCGACCAATCCGGCACGCGCTCGCTGGACCGACTCCATCCGGACGCGAAGATCCCGTTTCCGCTCAGCACGGGACTTGCATTGCAGATTGCCTGCCTGGTGCTGCCCGGCGCGGTGATGATCCCTACGGTCGTGTTCCGGGCCGCGGGCCAGTCCGAGGAAGCGCTGCTATGGGCCGTGTTCGCTTCCGTCGCAATCTCCGGCGTCACTGCGATAGTCCAGGCTCGGCGGATCGGACGGTTCGGCGCAGGTTACATCCTCGCGATCGGAACATCCGGGGCCGCCATCGCGGTCAGCATCGCCGCCCTCGCGGCAGGCGGTCCGGCATTGCTCGGGACCCTGGTCGTTGTCCTCGCCCTGGTCCAGTTTGCGTTCGCCGCACGCCTCTCGCTGTTCCGGCGCATCCTCACGCCCACCGTAACGGGGACGGTACTGATGCTCACGCCGGTCACGGTCATGCCAATCATGTTCGACCAACTGAAGAACGTGCCGGCCGGCACGCCGCCGCTGGGCACGGCGCTCAGCGCGCTGACGACCCTGGTCGTGATCGTCGGCATCGCACTGACGGCAAAAGGCCGGGCACGCCTGTGGGCGGCGATCATCGGAATCGTCGCGGGCTCGGCCGTCGCGGGCACATTCGGTCTGTATGACCTGGATCGCATCGCCCTGGCTCCGTGGATCGGTATTCCAAGCACCGAATGGACCGCCCCGGACCTGCGTTTCTCGCCGGACTTCTGGGCGCTGCTTCCCGCGTTCGTGTTCGTCGCCCTGGTCTGCACGATGCAAACGATAGGCGGCGCCGTCGCTATCCAGCGTGTGTCCTGGGCCGAGAGCCGCGCTATCGATTTCCGGGCGATACAAGGCGCCGTGGCCGCCGACGGGATAGGCAATCTGCTGTCGGGCCTGGCGGGCACGATGCCGCTCGGCTTCCGGCCTACGGGTGCGTCCATGGTCGAGATCACCGGAGTCAGCTCTCGCCGCATCGGCCTCGCCCTGGGGGCGGCGCTGATCGTGCTGGCTTTCGTTCCCAAGGCGCTTGCCGTGATCCTGGCAATACCGGGCCCGGTCATCACCGCGTTCGTCGGCGTCACCATGGCAACCATCTTCATCATAGGCATGAAGGTGATCATTCAGGATGGAATTGACTTTCGCAAAGGCCTGATTGCCGGCGTCTCGTTCTGGATCGGCGCAGGCTTTCAGAGCGGCGCGATATTCCCCGGGTATTTCTCCGAGTTTGCAGGCGCTCTGCTGAATAATGGGATGCTGACCGGGGGCATCGTGGCGATCGTCATGACCCTGTTTGTCGAACTGACGAAGCCGCGCGCACGCCGAATACATCTGAAGTTCGATCCCTCCGCCCTGCATGAGATCCGGGATTTCGTCGGTGTATTCGCATCGCGGAGAGGCTGGAGTGCTCAGATGAAGGATCGTCTGGATGCCGTCTGCGAAGAAACTTTGCTGACTCTCCAGCAACAGGAAGAATCCGGTGCGGACGACGAGCGACAGCTGATCCTCACGGCGCGCAGCGAGGACGGCGGAGCGGTGCTGGAATTCGTTGCCTCCAGGGGCGAAGAAAACATACAGGATCGGATGGCTCTGCTGGGCGAGGCCAACGCGGCAGCGATGATCGAGCAGGACGTTTCGCTGAGGCTGTTGCGCCACCTTGCCTCCTCGGTCCGCCATCAGCAGTACCACGACACTGAAATCGTGACCGTGCGCGTGGAACCACCCGGAGGAAGGACTGCCCGTGGAAAATAACGGCATTGATAAAGGGCTGCGCTTTGAAGCGGATGATCGGCCCTCCCTGCCCCTCACTATCGGGCTGGGATTGCAGAACACGGCGCTGACCCTGGCCGGCGTCGTGCTTACTCCAACAATCCTCATTACAACCGCCGGTGCGAGCGATGCCTATCTCAACTGGGCCCTGTTCGCCGCGTTGGCGGTCAGCGGCTTGGCCACGTTCATTCAAGCCATGCGATTTGGCCGCATCGGCGCCGGTTATATCCTGGTAATGGGCAGTACCACCGCTTATCTCGCGGTCGGCATCAGCGCCGTGCGCAGCGGAGGTCCCGAGCTGATGGCCACGCTGATCGTCGTGGCTGCCTTTACACAGTTCATTCTCGGCTCGAGAATGGCCATGTTACGGCGCGTATTTACGCCTACGGTTGCCGGCACGGTGCTCATGCTGATACCCGTGAGCATCGCGCCGATCATTTACGGCAAGCTGATCAATGTGCCGGCGTCCGTTGCCCCCGCCGCCGCACCGGTAACGGCGCTGGTGACGCTCGCCGCCTCCGTTCTCCTGGCGCTGAGGCTGTCCGGCATCTGGAGGCTCTGGGCCCCAGCCATCGGCCTGGTATCAGGGAGCCTCGCGGGAGCGGCGTTTGGAATCTACGACACAGCGCGCATTGCGGCCGCGCCCTGGATAGGGCTGCCGGATTTCAGTGCCTATCCGGGGCTTGACCTCAGCTTCGACGCCACTTTCTGGGCGCTGCTTCCGGGGTTCATCCTGGTCACGCTGGTCGGCGCGTTGGACACGCTGGGCGACGCGATCGCCATCCAACGTGTGTCATGGCGCAAGCCGCGCGCGACCGACTTCCGATCGATCCAGGGCGCAATCTACGCCGACGGCGTCGGCAACCTCCTGTCCGGATTAGGCGGGACGGTACCGAACACCACTTACGGCAGTTGCATCGCCGTTGTGGAAATCACCGGAGTGGCCGCCCGCCGTGTGGGCGTCTGCGTCGGCGTGATTTTTGCTGTGCTGGCGCTCCTGCCGAAAATCGTCGCCGTGGTGGTCGCAATACCCGGACCAGTCGTGGGGGCCTACCTGGCCGTAATCATGGCGCTTATTTTCGTTCTTGGCGTGCGAATCGTGATTGCCGACGGATTTGACTACCGCAAGCGCCTGATCGTCGGATTCGCCGTCATGGTGGGTGTGTTGTTCCAGTTTGACCTGGTCTATCCGGCTCTTCAGGAAGGAGCATGGGGTGAGATTCTCGGTCAGGGCATGACGGTCGGAGGCATCACCGTAATTCTTCTCTCAGGCTTCGTGGATCTGACCCGGTCCAGACCGCGGCGCCTGCGGACCACGCTCTCCATCGCGGCGGTGCCGGCAATCGATTCGTTCCTGTGCGATTTCGCCCAACGGGCGCGTCTGGATGAAAGGACCGCGTTCCGGCTTCGCGCGGTCGGCGAAGAAGTTCTGCATATCCTGCTCGATGACCGAACGGAGGAAGCCGAACGCGATCTGTTGCTGATTGCCCGGGCGGACGGCATGGCCACGGACCTGGAATTTATCGCCGGCGGCTCGGAAATCAACCTGGAAGATCAACTCGCGATGCTCAGTGAGGGAGGCGCCGACCTACCCAACGAGTCCGAGGTGCCGCTGCGCCTGCTGCGCCATTACGCCACTTCGGTCCGGCACCAGCAATATCACGGAACGGACATCGCCACGATCCGCATCGAACCGGAGGGAGCCCCCAGGGGCGAAGCGAGCTAGTTCCTGACGAAGTGCCCCAGGTAATGGCGGCTTTCCGCTCGCACGCCGCTCGCGCTTACGCAAGCATCGTGAACCAGGCGCTCCGTGCAGCAGACGTACGCAACATTCGGCCGCTGAAGCATCCGCAAACAGGGGGTCCGCCGCGTGTTCCGGATATACGTGTCGGCCACTTCGCCGGGATGAAGGCCTTCCGCTGACTCCAGGGACTCCGCCATATCCTCGATGGGCACAGGCACCAGATAGACATACCGGTCGGCCGGGCCCCTGTTCACGACGATCCGGTTGCGGCTTTTCCATCGGGAAGACACTTCGCGCCCGTCCCACGAGTCGAGGTGCAAGCCCAACCGCAATCCGGATATCCGATCCACCGTGATCGAAGGACGACCCCCATCGTCGACGGACGGGTCGAGCGCGGCGACCTGCGACAGGCTCATAAACGGCGAGAAATCCAGCGCCCGCTCGGAGTTCAGGTCGCAGGGGAAAATCGCGACAAAATCCAGTTCGTCTTCGATCGACAGCTCCTCGAGCGACGCGGTGTATTTCTTGACTTCGAGTTCGTCCAGCCTTCGAAAATCGACCGGCAATCTTGCGTCAGGCCGGTAGTCGACGGCGTCCGGGTAATACTCCTGCGCGCAGACCAGCGATTCGCTGTACGAAACCAGGTCGTACACATCGCCCAGCCTGCGGTCAAGGTAGATTTTCATGGAGGATCTAGAGGCGCCGGCGCGAGATTGCGGCGGACCCGCCGACTCAGATCAGGTCCGCGCCGACCTTTTCCAGCGGTTCGCCGTGCAGGGCCAGGTGCCTCACGACGTGGGTGTAGAACTTGTCCAGGCCTTCGCAATAGACCGTGGGGTTGTCGAATCCCTTGCTGCTCCCATACCGGTGAACGGGCTGGCCACTGCCGCAGACGTCCCGCCAACAGCAATCCGAACAGGCGGATGCAGGCGTCTTCTTGTAGTGTTCGAATTCGTGAAACAGCGTGTCCTGGATGATTTCTCCGATGCTGGAACTCTTCAGGTCCCTGTAGTCGTATCCGTTCCAGTACTTCGTGGATCGCAGTGTGTCGTCGGGCCCTACTCCGCCATCGGACGACACGGTAATCAGTAGATGGTCCGGATCATCGTTCCCGTCGCCGAAGAGGAAGTTGCCCTGCCCGTAGATCCGCGCCAGGAAATGATCGATAAACCGAACGCCCACCGACTCCTCGTCCTTCGCCATCCGGTCGAAAACCTCGATCAGAAAATCGCCATAGGCTTCCGCGTTACCGGAAAAATTGTCGTGATTCAGGTCGGGAAGCAGAAAGTCGAGCTGGCGCACGTCAAGGTCGCGTCGAAAGTGGTCGTAGATTTCCCCGGCATCGAAATCCTCGCCGATCACGGCCAGCACGGCAGGAGGTTGATTCAGATGTTCCTGACACAGGGCCAGACCGCGAACGGTCGCCTGGTAGGACGACCTGCCGTTGTGATCGAGGCGATGGGCGTCGTTGTGCGCCTTTGCTCCGTCCAGACTGACACCCACCTGAACGCGATGCCGGTTGAAAGTCTCGATCCAATCGAGATCAACCAGCATTCCATTGGTCTGGATCGTCATCGACAGGTCAACTACGGGATCCAGATTTGACCTGATCTCACGGCAGATGCGGTCGAGCCGGGCTTTCGGCATCAGAAGCGGTTCGCCGCCATGCAGGTGTATCGCTATTCGTTGAAGTTCGTACTCCTCGGAAAATTCCTTGAGCCGTTGCACCAGCAGTGCAACGGTGTCATTTGATATGAGCGCCGAGTGCCCCTTGTAGCTGTCGTCTCCCGCGTTGAAGAAATAGCAATAGTCGCAATTCAGATTACATCGCTCGGTAATCTTCAAAATGACTTCCAGCGTATTCAGCTCGCGGAAGTTCACGGTTCTTCCTTCAGTAGCCACAGGCACACTCGCTGTTACGCCCTGAAGCTTTACCAGCTTCAGGGCCAGGCAACAGGCTCAGAACAGAGGAGTTTCCGCTACTTAAGCATCGGGCGCCGGCGGAGCAGAAACGAAATTGCCGCCTGCTACTGCCTGACGTCCCGCCACCACGGCATCGGGCGCGGGCGGAGCGGAGACAAAATTGCCGCCTGCAGCCGCACGACTTCCAGCCGCCAACGTATCGTCCATGGGCGGCGCGGAAACGAAATTGCCGCCGGCTCCCGAATAGCTCGAGATCTTCGCCCGCAGATTCGGACCGATCGCCTTGCCCGCTGCTTCCTTCTGGTCACTGTCGGAGATTCCCAGCTTCTCCCGGAGCTTGCGCACCTTCATGTCTTCCATAGTTCCCCTCGCTTATTTGCCAAAAGTGATTTCATTCTACATCCACCTGATCCTGATCGGGACTGCTTGCGCCCACGACTCCATTCGGATGACTGAAATGTGCTCGCAATCTGACCGAATTGACTACCAAACCTGATCTGCTAGGATCAGAAGTCAATCCGCTGACGCAACGTCGGTTCAGGTGTCGGCAGATTACTTAACATAAGTAGGGGATTATCAACATGCAATACCGATACCTCTTGTGGTGCCTTATGGGCCTCCTTCCATTAGCCGAGTTTGCCGCAGCGCAAGAAGTGGCGCTCGAAGAAATCGTCGTGACGTCGCAGAAGCGGGAAGAGTCATTGCAGTCGGTCCCCATTCCCGTGTCGGCCCTGGGTGTCGAAACACTGGAAGACCGGCAGATCGTCGAAGCTCAGGACCTTGAGCGCTACGTTCCAAGCCTGAAGATGACCAATAACATAACGCAGCCCACAAACCTCTCAGCCTCCCTGCGCGGTTCCCTGGTCCAGGATGCATCGCTGGCCGTGGCGGAATCTCCGTTCGGCATTTACGTGGACGACGTTTATATCGGCCGCTTGAACGGCAACAATGTCCGTCTTGCGGACGTGGAACGGATAGAGGTGCTGCGCGGACCTCAGGGCACGCTTTATGGCCGGAACACCCTGGCCGGAGCCATTCGTTTCATCAGCCGTGATCCGGGAGAACAATCCTGGCTGAAAGCATCCGCCGGTTTCGGCAATTACGATCAATATGAAGCTTCGGCCAGCGCCGGCGGTCCTCTTGGGGACGAGTTCGCCGGATCATTCGCTATCCAATTCAACGGACACAGCGGATACGGAACGAACCTGGCTACGGATTCCAATATCGGCGAAGACAAGAATTGGGCGGGACGGGTCAAATTGCGCTACATGGGCGGCGAGAACTTCGACGCCACGATTAACGTGTCCTACGCCGACAGCAGCAATGACGCGGTCAGAATGGTCGCCGCCACCACCCCCGGTGTGCCGCGGAATCGACAGCACACGTCCGAGGACCTCGTCCCGACCTTTGGCGGCCTTTACGATGTTTCCATTCCCGACCAGGACTACAGCGGCGGCGGGCGGACGGACATCACCAACCAGCCCCGGGGCGATACGGAACAGCTCGTCACTTCTCTCACGATGTCCTATGACTTCGACCGCACGACATTGAAGTCCATCACGGGGTACGCCGATACGTCCGATTTCTGGGCCAACGATTTCTCGGGCGCCGGTGCCATTCTCGCTTCCATAGGCACCGACTCCGACCAATTCAGCCAGGAATTACAGCTGCAAGGCAGCGCTGTTGGCGACAGGCTGAACTACACGGCCGGCGCGTTTTATTTTCAGGAAGACTCCACTCAGGACATCGGCTGGTTTTTCGCGTCCGTTGGCGGCCCTGTGTCCAGGAGCCATATCGATGTGAGTACGGAGTCGTATGCGTTCTTTGGTCAGGCCGACTACGCCATTACCGACAAGCTCACCTTTACCGGAGGGATTCGCTGGATCAGCGAAGACAAGGAGTGGGATTTCGACTTTCAGCTCCTGTTTATCCCGCTTCCCGCGGAGTTCATCGAGGAAGCCCTGGAATACGACGCGTGGACGCCGAAGATCGGCCTTGATTACGAGTTTGAAACCTCGGGACCCGTGGACAGCCTCATGCTCTACACGTCGGCCGCCAAGGGATTCAAGTCAGGCGGCTTCAACGGCATCAATATTTTCAACACGAGCGTCGCCAAATCCAGTTACGGGCCGGAGACCAACTGGACCTACGAAATCGGCGTCAAGACGGAAATGTTCAATAACCGTTTCCGTTTGAATGCCAACTACTTCGTCAACCGGGGCACCGATATAACACTGAACGCCAACGTTATCGTCGATGGCAATCCGACCTTTCCCGTCCAGAACGCCGGAAATGTCACGATCAAGGGGCTTGAACTGGAAAGCACGGCTATTCTGTTCGAAGGCTTTACCGCGTTCGTAACGGGAACATTTCTGGATGGCAGGTTCCGTGAAATTGATCCGACCACCGCTCCGGCAAACTCGTTGGCGAACTATGGCGTGGAAGCGGAGCCCCCTCAGACCGCCGACTTCGCGTTTGCCGTCGGCTTTGACTATATCCGTGACATCGACCTGGCCGGCAGGGCGGCGGCGATCAAGCTGGGCGTGGACTATTACCATACCGACGAGTACGTCCTCGTTGCGACGCAGGAGTTCCTGATAAGCCCCTATAACCGCATCAATGCCTATGTGGGCCTGGCGTTCGATGAACGATGGGAAGCGCGCCTTGCCATGCAGAACCTCGAGGACGACCGGAGCTTCATCACCGGTTCACGAGGCCTCGGCGGCTCCATCGCCCTGCCGCCGCGCACCTACAAATTGACGCTGAACTACAGCATGTAAGCCGCCGGCCACGTTCGCCGGTGGTTGACTGAAATCGGCGCTCAGCCGTCGTCTTCAGTCTCGGGCGCCATGTTTGCCTGAGTCCCTGCATCCGTGGGCAGCGCAAGGTGGCCCTCTATTCTTGCGACCCGTTCGCGCAGACTCACGAGGTCTCCGCCGATATTGTCGAGACGGACGTTGACTTCCGCAAAGCGGCTGTTGACCTCCGTGAAGCGTCCATTGACTTCCGCAAAGCCGCTGCGAAGTTCGGCCCTGACATCGGCCATATCGCTACGCTGCTGCGCTTGTCCCTGAAAAACCGCACCCAGCAGAAGAGCGACCGCAGCGATCGCCGCGGACACCTTTCCGGCGCTGATCCATGCGCTCTTGCTCATTGCACTACCCTAACGGCGGACAACACGCTTGACAATATCACAGCCCGGCCACAAGGTCGCGCTGAAATGCTCATCAAAACACCAAGAAAAAACGCATGAGCCGAAACCCGCCGAGCCTGGGCGAATTGATCCCGGCGAGTATGAGCGTTCGCGCACTGTAACGAGCCTCAACCGATTCCAAAGCGTCCGTTGTCGTTGATCGATAACGCTATGGAGCGATAACCGGCATGAACGAATTCATAGTGACGCACGTCGAGTCCGGAGAAACGCTTTCCGAGATTGCGGCTCGATATGGCGTCAGCGTGGAGGCGTTACAGCGATGGAACAGAATCGAAAACCCTGACCTGGTGCGGGTTGGCCAGAGGATTGTTGTTTACGAGGAAGAGACCGCTGAATCCTTCGCCTCCGAGAACGCGATGTCCCAGGCAGAGCCTGTTTTCGACGTGGCGCTTGGCTCTTGGGGTGTCTGGGTGGGGGGACTCATCCTTCTGGCACTTCTGCCTCTTGTGCTCCATCGGATACGAGGCCGGCGTCGCCGGAAGCTCGCTGCGCAAGCCGCCCAACTTGGTTGGTGGCGCGCGCAACTGGCCGCACAGGCCGAGAAGCTCCATTCTGTGGATGAGCGCCTCGCTCAACTCCAGGACCCTCCTCGATACGTGGCGCGCAGTATTTTTTCCGTCCTGGAACGCGACGCCCAGGACATTGCGGTCCAGTTCTCATCGCATTGGCCCGAGCAATTGTCGGATACGGCAGAGATCCGAGCGTTGGCGAGGATACGCGACTTCCTGGGGGACCCTAACGGCCACCGAGTCGCAGCCAACAACACCTTTGTTACAAACGAACTGGTCCGCTCTCAAGAATTTTTCGACCGGATCGAGGCACATCCGCTTACGGACGAACAACGGAAAGCGGTCGTCGTCGACGAGGACCATAACCTGGTTGTCGCGGCAGCGGGCAGCGGCAAGACATCGGTGATCGTGGCCAAAGCCGGTTGGCTCTTACGGAACAGGTATCGGCGCCCATCGGAACTTTTGCTTCTCGCCTTCGCGAAGGATGCCCAGATGGAAATGAAGGAAAGAGTTCGCCATCACCTGGGTGCTCAGGCGACAGCCGATCTCACCGTGCGAACCTTTCACAGCCTGGGTATGTCGATCATCGGTGCGTCCGAGGGCAAAAGCCCGTCGCTGGCCAAGGTTGCCGAGGACGATAAGGCGCTGTACGACTTGCTGAAGCGCATCATCGCCGACCTGCTCGTCAATCCTAAATTCGCGGCGGTCATGTTGAAGTGGTTCCGCGATCACTTTGCGCCTTACGAGAGCGAACACGAGTTTCAGAATCAGGGCGAGTACTGGAACTATGTCCGAGCGAATGAGTTACGTTCGTTGAAGGGTGAATTGGTCAAGAGCTATGAAGAGTGCGAGATCGCCAATTTTCTATATCTCAACGGCGTCGCCTACGAATATGAGCACCCCTACGAACACGACACCGCGACGTTGGAGAAGCGACAATATCTGCCCGACTTCTACCTTCCCGACGCCGGAATCTATATCGAACACTTTGCACTCAATGCGTCGGGGGACACTCCTCCCTTTATCGATCAAGAAAAGTATCTCCGGTCGATGGGCTGGAAGCGCGAACTCCACGACCAACACAATACCGTCCTGATCGAAACCTTCAGCCACGAAAAATCCGCCGGCACGTTGACTGAGAATCTGACCGCCAAGCTCGCCGAGCATGGCGTGGACTTCTCTCCGACTCCTCCAGACGATGTATTCGCCATCCTCGAGGAGCAAGGCCGGATCGACCCGTTCACGCGCCTAGTCGCGACTTTTCTTAACCACTACAAGGGCTCCCAGTTGTCTCCCAGGGAACTGGCCGTGCGGGCCGCGACAGCCCCGGACCGACCGCGTGCCCAGGCTTTTGTCGAGGTGTTCGGAGCGGTCTTCGAGCGTTACCAGGACTCACTCGCTCAAGTGCGGCAGATCGATTTTCACGACATGATCAACAGAGCGACGGAGCACGCGGAAAGCGGACGTTATCGCAGCTCGTTCGATTACATACTCGTTGACGAATTCCAGGATATCTCGCCAGGCCGGGCGCGGCTTCTGAAGTCACTGCTGGACCAGTCACCTACCGCGCAACTGTTCGCCGTCGGCGACGACTGGCAGGCCATCTATCGATTTGCCGGCTCAGACATCGCCATCATGCGCGAAATGAAGGAACGCTTCGGCGCCACCGAGCGCATCGACCTGGCGACAACTTTCCGGTGTGCGGACCGCATCGCCGAGGTCGCGACCGAATTCGTGCTCCGCAACCCGGCACAGATTCGCAAGAACGTGTCCTCCGTGCTTAGTGCGGACGGGCCGTGTGTAAACATCGGTCTACCCGCAGGACAATCCACCGATCTGCTCAGAGAAACGCTCGGGATGATTGCCGCCGACGCAGCTAAGCGGGGTGAGGCACCCACTGTCCTGTTGCTCGGCCGCTACAGGCACACCAGACCCGAAAACTTGGACCAACTTGCGAGGGAATACCCCGAACTAAGCCTTTCCTACAAGACCGTGCACAGCTCCAAGGGGCTTGAGGCCGATTGCGTCGTGATACTCGAAATGTGCGCCGGCAAGTATGGTTTTCCTACAGAGATCGCCGATGACCCGCTGCTCAATTTGGTCCTTGCCGCGCCGGAGCCGTTTCCGCATTCAGAGGAGCGGCGCCTGCTTTATGTAGCCATCACCCGCGCCAGGCGGGCGGCCTACCTATTGGCAGACGGCGAATCGCCTTCCACATTCGTAACGGAACTGGTTGACGAAGGGTACGACGTCAACGTCTATGGTCGGCCACAGAAGAGCGATGTTGCCTGCCCACAATGCGTTGCCGGACGTCTCGTGCGCCGCAAGAGTAAACAGAACGGGAGCGTGTTCTATGGCTGCTCACACTATCCATACTGCAGGCACATGCAGACCGCCTGCCCCCATTGCAGGATCGGATTGCCAGTGAGGGCTGACGACATTTTCCGTTGCCACGCCTGCGACAAGACCGTTGAGCCATGCCCGTCATGCGACGGATGGCTGCGCAATATCACAGGACAATACGGACCGTTTCTCGGTTGCTCAAATTACCCGGACTGCCGTTACACGAGAAAATTGGAGTGATACATGCGCCCCAACGATAGTTCGAATAGTCAAGCGGCGGTACGGCTTGGCAGACGCTTGCAGCGCGTATATCAGCGCGCTACAGTCTGGCAGCGCCGACGCGCCAGGACCGCGACAATGCCGAACGGAACGCAGACGTAGTACACGCATGACCCCCTCTCGCGCCGAGTAAGTAGAGCAACGCAATCTGATGCGCCTTTCATGGAATGAAGTCCGGGTCCGCGCGGCCACGTTCGCCGACGAGTGGAGCAATGCGGTTCGCGAGACGAGCGAAACGCACAGCTTCTACAACGCCTTCTTCCGCGTGTTCGGCGTGGAGCGCCGCTCGGTGGCGCGCTATGAGGAGCACGTAGCGAAGCTCGACAACAGTTCCGGCTTCATCGACCTGTTCTGGCCCGGCGTCCTGATCGTCGAGCAGAAGAGCGCCGGCCGCGATCTCGGCAAAGCCTACGGTCAGGCCGGGGAATACTTCGACGCGCTGAAGGAGCGCGACCGCCCCCGCTACATCCTCGTCAGCGATTTCCAGACCTTCGAATTGCACAATCTGGACGATCGAACAGAGGTCCGATTCAACCTAAAGGACCTTCCCGCGCACGTGGAGCACTTCGGCTTCATCCTCGGCGTGCAGAAGCGCACCTTCCGCGATCAGGACCCCGCCAACATCAAGGCCGCGGAACTGGTTGGGCGACTGCACGATGCGCTCCACGCCGCCAACTACCGGGGCCACGACCTCGAACGCTTCCTGGTGCGCATCGTGTTCTGCCTGTTCGCCGACGACACCGGCATCTTCGAACCGCGCGATATCTTCCTGGAGTTCATCGAAACCCGCACCAGCGAGGACGGCGCCGACCTGGGACCGTGGCTGCGGCAATTGTTCGAGGTCCTGAATTCGCCCGAAGAAGAGCGCAGTCCGCTCCTTGACGAGGATTTGGCGCGATTCCCCTATGTCAACGGCGACCTGTTTCGCGAGCACTTGCGCACTCCGTCCTTCAATGCTTCCATGCGCGAAGCGCTGCTGGACGTCTGCCGCTTCGACTGGTCGAACATTTCACCCGCCATATTCGGCGCGCTGTTCCAGTCCGTCATGGAGCCGGAACAACGCCGCGCCCAGGGCGCGCATTACACCACCGAAAAGAACATCCTCAAGGTGATCGAACCGCTGTTCCTGGACGATCTGCGGGCCGAATTCGACCGCCTCAAGTCCCGCAAGGACAGCCGACGACGAACCGACCTTTGGCGTTTTCAGGAAAAACTCGGCCGGATGCGCTTCTTCGATCCCGCCTGCGGATGCGGCAACTTCCTCATCATCGCCTACCGCGAACTGCGGCAACTAGAAACCGAAGTCCTCAAGTCAATACATCCGAATCGGCAATTGGACGCTCTGGCAGAAAAGCTGTCGCTGGTCGATGTGGATCAGTTCTACGGCATCGAACTAGGAGAGTTTCCCGCCCGTATTGCCGAAACCGCAATGTGGATGATGGACCACATCATGAACAACCGGCTGAGCTTGGAGTTTGGCCAGACCTACGTGCGTATCCCGCTGGAAAGCTCGCCGCACATCATGCACGGCGACGCACTGGAAGTGGATTGGCGAAAAGTCCTTCCGTCCGAAGAGTGCTCGTTCGTGTTCGGCAACCCCCCCTTTGTTGGCGCGAAGTTTCAGACGGCCGAGCAACGTGCACAGGTGCGCCGAATCGCAGCTCTTGGCAAGGGCGGCGGCACGCTCGACTACGTCACCGCCTGGTTCATCAAGGCAGGCGATTACGTGCAGAAAGGCTCCGCCAGGATCGGCTTCGTCGCCACCAACTCCATCACGCAAGGCGAGCAGGTGGCGCAGCTTTGGCCCATCCTGTTCGACCGCTGCAAGCTGGAAATCGCCTTCGCCCACCGAACCTTTGCCTGGGGATCGGACGCACGCGGCAAAGCACATGTTCATGTCGTCATTCTCGGCCTTGATAAGCGGGAGGCTGTTCGACCGGAAAAGAGAATGTTCAGTTATCCCGACATCAATGGCGAGCCGGATGAAAGCTACCACACGGCATTGTCGCCGTATCTATTCGATGCTGGTGCTTTGTCCGACGCGCACTTGGTGGTTCGGGCAGAAAATGCACCCATCAACGGTAGGCCAAGGCTCAAGACCGGCGTGCAAATGATCGATAACGGTATATTGACTTTCAAAGAAACCGAGCGAGACGAATTCCTTACTGTCGAACCTGAATCGGCTCCTTTCTTTCGTCGATACATTGGTGGAGACGAGTTCATCAACGGTTTTCACCGCTGGATTCTGTATCTCAGAGAGGCAAGCCCAACTAAACTCAACGCCCTGCCGCAAGTTGCGGATAGGATCGCTCAAGTACGTGCCTACCGTGCGGCAAGCCGACGCCCAAGCACACGGCGAATGGCTGACTTTCCGACTTTGGTTGGGGTGGATGAACGTCTTGATGCCGATTATCTGGTAATTCCAAATACAAGCTCAGAACGTCGTTCGTATGTTCCAATAGGATGGCTGGATCCGAGTGTCATTGCCAATCAAAAACTACGCATTCTTCCCAACGCAACCCTTACTGATTTCGCACTACTAACGTCCGCTATGCACATGGCCTGGATGCGTGCTGTAACAGGACGGTTGGAAAGCCGATACATGTACTCGGTTGCGGTGGTCTACAACACTTTCCCGGTGCCGCCCTCAGGCACGGATTTGTCAAAATTGGGGCCGCTGGCACAAGCCGTACTCGACGCCCGCTCCGCCCATCCGAATTCCACACTGGCCGACCTATACGATCCAGACCTTATGCCGCCCAACCTGCGCCGGGCGCATCAGGCGCTCGACCGTGCAGTTGATCGGCTCTATCGCCACTCCGGCTTCGCGTCCGAGCGCGAGCGCGTCGAGCATCTGTTCACGCGGTATGAAGAGATGCGAACGCCCCTCGCGGCTGAAGTGAAGGCAAAACGACACCGAAAGCGGTGATCTTATGGCTTTTAGAACTTGAGCAATCCGTGCGACTTATCCACTTTGGCGAGGAGGATACGACATCAGGGGCAGGATCACCTCAGCAAAAGCAAAACAACAAGTTTACCTGTAGGAGTTAGCCATCGTATTTTTGCCGCAGACCAATATCGGGAAACTGTCCAGCCGCACAAATACTTGGAGGTGGCAAGATACCCCGTTTGAAGCTATTCGCCGTCGTCTCCTAAAGCCTACTGTGCACTTGAAGAACAAATGCTCCACATGCACCCAGCGGTTGGCGTTGCGTGACCCATGGCCATATCCGTTAACGGAGGCAGAACGGGAGAATACCAATTGTGAATGACTCTTTATTCGGCTTGGATACCATGAATGCACCTTGGGGACTCCAGTCGAGGGTGAAGCTCGCGGCTTTGGCTTGCGATTTCTTCAGTGTCAAGAAAACGGCAGCGAATCATGCCGCCGTTGGAAAGGAACTTCCGGTCAAGAGAAATCCAGAACCGCTCACGGGGCGTGACTTTCTCAATTATTTGAAAATTAAAAAGTTCTTCCCTAAGCCTCCCAGTGCCTTGCGTGTAGCGGAAATGATTGGGCGTATGGCGTCTAGTGGGCTTCTGGTTAGTATCGGGCACAGCGAGCCGTCTATTGCCGGCTTGGGCAACCATTACCTTTATGCACTAACGGTGTGGGAAGCCCGCCGGGACTTATTCCGATTGGTTCCCGCGCTCGGACCGGAATATCTCTTTGATCTGTGCGCCCCCGGCCTCGTTCATATAACAGGCACGAGCGAGAATGGCATCGAAGTCGCGGGAACAGGTCTTGTGATTGGTGCGCGGCATGTGCTTACGTGCCGACATGTTCTCACAGACATGGAGGTTAGTGGGACGCAGAAAATTCAGGGCCGTGAGTACGTGGTCGAAGAACGATCGCTTTACTTGCATCCCGAAATTGATGTGGCGGTGATACAAGTGAAAGGAGCGCCGTTATCGCCGTTGAAGGGCGCCATCTTTCAGGCACCCGTGGTGGCGCAGAGCGTATACACGTTGGGCTACCCGAAGCTCCCGGGACTCCGGGATGCGTCTGTGATCATGCAAAAGGGAGCAGTCACGAACGAACGGGTAACTTCATTGGCGGGAGAAAGGCTGTTTCTATATTCGGCAATATCTAGGCCGGGTAACAGCGGGGGACCAGTAATGTCACACGACGGGTATGTATTGGGACTCTCGATCATGGATGCGATCGGTGAGTACGATGCGGGGAACGCATTCTCCCCGCACTATGCGGGTATCCCTTCCCAAGTTGTTGTCGCGGCGGTGCGAGATCTGGATTTGGGCATTGAACTGCCGTTCGAGAAATATGAGTGATTTCAATCCCGCCCACGCAAAACACAGTGCACTAATAGAGTTCCAGAGGTATGTCGAGATTGTCGTTTCGCACACTAGCAGCCTTTGGAAAACGAATTGAGTACTGGATAGTCGGACGAATGCTCAAGGAAGAGCTGGATGTCTACCTGCCCCTCGTGGACGACGATGCGGTGGATGCACTCGTCCGGAGACCGAACGGGACTACTGCACTAGTGCAGATCAAGGCCCGGTCGCGAGACGTGATCCCAGGCGACGCCGCCCGGTTCTCGGCCATCGACCACCCGGCAGAACGGGCAGATTATTGGTTTATCTTTTATTCTGAGCGCATGGATGTGATGTGGATCATGACCTCTGGTGAGTTCATCGAGATGAGCAATCGGAACCGAAAAGGCAAGAACGTCGGAAAGCGGAGCATTTGGTTCAACGGGCGCCGCCGCGACAAGACCACGGGGCGGCGTGGCGAGTACGTAAAGCCACAGTTCAAGAAGTATGTGGCGACTGATTTCCGACGCATTGAGAACGGAATCTGAGCATCTCCCCCGACGATCGAGAGCGAATCCGACAGGCAATTCCGGCTACTGCGTTTCTAGGCCGATTAGTGGGAAATATCGGACGGGATCTGACATCTCCTACAAGTAGCAGAAGCATGCTAAGGTTGCGTGCGAGCACAGTTCATTACTCTTCTGGTTGGTCCCTTCGCGCACTAGGACTTTCTCTTGCACGTCTTTGTTCGGTTGGGTTCCCGTAGAGCATTTTCCGTTACGACTGACCGAAATCGCTAAAATCTTTCGATCTATTCACTTAATGAGAGGCCTCAATAGAATGATTCCGCTCTTATCTGAAGACCTTTTGGTGCGTTCTGACCAAAGAAGTACTGCAGATCACGAGGCTGATCTGCTGCCCGATCCGACCGTACCTTTCGTTGCTGCCTTACACGGCAAATGCGACCATGAGGTGATGAGCGAAACAGAGCTCAGACTTACAGCGCTCGCCCAACTTAAAGTCGAAGATGAGGCCAAAGCCTGGACAATGAATATCGACGGCAAGAACAACGCGTTCGTGGCCGACGCGCCTATTCAAGAAGCCGCTACAGCTCCCCTGCCCAACGCATAGTTGATGCTCGACTCGCGTTTCGCCCCCGAAATATAAGAAATTGCACTGCAGCAATTGAAACAGATAGTTCAGCGTGATCTAGCGACTCGAAGTTTCCGTTGGGATTGATCAAGCTTATCGGATATCAATTTAACAATTAGGACAATATGGCCGCGCTAGCGAGTGCACAAATGACACCCTATACGATAGACAAGTTCTGGACTCAACGGCTAATAGCATCCGTTGCCCAGCCAATTAACCAAACAAAGGGCTGGCAGCTCATTCCCGAATCTATTCAGACATTTAAGGAGGCACCCCTTGGCCTGACTGACGAATTTACGTCTGATTCTACTCCTTGGACAAGTCCTCTGCTTCTAGTATCAGCTCCGGGTGCCGTTGGGAAAACTACCCTTGCTATGGAAATTGCTTACCGAACTGGGACTGTGTATGTCAATTTAGCACAGTCAGAACCCGTAGGCGGTCATACGTTATCCGGTGGTCTTGTACGTGCGGGAATCTACGAGAGTTGGGTTGCCGAGACCACAACAGTACTAGTAGACGGACTCGATGAAGCCAGACTTCGTGTAACACAGGAGGCGTTTGACTCTTTTCTCCTGGATGTCCTTGATTTATCAGTCAACCGAAATCTACCAACCGTATTATTTGGTCGCTCTGGATCCGTACAGGATGCGTGGTTTGCGTTGGCAGAAAGAGGCGTCGAGGTTCCTGTATTGGAAATTGGTTACTTTGGAGTCGAAGACGCAATTGATTTTGCCTCGGCGAAACTCTGCGCAGACTATCCAGAACGTCTGCACCCGAACACGGATAAACGAGCGATCACGCTATTGCTCGAACGAATACGCAATCAAACTGAAAGCGATGGAGACAGATTTGCAGGATACGCCCCTGTCCTTCAGGCTGTTGCCGAACAAGTGGGCAAGGAGACAAACCCTGCTGCTCTAGTGGCTAGTATCGAAAATGGCGCGCACGAGGTTACTCTTCAGGATGTCGCATCCGCAATCCTAGAACGTGAACGCACCAAGCTCGAGCCATTGAATTTTGAAGACTCCGACTTATCAACACGCCTATACCTCGCGGACGAGCAACTGTCTCATCTCGCCGCGAAAGTCTACGGTAACCCTATACCAGATTTACCACACATGTCCCCTATCGATGCGCAGACTTATCAGAATGCGCTCGATACCTGGGTAGCCGATCACCCATTCTTGGATGGCCAAAACCGGCCTTCTTCGGCCGTCTTTGACGCAGTTATTGCTACTTGGACACTTCGAAATGCACAGTCGCCGCAAGCCCGGAAAGCTGCCGTAGAACGAGAGCTAGCAAGGGGCATCGCTGCTAATCCAATTTTGTCTGAAATCTATACACACGAATTGCTTCAAGGTGCTGACAATTTCATCCCTCCCGAACACATCGGGATCATTTATTCGTCCCTAAGAGCACGATTATCTTTAGGCGACTCAGCTAGCATGGAAATCGAGCAAACAGACCTAACCGGAGACGACGACGTTCTAACTGCCGAAGTCGAAATTTTTCAACTCCGGCGAAATGCAGAACGCCCACGAGTCGTAGAACTCAAAACAGATCGAGAAGGCCTAATACGGTTTGGTTCACATATTGAGGATGTAGATGTCGTCGGGCCCGAATCATTTGTCGAGATCGGTCACGGCAATGAGGTAACGCTTGTTGCTCCCATTTCAATACAATGCAATGTACTAACAACTGAGTCACGGACGCTCATTGTCGAACCTTCACCAACCGGCACAATTTCAACTGTGTATTTGGAAGCAGATGAATTCAGTGGGTACAAAATGACATCAGTGCCAGTATTGCGTGGTGACGCTAATCTTGCCGCCTCTTGGCCCAATGTACAAACTCATCCTTGGACGAGCTTTGCAGTTGAAAAAACGCACTTGGATGATCCGCAGACCGAGGAAGCGTTGCGACGATTACGCAAGTTTGTGATTTCGTTTAGGTCACACAGCCGCGGTAGCCTAGCCCGATTCAAAGGAAAGATTGAGCATCGACGCATGACGAAAGGACTTGGACAAGCGGTCTTGGAGTTAATGTTGCAAACAGACATACTAAATTACAGCGACTCCATGTACTATCTAAACCCTGACATCTTGGCCACACACACTGGGCTAAGTTATATAGATTTTATGGAATGTCGGTACTCTCCTGAAGCAATAGAATTCGTCAGGCAGGCGATTTAGCCGGACCGTAGCGCACAATGCAGATCTTAGAGGCGCAGAAAACACTAACTAAGAGCGGAGTCAGCGATCAATCAGAATGGTAAATACTGATTAAACTCGTGGAAGATATTGGTTCGGTCAGGACAATTTCCACCTTGTTGCAATAACAGACTAATTCACTGCCAGCATCGCGTGAATTAGAGTTATATTAGAGCGTCCATCAAGTCGTGGGTGGCTACTTTCCCAAGTGTCAAGCAGTGTTGTGTACTGGGACACGGCTAAGATTTCAGTGTTCCTTGAGCGCCCCAAAAGAAATTTATTTATACCTTGAACGGCTTGTGTTCCGTTGCCATTGACGACGTAGCCAATCATAAAGCCCGTCGCGTGGTTTTCGGCATATTGGCTATTGCTAAATCGATTAATTCCCCCGATAACGTAGAGACGCGCGAGTGCGGCGTTTCCGTGTGCAACTCGTTTGCATTCAATGATTACATGTGGATCATGTTCTGCAGGTTGACGAAAAAGGGGAGTTAGATAGAGTGGTATGTCAGTGCGACCATCGGGCACTGTCATGCCAGCAACAGACCTCGATTCTGTTCCTGGAGCCACAATTATTGAATCGCTCCACGGAAATCCTTGCTGCTCCAAGGCGACCCGCATTGCATCCCTAAGGCATTCCGTTATAACAATTTCATCTGCGTCTGGCTTAACCTCAACACGAAGCAACGCAATCCGCCAACCCGCTTTGATCGTTTGTAGTATGGCTACTTGTATCTCGTCCTTTAGGTTGATAAAGCGACGTGCAACAACCGTGGTTTGGCCAAGCGGCAACTTCAAGGCTTCACCATAGAAAAGCTTTCCGAAACAACGGCGTCGACATCTTCCAATGCGGCGGCCTTCATCCAATTTTTTCTTGCCGCTGGTTTGATGATGATTACTTCGTTTTCGCCATGCACGCGCAACTCGCGTTCCCCAATTAACGCAGAGTTGAGTTTTACTCTTAGCCTCTGTTCAATTTGGCTTAGTACGAATGCAAGGTTGCCTTCGGGTGTGACACGACTGAACGTGGGAGTTCTTCTACCTCTCTGGATTACAAAGCGGACCACACGAATAGGCGAAAGCAGCGAGAAATCAAGAATATCAGCATCCACGTGACGTCTGTTTGTAGCTTGCAGCCAGATATCGAGACCAGCCACAAACGTTTCCGCGTAAGCATTGACATCTTCAATACTTGCCGGCTTGATCGAAGAATCACGATTCCTTACCCAATTCCAACCCGCCCGAGAGAATCCGTCACGAACTACGACTTTCTCAAATTCATTCAGGCCGTAAAGGCTAAAAACGGCATTGTCTAGCCTCCGTAGTTCACCTTCGGTCGGTCCTGCCTTACTAAATCTCTTCTGTAGTGAATTGATTTCCTTGCCGGCTTCGGTTTCAAATGCCTTACTTGGATTAGGGATTGGAAGCATACCGGTATCTTTGACAAATAACCGCCGTTTCCAGACTCCGAACTCCGACGCGGTCATTAGGAAAAACCAACCCGCTAGGGCTGATCCTAAAACACCACAAATTAATCTTGCACTATCAAGCTGTTCCTGCGGAAGCGACACTCCAAAGAATGCGTCCGTAAAGACTAGGTCCCGCTCACTAACCGCCGTGATTGGACGTGCCCCACCTTTCATGAATTCCTTTATGAGCAGAAGAGGCGCCTTATAAATTTCGCGCGAACGTGGCCACTGCGCTTTATCCTCAGTAAAGCGGGGAAGATCTTCAGGCAGGTGGAACGTGCTTAGATCGCTAGCTTGCAGAAAATCCAAGTCTTGAAGAAAACGTGTGTCGTTGGTTCTCTTTTCTGGCTTGCCAAGTATGAGACCGTCCCGCCACTCCGAGCCCATTTCGGATAGCCAGTCTGAGAGCAGCATAAATCGATTACGGAGCCGCGAAACCAGTAGCATGTCTCGCCCCTTGCCGTTTGCTGCTACCTTTAGTAACGAGGGATCAGTACTCCATTCCTTTCTGGAAAGGACCTTGACATCCCCAGGAGAAATCTCGAACGTGTGAGATTTTTCTGCCGACAGCGACCAAGGCACATTTACAAGCGTTAGGTGATTCGGGTCCTGTGAGCGGTGTCCAGCCAAGAGCAATATAGCCGGCATTTTGGCCGTTGGAAAAAGCCACTTTGTCATTTGGGTCACGTTTACTAAAGTAACCGGTGGCAGTTTTTCTGTTACGTATTGAACTGTTTCAGAACTAGAACGACTTGAAGAAAAAAATGGCATGGCGCTCAGCACAATGCCGTATTTTGTGCTCGAGTCGCCAAAATCGGTCGTGCGAAGCAAAAAATCTAGTGCTTCCCCACGCGGTTGCCTATATTGTTCGGCTGGCAGACGCCGCCGTCTATCTGCAGTTCCTTCACGGCCCCGGAATGTCCATGGAGGATTGCCCACAATGACATCAAAGGTTCGTGTCTTACCGTCTTGGCTCAGTAAACTTGATCCTTCGGGCTTCGTTTCGATGTCGCGAGCATCTCCTATAAGAAGTGTTCGTCCAATCAGCCGCTCGAATCGTAGAGCCTCGGGAGGTCTAGGATCAGGATCTAGTTCAAGCGCCGCCAAATACAAACTAAAGGCTGCAACTCGCACTGCGGCCTCGCTTATGTCGACTCCAAAGACTTGCTTGTACAGCGTAGATCGAATCAGTTCACGACTCGCCCTTGTTGTTGTTTTACGCTCAACAAGCCGCCGGAATGCCTCCACGAGAAATATCCCTGACCCACAAGTCAAGTCGAGCACCGTTTCGTTTCCATGCGCAGAACTCATGACTTCGTCCAAGATCAAGGAAACCACTGGAAGCCGCGTGTAGTGGACGCTGCGGGAACTCCTCTCGACTTCTTTAGCTAACTCAGCGGCACTCTTGGACGTCGAGTCATTTGCAGAATGCGCAAACTGTTCGTAGATCAGGCTGATGATCTCAATCGGAATGATGTCAAACTGATATGGGAAAAATGAGGTTTGTCCGGTCTCTGGATCGACTGCGTCAAGAAAATCAGCTATGCGCCCGAGGTGGTCAGAATCGATTGGACCGCTAATTGCGGAAGCGGTAAAAATATCGCCGCCGAAAACCCTGGCTAACCAGTCAAAGAGGCGCTCTGAAGCACTTTCCGTTCGAAGTGCTTGCGGCAAGTTCGGCACACCGCACTCGATCTCTAGACGATTCGAATCAACTATCTCACGGTCGACAAGGTATTGAGCAAACATAGAGCGCCCAATTAACGCCTGAGCCAATTCGCGAGATAGGCCACCCTTTAGTAGGTCTCGCTCCAAAGCGGCCAAATCAGAAAGCAGTTGCGCGTCTACACTTGTATCTCGGCTAACTGGCGTTGACCTCGACCAGAATTGGCCGGTTTCCATCGCGAGTCGGCCTGCCAATTCATCCAATTCAATAAGTTGCTGGTCGACCGCCTCAAAGCTCCTGAGCAAGTGCTCGTCGGCGTCTTCCGCGGCCACCGGGCGTCCGTAACCATTGAACAAGTCGATCCGCGGAGGTGAAATTACCCATAGCAAAGGTGCAAAACCTTCATTCCATATCTCACGACGCCAAGCACTAATCGTGGCATCGTTAGGACGCGAATCGCAGTACTTGAAATAAACAGTTGTAGCTGTGGAACCCTGCCAAGATGCATCAGGACTAAAGCAACGTCCCCGCCGGATGCGTTGCGCGTCTATTCCAAGCCGAACACCCGGACTGGGGCTTCCCGCATAGAGGTAGCCCGTCGCTTCTAGCACGTACTCCAGCGGACCCATACTCATATTCTCTTGTGTTGCAAGCCTGACTTCTCCGAATTTGATGCTTCCAAGCTATGCCTTTCGAACGGCAATGCCGTAAACCATCCCGAGGTTTGGTCAATCAGAACCTAAGAGACACGATCATACCAAGCGATCTATTAAGCCCATTCGGCAGAATTGCTGCGCTAAGCGAAAAATGATGCATTGGCACAACCTTCGCTGCGCCGACGGTCAGATTTTGGCTACAGGTCTGAACAAGGCGGCAGCACTGGTCTAACATTCGTAATCGGAGTTGCGCACCTTTAACGCGACCGAGCGGGCTATCGTTTCCAAAGACTGCGGCGCGCTTCGATATCGATTCTGCGGCTTCCGAAATTGCGGGCACCACCCTGCACTGTCTCTCTGCAAACGTATCACCGCTACGACGCGCTAGTCATCGATCTTTTTTTGGCCACACTTCACGCTTCCGTGATCGTGACCATAGGGCAGTTGCCCAATGACAGATCTCGCTGTCACCTTAAGCCAAGTTGGCCGGTGCCCGGGGCCGGACTCGAACCGGCACGGGGTTTCCCCCGGGGGATTTTCTTACCCGCTACGGCTTTCGCCGCGGGAGGCGCGTCGCAACGCGCTCCCTTTGGGGTCTGGACTTTCCCTCTGCCGTATCGCCGTTCCGCGACGTAGGCCGGAGCCGTCAAGTCTCTACACTTTCCCCGTAATACCGGGGCTTAGCTCGGGATTGCCACCACCTTGCGTGCTGAGGTTTCCCCGAATTTGACTCCTGGTGCATCGGGCGGTTTCCCGACCGGCGCTCAATATCAAGTCCCCTGCGTATACCCATTTCGCCACCCGGGCACAGGCGGCGAAGTTTAGCAAAGTCCCGTCAGCCGGCGGGCAGAACGTCGCGCAGCAGCCCCCAGAGCACGATCAGGATCAGGATGGGCGCGAGCCACAGGAGGGCGCGCCAGATCGTGAGAAGCGAACCGCTCAGGGCCGTTTCCGCGCGTGCGGAGCCCAGCGACCAGAAATAGCCCAGGAACACGGCCAGCAGCAGGGCGTTGACCGGGAGCAGCAGGTTGGCGACCAGGAAATCGACGAGCTGGAAAAGGCCCATCTCGCTGAAAATGCCGCCCAGCGGCTTCACGTCGGCCCATACGTTGAAAGAGAGTACGAAGACCATGCCGACCGCCCAGGTCAGGCATCCCATTAGCAGCGTTGCCAGCGGACGCGAGAGGAACGTGTCCCGCGACAGCCAGGCCACGGCCGGCTCGATCATGCCGAATCCGGTCGTGATCGCGGCCAGGCTCAGCATCACGAAGAACAGGGTCCCCAGGAGCACGCCGCCGGGCATGCCCGCGAACGCGACCGGCAGAGTCTCGAAGATCAGCCCGGGACCGCTGTTGGCTTCCAGCCCCATGGCGAAAACGATGGGGAAGATCGCCATTCCAGCGAGCAGCGCCACCAGCGAGTCGGCGCCGGCAATGATCGCGCCGGCCCGGGGCAGCGACACGCGCTGTGGCACATAGGCCCCGTACGTGATGAGCATGCCCACGCCGATGGCCAGCGAAAAGAGCGCCTGTCCGAGCGCCATCAGCACGCCATCGAGCGTAAGCGCGGAGAAGTCGGCGCTGAACAGGAACGCCATTCCTCGGCCGAAGTCGCCCGCGATCGCGGCCCAGCCCACCAGCACCAGCAGCAGCGCGAACAGGCCCGGCATCATCAACTTGCTGGCCCGTTCCAGGCCCTTTCGGACCCCGCCGGCGATGACCGCCACCACGATGGCGATGAACAACCCGTGCCAGAACATGAGACGCCAGGGGTCGCTCAACAACTCTCCGAACAACGCCTGTGAGCCCTCGGCGCTGATGCCCCGGAACGTGCCCTGCGCCGCCAGCAGCGTGTAGTTCAGTGACCAGCCGGCGACGATGCTGTAGTAGGTGATGCCCACCAGCGGAACGAGGATCGACAACCAGCCGATAAGCACCCAGGCGCCGCTTCGCCCTTCGCGCGAGGCCACTTCGCGCATGGTGTGGACGGCGTTTCGCCCGCCGCGCCGGCCCAGCGCCAGTTCGCCGACAACCAGCGGCAGGCCAAGCAGCAGCACCCAGCCGACGTACACCAGAACGAACGCGCTTCCGCCGTTGCTGCCGGCGATATAGGGGAAGCGCCACAGGTTGCCTAGACCGACCGCCGCCCCGACCGACGCCAGGATAAAGCCCCGCGTGGACGACCAGGTTTCCGTCTTCATGGCGAAAAAATACCACTCCCCCTGCCGCAGGGGGAGTGGTATGAGTCTCCCCTCCTCACAAAAAGGGGATCAAGTCAAGGCTGCGCCTAGCCGCCGAACGCCTGCGTTACCGCAAGACCGACGGTGCGCGGACGGCTCGTGATCTTGTTGGTGGGCTGACCGCCGCCGGTCCCGATCGAGATGTCCGGCTGCTCGTCGGCAATGTTCTCGAGGAACAGTTGCAGGTCCAGCCCGCGCTCCTGGTTGCTGAAGCCCAGACGGGCGTTGAACAACTGGAAGGAGTCCTTGAAGCGGTTGTTTCCGGCGGTGGGCCGCAGTTGCGTCCAGGAACTGCCCTTGTGACTGCCTTCCACGCGCACAAAGGCGTCCCAGCCGGCGATGGGCGGCTGGAAGTTGTATTGCGCCATGAAACTTGCGGTCATTTCCGGAATCTCCGGAATCTTGTCGCCGGCCTTGCCTGGTGCGACCACCGAGTCCGACACCTGGTCCTCGGACAGCTCACGCTTGCCGAGGAAGGTCAGCGCGGCCGTGAGGTCCACGCTGCCGAAGCGTCCGATCAACTCGGTCTCGACGCCGTTCACTTCGGCCTCGCCGGCGTTACCGATGAAACCGAACGCGCCGGTCGGATCCTGTCCGGCCACCTGCAGGTTTTCCCAGGTCATGAAGAACGCCGCATTGTTCCACTGCACGGCGCCGCCCATCCATTGCGACTTCACGCCGATCTCGTAGCTGGTGACCTTGTCCGCCTCGAACAGGGGCGGCACGCCGGCCTCCGCCGATGCGGGATTGTTGATGATGCCGGGGTTGTTGGTGCCGCCCAGGCGATAGCCCTCGGAACGGGTCCCGTAAACCGTCAGCTCCTCGTTCGGCTGCCAGCGCAGCACGACCCGGGTGGTAATTTCGTCGTCATCGATCTCAAGCTCATCGGTGCGCCCGTCCGGCGGATTGGGCGCGAAGGCCGCGAAATTGAAGACCGTGTCGCCGATCTCGAACTGCTCCACCTGGAACCAGCGTATGCCCACGCCCAGTTCCCACTGGTCGTTGAACTGATAGCTGGCGTCCGCGAACACCGCGCTTTCGGTGATGTCCTTGTCGGCGAAGCGGGCGAACACACAGGGGTGGCAGCCGGGAATGCCCGCGCCCGGCTCGCTGGTCGGCGGGAAGGTGTAGGGAGTGCCGGGATCGTAGGTCAACCCGTCCGAGTTGATGACCGGCACGAAGCTCTGGAAAACGGAGTTCCGCTCGCGCGAGAACACGCCCCCCACCCATTGCAGCGCGCTCTCGCCGGCCGACGTCAGGCGCACTTCGAACGCATTCTGTTCAAGACTCTGGCGCTGGTCGGTGAGCGCGTAGATCAGGTCGGCCCGCTCGGTGAAGAAGTTGTACGCCGGAGAGCTGGCGCCTTCGTACAGGAACGTGATGATCCAGGTGGAGTCGAATTTGAACTCGAAGTCCCGCTCATAGCGCGAGGCGGTGGCCGTCAGCGTCGCGAATCCGAGGTCCAGGTCGCCGGTGACGCTGAAGATGTTCTGCTCGTCCGGCTTGAAGGTCTGGGCGTAATCGCCGACCAGGAACTCGCCCGTGTGGAAATGCGTGAAACCCGACACACTGTCCTTGTCGCCGTTGTCGCTTACGCCGCGCTCGTCGTAGGTGTCATACGGGTGATAGCGGTTGTCCCCCGCCAGGTAACGGTCCTGCCACCAGTACTGGGCGTTGATTTCAAGAACATCGCTGGGCCGCCAGAGGAAGTTGGCCCGGAACCCGCGTGTATCGACGTAGTTGAAGTCCTGGAGATTCAGACAAGCCAGTTCAACGCCCGGATCGCGCGGGTCCTCCGCGGGGTTGACCGGACGGCAACGATTGTTCTCCAGCCAGCCGGCGTCCTCCACGTTGTAGGCCACCAGGCGCATTCCGATCGTGTCGGACAGCGGCAGATTGACCACGCCGTGGCCGCTCCAGTTGTAGTCGTTGGAGTGCGAGGTCTGTCCCAACTGCCCGCCCAGCGTCGCGCTGAACGCTTCCAGGTCCGGCTTGGCGGTGATGAAACGCATGGTTCCGCTCTGGGAATTGGCGCCGAAGGTCGTTCCCTGTGGTCCGCGAAGCGCCTCGATGCGCTCCATGTCGAACAGTTTCAGGTCGGTCGTTTGCGAGCCGCTGTTTGAAGTCGAACTCTGAATACCGGGCAGCGGCACTTCGTCGTAATAGACGGCGACCTGTTGCTGGCCGGCGGACTGGATTCCGCGCATGACGTAGCGGCGCTGTCCGGGGCCGGTGTCAAGGAAAGTCAGACCCGGCACCTGGTAGGCGAAGTCCTCGAAATCGAGGACCTGCATGTCCTCCAGGGTTTCCTGGGTAAACGCGGTAACGGTCACAGGCACGTCCTGAAGGCGCTCCGCGCCGAACTTCCGGGCGGTAACCACGATCTCCTCGATCGCTCCATCGGAATCCTGCGCGTAACCGGGGACGCCAATCAACATTACAGCCGCGGCTCCCATCAAAGTAAAACGAAGCCTCATGGCGAAGTCCTCCAAAAGCTGAGTTTCGATTCTAGCACGCGGGCAGAAAGCCGAAATTCAGGAAAATCCAAGAAGTTGCGAAGACTTTTCCTGCTGTCCGGGCGAACCCCGGGAAGGCTGCTACACTGATCGAATTGTCTTGAGGAGGATCATCATGGCCTGCATTTCACGCCTCCTGTTCGCCGCGTGCTTTCTGTCGATTGCCGTCCCCGGATCCGCAGCGGACTACAACCGCGCCCCGGACTACCGGCCGTTTCCCGGCTACACGCTGATCCAGGCCGGAACGCTGCTGGCCGTGCCCGGCGAGGAGTCGGTCGCCGGCCAGACGGTGGTCGTGCGCAACGGCCGGGTGGTCGCGATCGAGGACGGCTGGATCGAGCAATGGTCCGGCGGCGACGAGGCGCCGGCCAGGGTTCTCGATCTGCGCGACCGCTTTGTGATGCCCGGCTTCATCGACCTGCACGTGCACCTGCTGTCGCAGTCGGGCGGCGACCGCAAGGGCCAGTTCGTCGAGCGGGCCGACTCGTACTTCGCACTGCAGGGCTCGCAGTTCGCGCGCTGGACGCTGGAAGCCGGGTTTACGACCGTGCGCGACCTCGGCGCCCGCGGCGAAGCGATCTTCGCGTTGCGGGACGGCGTGCGCGACGGGCTTGTTCCCGGCCCGCGCATTCTTGCGGCCGGCCAGGCCATCACACCCAGCGGCGGCCACGGCGACATCCACGGATATCGCATCGAAATTCTGCGTGCCCTGCCTGCGCTCGGGACCTGCGACGGCCCGGACGACTGCCGCAGGGCCGTGCGCCAGATGGTGAAGCGGGGCGCCGACGTGATCAAGGTCACGGCGACCGGCGGCGTGCTGAGCGAGACCGCGACAGGCACCGGCCAGCAGTTCACGCAGGAAGAACTCGATGCCATTGCCGAGACGGCGCATGCGCTGGGACGCAAGGTCACCGCGCATGCGCACGCCAAGGAAGGCATAGAAGCGGCCCTGCGCGCGGGCTTCGATTCCATCGAACACGCCATGTGGGCCGACGAGGGAACCATGGAGCTCTTCCTTGAGACTGACGCCTGGATGGTGCCGACGGTCTACCCCATAACGGCGGTAGGCGACACGCCGGAGAAAATGAGGGCCGGCCCCTTCGGCAATCTGCCCCCGCCGATCATGGAGAAACTCCTTCAGCTGGGTCGTCAGCCCAAGGACATGGTGGCCCTGGCCCACAGCATGGGCGTGAAGATCGCGCTGGGCACCGATTCGGCCGTCTCGCCGCATGGCGAGAACGCCAACGAGTTCATCGAATACGTCAACGCAGGGATGACGCCGATGCAGGCCCTGATGTCGGGCACGGTCCACGCCGCCGAAGCCACCGGCATCTCCGAACTGACGGGCTCCCTCGAGCCCGGCAAGGCCGCCGACCTGGTGGCGCTTGCGGGCAACCCGCTGGACGACATCAGCGCGGTGCTGGACGTGCGCCTCGTGATGCGCGACGGCATCGTATTCAAACACCTGGAGGACTAGACATGACTCCGATTCGCTCCCACCTGTTCGCCGGGCTGCTTTTTGCATTCACGGCTACATCGACCGCCGGCGCACAGGACCTGCTGGTCGAGAACGTTTCTCTGCTAGACGGCACGGGCGGCCCCGCCGTTGCCGGAATGTGGGTGGCCGTAGAGGACGGGCGCATCACCGCCGTGGACAACGCGCCGCTCGAAGCGCCGGACGGCGCCGTTGTGCTGAATGGCGAAGGCCGCTACCTGATGCCCGGCATGGTGGACATGCACATCCACCTGCGAGGCGGCGTGCGCACACCGCCCGAAGGATTGCAGGAACCGCCCTCCCCCAACTTCGAAGAAGGCATTCAGGCACTGCATGGCTATCTGTACAGCGGCTTCACCATGCTGTACGACGCCGGCAACGACCCCGACTTCATCCTGAAGCTGCGGGAACAGGAGCGCGCCGGAGAGATCGAAAGCCCGCGCATATTCGCCACCGGCGGGATCGTGACCTATCCGGGCAGCCACGGAAGCTCCGCAGGCGCCACGCTGGTGGATGACTGGCCGGAGGCCAAGCCCTTGCTGGACGCGCACATCGCGCGCGAACCGGACGTGCTCAAGCTCACCTACGAGGAGCGCGGCTGGGGCTCGCGTCCCACCATTCCGCGCCTGCCGGTCGAATTGATGCAGACCATCGTGGAGTACTACAACGAGCGCGGCATCCGCACCACCGTACACACGTCCAGCGAACTGCGCGCCCGCCAGGCCATTTTCGCCGGCGTGGACACGCTGGCGCACCCGATCATCCAGGGCCCGGTTACCGAGCAATTCGCCCGCCTGATGGCCGCCAAGGGCGTTCCCATGGTCACCACGCTCACGATCGGCGAGAACTACGCACGGCTGGTCGAGCAGCCCGAGTACCTGGACCAGCCGCTCTACCAGGCCGCGATCGACCCGGACGAAATCGAGACGCTCAGGACCGAGACCCGCGCGGAATACGAGGCGCGTCCCTGGACCTGGTGGATGAAGGTGATGACCGAAATCGCCAAGGAAAACGTGCGGATGGTCCACGCCGCGGGCGGAGTCCTGGTGGCCGGATCGGACCAGAGCTCAGGGCCTGCGGGACACCGCGAACTGGAACTGCTGCAGGACGCGGGTATCGCGGCTGTCGACATCATCCCCATCGCAACGCTGAACGGCGCGATTTTCCTCGGCATGCAACACAAGTTCGGATCGATCGAACCGGGCAAGTACGCGGACATGGTGCTGCTTGACGCCAATCCGGCCGAGGACATCAACAATGCCAAGGCCATCGTGGAGGTCATCAAGGGCGGCCGCGTAATCGACCGCTCCGCCCTGAGCCTGCCCGTCAACCGCTGACCCTCCGGGAGCGAGGGCGTCCCGCTCTCAGGGAAGACTGGAAGCCTACCCTGGCCGGGAGCTAAAAGGCGCGCTGTATTCGCTGCCGGTAACGCGCCTCGATGAAGTCGAGCCGCTCGCGGGCGACGCCCCGGCGAACTTCGTCCTCAATGCCGAAAACGAGCCAGCGGTCGTCTTCCTGACGGTATTCCGGCCATTGCAGGCGGCCGCCCCCGTTCGGATTGCCGTTGCGCGCAAAGTCGAGCCAATAGCCGAACAGGCGTCCCGCCAGCGCCTGCTGCCCGGCATCGGGCAGGTCCGCCCCGGAAAAGAGCAGCCTGCGGTCGTAACCGTGCGGCGCGCCCGGCGAGTCGTTCGGGGGCCCCGCGACGGGCACATCCAGGTAGTAGATCCATGCCCGGGAGTTCCTGCGCGCCATTCCCTTGGCGAGCGCCCGGGCGGCAAGCAGATAACGGTTGTCCCCGAACAGGCGCTTGATGCCGACAGCCGGAGACTTGTCGAAGTCTTCCCGGTAAAGCGCCCGCACAGCGGGAAAGTCGGCGCCCCAGATGCGTTCGTACGCTTCCGTCGATATCCCCGAAACCGGCATGATGATGCCTTCGTAACTGGTCCCGCCGGTCATGACGGGAACATCGTGCTGTTGGCCGGCCAGAAAAAGGATGCCGGGTTCTTCACGCAGCGTGACGCCATCGACCAGCGGCAGGTGAAAACCCTCTACCGCTCTCATCAGCGCCATGGCGTCCAGGGCCCGCAACTCTTCAGCCGTTGCCGCGTCGGGAGAAACGCGTTCGATCAGTTCCAGGGCCAGCGACTCCGCGCTTTGCGCGGGATTCAGGTCCATGCCCAGCGGGCCGGGCGTGGAAGCGCCGGCGGTACGCGGAAGGGCCCAGGTGCCGTAACCGCTCTGCGCGATGGCGCCGTGGAAAAGCCCTTGCGCCGCTTCGTTCGCCAGCAGCATGCTCACCGCCATCCCGCCCGCGGACACGCCGAAGACGGTTACCCTGCCCGGATCGCCGCCAAAGGCGGATATGTTGTCCCGCACCCATTCCAGCGCCATGACCATGTCCAGCAGGCCGAAGTTGGCTACCGGGCCCTCCAGCGCGGGATGCGCGAAGAAACCGAGCGGTCCCAGCCGGTAGTTGATTGAAACGAAGACGACGCCGCTCGCCGCGAACAATCCGCCCGGCACATCGCTGGAACCCGCAACGAAGCCGCCGCCATGAATCCAGACCATGACGGGACGTGCGCCGCCGTCCACGGCGGGCGTCCAGACATTGAGCGTCAGGCAGTCTTCGTCCATCAACCTCGTGGGCCGGACCTGGGGACAGGACGGGCCGAAATCGAGCGCCTGGCGTACGCCTGCGTGCTTCGGCGCGGCCTGCGGCGGCAGCCAGCGCCTATGTCCGGTCGGCGCCATGCCGTAGGGAATGCCGCGAAAGACAAGCGCGCCGTTCTCGACGGTCCCTTCAAACGCGCCTTGCGGCGTTGCAACTACGCTTTCTGCAGGCTGCGCACCAGCCTCAAGCACCCAAAGAAGGAATGCGCCAAGCAGTAGGCGGGCGCTAACTTTGCGGCTATCCGGAACCTGCATTCTCGGGCGGGACCGAAAGTGCCGCTCTATCTTCGGCGCGCGGCGAAGAAGGCGTGCATGCGATTCATCGCCTCTTCCAGACGCTCGTAGGGCTCGGCGCCGAAACACACGCGCAGGTGCCCCGCCCCCGCCCGCCCATAGAACGATCCCTCTTCCACGCACACGCTGGTCTCCTTGAGCAAGGCCCGCGCCAGGGCGGCGTCGTCCCAGCCGGTCCCGGAAATGTCCGGAAAGGCGTAGATGCTGCCTTCCGGCGCCGGACAGCGCACGCCCGGCATCTCGTTCATGCGTTCCACCACGAGGTCGCGGCGGCGACAGTCCTCGCGCACCATTTCCTCGACTGCCTCCTGGGGGCCGGACACGGCCGCGCGTCCGCCCTCCTGGATGAACACGTTCACGTGGGCGATGTCGTTCTTCGAGATCTTCAGCATGGCGTCGATGAACCGCCCGGGCGCCACGGCATAGCCCATTCGCCAGCCGTCCATCGCATACGCCTTGGTGAAGGCGAAGTGGGTAATGGTCCGCTCCCACATGCCGGGCAGCGAAGCGATGCTGATGTGCCGGGCGCCGTCGAAGACGATCTGTTCATAGACCTCGTCGGACATCACCAGAAGGTCGTGTTCGATCGCGATGTCCGCCAGTTCCTGCAGTTCTTCGCGGGTATAAACGCGTCCCGTGGGGTTGGCCGGGTTGACCAGGATGATCATGCGGGTGCGGGGGTTCAGTCGTTCGCGGATCGCCGCCCCGTCGAGCGCAAAATTCCGCGAACGGTCGAGGGGCGCCGTCACCACCACGCCTCCAGCCAGCTCGATCTTGTTGATGTGCTGCGGATAATACGGAGAAAGCAGCATGACCTCGTCGCCCGGGTCCAGCGCGGCCATGCAGCTGATATAGGCCCCGTGCGTCAGGCCGCTGGTCACCAGGATTTCGTTGGGAGCCGCCTCAATGCCGTTCCGGGCGGCCAGCTTCTCCGCCAGCGCCCGGCGAAACGGCTCGTTGCCCAGGAAGTCCCCGTAATGCACCATGCCGGAGTCCAGGGCCGCCTTGCAGGCCTCCTTGATATGCGCCGGCGTGTCGAAACTGGGCATGCCCACTTCCAGGTGGATCACGTCGATCCCCCGCGCCATGAGCGGCAGGGCCTCTTCATACATGCCGAAGCTCTTCTCCGAGCTCTGCACGATCCGGTCTGCGGGCCATTTCATACGAGATATTGTCGCATCAGCGGTCCCGGAACACCGAGGCCGGCCGCTCGACGAACGGCTCGCGCCAGCCGGGGAAGCGGTCGCGGAATATGTGGTTTTGCCCATAGTGCGTGTCGAGCAGGATCGCCTTGGCCGAGCCTCCGCGCCACAGGTCGTACTCCGGCGACGAATATTGCGCGAAGAAGTCGGTAAGCCGTGCGTCCAGCTTGGCGACCACGTCCGAGTGCGCCGGATCGTCGATGAGATTGCGCTTTTCTCCGGGATCGACGACCAGGTCAAACAGCGTGTGAGGCTCGCCGGTATCGAACCTCTTCATGTATTTCCAGCGCCCCGAGCGAACGACGCGGACCGTAACGAACTCGAAAAACGCCGTGCTGTCCCATTCCGGATCCGCGCCTTGCAGCATCGGGGCAAAGCTGCGCCCTCCGGAGTTGCGGATCTCGAGCTCCTCAAGGCCCACGAAATCGAGCAGTGTCGGAAACACGTCCACCTGGTTGATGAATTCCTCGCGCACCGCCCCCCCGGGCACCCGTCCGGGCTGCGAGAACATCAGCGGCACCTCCATGTTGACCTCATGCACCGTGAACGGAAAGCTCCAGGAGGTATTGCCCCAGAGCCCGCCGTGTCCGAACCGCGAGCCCTGGTCGGACGTGTAGATGACCAGCGTGTTGTCGCGCAGCCCCTGTTCCTCCAGCGCTTCCATCAGCCGCCCTACCCCGTCGTCCACCATCGTCGTTTCGGCAGCCGTATTGATCATCGCCACGGGGTTATTTATCGCGTTGATCGCTCTCCAGGCGGTGGTGCCTTCTCGAACCATTTCGCCGGTCGGGCTCCTGCCCCGCGCCCAGGCTTCCAGGTAGGGATGGATGGGCTCGTGCGGCATCGCCGGCGGGTTCTTGCGATAGCGCTCCGCGTGCCGGTTGCGCGGCGGGAACAGCACCGTAGGGGGCAGCATGTACGGCCCGTTGTACGACAGGTACAGGAAGAAAGGCTCCCCGGCGCCCGGCCGCTGCCCGATGAACTCGATCGCCTTGTCCGTCCAGAAGTCCGTGAGGTGCTTTTCAACGCGGTAATGCCGGCCGTTGTCGATGACTTCCTGGTCGTAAAAAGTCGTGGTGTGGCCCGACGGGAAAGTCACCCACCACGAGAACCCCAGTTGCGGACGCTCGTGCCGCCCCAGGTGGTACTTGCCCACCAGTCCCGTGAAATAGCCGGCGTCGGCCAGCGTCTGCGGCAGGTTGCGGAACTCCTCGATCGCCGACCAGCCTTCCAGCTCCGGCTGCGGAGGCAAGGCCACGTGTATGCCCGTCTGCGAGGGCATCAGGCCGGTCAGCAGGGCGGCGCGCGTCGGCGAACAAACGCCGCTGGCCGCGAAGGCGTGGCGGAACAGCACCCCCGAGCGGGCCAGCGCGTCGATATGGGGCGTTGCGATCTCGCTGTTGCCGTAAGCGCCCAGCAGACGCGCGGGCTGGTTGTCCGCAACGATCAGAATGACGTTCGGGCGCTGTGCAGCGGAAGATTCCTGCGCGGTCGCGCCCGGACACATTGCGGCAACGAGAAGTGCGAGGCCGGCCAGTGATCCGGCGGCTTTGATGGCGGTCGTCATGCGACCGCAGAATACCCGCAAGCAATCGCCCGGTGCAAAAAGGGGGCGCTAGAATTATCGGGTCCGTCGCAATCGGCCGGCACAGCAGGGACCACCGCCATGAGCAGCACAACCCAAAAGCCCGTAATCGCGAAGTACAAGCCGTATTACGCCGAGCTGAAGAAAGACAAGCGATATTTCTGGTGCGCCTGCGGGCGGTCGAAGAACCAGCCGTACTGCGACGGCTCGCACAAGGGCACCGGCTTCGCGCCGATTCCCTACAAGGCGCTCAAGGAAGGCGAAGAGGTGCTGTTCTGCGGCTGCAAGCACACGGGGGAAGCCCCCTTCTGCGACGGCAGCCATAACAACCTGCTGGAAGAGTACGAGACCGAAGACCCCCTAAGTCCGGAGAACCGCGCGATACCCCAGGCCGCCCGGGCCGCACCCGGTCGCGTGGTTCTTGATGGCGGCTGCCAGGTCGCGCGGGTGGAACAACTGCCCGACGAGGGCGCCGGCGTCATCGAGGTCCGCAAACTGATCGGCGCGGAGGACGGAGCGCGCCATCAGTCGCAGTTTCACCTTTCGCTCAGACCCGGCTATACGCAGGCCATGGAATTCCCGGGCTGCCAGGTGCTGCTATTCGTGAAGGACGATTCGGGCGTTCTCTCCATCGGCAACCGGGATTTTGCGCTGACGCCCCGCACCGGCGCATTCGTGCGCCCCGGAGAGGCATTCGCCCTGAGCGCTCCACCCGACCGGCCGCTCAAGGTGTATGCCAGCACCTTCCCGCAGTTCGAGGGCCCCCGGTGGCTTCGGGAACTGCCGGACCGCTTCGACGCGGACTACCCGGACCGCACCATCGCCATGGATAGGGCCAACGCGACCCCCATGGCCGACCGCTTCTTTCAGGTGCTAATCGACAAGCGCCAGGGATTCGATAACGGCGCGCAGTTCATCGGTGAAATCCCCAAATCCAAGGCGGTGGGCCACCGTCATCTGTATGAAGAAACGCTGATCGTGGTTTCCGGAGACGGGTGCATGTGGACCGATTCCGTGAAGACTCCGGTCGCGGCGGGCGACGTGATTTTTCTGCCGCCAAAGCAGCGCCATTCGCTGGAATGCACCAGCGAGGACGGAATGCTGGTGGCCGGGGTGATCTTCCCCGGCGACAATCCCGCGATCAACTACTAGAAATAGCTGAATTCAGCCTGTCGGCTTCACGAAAAGAAGCGTGAAGCGGTCGCTTTCGCCGATCGCCAGACTCCTGATCCGCTGCGCCTCGTCCACTTCGGGCCAGCCTTCCAGCGCCAGGTAACGAAGCGTGGGCGGCAGGCGCCAGACGCGCTTTTCGTAGTCCTTGTCGTCCATCGGATTGTTGTTGATGTCGCTGGTCGCGACCAGTTGCCAGCCGGCCTCTTCGGCAAGCTTGATGGTATAGCCCTCGTTGACGTAACCGGACTCGGCCCTGGGGTCCTGCCGGATCAATGGATTTCCGCGGTGTTCCACGATCCCCAGATGGCCGCCGGGCTTCGCCGATACGTACATCATTTCCAGCATGTCGTGGATGCTGCCGCTGGTCATCCAGTTATGGATGTTCCTGAAGGTCAACACCAGGTCGGCCGAACCCGGCTCGATGGGCCGGAAATTGTCCCCGCTGATGCTCACGACCTCGGCGTCGCCGTACAGTTCCCTGTCGGCGTCGATCAGTTCCTCGAGTGCGTTGTAAGCTCCCTTCGCCCACTCGCTGGTGTCGGGGGCCCACATCGTCGCAAAGTACTTGCCCGAATCGGCGACGACGGGCGCGATGATCTCCGTATACCAACCCCCCGTAGCGTTGATTTCCAGCACGGTCATGTCTTCCCTGAGCCCAAAGAAAGTCAGCGTTTCGTAGGGGTTGCGATAGGCGTCCCTGGCTCTTTTTTCCGCCGATCGATGCTCTCCGGTGATGGCGGCGCGCAGGCGCGCGTCGGTGGAGTCACCGCCATGGCTGTCTGCGAGTGCAGCGGGTCCGGACAGTGCCGTAGCAAGCGCCAGGACAAGCAACTGGTTTTGTCGTATGAGCTTCATTTGCGGTTCCTTCGTGAATCCGAACGCCATCTGGAGGCCAGGGCCGGAATTGAACCGGCGTCCACGGATTTGCAGTCCGCTGCATCGCCACTCTGCCACCTGGCCCGGCTGTTCGGCAGGCCGCGCCCCGCCGCGTTGATTCCTGCCGGAAAAATGGAGCGGGAAACGGGACTTGAACCCGCGACCCCAACCTTGGCAAGGTTGTGCTCTACCACTGAGCTATTCCCGCTCGAAGCGGCGCTGAGTCTAGCAGTAACGCCGCTCTCGATTCAATAGACACACCCCTGGGTGGGTGGTCATACCGACCTCCGCGAAGGCGGGACGCCGTGGGGGACATGCAGTCACTCCCGAGCCTTGATTTCCTTCTGCAGCATCCCGATCAGCATGGTCTGATAGTAGTCGTCCGTAGCCTCGGCCGCGGCGGCAAGAAACTCCAGCATTTCCGCCGGATCAATCAGGCCTTCGCACCCGTCGAAACCGCCGTCCAGTGCATAGTGGGCAAACCCGACCTGCGCGGCAAGGCGCCCATACTCCGCCGAGCGCCGGATCAGGCGGCCGGCCCTGCAAGCGTCCCCCCCGGTATCGGGGTAGTCAAGATATTGCATGTAGCCGCTCACGAACAGCGCCTGGGGATACTCCGCGGCCACGGCGACCTCCATGTGCGGCCATCCCTTTCCGGTCTGCCCGCTGTAGGTATAGACGCGGGCAAGCTGATAACGCAGCCTGGGGTTGTCCGGGTCCTCGGCCACCGCCGCCTCGCAGGCCGCGATGGCGCTGGGAAAGTTCATTTCCCCCTGCGACACGCCCGGCGCCACCTTGTTGGGATCCAACGGGTGCGCGGTCGCCAGGTCGCACGGCGTAACGTCCTGCGAATACGGCGATGCATCCCATTCAAGCGTTTCCGCGGAAATCCCGCCAAACGCCAGCAGTCCGCAAACGGCAATCAGTTTCTTCATTCGTTCTCTCCCTCAAGTGCCGCGACCTCTTTCTTGAGCATAGCGATCAGCATGCTCTCGTAGAAGCCATTGTTCGATTCCTCCGCCGCGTCGAGGAACACCAAGAGTTCCTCAGGGTCGATGGTCACTTCGCAGCCTTCGAAAGCGCCGTCCAGGGCGTAGCGCGTGAATCCGACCTGCCCCGCAAGCCGGCCGTATTGCGCGGAACGCCGAAACAGGCTGCCCGCCCGGCATACGTCCTTCCTGGCCTTGTTGATTCCCAGAAAATGCAGGTAGCCGTTCACGAACAGCGCCTGCGGGTAGTCCGCCGCTATGGCCGCTTCGCGATGCGGATAGGCCTTCTCGCCCTGCCCGCTGTACCCGTACACCCGCGCCAGCTGATATCTGAGCCGCGGATTGCCGGGATCGGCCGCCACCGCCGCCTCGCAGGCCGCCATGGCGCTGGCGAAGTCCATGTCCTGCTGCGACACGCCCGGCGCCACCGAATACGGATCGTCGCCGTGCGAAGCCTCGATATCGCACGGCGTAACTTCCTGGGAGTAGGTCGAGGTGTCCCACTCAAGGGTTTCGGCCGAAGCTCCCGCGGCAAGGAACAGTCCGCTGGCTAGCCAGATTACTCTCATATTTCCTCCTTCGGTTGGGTGAGACAGGACACTAGTGAACGGGCATGAGCCGGCCGCGCGCGATGACGCGGTCGATCGTCCTGGTATTGCGAATGTCGGTGAGCGGATTGGCGTCCAGCAGCACCAGGTCGGCGCGCATTCCCGGGGCGATCGCGCCCATTTCATCCTCGAGCGAGAAGAACTTCGCCGGCTGCACCGTGGCGGCGCCCAAGGCGTCAAGCGGGCTCAGCCCGGCGGCGACCAGCACTTCCAGCTCGTTGTGCAGGCTGTATCCGGGAATGGCCAGCGCGATCGGCGTGTCCGTGCCCGCGCCGACCGGCACCCCGGCTTCGTGCATGCGGGCGATCATGTCCAGCGTGTATTGCGCGACGGTGAGATCGCGCTGCGCCGGGTCGCGACTGACCCACGGCGAGGGACCGTTCCATTCCTCCCGCACCGCCTGCGGCATTCCGGCCAAGGCCTCCGGCCAGTCGTCCCTCTGGAATGGGGGAAACATGGAAAGCGCATTCAGGCGCGCGGTGGGGACCTGAATGGTGTTTCGCAGCGTCCCCAGAACTTCCGAACATTGCTCTTCATCGAAGGCGGCGATCGCTTCCCGGCGCTGCAGGCTGTGCAGGAACGTGCGCAGCTTCATGCCGGAGTTTTCCTCGCCCGCCGACAGTTGCCGCCGGCGCGTTTCCAGCAGCTCGCCGGAGTTTGCGGCGCAGTCCAGCTCGACATTTCGCAGGTGCTCCATCGAGTTCACATGCGGACCGGCCGTGGAGGCGCGCATGGAAAGCGGGACGTGGGCGGCGATCGGCAGGCCGTGCGTCCCCGCCGCCTCGACCAGCGCCGCAAACACTTCGGGGCTGACCATCTCGTAGATCTTGACGAAGTCCACGCCCTGCGACTTGAGTTCCGCTACCCTGGACCTGGCGGTTCCGGCCTCCGGGTTCGGAACGCCGATTTCCGGCGCGTCGATACCGTCGTAAACCACGGTGGCGCCGTCAAGCAGCGGTCCGCTGAAGAACACCCGCGGCGCAACCGCGCCTTGAGCGCGCATGCGCTCCACCACAGGCGCCATCTTCTCCATCAAGCCGCCGGTATCGCGCACGCTGGTAATTCCGTAACGGATGAACATCTCCGGCATCGTGGCCGTGAACCGCTCGTCGAAGGTCAGGTGCACGTGCATGTCCCACAATCCCGGTATCAGGAACCTGCCGGTTCCGTCGATCACTTCGTGGGCGCCGCTCAAATCAATCGATTCCGAAGCGCCGACGGCAACAATCCGGTCGCCGTCGATGAGCACCGTCTGCCCCGGCCGCTCACCGGACACGGCGTCGATCACGGTCACGTTGCGGATCGCAATCCCGGATTGAGGACCCTCGGGAGCGGGCTCGCAGGCCCCGGCGGCCAGCAGGACCGGCACGAAGCCGGCAACGAGCCTGGCTCGCGCATTCATGAGGCGGAGGTGCTGCGCATGGCCGTCCTGGCCCGAAACATGTACAGGGCGCCCGTGAGCAGGGTCAGCGCCGCCGAAAGGAGCAGCAGGACGTATCCGAATTCGTACATCGGCAGGAACCACAGCGGTTTTTCGTACAGCATGCAGGCAAGCGCAACCATCTGCCCGATGGACTTGTACTTGGCCAGGCGGATTACGTTCACCCGGCCCCGCTGACCGAGCGCCGCCATCCATTCCCGCAGCGCCGAGACGGCCACCTCCCGGCCGATGATCACGATCGCCACCAGCGCCAGCACCATCCCCGGGTTGGCCTGAACCAGCAGCAGCAGCGCCGCGATGACCAGCAGCTTGTCCGCCACGGGGTCCAGGAAAGCCCCGAAACGCGATCCCTGGTCGAAGCGCCTCGCCACCCAGCCGTCCGCCCAATCGGTGAGCGCGGCCGCGCCGAACACCAGACCGGCAACCGGGTGCGCCCAGGGATAGGGAAGGAAGTAAAGGGCCACGATGCTGGGCATCGCGGCGACCCGGAACCACGTCAAGATGATCGCGAGGTTCATGCCGCCACTATAGCCAATTCGTCCCCGCACTGGCTCATGGATCAGTGCAGCGCGCCGTAGATTCTCTGCGCGAGTTCCGGGCCGATGCCGGGCAGCTTGCGCAGGTCCTCCACGGGGGCGGCCTCGACGCCGCGCAATCCGCCGAAGTGGCGCAGGAGTTGGCGGCGGCGCTTGGGTCCGAGCCCCGGCACTTCCTCCAGCACCGACGACTTGCGAGCGCCGTGCCGCCGCCGGCGGTGGCCTTCCAGAGCGAAGCGGTGCGCTTCGTCGCGAATTCGCGCAATCAGTTTCAGCGCCGCGGAGCCCGACCCCGGAATCAGCGGCCGGGCGAGATCCGGCATGTAGATGCGCTCGCGACCCTCGCGGCGCCCGAAGCCTTTGGCTACGGCGGCCACCGGCATGCTTGACAGCCCCAGCGCTTCCAGCTCGGCGCGCGCCGCGTTCAGCTGGCCGCGGCCGCCATCGATCAGCAGCAACTCCGGCAGAGTCGATTCTTCCCGGACCAGCCGGCCGTAGCGCCGGCGCACGGCCTCGGCAATGGCGCCGTAGTCGTCGCCGCTTTCGGCGCAGCGGATATTGAACCGCCGGTACTCGGAACGGCTGGCGCCCTCGGGCGAGAAGACCACGCAGGAGGCAACCGGCGACTCGCCGCCGGTATGGCTGATATCGAAGCACTCGATACGTTCGGGCGGGCGCATCAGTTGCAGTTCCCTCGCCAGCGCCTTCAACTGGGAAGCGAGGCCCCGCGCGCCCGCGGCCTGCTGCTGCGCTCCGGCCTCCGCGTTCCTGCGCGCCAGCTCGACCCAGCGCCGGCGCCAGCCACGGACGTTCCAGCGCACCGCCACGCGATGGCCGCTCTGCATGCCCAGCGCGCTCTCCAGCAGGTCGCGCCGGCTGACCGCTCCGCCGGTAATGACTTCCCACGGCGCGCCGCGCTCGAAGTAATGCTGCGAAATGAAGGCGCCCAGGACTTCGTCGGATTCCACTCCGGGCACGATCCGCGGAAAGAAGAGCCGGCTGCCGGTCAGCGTGCCGCGCCGGATCCACAACACCGCCACGCAGAAGACGCCGCCGCTCTCGGCCACCGTGACGACGTCCAGGTCGCGCGCCGCGCCGCCCGCCACCGACTGGCTGGCCTGAATCCGCTGAAGCGCGGCCACCCGGTCGCGCAGCAGCGCCGCGCGTTCGTAATCCAGTTCCTCCGCGGCCCGCTCCATGCGCCCCAGCAGGTCCTCCAGCACCGCTTCGTTCTTTCCTTCCAGGAACAACAGCGCCTGGCTTGCGTCGGCGGCATACTCGTCTTCGCTGACCAGGCCCACGCAGGGCGCCGTGCAGCGGTCCAGCTGGTACTGCAGGCAGGGCCGCTCGCGGTAACGGAAATAGGAGTCCTCGCACAGCCGTATCCGGAACAGCTTCTGCGCCTGGCCCAGCGCGCTGCGCACCGCCGCGGCGTTGGAATAAGGGCCCAGGTAACGGCCCTTGCCGCGCCGCGCGCCGCGATGGAAGGCAAATCGCGGGAAAGGATCGCGGGTGGTGGCGTAGATGTAGGGATAGCTCTTGTCGTCGCGCAGATAGATATTGAACCGCGGCTTGTGGCGCTTGATCAGGTTGCATTCCAGCAGCAGCGCTTCCTGCTCCGTCCCGGTAACGGTCACTTCCACCCGCCGGGTTCGGTTCATGAGCTTCTGGATGCGCGGCTGATGGCTGCGCGAACCGAAATACGACGCCACCCGGCGCCTCAGGTTCTTGGCCTTGCCCACGTACAGGATGGCGCCCCTGCCGTCCAGCATCCGGTAGACGCCGCAGCTTCGGGTCAGGCTCTCGAGGAATTTCCCCGGATTGAAGTCTTCTGTCTTATCGGCGCCCATCGGCGCCGATATTAGTGTGCTGTCCGGCAACTAGGCGGCCGCCTGTTGCGTGATCAGCATGGCCAGTTCCATCGCCTGCTCGTAATTCAGGCGCGGATCGACCTGGGTGCGGTAGCTCCTGTCGAGACCGGCCTCGTCCAGCCCCCGCGCGCCGCCAATACACTCGGTGACGTTCTCTCCGGTCAGTTCCAGGTGCACGCCGCCGAGGACCGTGCCGGCGCTCGAATGCAGTTCGAAAGCCTGCTTCAGCTCGGCTTCGATATTCTCGAGCCGGCGCGTCTTGCGGCCGTTGGATGCCGTTTCGGTATTGCCGTGCATGGGGTCGCACATCCACAGGACCAGCGCGCCGGCGCGCTGCACCGCATCGATCAGGGGCGGCAGCACCTCGCCGACCCTGCCCGCGCCCATGCGGTGGATCAGTGTGATGCGCCCCGGCTGGTTGTCCGGGTTCAGGATCCGGAGCAGGTCCAGCAGCCACTCGGGCGTCATGCCCGGGCCGATCTTGATCCCCATGGGATTGGCCACCCCGCGGAAGAACTCCACGTGCCCGCCGTCGGGTTGCGCCGTGCGCATGCCGATCCAGGGGAAATGGGCGGTCAGGTCGTACCAAAGCCCGCGGTGATCCAGGAATCGGGTCTGGGACTGCTCGTAGTGCAGCAGCAGGCCCTCGTGCGACGTATAGAAATCGGTGCGGCGAAGGCGGCTCAGGTCGCGTCCGGTAGAGTGCTCGATGAAATCCAGAGAGCGCGTAATCCGGTCCACGATCACTTCGTAAGCCTGGGATTGGGGAGAATGATTGACCCAGTCCAGGTCCCAGTTCTCCGGGTGATGCAGGTCGGCGAACCCGCCGTCCACCAGCGAACGGATGAAGTTGAGCGTCAGTGCGGCGCGCTCGTAGCCGCGCAGCAGCAGCCTGGGGTCCGGTTCCCGGTCGCCGGTGGTGAACGACTCCCGGTTGACCAGGTCGCCGCGGAAGCTCGGCAGCGAAACCTGCTCGCGCGATTCCAGCGCCGCCGAGCGCGGCTTTGCGTATTGCCCGGCCATGCGCCCGATGCGCACGATCGGCTTGCGCAGCCCGTAGCTCAGCACCAGGCTCATCTGCAGCAGCACCTTGAGCCGACTCACGATGATGTCGGAAGTGCATTCCTCGAAGGTCTCGGCGCAGTCGCCGCCCTGCAGCACGAAGCTCTCGCCCCGCTGCGCCTCCGCGATGGACTCGCGCAGCGACTCCACCTCCCAGCTGGTCACGATGGGCGGCAGCGCGGACAGCTCCTTCAGCGCCGCGTTCAGCGCCTCGGTGTTGCGGTACTCCGGCTGCTGCTGGGTTTCCCGGCCGAGCCAGCCGTCCGGGCTCCACTCGTCCGTCGCCTGTTTGTCGGTCAGCGCGAAAGCCATGGTCAGTCTCCGTCCAGGCCCTCAAGGATCGCCCGGGTGAATCCCTCGCCGTCGATGAATCCGCTGCTCCAGCGCTCGTCGAGGTCCGCCAGTGGATTGGCGGCAACGATCTCTTCGGCCGTCCTGCCTTCATCCAGCAGGGCCTGCACGCGGCTCCGGGACTCGACCAGCATGTCGTGGAATTCCCGGATCTCGGCGCGATTGGAAAGATGGCCGTGTCCCGGCATGATTTTCGTCTCGTCGTCGGCCCAGTCCAGCACCTGCCGGGCGCCGTCGATCAGGCCGTCGATGTGCCCGCCGTGCTGGCCGTCGATAAACGGATAGCCAAGCGTGATGTAAACGTCGCCGGTGTGCACCGCGTTGGCGTTCTCGAAATACAGGATCACGTCGCCGCTCGTGTGCGCGTTGGGCACGTGCCGGGCGTGGACGGTATCGCCGTTGATATGAAACGTCATGTTGTCGTAAAAGGTGATGATCGGCAGGGCCACCTCCGGCGCCGGCGGCAGATTCATGCCGAACCTCACGAGCGTCTGCGGCTCGCTCATCAGCGCCCGCACGTTGTCGTGGGCGAAGATCTGCGCCCCGTTGCTGCCGAAATACTCGTTGCCCCCGACGTGATCGAAGTGCCAGTGCGTGTTGAACAGCATGTCCACCGTCCCGCCGGTCAGCTCGTCCACGGCGGCGGCTATTTTCGGCGACAGCTCGGCGAACTGGTCGTCGATCATGAACACGCCGTCCTCGCCCGCGAACAGGCCGATGTTGCCCCCGGCTCCGACCAGCATGTACAAACCGTCGGCAACCGGGACCGGTTCGATCTTCACGTTTTCCATGTCCTGCTGCGCGCCCGCGGACAGAGCGACGAGCACGCCCGCGATGGTCAGTAAACGCTTCATTTTCCCGCCTCCGTGGCGTATTGCTGGACGAACCTAGCATTCTAACGGCGAAGACCCTTGCGTGCTATGATGCTACGCCCTTTATGTACGCGCCTTTCAAAGCCCGAACTCTCCTGTTTCCGTCGGTCCTGCTGGTCCTGGCGGGCCTGCTCATGTGGCGGTCGGGACCGGCCCAGGACGAGGCGGAAGAAGCGGCGGAAAACGCCGCCGAGGGCATCGCCCTGGTAATGACCATCGACGACGCCATCGGCGTGGCGACCGCCGAGTTCTTCACCGACAGCATCGAAACCGCCGAGGACCGCAACGCCGGAATCCTGGTGCTTGAGTTGAACACGCCGGGCGGCCTGATGACCTCGATGGAAGACATGACCGACGCGATCCTGGCGTCCGAAGTGCCGGTAGCCGTTTATGTAACGCCGGACGGGGCAAAGGCGGCCAGCGCCGGAACGTTCATCCTGTACGCCAGCCACGTCGCCGCCATGTCCCGAACAACGACGCTGGGCGCGGCGACGCCGGTGAGCATGGGTCAGGCAGGAGTACCGCCGGCCCCGATCAGGCTTCTTATGTTTGACGAATCCGCGTCATCTTCGGAGGATGAAACATCGTCCGGCAACAACGGAGACGGCGACGAAAGCAACGGCGATTCCGATTCCGACGGGGGCGAACCCGAAGGCGCCGACGAAGCCGTCGAGGATGCGGAAGAGTCGCCGGGCAAGACCGCCGAAGAACTGGACGCCGAGGCGATGAACCGCAAGGTCGTCAACGACGCCGTGGCGAAGATCCGGTCGTTTGCCGACCGGAGGGGCCGCAACGCGGATTGGGCGGAATCGGCGGTGCGCGAAGGCGCGACGCTGGTCGCCACGGAAGCGGTTGAATTGAACGTGGTGGACTTTATTGCGTCGGACGTTGCGGACCTTCTGGAAAAAGCCCACGGCAAGGAAGTGGACGTCGACGGCGAGGAAGTGGTCCTGCAGACCGCGGGCCTGGAGATCGAACGCCTGGAGCCCGGCTGGCGCACGCAGCTGCTCGCGATAATCACCAACCCCGCGGTGGCCTACGGCTTGCTGCTGATCGGGCTTTACGGCCTGCTGCTGGAAGGATACAACCCGGGCGTGCTTGTGCCGGGCATCGTGGGCGTCATTTGCCTGTTGATAGCGGCTTACGCCTTGAACCTTCTGCCTGTGAATTACGCCGGGCTGCTGCTTATGGCTCTGGGGGTGGGCCTGATCATCGCGGAGGCGGTAACGCCAAGCTTTGGAATCCTCGGAATGGGAGGCGTCGTGGCATTCTTTGTAGGCTCGATAATTCTGTTTGATACCGGCATCCCCGGCTTCGAGGTGCCGATACGCCTGATCGGAGGCGTGGGTCTTGCAGCCGGATTGCTGATGTTGGGCCTCGTGGTCGTACTGGCACGAAGCCGGCAACGGCCTGTGGTCAGTGGCCGCGAGAGTCTGGTCGGTCACCGGGCCGTAGCGCTGGAGGACTTCCAGGACGCAGGCCCGGTCCTGGTCCAGGGGGAGCGCTGGCACGCGACCAGTCGCTCGGCGGTCACCAAGGGACAGGAACTTTTCGTGCACTCCGTGGAAGAGGGTCTGAGGCTTCAAATAGGCCAGTCTCCGCCTGAACAAACTGCGCGCCCAAACTTGTTCTCATTGTTGAAGAAAATGAGCTAAGGAGTTAATAATGCTAACTTATCTTATTGCAGGAATCATCATACTCGTTCTCATCATCGCATCGGTGCGGATCCTTTCGGAGTACGAGCGCGGCGTGATTTTCCTGCTCGGCCGGTTCTGGAAGGTGAAGGGGCCGGGACTGATCATCGTGATCCCACTGGTCCAGCGGATGGTCCGGGTGGACCTCCGCGTCATCGTCATGGACGTGCCCACCCAGGACGTGATCTCGCGCGACAACGTATCGGTGAAAGTCAATGCGGTGGTTTATTTCCGTATCGTGGATCCCGAGCGGGCCATCATCCAGGTGGCCAACGTTTTCGAGGCCACCAGCCAGCTGGCGCAGACAACCCTGCGCTCGGTGCTCGGCCAACATGAACTGGACGAAATGCTGTCCGAACGCGACAAGCTCAATCAGGACATCCAGGTGATCCTCGATCAACACACCGACGCATGGGGCATCAAGGTTTCGAATGTGGAGATCAAGCACGTCGACCTGGACGAGAGCATGATCCGCGCGATCGCCGCCCAGGCCGAGGCCGAGCGGGCCCGGCGCGCCAAGGTCATTCACGCCGAAGGCGAGAGTCAGGCTGCCGGACAATTGTCGGAAGCCGCGTCCAAACTGGCCGAACAGGGACAAGCCTTGCAGTTGCGTTACCTGCAAACGCTTACCGAGGTGGCGAATGAGGGCACTTCCACCATCGTGTTCCCGTTGCCGATAGACCTCATCGAGCCTCTGCTGAAGATGGCCGGCAAGAAATCATGAGCCGGGAATACGACATCATCGTGGTCGGCGCCGGCTCGGCCGGCATACCGGCGGCCATTTTCGCGGCCCAGGGCGGCGCGCGGGTGCTGCAGATTGATGCCGACAGCCGGGTCGGCGGCACCTTGTACTGGTCATCGGGCCAGATCAGCGCCGCGGGCACGCGCCAACAGGCCGCGCTGGGCATCGAGGACAGCGCCGAGGAACACTACCAGGACGCCCAGCGCATCGCCTACGGCGGCATCGATCCGGTCCTCGGGCGGCTCGCGACAGGCGGCGCCGCGGAAACCCTGCACTGGCTCATGGACCTGGGGCTTGAGCTGGCGCCGGAAACGCCCGTTGCGGGGATGGTGCACGAGCCCTATACGACGCGCCGTTACGTCTGGGGCCGCGAACAGGCCATTTCGATTCTCAAGGTGATCGAGCCCGTGCATCGTGAAATGGTGGCGTCGGGGGCGATCGATTTGCGGCTGCAGACCCGCATGACCGGCCTGCTCACTTCCTCTTCCGGGGCCGTGATCGGAGTCAGGGCCGAATCCAACGGCCAAGAACTCGAGTTCCGGGCGCCGAACGTGGCGCTGACCACCGGCGGTTACGCCGCCAATCCCGAGCTCTGGAACGAGGTCACGCCCTACCCCCTGCACTCCCACTGCAACCCGTTTTCGCGCGGCGAAGGGATCATAGCGGCCCGAGAGATCGGCGCCAAAATTGATCGCACCGACCAGTTTCTTGCCACCTTCGCGGGCTTCCTGCAGGATCCGGACGATCCCCTGAGCGCCTGGTTCTTCCAGCTGGCGCCGGCCTACCGGGCGCCATGGGAAATCTACGTGGACGGCCAGGGCAAGCGGTTCCTGCGCGAAGACCACCCGAGCATTCACTACAGCGAGACCTCGCTGTTGAAGCAGCCCGGCATGCGCATGGTCATCGTGTTCGACGAAGGCATACGCCAGAACGCAACGCCGATGTCCGTTCTCGACAAGCAGGGCCGCGACCTGCGCCCCGAATTCAATACCCACCCGGCGTTCCAGAAGGCCGCCTCCATTGAGGAACTGGCCGGCCGGTTCGATATTCCGCCGGAAAACCTCGTGGCGACGGTCAAGCGTTACAACGAAGCCGTCGACAATCACGAGGACCCCGAGTTCAATCGGCTGTACATGCCGCGCCGCATCGACCGCGCGCCGTATTACGGGATCGAAGCGGTGGGCGTAACCGTGATCAGTCCCGGCGGCGTCAATGTCAACGGCGACCTGCAGGTCGTGGACGAGTCCGACAAGCCGATCGGCGGCCTTTATGCCGCCGGCGAAATACTCGGCTTCACGCGCCTTTCGGGCGCCGCCTTCGTTGGCGGCATGTCGCTGATGCCGGCCATGACCTTCGGCCGCATGATCGGCGAACAGACCGCCGCCCAACTGCAGGCCCGCGCCGCGTAACGGCGGTATCAGTAGCCGATATGCTGTTTGATCGGGTCCTGGGGCGGTAGGAACTGGATCGCTTCCTGCTCCCTGGCCGCCTGCGCTGAAGCCGGCGCGGCGCAGTTGCCCGTCTCGATGAAGCGCAAGGCGGCGGCTATACGCCCCTCCTCCGCCGTTCCGAGCTGACTTTCACGGTCATCGGGAACCTCGCACTCGACAGCCAGACCGTCGTAGTAATCCTCGAAGCCGTCTGCGTTGACGGTTGCGAAAGAAACAGGCCACATGATTCCCAGACCGGACCGACGGTTGCCCGGATCCTCCAGGCAAAAGTCGAATCCGTATTGACCCACCGGCTTGCCGTATGTTCGCTCTCCGATCAATGTCACGTTCTCGTGCGGCTGAAGCGCGGTAGCGACCAGTTCGCTGGCGGATGCCGAGCTTCGACTCGTTATAAACACGACGTTTTCAAGATCCCTTAGCGCTGATTCGTTCTCGCACCTGGCGACCAGTTCCTGCGAACCATACACTTCGCAGCCGAAATAAGCGGTCCGGTTCCAGCCCTGTCTCTCCAGTAAGTCATTGTGAATTCGTCTTGACAGGACGGTCTGGCGGCCGCCTTCAAAGAGTTCGGGACCCCCGATCAATGTAGCCAGACCGTAAGCGATCGGAACGCTGCCTCCACCGTTGTAGCGCAAATCCACGATCAGGTGCCGGACGCCTTGCCGGTTGAACTTGGCAAACTCCTCAAGCAGCCGCTCGTTGGCGTCGCCGAAAAACGTCCGGAAATGAACGTACCCGACTTTGCCCGCGTCGGTATCGAATACGGTGGCGTGTTCAGCCGGCACCGTCGGAATCGAAACCAGGTCTTTGGCGACGTCCAGGGTTGACCGGTCACCGTTCACTTTTTCCAGCTCGAAGGTCACTTCGTGCCCTTTCTCGTTGGGGCCGAACTCGGCGCCGATCTCAGCGAAGCTCAAGCCGTCGATCGCCTTGCCGTTGAGCGAGAGAATCTTGTCGCCACGCTGGAAGCCGGCCTTCCCCGCCGGAGAATCCTGGTACACATCAAGGATCTCAAGGTGCACCGGGTCCATGTTCTGATCGACGATATAAATGACTCGAAAGCCGAACACGTAGGCCTCTCCGGCAAATATCATGTCCGACCGGATTTTGGTCAGCCAGTAACTGAAGCCCCGGTCATGGGTCTCCGGTTTCCAGCGAAGTTCGTCCAGCATGGCGTCGAGGGTATTGTGCTCTTCCAGCACAAGGTCTCCGTACTTGGCTGCCTGCTCGCTCTCGTCATTGAAGTAATAGACATCCTCCATGAGCTCGAAAATTTCCTTCCGAGCTGCCGGATAGGTACAGGCGCTGGCGCCATACCAATCCTGACTCAGGGCGAGGGACTGCGGTGAATTTGATGCAGCGGACGCCGTCACCGTGACTTCCAGTTCCCTGTCCGCGCCGCCATTCAGACCATACCGAACCACGATTTCTCCGGAGTCCGTGCCGGATTCGCCGCTATCGATATAGGCCCAGTCCAGGTCTTCCGGGAGGCTTGCGGTCCAATCCATCGTGCCGTATCCCGTATTGCTGACCTGCACAGTCACACTGCCGCCGTCCCCCTCTAGATCGGTACTGCTCACGGACAGATCAAGGACCGGAGGCGCCTCAGCCTGGCTGATCGTCACGGTGCGCGAGGCGGACCCGCTCGCCGAGATGGTCAGGTCAAACTCTCTTGCGGCGCCGTCATTTGCATCCACCTCGATTTGAACGGTCCCGGCATTGGTACCGCTGGAGCCGCTTGAAATGCGCGCCCAATCGATGCTGGAGGGAATCGATGCCGTCCAGTTCAACGACCCGCCCCCGCTGTTGGACACGCCTACCGAAACGTTCTCGCCGCCCGCTTCCGCGTCGATGCTGGTTACGGAAACACTGAGACTGGGAGGCGGACCGTCATCTCCGGAGCCGCCGCAGGCCGCCAGAAAAATGCCCGCCGCAATCGAAACGAAGGAAATTCTTAATGAAAACCCGTATGGATCTTTGAGTATGCGCATTGTCGGGCCGGGGCCTATTCCGGCTTGTGGCAGTGCCAGGTCTTGACCACCAGGAACTGGCGCGGACCGGGCGTGATCTCGAAACCGGCGGACTTCAGCAGGCCGTCGAAATCGCTCTCCATCAGGTCGATCGACCAGGGCTCGCCGTTGTCGCGGTGGTCCATTTCGAACATGTAGCGCGATTCCGGCGTCATCGGATCGCCGACCGGGAAATCGTAGATGTTGAACACGCCGCCGGGACGCAGGATCCGGTAAATCTCGTGCACCACCTTCGCGGTGGCGCTGAACGGAATCTCGTGAAACAGGATGTAGCTGTTGATGACGTCGAAATGGCCTTCGTCGAAACCGGTGGACTCTCCCCTGGCCTGCCTGAAGCGCACGGGCAGGTTCATGCCCTTGGCGCGCTTGTGCGCGTATCGCAGCAGCGGTTCGGACGGGTCCAGGCCCCACACCTCGGCATCGGGATAGCGCTGCTTGAGCGCGGTGGCGCACTGGCCGATGCCCGTCGCCATGTCGAGCGCGCGCTCCACGCCGCCGCTCAGCGGCTCCTGGCCGCAGGCGACCAGGCCGTTGTGGATCATGTCGCCGGCGTTGAAGCCCATATAGAACGCGTTGGTCCCATGGTGATAGACCTCGCCCGCCAGTGCGTCGCCGACATAGCCGCCCGGTTGAAGGTGAAAGTCGAACTTGATGTAGTCCGGCATCTCGAGGTCCGGGGCCAGCTCCAGCAGGGAATCGTCCGATTCCGCCTGCAACTCCCGCTCCATCCGTTCGCGGTCGCCGTCAACGGCGCTGAAGGCGGAGTCCCAGGTCATTTCCTGGAGGCTGCGCAGCATCCGGTTTCGAATCTGCGTGTCGGGGATGCGGTCCATGACCCGGCAAATCGCCTCCACGTCGTCCACCTGGATGCCCGCCTCCTTCAGGGCCGCGCTTCCCGCCGCGCGCGACTTGGCGCTGACGCCCCCGGCGGTGATCATCGTGCGCAAACTCAAGGCGAAGCCGAGGCGTTGCTCGGCGTCCAGGGATGGAAGGCGGTTCAGGCCGCCCAGTTGTCCTCGATCCATTTCTCTCTCCGTTAGTATGCTGTCCCGCAACCAGGGCGTGTCAGCGCCCTAGGGTTCCGGCGGGGCCTCCTGCACTTCCCCGCCCCGGGCGAATCCGGCATATACCCGCCGGACGAAGGCGTCCCGCCGCGCGGCCTCGGCCTCGATTTCTTCGGCGGACGGCATGTAAAGCTCCACGGCGTCATCGGGCAAGGCGCCAGCATCGGCCAGCACCTTCTCCAGCAGCTCCAGGCGGCGCCTCGTGGTCCACAATTCGCTGCCGAGCTGCATTACGGTTTCAACCAGGTGGTCCAGCACCGGATGGTCGAAATATTGCGGATCGTTCATTGGCGCCTCGCAGCACTGATTCCTGCAGTCCGTGGGACGTTCATTCTACCGCCCCGAGCCGATCCAGCGCCCATGGCAAGCGCCAGGACGACTACCCTCGCAGCGCCCGAATGAAGTAATTCGCGACGTTTCATGATCGCCGTCAACTGCGTTGTCCGGCGGGCATGATAATCTAGGACTGCAAAGGGAGAAAAAAACATGAGCGAAAAAGTCGAGAAAGGGCGCAGCAAGGCAGCGCCCTTCATTCCGGCGGACACGGACGCCGCCATATTCCTGGGGAACCCGCACATCGACAATCTGATGTCGGTCGTGATCGCGCTGGGAGCGGAGATCTGGGCCGACCGCCAGCGCATCAAGGTCATCGAACGGCTGATGGAAACCGAAGGCATGGCAACGGCTGAAATGGTCGAGTCCTACGTGCCGACCGACGCCGAGAAAGATGCGTGGGAAGCGGAACGTATGGAAATGGTCGAGCGGGTCTACAGCGTCCTGTCGCGCGACACGTCGAACGCACGTCCGTTCGGCGAAGAACGCCAGTTCTAGGAGGTAGCGAAAAATGATCAACAGACGATCCGTAATGGGTTTGTTCGCCGGTGCAGCATCTTTGGTGGCGGCGCCATTCGCGAGCCGTGCCGCGCAACAACGCACCGCGCCGCCGGCGATGGGATTTTTCGAAACTCGCGACGATCTGCCGCCCCCGCCCAAGACGACCGGGAACGTACCGGGCACTCTGGCGCCGCGGGGCCGCAACGGGCGCATGGAGCGCCTCCCGGAAATCGACCTGGAAAGCCGGATGGACTTCCTGATGTCGGTACGCACCTTCGCCAATCAGACATTGAGCCAGGCTGCCGGCCGGCGCGCGGAGGACATTCTGGCCAGCAAGGGCATTGCTCCAGACACGGAACTGCCTATGCAGGAAGCCATCGCGCTGCTGCAGGACGATCCCGTGGTAAGCGCCAGGACCCGGACCTGGATGTCGGTGCAGCAGCTTTCATGGAACAACATGAAGGCCGAGTGCGAAAACAACGCGGACACCTACTTGAGCGAGATGGAAGCGGTCGACAACCGCGGTCCCGGGACCCTGGAACTGAACCCCGACCTGGAGATGCCCGATTACACCCGCCACGAGATCCACATCCAGCCGGGCGGCTACGTGGGCAACGACTTCGCCGGGCACATGTACGACTACGGCACCAACGGCTTCTATACCGGGCGCAACGACCAGGATGCGTTGCACATGACGGCGGCCTTCGGGCTGCCGATACCGGCGGACGGCAAGGTCCGGCGCATTCTGGACGTCGGCACCGGCATCGGCCAGCTAGCCATGGCGCTGAAGGAACGATTCCCGGACGCGGAGGTGTGGGGCATCGACGTCGGCGGGCCGATGGTGCGGTACGGCCATCTGCGCGCGGTGGAACGGGGGCTGGACGTCAATTTCGCCCAGCGCCTGGCGGAAGATACGCGCTTCCCCGACAACCACTTCGACCTGGTGACCAGCTACATCATGCTCCATGAAGTCTCGCCCCAGGGCACGAAGGACATCGTCAACGAGGCCTTCCGCATCACGCGCCCGGGAGGAATCTTCTATCCCATCGACTTCAACCTCAAGAACCCGTTTCCGCGCACGGCATACGGCCAGTACCGGCGCTGGTGGGACCACCGCTGGAACAACGAGGTGTGGACGATCAAGTACCGCAGCAACGGGCTGCAGGACCTCGTCCGCGCCGCCGGGTTCGATCTCAACGAGGAGGGGCCGGTCGCCCTGCCGCGGTTCGGCGTGATGAACGCCACCAAGCCCGCATAACGGCGTGCGCGACAGGCACGGGAAGCTCACCCGCCGGCAGACGCTCGCGGGGGCTGGCGCCGCGCTCGTCGCTTCCGCGGCGGGGTCCGGGGCGAAGGCCCAGGCCGGGGAAGAATCCAGGACATTCATCCTCGTGCACGGCACCTGGCTGGGCGGCTGGAGCTGGAAGTACGTGCGCCGCATTCTGGAGCGGGCCGGCCACGACGTTTATGCACCCTCGCTGACCGGCTGCGGCGACCGCGCCCACATGACCAGCCCGGACGTGGGTCTCGACACCCATATCCAGGACATCGTCAACATCATCGACTACGAGAGCATCGACGACGTCATTCTCGTGGGACATTCCTTCGCCGGCATGGTCATCACGGGCGTGGCGGACGCAAGGCGCGACCGCATACGCCGCATCGTCTTCTTCGATGCGTTGGTCCCGTCGGGCGACCGCATGAGCGGCGTCAGCCGAACGCCCGAGGGCGAACTCTCCGAGTACTTCGTCAAGCGCATGGAGAAATTCGTCGACGGCTACCGGATGGACTACTTCGACTCCTACCCCCTCAAGATGGTGGTGCCGGATTCCGAACCCGAGCTCCAGGCGCTCCTGAAGGACAAGATCACGCTCCACCCGATGCGCGCCTGGAGCGATGTGCTGGAGTTGAAAAACGGCGGCTGGGAGGGCCTGCCGCGCACCTACATCCACTGCGTGGGCCAGGAATACTCGATGACCAGCGACTTCATGGTCGGCCCCGCGCGCGGTCCCGGATGGCAATTCATCGAACTGGACATCCCGCGCGGCGGCATGCTGACCCACCCCGAGCTGGTCGCCGAGACCTTCATCAATCTGACCTGATGCGCCGGACACTGGTCCTGGCGAGGCCCTAGCGCGGCGTCAGCCGATCGTCGATATCTTCGAAGCCCGCGCGTAAACCGATGGTCTGGCCGACCTTGAACTTGATCGGGCGGTGCATCGTATCCACCCAGAGGTTCGAGTGCGTTTCGTATCCCTCGCCGCTACCGTCCAGCGAACCCTTCTCGTCAAACACGAAATGACGAACGGTGATTTCCGATCCGTCGGCGCGGGCAACGCTGAAATCGCGCACGTGATCGATGCTCACGACCACGTCGAATGACCTCATGTCCTGGTTTAGCACGAAGGCCATCCAGCGAAAATCCTGCACGCCCGCCCTGTCGGCGTCGTAGCGCCGCGACATCGTGAATTGCGGGATGGCGCCCGGCATCATGTCCATCAGACATCCCGACGGGCACTTCCCCTGGTAGTTCACCCGTTCGCCGGACTCGTATGCAACGGACATGGTGGCCGCATCGGCGTCTCTCGTCAGAGTCACCTCGAACGCGCTCCCATCGGCATGCTTTCCCCAACCTGTAGCGCCCGTGGCCTGTTCGTCGGCGTCATAGTCCCAGCGCGCCGGAATCTCAAAACTGTTGTCAGCCGCGGTCACCACGCTGACGATCGTCCGCCCGCCATCCGCGCGGCGGACAACCTGGAATTCTTCGCTGCTTACGGCCTGGCCCAGGCGCGACACATTCATGACGCCGCTGTCGATCACCTCATCCCCCGGAGACAACATGTACAGGCGTGGATCAACAACATCGGCAAGCGCGCTGCCAACTGCCAATGCGCCAACCGCGAGAAATCCGGACAAACCTTTCATTGGGTCTATGCGTGCTGGAATCGATAGACGAAGGCCGGGGGCATGTTCAGCGCGGCGACTCCGAGACATGACGCCTTGAGTCCGAGGCTGTCGAGCGTGCGCCTGCCGACGGGGCATACGCCGCCGTAGGTGAACTGATGAAAGGCTCCGCCCTCGCCGAGCAGCGCGAAGGCCGCGGCCAGCAGCCGGCGTTTTCTGGCATTTGAAAAAAACAGCAGCGGCAAGCCGCTGATGATGTAATCGACCTGGCCCGTCAGGTCCTCCAGGTGCTCGCTCAGCGACAAGGCGTCACCATGCACGGTGCGGGCGCCGGGGAAGCTCTCGCGGAGCATTTCGACGAATCGCTCGTCACTGTCCACCAGGCAGAGGTCCTGTTCGGATACGCCCGTATTCAGGATGGCCCTGGTCAGCGCGCCCGTTCCCGCACCCACTTCGACAACGCGCGCGCCGGCCCCGCAGCCGCGAGCCATGAGCCGGCCGAGCGATGCGCCGCTGGGCACGACGGCGCCCACGGAGCGCGGATCGCTGACCAGGCTGCGGAAAAACCCGCCAAGCTGGCCGTTCCCGTTCGGCTGGAATTCGTTGCTGGCCATGGCGCGGTTTGGCGGCTCCTGTTGATGTGGGTCGTGCAGGAATCGAACCTGCGACCTACTGGTTAAAAGCCAGCTGCTCTACCAACTGAGCTAACGACCCGTGGGCGGCAATTTTAGCCGCGAAGGTTCGATGATTACGCTGAATCCTTATGCAGATACGGCAAGGCGTCGCGCCAGGACCCGACCTCGGGTGTGACGACATTGATCACCGTGAAGGTCTTGTTGATCGCGTTTTCGCTAACGGCGCACTCGACCAGCACCGAGGCGCTGTCCTCCCGACAGACCATGTAGGGCCCGCCCGGCGGGATGGGATCCATCTGCAGAAGCAGGATGCCGTACTCGCCGCCGGGCCGGTCCGAAAGTCCAGGTGTGCGCGAGATGGTGTAGTGAATTCCGGATGTGCGCAGCGCAGCCTCGCCTTTCGCCTTGGCGTCCATCGAGGGACGGAGGCGTTCAGGGAATTCGCCGTCGAGCAGACGCCCGGCGGACGAAAGCAGGACGAAGCGCTTTACGCCTGCCTGTCCGGCCACAGCTGCCGTGTCGGCAACACCCGTGTGATAAACGTCGTACAGGGCACTGACCTCCACCTGGGTGTACGTCACGCCCACCGCATACACCAGCGCATCCGCGTCCTCAAGAGCGGGGCGAATCGTTTCCGGCCTGCGCACATCAGCGCTGATCCAGGTCACGCCGTCCCGCGGGGGCTGTCCACCGGCGCTCCTGGAAATCCCGCGCACAGCATGCCCACGCGCAAGGAGATCTTCGACAACGAACTTGCCGGTGCGTCCTGTCGCGCCCAATACGGCAACGGTGAGAGGATTTTCGTCCGGGGTGTGCTCCGGGCCGGCGGCACCGGACAGCCGGGCGCCGAGGAGACCGGCCGAACCCAGCGCAAGACCGTTCAGGATGAGGGTGCGGCGTGTGGTCATGACAAGCGCGCCTGCGGTCCTAGCGGGAGCGGGCCTCGATCTGGGCCAGGCGGATGGTCGCGAGGTTGGAGGCGTCGGCGCCGGCGAATTCCTGGCGAACGCGCTCGAGCGTAGCGGTGGCCGCTTCCGTATCGCCCAGTTCATCCTGGGTGTATCCGAGCTTGAGCAGGGCGTCCGGAAGCTTGCCGGAATCCGGGTAGTCGGAGACGACCCGGGCGAACTCCGCGCCCGCTTCCTGGTACTGGCCCTGCACGTAGAACGTTTCCCCCAGCCAATAGCGGGCGTTGGCCGCCAGACCACCGCCGGGATTGGCTTCGAGGTAGCGCAGGAACTCGGCCCCGGCCGCCTGGTACTGCGCCTGCCCCAGCAGTTCGCGCGCCTGTTCGTAGTTCTCCTGGCTGCCGGCCGCAATCGCGGGCTCCTCGGGCTCCGGCGGCTGATCACCGGGAACCGCGCCGTCGGCTGCGTCCGCAGCATCGCCCGGGGCCTGCCCCGTCGCGTCCTGTGGGCCCGCCGGCGCGGGCGTGAACCCGCGGGCTTCCATCGCGGCCAGGCGCTCCTCCAGCGCCGCGAACTGGCTGCGCCGCAATTCGGCGTTGCGCCGCAGGTCCTCATCCAGACGCTCGACGGCGTCGCGCAGCGCCTGTATTTCGCGCCTGAGTTCATCCTGGGCGTTGATCAGAGCGACCACGTTGTCGGCGCGGATCTGCTGCTCCAGCACGCCCACCCGGGTCTCCAGTTCCTCCAGCACGTCGCGGTCGCGGCGGCGTTGCGCATCGGCCGGCGACGCCAGCGCCACGGCAAGCGCCAGCGCCACCGCCATGACCGGCCAGTCAGTTCGTTTCATATACCAGCTCCACACGGCGATTCTGCGACCATGCTATCTCGTCGGCTCCCTCCGCGGCAGGACGTTCCTCGCCGAAACTCACCGCGTTCAATTGTGCACCGGCCGCGCCCAGCGCGGTCAGTGCCTGGTTCACGGCGTTTGCCCGGCGCGATCCCAGCGCCAGGTTGTATTCGGGCGTGCCGCGTTCGTCCGCATGCCCCTCCAGCCGCACGGTCTGCCCCTGGTTGGCCGCCAGCCAGGCACCGTGGGCCTGGAGAATTTCGCTGTACTCCTCGCGGATCGAGCTTCGGTCATAGTCGAAATAGATTACCAGCGTGCCCTGGGGGCCGCCGATCCAGTCGCCGCTGGCGTTGCGCCCGGGCTCGCTGGCGACCGGCGGCCCCTCCCGGTTGATGACCGTGCCGCTGGCGATGGCGCCGCTGCCCGCGCCGGCGGCGGTGGCGCCGCCGTCCGCTGTTGCCGTGCCGGAGACGGCCGGGTCCGGGCCAGGCTCAGGCCCCGCCGTGGTGCCGGACGTTTCGCAAGCTGCAAGCACGAAGGCCAGAAGAATGGGCAGGCAGGCTTTTGTGTTTCTCGGGAAATTCATGATGGTGATCCTTGCATCTTGGTTGCAGTCAATTTTCGTAGGGCCCCCATGCGGGTTCGCGGAGGATTCCCTCGGGTGCGCGCAGCAGGCGCATTACGCCGCTGTCGATGAAATAGACGCCCAGGCCCCTGCCGGCGGTCGTGCCCGCGCCGAAGATCAGTGCCCGGCCGTTGGGGGCGAAACTCGGCGACTCGTCCAGCGGGCCGTCGGTAAGCAGGCGCAGCGACTCGTCGCGCAGATCCATAAGGCCGATCCGGAAGCGCCCGTCCTGCTGGTGCACGATCGCCATCTGGTTCCGGTCAGGCTGCAGCCGCGGCCGCGCGTTGTACGAGCCGGTAAAGCTGACGCGCTGCGCCCGGCCGCCGCGAGCCGGCACGACGTACACCTGCGGGCCTATCCCTCGGTCGGAGGTGAAATACACGCGGTTGCCGTCGGCGGAAAACTCGGGCTCGGTCTCGACGGCGGAATGGCGCGTCAGGCGCTGCGGCGAGCCCCCGTCTATCGAGTAGATATAGATGTCGCTGTTGGCGTTCACGTTGCGGGCCACGGCCAGGGACCGGCCGTCCGGCGACCAGGCGGGAGCGCTGGCCGAGGTCCGGTCCGGCGACAGGGGCCGGCGCTGGCCGGTCGCGACCTCCTGAACGAAAACCTCGGCATGGCCGGCCTCGAACGACACGTACGCCAGGTAGGCGCCGTCCGGCGACCAGCTCGGCGACATGATGGGATCGGTCGAGCGCAGCACCACGATCGGGTTCTGGCCGTCGGCATCGGCCACGATCAGCCGGAATTCCTCGCGGCCCGGCGTGACCTGCACATAGGCCAGGCGGGTGGAGAACATCCCGCGCGCGCCGGTCAACTGCTCGTAGACCAGGTCTGCGATGCGGTGGGCCGTGGCCCGGAAGGCTTCGCGGGAACTCTGCAGGCGATAGACGAGAAGGGACTTGCCGGCGTAGACGTCCACCAACTCGAATTCGACGGTCGGGTTTTCTTCGCTGCCGGACACATGACCCACCAGCACGGCCTCGACGTCCATGATGCGCCAGTTGGTCAGGCGCATTTCCGAGAAACGGGTCGGCCGGGTGATCATCGTCTCGCGGCCCATCGGGGCGAACTGTCCGGTGCGCTCGAGGTCGGCCTCAACGATCTCGGCAAAGTCATACGGCAGCCCCAGCGTCACGCGCCACTCGAAGGGAACGACCGCTATGGGGATGGCCCGCTGGGTGGAGCGGGTGATGACCACGTCGAGCTGCGCGGAAGCGGTCAGCGGCAGGACGGCGAGGATGGCGAAGAAAATTCCGCGAAGCTTCATTGGCCGGGCTCCGTCGGTGGGTAGCGCAGGCGCATTTGCCGCTCGAACAACTCCGGTATAGGCGGTTCGGGCAGCGGCGACGAACGGCGAATAGCGGTTTCAATGTAGCGGCGATCGGTCTCCGTACCGTTGAATGCTTCAAATTGAATATCGTCAACTTCATTGCCGGGCAAGATGTCCAGCAGCACAACCCACATCAGGCCCTCCGGGATTCCACCCGGCGGACTCCAGTTGCTCTCGATCCGTTGTCGGATGCGCGCCTTGTACTGGTCAAGAAGGCCGGACTCGATGGCCTCGTTGCGCCGTTCCGCCGCCATTTCCCTTCGCAGCTGTTCGGCCATTTCCGCCTCGCGCGTCCTGCGTTCGGTTTCCGCGATTCGACGCTCGGCCTCGTCGGCTTCCTCGGACAATTTGCGGGCTTCTTCCCGGGCCTGTTGCCGCTCGGCCTCCGCTCTCTCAAGATCCGCCTCGGCCGCCTTGACCCGCTCTTCTTCCGCCTTGCGCTCGCGTGCGACCTGCGCCAGCCGCTCGCGCTCCGCCTGCTGCTGCTGCTGCATCGCGCTGAGCTGGCGACTGGCCTCTGCCTGCTGCTCGCTCAGCGTTTGCCGGGCCTGCTCGGCCTGCGAACTCAATGCGCTCAATTCCTGCTCCTGGCGCCTCTGCCGCTCCTCCTGCTCCTCGATCTGCTCCAGCAGGCGCTCGACCTCCTGTTCGCGCTCGATGACCGCCGCGCGCTCCAGTTCGTCGAGACGCTGAATTTCCCTTTGAACCGCCTCGTCGTCCAGCACCACGCCGTCGATGGCGATGGTGCCGAAGGCCGGCTCGTCCGTTTGAATCCGGGTGGCGAAACCGATCAGCAGAAACGCCATCAGCGCGGCGTGCCCTCCAACCGACCAGGAGCACGGACGCAGCATGGGAAGCGGCGGCGCGTTGGGATTGGCCCCCGGCGAGCGAATACCCGGGCCGGCCCGCAAGGACTGAACCACACGCTCAATCAGCGCCTTCAGGCGGTCCATCATTCCTCCAACGGCAACGGCCGCGTCACGAGTCCCACCTTGCTCGCGCCCGCGCGCTGAAGCAGGGCCATCACCGTAACCACGTCGCCGTACGGCAATTCCTCGCTGGCGCGAACCAGCACCGGCGTTTCCGGCTGGCGTTGCAAAACGGCGGCGGCACGCGCCACCACGACCGGGGATTCCACGGCGGCGTCGGGGTCTTCGCCGATATTCAGATACATCCGGCCCTCGGCATCCACGGTAAGAATGAGCGGCCGGTTGTCGCGTATCAACTCCTGCGGAAGCGGCTCGGTCGCCAGCCGCGGGAGGTCGACGTGTATGCCCTGCGTGAGCAGTGGCGCGGTGATCATGAAAATCACCAGCAGCACCAGCATGACGTCGATATAGGGAACGACGTTGATTTCATTGACGAGCCGTCGGCGCATCTAGCCCCCCAGCTCGAAATCCGAATGGGCGTGTTCGCTCAATAACGTCACGCATTCTTCCCGGTAGGCCTGGTAGCGGATCTCCAGGTTGCCCACGCGATAGGCAAAGCGGTTGTACGCGATGACCGCGGGGATCGCGGCGAACAGGCCCATGGCCGTTGCGATCAGGGCCTCCGCGATGCCCGGCGCCACCAACGAAATCGTGGCCGACTCGACGTTGCCCAGGGCGCGGAAGGAATTCATGATCCCCCAAACGGTCCCGAACAGCCCGACATAGGGACTCACCGAGCCGATCGTGGCCAGCCAGGGCAGGCCGCTTTCCAGACGTTCCAACTCGTTCATCTGCGCCAGGCGCATCTCCCGCCGGCCGACTTCCACCAGGCGCTCGGGATCGGTCTTGCCGCGCGCCGCCTGGCGATGGAATTCGCGCATCCCGGCCTCGAACACCCAGGCCATTCCGGTGGAGCTGCGGCTCTTCTTGCGCGACAGCGCGACAAACAGCGATTCCAGGCTATCGCGTTCCTTGAAGGCCTGTTCGAAATCGCTCAAGTCGCGCTCGGCCCCGCTCAGGATTACACGCCGTTGCAGGATGATGATCCAGGACAGGATGGAAGCCGCCAGCAGCAGGCCCATGATCAATTGCACCAGCAGCGTGGCCTGGCTGATCAGCTCCCAGAACCCCATGTTTACACCGACTTCACCCACGTCTTCGCCTCACCTTTTGCATAAACCGTTCCTCAGTTGTCCAATCCTTCCAGCGGCGGATTATCGCCCTGTTTTCCGGGTCTCTTCAGGCCCAGCGCCGAGTAGGCGGCGGGGCCGGCAACCCGGCCGCGCGGAGTGCGTAAAACGAAGCCCGCGCGTACCAGGAAGGGCTCGTAGACGTCCTCTATCGTGCCGCGATCCTCGCCTATTCCGGCCGCCAGCGCCTCGACGCCGGCCGGACCGCCGTTGAAGCGCTCGATCAGCACGCCCAGCAGGCGCCGGTCCATGCGGTCCAGGCCGTTGGCATGCACGTTGTAGAGCTTCATGGCGGCGGACGCGGTCGCGCCGCTCACCTTGCCGTCGGCCCGCACTTCCGCGTAGTCGCGGGCCCGTCTCAGCAGGCGGTTGGCCACCCGCGGCGTGCCGCGCGCGCGGCCGGCGATCTCCGACGCTCCCTTCGGCGTACAGGGGATGTCCATGATTCCGGCGGAGCGCAGGACGATGCGATGCAGTTCTTCCCTGGAATACAGTTCCAGCCGTTCCTGTATTCCGAAGCGGTCGCGCAGCGGCGAGGACAGCAGTCCGGCCCGCGTGGTCGCGCCCACCAGCGTGAAGGGCTTGAGCTTGAGCCGCATCGTGTGCGCGGCCGGACCCTCGCCGATCACGATGTCGAGCCGGAAGTCTTCCATGGCCGGATAGAGCAACTCCTGCACCACCGGGTTCAGCCGGTGCACCTCGTCCACGAACAGCACGTCGCGGGCCTTCAGATTGGTCAGCAGCGCGGCCAGGTCGCCCGGGCGTTCCAGCACCGGCCCCGACGTATGCCGCAGGCCGACTCCGAGCTCGCGCGCGATCACCTGCGCCAGCGTCGTCTTGCCCAGGCCGGGCGGACCGTAGAGGAGCGTATGGTCCATCGCTTCGCCGCGCCTTCCGGCCGCCGTCACGCTGATCTCTATGCGTTCCTTGACCTGACGCTGGCCAAGGAATTCCGACATCTGCCGCGGGCGGACGGAGTTCTCCACGTCGCGTTCGTCCGCCCGCAACTCGCCCGAGAGAATCCGGTCGTCCTTGTCGTTCACGACGCGGCAACCCCTCCGGACAAGGCCTCGCGCACCAGTTCCTCGACGTCCCGGCCGCCCGGGTCGCCGACCTGCTTGAGCATGCGCGCGGCTTCGACCGGCGTATAGCCCAGTCCCGTCAGCGCCTTGAGCGCCAGGTTGGCGGCGCTGGACTCACCGTGCACGGGGACCGCCTCCAGCCGGCCGCGCATCTCGACGATAAGACGGCTGGCGGTCTTGGGACCGATGCCCGGCAGCCGGGTCAGCGCCTTCACGTCGCCGGCCTGGATCTGTTCGGCGAATTCGGCCACGCCGCTTTGCGAGACGATGTTGAGCGCCAGTTTCGGACCGATGCCCGGCACGCGGATGAGTTCGCGGAACCAGGCGCGGTCGGCCGTCTTCCGGAAACCGTACAGGCTGAGTTCGTCTTCGCGCTGCACCAGTTGGGTCGAGACCTTCAGCTCGCCGCCCAACGCCGGCAGGTCCGACAGGTCGCTGAGCGGCAATTGCAGTTCGAAGCCCACGCCATGCACGTCCAGCAGGATCATCGGCGGCTCCACGGCCAGCAGCCTGCCTTTCAGCGAACCGATCATGAGACGGCTTCTTCCTCCCGGCTGCGGGCAAACTCCGCCGCCCGTTCCATGCGCCGATGGTGCGCGTGGCAAATACCGAGCGCCAGGCCGTCGGCCTCGTCCTCCGCAAGTTCTTCGTCGTAACCCAGCAATTGAGCCACCATCGCGCTCACCTGGTCCTTGCCGGCGGCCCCGTAGCCGCACACGGTCTGCTTGACGCGCCGCGGCGAATACTCGGCCGGTTCGGTCACCCCCGCCATGATCAGCGCGCACAGCGCGGCGCCGCGGGCCTGGCCCAGCTTGAGCGCGCTTTGCGCGTTCCTGTGCATGAAGACGGTCTCGATCGCCGCCTCGTCGATCCTCATCCGCCGGGCGATATCGCCCAACTCGGTGAATATCCGCGCCAGACGCTCCCCCATCGGCTTGCTGCGGCCCAGGGCGATGCAGCCGCTGTCCACGTAGCGGCTTTCCTTGCCGTCGCTTTCGATGACTCCCCAGCCGGTAAATCGGGAACCGGGATCCACACCCATGATCCGGACCGGGGTTCTCATGAGACAGTCAGTCGCCGCCCACCGGTTGCAGTTCGGCGTTGGTCCACACGTCCTGCACGTCGTCCAGGTCCTGCAGGTACTCGAGAAGCCTCAGCGCCTGCTCCGAGCGCTTGTCGTCCAGCGGCGCGTCCACCGACGCGCGCATCGTGACCTCGGCGTTTTCCGGGGGCAGTTCCGCGCCGCGCAGGGCTTCCAGAACTCCGGAAAAGTCGCGCGGGTCGGCCAGCACCTCGATCGTCCCGTCGTCGTCGCTGACCACGTCCTCGGCCCCGCCCTCGATCGCCGCGTCGATGATCGCCGTCTCGTTCGAGCCCGGCGAATAGGTAAATACGGCAACCTCGTTGAAAAGATAGGCGACGGCGCCGTCGGCGCCCAGGTTGCCGCCGTGGCGGCTGAACCCGTGGCGGACTTCGGCCACCGTGCGGTTGCGGTTGTCGGTCAGGCAGCGCAGCAGGATCGCGGCGCCGCCGGCGCTGTAGCCCTCGTAGGTGACCTCCTCGAGGTCGGCGCCTTCGCCGCCGCTGGTTCCGCGGCTGATGGCGCGGTTGATGTTGTCCTTGGGCAGGCTCTGGGCCCGCGCTTTCTCGATGGCAAGCCTGAGTTGGGCGTTATTGGCGGGGTCCGGCCCGCCCGTGCGCGCGGCGACGGTGATTTCGCGCGCAAGGCGTGTGAAGAGTTTACCGCGTTTGGCGTCCTGCCGGCTCTTGCGGTGCTGGATATTGGCCCACTTTGAGTGCCCCGCCATGGGCCCACCATGATACCAGCCTTCGTGTCTAGCGGTTTATTGCGTGGATGGCGCGCTTGTCCACTGAAAGGGCCGCTTCGTGAAGGGCCTCGCAGAGCGTGGGGTGGCCGTGGACCGTGCGCTGCAGGTCCTCGGTACTGGCCTCGAACTCCATCGCCAGCACCGCCTCCTGTATCAGCTCGCCGGCCATCGGGCCGACGATGTGCACGCCCAGGATCGCGTCGGTATCCGGGTCCGACAGCAACTTCGCCAGGCCCGCGGCCTGCGCCATGGCCTTGGCCCGGCCGTTGGCCGCCATGTTGAAGGCGCCCACCTTGTAGGACTGACCGGACTCCTGCAGTTCCTCCTCCGTCCTCCCCACCCAGGCGATCTCGGGCGAGGTGTAGATCACCGAAGGGATGGCGCCGTAATTCACCTCGGCGGAACGCCCGGCAATCATCTCGGCCACCATCATGCCTTCCTCGGACCCCTTGTGCGCCAGCATCGGCCCGCGCACCAGGTCGCCGATCGCCCACACGCCATCCGCGCTGGTGCGGCAGTTTTCGTCCACCTGCACGTGCCCTCTCCCGGTCAGGACGATCCCGGCGCTCTCGTCGATCAGGCCTTCGGTCGCCGGCCTCCTGCCGACCGCCACCACCAGCTTGTCCACGGTGATGTGATGGTCGCCCTCCCGGTCGCTGAACCGCACTTCCACGTGGTCGTCCACGCGGCGGGCGCTTTCCACTTTCGCGCCCAGGCGCGTGTCCAGCCCCTGGCGCTTGAACTGGCGCTGGGCTTCGCGGGCAACCTGGCTGTCGGCCATGAACAGGAAGCGATCCATGGCCTCCAGGATCGTGACCTCGGAGCCCAGCCGGTTCCAGACGCTGCCGAGCTCCAGCCCGATGACGCCGCCGCCGATGACGCCCAGGCGTTGCGGCGGACGGTCAAACTCCAGCGCGCCTTCCGAGTCCACGATGTATTCGCCGTCAAACGGGGCGATCGGCAATTCCACCGGCAGCGAACCGGCGGCCAGGATCACGTGCTCGGCGTGCAGCAGGTGCGGATCGCCGTCCTGCGGAGTGACTTCCACCTGCCGGCCGGCCAGCAGTTTCCCCCGCCCGTTATAAGCCGTTACGCCGTTGGCGCGGAACAGCGCGTTGATGCCCGTCGTGAGCTGGCGCACGATGCGGTTCTTGCGGTCCTGCATCGCGTCCAGGTCCAGCTTCACTTCCGGGATCATGATGCCGTGGCCGGCAAACTCCTCGCGGGTCCGGTGGTACAGCTCCGACGATTCCAGCAGCACCTTGGACGGAATGCAGCCGGCGTTCAGGCAGGTTCCGCCCAGCGCCGGCTTGCCCTTGCCGTCGCGCCAGTCGTCCACGCAGGCCACCGACATGCCGAGTTGCGCGGCGCGTATCGCTCCCACGTAGCCGGCAGGACCGCCACCGACTACGATAACATCATATTTATCAGACATATATAGAGAATAAATAAATTAGACAGAAAGAATCATGCGGGCCGGATCTTCGATCGACTTCTTGATTTCGGACAGAAACAGCACGGCCTCGCGGCCGTCCACGATGCGGTGGTCGTAACTGAGCGCGAGGTGCATCATCGGGCGGGCGACGATCTCCCCGTCCACCACCACGGCCCGCTGCTCGATCCGATGCATGCCGAGGATTCCGCTTTGCGGCGGGTTCAGAATCGGCGTGGACATCAGCGAGCCGAATACGCCGCCGTTGGTGATCGTGAAAGTGCCTCCGGTCAGTTCGTCCAGCCCGATGGTCCCGGCGCGCGCACGCGAAGCGAATTTGCCGATCGTCTGCTCGATGTCGGCGAAGCTCAGCCGGTCGGCGTCACGCAGCACCGGCACCAGCAGCCCGCGATCGGTGGATACGGCAACGCCGATGTCGTAGTAGTCGTGATAGACGATCTCGTCGCCTTCCACGCTGGCGTTGACCACCGGAAAGCGCTTCAGGGCCGCGACGCTTGCAGCCACGAAGAAACTCATGAAACCGATCCGCACGCCGTGCCGCGCCTCGAAGGCCTCGCCGTGGCGGCGGCGAATATCCAGCACGGCGCTCATGTCGGCGTCGTTGAAAGTTGTCAGCATGGCCGCTTCGCGCTGCGATTCCACCATCCGCTGGGCGATTCGGGCCCGCAGGCGGCTCATCGTCTCGCGCCTTTCCTGTCGGGCCGGCTGCGCCGCGGACGTCGCGGGCGTCGCGGGCGCCGGCGGCGCCTCGATCGTTTCACCGGCGTCCGCCTCGACCGTATCGGGTTCCTCGACCCGGGCCGCGGTGGCCGCGCCGGCCGCGCTGCTCAGCACCGCAAGGACATCGCGCTTGAGCACCCTGCCCCGCTTGCCGCTGCCCTTGATCGAAGAAATGTCGAGATCGTGCTCCTCCAGAAGCCGCCGGACAGCAGGCGACATCGCAACGGAACCATTTCCGTCGGCGGCCGGTTCGGTTGCGGGGCGTCCGGCGCCGTCTCCAGCGGCCTCCGCAGCCTCCTGTTCAGCCTGGTCACCAGACGCGGCGCCACCGTCCAAGGCCGCGCCCAGCACGGCCAGGGGCGCCCCGGCGTTCACCACCGTTCCTGTCTCTGCCAGGATCTTCTCCAGCACGCCGTCCGCCGGCGCCGGCACTTCCAGCACTACCTTGTCGGTCTCCAGGTCGGCAAGGTTCTCGTCCTGCACAACGGAATCGCCCGCCGACTTGTGCCAGGCCAGGACCTTGGCGTCGGCCACCGATTCGGGCAGTTCCGGCGTTCTGATCTCGATTGAATTGCTCATTGCCTACGACACCTTCCTGTCACTCTCAAGTACCTGCTCGACGATCGCGTACTGCTGCAGCCGGTGCAGATGTATGGAACCGGGCGCCGGCGATGACGCTCCGGCGCGGCCCATGTAGCGCAGGCGCTGGTCCTTGAGCAGCCAGCGTTCCAGGCGCGCGCGCACCCGGTACCAGGCGCCCTGGTTCTTCGGTTCCTCCTGCGCCCATACGATGTCCTCGACGTCCGCGTAGCGCTTGAAAAGCGCCTCGCAGAGATCGTGCGGAAACGGGTAGAGCTGCTCGATGCGAACGATGGCCACGTCCCCGACGTCCCCTTCGCGGCGCGCCTCCAGCAGGTCGAAATACAGCTTGCCGCTGCACAGCACCAGGCGGCGCACGTCCTCGAGTTCGTCCACCTCGTCGATGATCCGCTCGAAACGGCCTTCGCTCAGCGCCGCAAGCGGCGTGAAGGACAGCTTGTTGCGCAGCAGGCTCTTGGGCGTCAGGGCCACCAGCGGCACGCGCGCCCGGTTATGCATCTGCCGTCTCAGCATGTGAAACATCTGGCCCGGCGTGGACGGCACGCAGACCCGCATGTTGCCCTGCGCGCATAACTGCAGGAACCGCTCCAGGCGGGCCGAGGAATGCTCGGGCCCGGCCCCTTCCTGGCCGTGCGGCAGAAACAGCGCCAGACCCGACATCCGGCCCCACTTGGTCTCGCCCGAGGCGATGAACTGGTCGATCACGACCTGGGCGCCATTGCAGAAGTCGCCGAACTGTCCTTCCCAGATCGTCAGGCAGTCCGGGTCGGTGGTCGAGTAGCCGTACTCGAAGCCCATCACGGCCTCCTCGCTGAGCAGCGAGTCGGTGATCGTGAAGGCGCCCCGCTTCGGAGCCACGTCGTCCAGCGGCGAGTATGCGCGCCCGCTGTGCTGGTCGATCAGGCTGGCATGGCGGTGAAAGAAAGTTCCGCGACGGCTGTCCTGCCCGGTCAGGCGCACCCGGTAGCCGTCGCGCAGGAGACTGCCGTAGGCCATGAGTTCGCCGAAGCCCCAGTCCATGTCGATTTCGCCGCGCGCCATCTGCAGCCGGTCCGCGACGACCTTTACCACCCGCGGGTGCAGATTGACCCCCTCGGGCACCGTTCCGAGTCGCTCGCCGAGGTCCGCGACCTGCTCCGGCGGGATGGCCGTATCGACTTCCACATCGGCATCGGCCTGCCGGTAGCTGTCCCAATCGACGGTGAACTCGTTGCCGACCATGCCCATGGCCGCCTCCGGCAGCGGGTCGCCCGCGTCCAGCCGCCGGCGGTATTCGGCCTTGTCCGCCTTCACCTGCGCTCTGGTGACCACGCCACCCTCGCAAAGACGGTCGGCGTACATCTCAAGGGTGGTGGGATGACCGCGAATGCGCTCGTACATGAGCGGCTGCGTGGCGGCCGGTTCGTCGGCCTCGTTGTGTCCATGGCGGCGATAGCAAACGAGATCCACGAACACGTCCTTGTGGAAGGCCTGGCGGTATTCGAGCGCGAGGCGGGTCGCGAACACGCAGGCCTCCGGCGAATCTCCATTCACATGGATTACAGGGGCCTCGATCATCTTGGCCACGTCGCTGCAGTACGGCGTGGAACGCGCGTCCTGCGGATCGCTGGTGGTAAAGCCGATCTGGTTGTTGACGATCAGGTGCACGGTGCCGCCGGTGGCGAAGGAGCGCGCCTGGGAGAGCTGCAGCGTTTCCGTGACTACGCCCTGCCCGGCCACGGCGGCGTCGCCGTGGATCAGCACCGGAAGGATCTCGTCGCCCTCGCTGTCGCGCCGCCGGTCCATGCGCGCGCGCACGGACCCCAGAACGACCGGGTTGACGATCTCCAGGTGCGAGGGATTGAACGCCAGCACCACGTGCACCATCCCCCCCGGCGTGGTTACGTCCGACGAAAAGCCCATGTGGTACTTGACGTCGCCGTACTTGCCCGACAGCGGCCCGGACTCGCCGGCGAACTCCGCGTAGAGCTCCTGTGGCGCCTTGCCCAGCACGTTCACGAGCACGTTGATGCGCCCGCGGTGGGCCATTCCGACCACGATTTCCTGCAGGCCCTTGGAACCGGCCTGCTGGATCAGGTCGTAGAGCATGGGAATGAGGCTGTCCCCGCCCTCCAGCGAGAAGCGCTTCTGGCCCACGTAGCGCGTATGCAGGTAACGCTCCAGGCCCTCGGCGGCGATCAGTTCGCGCAGGATTGCGCGCTTGACCGGGTCCGGCGGACGCCCCGCCAATTTCGCCGCTTCCACCCGGTCCCGCAGCCACAACCGCTCGCGGGCCCGCGACACGTGCGCCATCTCCACGCCGACGTCGCCGCAGTAGATCTGTTCCAGTTGTTCGATGATGGTCCGCAGCGGCAACTGGCGGCCCCCGGCGCCGCCGAATCGCCCGGTATCGAACACGGTGTCCAGGTCCGCCTCGCTCAGGCCCGCGTATTCGAGCTTGGGGGCCTGGCTGCGCAGGTTGGGATTCAGATGCAGCGGATCGACGCGCGCGGCGCGATAGCCGCGCAGCCGATACAACTGGATGAGCCGCACCACCGCGCCCTGGCGCGAGGCGCCGGCGCGCACTGCGGGCGCCGCCCGGCCGTTGCTTCCGAGAGTCGCAACTACGCCGCCGTTCGGAAGGCGCGTCGGCAACGGCCGGCCGGCCTCGATGCTCTCGAACAGCTCGCGCCAGTGCGGCGCCACGTCGTCGGGATTGCTGCGCCAGGCGGAATAGAGTTCGAAGACATAAGGCGCGTTACTCGCAAAAAGCGGAGATTCCCGATACGCCCGTTCAATCGCGCCCGCCATGTCAAATGGCATTTTATAGCGCCGGCGACTTCCGTAGGTGACAATACGCACCCCATGAATGAACCGGGAATCAGCGTTGTGGCGCCGGCCTGCGACGAGGCGGAAAGCCTGCCGGAGCTGGTGCGCAGCGTGGCCACCGCCTTCTTCGCTTTCGATGCCTGGGAACTGATCGTCGTGGATGACGGCAGCCGCGACGATAGCGTGGAGGTGCTGGCCGGCCTGCAGAGCGAGCACGCACCGCTCAGGGTTGTGCGGCACTTGGACAACAGGGGCCAGAGCGCCGCGATGTGCACGGGTGCGGACGCCGCGCGATACGCCTGGCTCGGCTTTCTCGATGCCGACGGGCAGAACGATCCCGCCGACCTGGCGAAGCTGTATTCCGAAATGCTCGAGGCGGGCGACACGGCGCCCGGCATGATCATGGGCCACCGGCGGAAGCGCGAGGACGGCTGGTTGACGCGATATTCCTCGCGCATTGCCAATGCGGTGCGCGCGGGCTTGCTGCGCGATCGAACGCCGGACACCGGATGCAGCCTGAAAGTCCTGGCCCGCGACGACTTCCTGTCGCTGCCGCGGTTCGACCACATGCACCGTTTTCTGCCTGCCCTGCTGCTTCGTCAGGGCCTGCAAACCGTTTCCCGCCCGGTGGCCCACCATCCGCGGCGCGCCGGGCGCTCAAAATACGGCTTGGGGAACCGGCTGTGGGTGGGGATTGCCGACCTGCTGGGCGTCTGGTGGCTCGGCCGGCGGAGCTTCCGGCCCGGAACATGCGAGGAGATACGACACGATGACTGAACTCATTGAGCAGTGGCTGGCTCTGCCGACCGGCGACCTGATCTGGCTGGCGGTGGGGTTCGGCGGCCAGGCCATATTTGCGTCCCGGTTCCTCTACCAGTGGATCGTCAGCGAACGCGCGGGCCGCAGCCATATCCCCCGGGCCTTCTGGTACCTGAGCCTGGCCGGCGGCCTCACGCTGCTCAGCTACGCCATCCATCGCGCCGATCCCGTTTTCATCCTGGGCCAGACGACCGGCTCCGTAATCTACATTCGCAACCTGGTCCTGCTGCACCGCCACGGCCAGCTTGAATCCACCTGACGTTTGCGGTTCAGTAAAAACGAAATCTGGCTCGGCGCGGCAGCGCTGCTGACGCTCGCCGCCGGCCTGGGGCTGCGCGATCCCTGGGCGCCGGACGAACCCCGCTACGCGCTGATCGCCGCCGAAATGCTGCAATCGGGGGACTGGTCGGTGACCCGGCTGGGCGGCGTGATTTATGCGCAAAAGCCGCCGGTGTATTTCTGGTTGCTGGCCGCCGCCCAGGGGCTCGCAGGTCTCCGGCCCGGGTTCCTGTTGCCGTCGCTCCTGGCGGGACTGGGAACGCTGGCGCTTGTCTGGGACCTGGCCCGTCGGCTGTGGTCGCGCGAAACGGCATGGTGGGCGGCCCTGGGGCTGCTCGCCTGTCTGCAGTTCACGATGCAGGCCCGCAGCGCGCAAATCGACGCCGTCCTTTGCTTCTTGACGACGCTGAGCCTGTACGGGATGCTCCGGCACCTTCTGCTGGGGCCGGACTGGCGCTGGTTCAGCCTGGGCTGTCTCGCGGCCGGCGTGGGAGTAATGACCAAGGGCGTGGGCTTTCTGCCGCTGCTGGTGCTGTTGCCCTGGGCCGGAATGCGCTGGGCCGGCTGGAATGTGCCGCGGCTCGGCGGCGGTTCACGGTGGCTACTGGGACCGGTGTTTTTCTTCGCGCCGCTTGCTCTATGGCTGGTCCCGCTCTTGCTCAGGGCCCAGGGCGACCCTGAAATTGCCGGCTACCTGGACAACCTGCTGTTCCGCCAGACCATTACCCGTTACGCGGACCCCTGGCATCACTTCCAGCCCTTCTGGTACTTCTTCGTGGAAGTCATTCCCTGGGCCTGGTTCCCGCTCGTTCTCCTTTCGCCCTGGCTTGCCGCGCGCTGGGCGCGCCGTTGGCGCGATCGCGACGCAAGCGTCGTGCTGCTTGCGGGCTGGATCGCGCTGGTGCTGCTGTTTTTCACGATCAGTTCCGCCAAACGCGACGTCTACCTGCTGCCTGCGGCGCCCGCGCTGGCGCTGCTTTCGGCGCCGCATCTGGCGGAACTCGCGGCCCGGCTGTCCTGCCGGCGCGTCCTGCGCGCCGCGGCGCTGCTGCTGTCGCTGGTCCTGGCAGCCGGTTCCGCCTGGCTGCTGTTCGTGGACGTGGAGCGGCTGGCCGAGCTTTCGGCAAGATACGAGACCGGCGCCGCTCCCCTCTGGACGCTGTTTGTCGCGGCGCTGGCCGGCGCCGTTCTCGCGCTGGCTATCCCTACCCGGCGGGCGGCGCCGATGTTTGCGGTATTCCTGCTACTCGGCTGGCACGTCTGGGGCTGGTCGCTGCAACCGCAGATCAACGACGCCCGCTCCGGAGGCCGCATCGCGGCCCGCACGCTGGACGCCATGCCCGGCTACGCTCCCCTGGGGGTGGCTCATTGGCGCGCCCAGCAGATACTGCATCTCGACCGGCCGGTCGTGCACTTCCAGGGCGCCGGCCTCACGGGAGAGGAAGAAATGGAACAGGCCGCCGCATGGCTCTCGATGGACGGCGAGCGCCGCCTCCTGGTGCCGGCCGAACACCGCCAACCGTGCTTTCACGCGAGCGGCGGATTGCGCCTCGGGCACGCCCACCGCCGCGAATGGGTGCTCTTGTCCTCCGAAGACCTGAGTGGCGCCTGCACCGCAAAGGCCGATCCCGCACACCGGGTGCGCCTTCCGGCGCTGCGCCCCTAGTGTCGCGTCAGGCCGCGGTTATTCGGAATACTCCCGGAACCAGCGGACAAACTCCGCGAGACCGTCTTCCAGGCCGACTCTCGGCTCGAACCCGAAATCCCGGCGCATCGCCGACATGTCGGGAAGCGTCACACGCATTTCTCCGGGAGGTTCCGGCGCGAACTCGATCTCCGCTTCAACGCCCATAGTCCGGCCCAGCATCCGGATGAAATCCAGCAACTCCACGTCTTGTTCGGAACCGAGGTTATAAAGCGCCGCAGGCGGCTGCCCGGATGGCGGGCCCGCCTTCAGGATGGCAAGCGTTCCCCGCACGGCGTCGTCGATAAAGGTGAAGGCGCGCCGCTGCTTACCGTCGCCGAACACTTGCACGGGCTTCCCGCCGGCGAGCCTCTTCGCAAACGAAATCGCGGCCATGTCCGGCCGTCCCCAGGGACCGTAAACCGTGAAGTAGCGGATTCCGGTACTGGGCAGCCCATGAATGCGCGCGTACGAATAGGCCAGCAATTCGCCCGCGCGCTTCGTGGCCGCATAGACGCTCCTGGGACGATCGGCAGCGTCTTCTTCGGAAAAAGGCGTCTCTTCGGAATCGCCATACACCGACGAGGATGAGGCGTATAGCAGATGCTCCACACCGTGCCGCACACAGCACTCCAGCAGCACGGTCAGCCCGGTCACGTTGCTCGCTATGTATTGCTCCGGCGCTTCGATCGAATAGCGCACTCCGGCCTGCGCAGCCAGATGTAGAACCTGCAGGAATTCATGCGCCTCGAACAGGGCCTGCACGCCGCTTCCGTCCGCCAGGTCCAGCTTGTGAAACGTAAATCCGTCATGCTGCCGCAAGCGGTCAAGGCGGGACCGTTTTAGCGCCAGATTGTAGTACGCATTCAGATTGTCCAGCCCGACAACCTCCCGGCCAGCACACAGCAGCGCCTGTGCGACCGCGTGACCGACAAAACCGGCCGCTCCAGTTACCAGGATTGGTGATTCGATATGCGTTTCTGCGGTAGCGTATTGCTATTGCGACGCCATGTCAGGCGTTTCACGGTTGGCCGTAAGAATGCCTTCGATACGCGCTACGCGTTCGGCAACATGCGCGATCTTTTCGGCCAGCCGATCAAGTCGGTTGCCGGTTCGCAATTGCAGAGGCAGGACAACGGCAAGGACCGCGCCCGCCGTTCCGACTATGGTGATCAGTTCCTCAATCATGGGGCTCTCCCTGTTCCCGTTTCCTGTTGGCGATTCTGTACGATGGCAGTGAAAAAGACAATGCGGAAATCGCAGACTGAACACACCATTTACGTCGAGGCGCGGACTTCCTTGGCGGACATGCCCGGGGCGCGCACCAGCACGACCAGCGCAGCGATGACCACAAGGAAGTTGATGATGCCCATCATCGCAAACGGCGCGCCCCTGCCGATCTTGTCGAACACGATTCCTCCGAAGTAGCCCGTACAGAGGATCGAGAACGCGCCCACCAGACCGAACACGCCCACCACCGCGCCCCGCCGCTCCTTCGGCGCCTCCTGGCCGAGAAGCGCGCCGCCTGACACCAGCGCCGCGATCTCGCCGATGCCCACGGCCACACTGGCCAGCAGTGCTGCGGTAACGAACGGGTCCTTGGCCAGGTACATGGCGAAATAGGCCACCCCGGCCACGCTGAAACCGAAGACCACGGTAACCACCCGATTCAGGCGGTCGGCAATAAATCCCATGACGGGCGACCAGAGGACGCTGGTTCCGAACACCAGCGCTAACATGATGCCCGCCCGTCGCATGCCCTCGACGCTGGTCAGCCCCACATCGTTGCCGTGTTGCACCACCCAGAGCGGAAGAAATATACCTACCGCCACGAGGTCGCCCCGCGAGGCGAAGGAAGTCATGAAAGCGAGGGCGATACGGGGGTTCTTGGCGGCCTCGGAAAAACCCTTGGCCACCTTGGTCCGGAGGGACTCCTGCGGCTGATTTTGCGCAACCTGTCCGGAGCGCCACGACAGCCGGATCATCAGCGCGACGAACAGCGCGAACCCGACCATCAGCCAGCATGTGTAGATGCCCGCGTCGGCCGGGCTGATTCCCAGCTCCGTGAGGTAGCCGGGCAGATTGCCGATATTGCGGGACATCACCACCATGCCCACGGCCGTCATGATGCTTCCGATCCCGAGCAGCAATCCGCGTGAACGGTTGGCGGGCAGGTCCTGCAGCGATGTCCCGTACATGACCGGGACAATCGCGGCGCCAATGGCGAAAACTGCCCGGTAGGAAAATATCTGGAATTCACTCTGTGCCAGCGGGTAGATCAGCAGGCCCAGGGCCACGAAGCCCAGTCCGATGACCATGATGATGCGGCGGCCGTAATTGTCTGAAGACGCACCCACAATGCCCATCAGCAGCAGGACCACGACCTCCTGCATGGCGGCCAGGTTCCCTGTCAGTCGCCCCTGGACCTCTTGGGCAATTCCAAATACTTCCGTCAAAAGGTAGGGCTGGATGAATCCGATGAATCCCAGCAGCGGTATGACCGTGAGCCCGGCAAACATCACGCCGCCGGCGTTGAGCCACGTGTATCCCAACGTAAGAGTCAGCGGACCGATTCGCCGGGGTTCGCTCATTTCACTCATGGCGCGCGCTCAGGTCGAGGTGCGGACTTCCCTCGCCGACATCCCCGGTGCGCGGATCAGCACGTACAGGGCGACCAGCGCCACGATGAGGTTCACTATGCCCATCATGACGAACGGCGCCACGCGGCTGATCATGTCGAAGACGATACCGCCGAAGTAGTTGGTGCAAAGGATGGATGTCGCACCGATGAGACCGAACACGCCGACCACCGCGCCACGTCTCGCCTTCGGCGCCTCCTGCCCCAGCAGCGCGTTGCCGGTGATGATGACGGAAATCTCGCCTATGCCCAGGAATACACACGCAACCAGCGCGATGTTCAGGTACGGATCCTCGACCATCGCCATGCCCAGGTATGCGGCGCCGGCAACCGCAAACGCAATGCATACCGCGAGAACGCGGTTGACGCGATCGACAAACCAGCCGATAAAAACAGCCACCAGGAGCCCGACACCGTTAATCGCCGCAATCATGATGCCGGCCCTTCTCGTGCCCCCGCCGGTGCTCAGGCCTGCGTCCCAGCCGATCTGCTCCACCCAAAGCGGCAGGAAAGTGATTACCACAACGAGGTCGCCCCTGGAAGCGAACGAAGTCAGGTATGAAAGTGCGATTCGGGGATTCCGAATTGCTTCGGAGAAACCCAGCCCCAGGTTTCGCCAGACAGGCTTGCGAGGCTCGCTTGCCGCCACGCGGCCGGGACGCCAGGTCAGCCAAACCATCGTCGCGGCGACGGCAGCGAAAGCGACCATGCACCAGCAAGTGTAGATTCCAGCTTCCGCGGGAGTGAAGCCGCGCCCAACCAGGTACAGGGGCAGTCTGCCAACCGTAAGAGCCATCAAGATGATGCCTCCTCCCGTGGCAATGCTGCCGAGCCCGATGAACCGGCCGCGAGAACGGTTAGCCGGCGTGTCCTGCATCGAAGCTCCGTACATGATTGGAGCCGTTGCGGCGCCTAGCGCGAATACCGCCCGGTATCCGTAAAGCTGCAGTTCATTCTCGGCAAGCGGGTAGACCAGAAGACCGAGGCCCACCAGGCAAAGCCCCACGACCATGAGCACGCGCCGGCCGAAATTGTCGGACGCCGCCCCCACCACCCCCATCAGCGTGATCACGATCACTTCCTGCAGCACTCCCAGATTGCCCGTCATCCGCCCGTGAAAATCGGGGTCGATCTGAAACACTTCCCTGAGGAGAGTCGGCATGATCAGGCCCATGAAGGCCAGCAATGGGATGATCGAAAACCCTCCCAGCAGCACACCGAACGCGTTCAGCCGCGTGTAGCCTTCCGCAAGGACGATCGGACCGAATTTTTTCGGCACGCTCACGGGCGCGCTCGGGCGCTTGCCGGAATCAACCGCCGCGCCGCTTCGCCTGAACGGCGTCAAGAATCGCGATGTTGGCCTCTGCGCTGCCCTGCTTCTGCGCCTCGGCGATTACGGCGCTGATGGCCGCGCCGCGGAACATGCGCGGTATCTTCTTGAGCCGTGCCGCCGCGCCGGGCGTAAAGACCATGCCGTGCCTGTTCTCGTTCAGCTTGTTCAGGAACCCGGGATCGACCTCCACGGCATGTTCGTCTTCCGGCTGCGCCGCCCCATTGCCCGATTCGGCAGCTGCGCCGTTCCCTTGCGCAGGCTCCTCGCCGTCCACGTGGTAGGTCAGTTCGGGCTTGTTGACGAACAGGTCCTCCACGCGGATGAAGTCGGCATTACGGTCGTACTCCAGGCGCGGTTCCTCGTCGGGGTTCAGCGAAGGGCGGCGGTCGTCGATGATCGGAATCCGGTGCATCAGCCGGAAGGCCGGCGAGAAGTCGTTGATCCCGCGGTGCTGCGTGCAGCGGTTGTCCCAGATCGCCACCGAGTTGTCGCGCCAGAAGAACCGGCACTCGTGCTCCGGCTGGTAGCTGTGCTCGAGCAGCATCGCCAGCAGCGCATCGCTTTCGTCCTGGTTCAGCTCCAGGATGCGCGACGTGGTCATCTGGCAGACGTAGAGGCACTTGCGGCCCGTTTCGGGGTGCCTGCGGACCACCGGGTGCACGACCGGTGGGTTGCGCTTCATCATGTCTTCGTAGGCCCTGGCGCCCCCGCCCTCGAGAATGCCCGGGCCGAAGTTCTTCGACAGCGTCTGTTCCGCGGTCAGGCCCTCCAGGAACTTCCGCATGGGTTTGGACAGGCTCGCGTACGCCTTCTCCATGTCGCACCAGATGGTGTTTCCTCCGCCGGTCGGCATGGTCAGACCGCGAAGGATGGACATGCGCGACGGATAGTCGCGGAAGATATCGTCCGTGTGGTAATTCACGTCGCCGCCGATGGTCTGATACTCGTCCATGCGCTGCAGGCGGATCATCGGATAGCCCTCGACCTGCGGTATCGAACCCGGGCCCTGGGGCATCCCGAACTTGCGGGCCAGCCTCAGGTGCTGTTCGTCCGTCATCTCCTGGTCGCGGAAGAAGATGACCTTGAATTCGAGCAGCGCCGCGTAGATTTCGTCGATGACGTCCTGGGCGAGGTCGTCGGCCAGGTTGGCGCCGCTTATCGTCGCGCCCAGCGCACCCGACAGCGGCTCCGCTTCAAGGTGCCTGAATTCCGGCAGATCGCGCTGCGAAGTAAACAGGTATGACACAGGATTTTCCCCAATGCCCGCGCTGCCAGCATACCCTAACGCGGGAGCGCGGGCGTGTCCCGTGCCATCGTGATATGGTCGCGCAATGCCCCGGTCCGGCAAGAGGCGCCTGTTCTTCGGGCTATGGCCCGACGACGATCTTCGCACCCGCGTCGTCCGCGCCACCCGCGCCGAAGTGCGGGGCACGGGCGGCAAGCCCACGCCGCCCGAAAATCTGCACATGACGCTGCATTTCCTCGGCCCGACTCCGGAAGAACTCATTCATCCACTGATCGAGCGGGTATCAGCGTTGCCGCTGGACCCGTTCGAGTTGGCGCTGGAGCAATACGGCTACTGGCAGCGTGCAAGAACCCTGTGGCTGGGTCCGAACGAAACCCCTCTCCCGCTGGCGGAACTGGCCAGCGACATCGGCCGGATCTCGCACGAACTGGGGCTACCCCGAAACCGGCGCGCGTTCATCCCGCACATGACCCTGGCGCGCAAGGTCAACCGCCTCACTCCGAGGGAACCGCCTCGTCCGTTGCACTGGCCGGTAAACGAATTCGTGCTGGTGGAATCGGTGCTCGGCGGGCGCCATTCCCGCTACACCATCCTCGAACACTTCGGCTGACCCGCGCTAGTCTTCGAAGGGGCTCAGGTCGACGGCCAGCAGCTCCGGATTGTCCCGTTCGATCCGGGCGAAATACTCGGCCGGCAACTGGTGCACGCCGTCGAGCTTCTTGCCGCTCCAGATGGCGAACATGTGGCCGGGGATATCGCCCATTTGCAGCCACCGGGGATAGGGAAAGACATAGCCGCCGGCCGTTCCCATGGGCAGCCTCGTGATGGAGGGGTCCTCGAACAGGGCCCTTGACGTCCAGTTGTGCGACGTCTCGATGAAGGGCGTCACCCAGTTGTCCGGCGGAACCCGAATCTGCTCCGCCTTCACGATGTCGTCCTCGATTCGGAAGACCGTGCTGGTGGGCGTGTAGCCGTCGCCATCCCGGTCCAGCGGATGCTTGCCTTCGGGCGAGTACAGCATTCCCGGATCTTCCGTGAGAATGGTCGGCTCCACCCTGACCGTTTCGCCCGTCACCGGATTGTGGACACGGTCGATGAACTCGCCCGTCACCGGATGGCGCGGATACGAGGTGTTGTGCCCGTGCACGCGATATACGTGCGTGTCGATCCGCTTGTGATGAGAAAACTCGATTCCCTCATAGCGCACCACGGGCTCCACGCGCCGGCCCTCGGCGACGATGAACATCGTGAAGTGATACCAGAGAAGCACGTCCGCTTCGTCCGCCAGGTCGCGATAGATGCGAAACTCGGCGGTCATCTTGTCGAGCGGGTCGTCAAAGGCGAAGAATACCGAGCGCACCCGCCCTTCCGAAGGCGGCATGTAGGTAGTTTCCGGTGGCGCTGCTGCCTGTGCCGGGCGAAAAGGTGCAAGGGCAGCGGCAGCCGCGGCGGCGGCCGGAACGATCAGGGCGTCACGGCGCGAAACAGGCAGCGCTTCGCCGCCGCCAAAAGCCCGCTTCATGATTTCGAGCACGCTAGAGGATGAGCAGCAGCAACAAAACTAATGCAACCGCAGTGAGAATAATTGCCATCCAGCGCTTATTGCGTTTACGTATCCGCTGGCGCTGCTCGAAGTCCGTCTGCGGAATACCCAATCGTGGGCGCCAAAGGAAGGATTTATCCTTGCTCTTCGCCATACCGCGATCCCACAAATGGCAGATCAGTCATGCTTATGCTGGACGCATAACAACGCCTTCGGGTGATTCTAATCGAGACTATGGTGCCAAGTCGATTCAGATAGTTTCAACTAGTCTCACGCACCGCGCCGGGCACCCTGATGTGGTTAAGCGCCCCGACCAGGATTCGAACCTGGGACCTTCCGCTTAGGAGGCGGACGCTCTATCCAGCTGAGCTACCAGGGCGCGGCGGCGTCCAGCATAAGCCAGCGGGCCGCTACGCGCAAAATTGCGTAGCGGCCCGCTGGAGAAGTCTGCCCGATCAGTAAGGCCTAGAAGCGGTAGCTGGCGCGCACCCCGAATTCACGCGGGTCGGGGTAGTAGAGCGTCAGCGCATTCGGGAACAGCAGCGTGAAGAAGAAACGTCCCGGAGGCGGCACCCGGGGAGGTGGAACAAATCCGGACACGATGCCGATGCCGCCAAAGTCGGGCGCCGAAACCCCGCTCCGCATGGTGTCGTCGTCGAACAGGTTCTCGACATACGCCATGACCGTCCACGAATCCCGCGACAGACCTACCCGAAAGTCCGCCAACATGTAGCTCTCGAACTCCACCATGTTCCACTCGTCCATCCAGCGGGAACCCTGGTACTGGACATCGAAATCAATCATCAGTTCCGCGCCGTTGGCCAGCCCCGAGCGCCAGGACAGACCGGCGAACAATTGATGCTGCGGAACGTCCTCAATCTCGTTTCCGGTCAGGTCCACAAGACAGGTGGTGGTGCCGCCCAGCGTCGTCAACTCGCAGCCCCCGCCGCGCACCGCATCGTTGATGGAACTGCTCAACTTGTTGTATTCGCTGTACTCGGCCGAAAGCAGCGTATAGCCCCATTTCATTGTGAGGTTGTCGGTGAGCACCGCCGAAACGTCAACTTCCAACCCCTTGATCAGGGCCGCCGAAGCGTTTTCCGGGCGGGTCGCCAAGTTTCCGCTCGCCGTCTGATACTGGGTAGTCAGTTGCTTATCGGTGAAATCCTGGTAGAAGACCGCCCCGTTGAATCGCAGGCTATCGTCCATCCAGCTTGTCTTCCAACCAAACTCGAAGACCGTCATTTCTTCCGCCTCGAAACGCAGCACGTCCGGATTAAACCCTTCAGGTCCCACCAATGTGCTGATGCCGGCGGGCTTTATGGCGCGCGAGACGGAGCCGTAGTAGGTCTGTTCGTCCGAGGGCCGGTAGCGCACGATCACCTTGGGCGCCAGGTAGCTGTCGTCTTCCTCGGCTGAAATTGAATGGGCTTCCGGCGGGAACTGTGTAAACGGACCGAAGGCGTTTCCGATCAGGGTGCCCCCGGACGGTCCACTCATGTCCAGGTCCTCGGTCACGTAGCGGGCCTCAAGGCCGATGTCCCAGGCTTCCGTAAATTGCCAGTCCACCAGGCCGTACGCGGACGTGTGGGCAACGTCCCGGTTCCATGGAAGGACATGCCTGGGCACTTCGCTGCCGATGCGGGCCACCCAGTAGCCGCAGTCGATCCGCAGGCGGAAATTCGGAACCCCCATCGAGAAGAACGGCGGCAGGAAGCCGTAGTTGATGCAGGTCGTGCCGTACTCGTCGTGCTGGTATTCCTCGCTCCAGTACAACCCTCCCACGACCCAGGAAACAGGCCCTTCGCCTGTGGACGTGAGCCGGAATTCCTGGCTGAACAGATCGTTCTCGGTCACAAAGTTCACCTCGCCGGAGATGCTGATGCCGAATGGTCGAACCGGCGCGGAAATATCGCCTATCCGCTGAGAGTCGTGGAATTGATGGGCATCAACGGAACCGACGTGGGAAATGGACGTCAGCATTGCGCCGGCAAAGTCGAACTCGGCGCGCAGCTGCCCGCGCAATACCTCGCGCGTCGTGCCCTGAAATTCCTCGCCGGTGCGGGGGTCGGGGCTGAGCGTTATGGGCGCGGCGTCAATGCCGGGAACGGTCCCGAACGGCTGATCGACCGAGGTTGCGTCCGGGTGCCAGATTACTCCCAGGCCAGCGGCCGGCGTGGGGATTGGGACACGAATGTCGGAGGCCGCAGCCGCCCCGGGAGCGAATTCGTCGTCGGTGTATTCGAAACGCGCCGTGAATCGTGCGCGCTCCCCGACATCAAGCGCTGCCGTCAGCGTAAAGCCCACACCCTCCTGGCCGCCGACATCTCCACCGGTCACGGTGTTCTTGTAATAGCCGTCCTCGTTCCAGGCCGCGAAGTTGAACCCGACGAAGAAGTTCTCGCTCAGGGGGCCGCTGGCTGATCCCATGATCTCCTTCTTGCCTTCGGCGGAAACGTCAACGGAAAGCTGCCCGCGGCGGTCCGCTCCGGGCCGTCGGGTCACGTAGTGGATCGCGCCGCCGAAAGCGCTGCGTCCGTAAAGCGCGGACTGCGGTCCGCGGACCACTTCGATGCGTTCGATATCGATAAGGCGTGGATTGATCGTGAGCGAACTGCCGGAAGTCCGTACTCCCTCGCTGGAAATATCCACGTCGTCCAGCAGCACGGCCACGTTCGGACGTCCCCGTGTGGGCGACAGGCCGCGCATCACGACGCGGGTGTCCTGCGGTGAGAACCCCTTGTCGAAGATGATCCCGGCCGATTGGCGGGCGATGTCTTCGATACTGTCGATGCCCTGGACCATCAGGTCTTCCTGGCTGAAGGTGGTGATGCTGATCGGCACCTCCTGCAGCGATTCCTCGCGCTTTCGCGCCACCACCACGATTTCCTCAAGCTCCTGCGCATAGACAGGAATCGTGAGGCTTGCGGCGCAAACCGCCGGAATCATCAAGCGCCAGAGCGCCTTGCCGCGTGCTTCCATTTGCTTTCCTCCCAAGCAACGTAGGATTTCGCAACGGATTTTGCCACAACTGCCCCAAGCGGCGCTTTCGTATAATTGCCGGCGCTTTGAAGGGTTCCCGCATACCCGGTTTCTACCGCCTGACGCCGCGCGAGCGGGTGCAGACCGCGCTCGAGCACGGCCTTTTGAGCGAGGCGGACTTCAAGGACCTTGCCCGGGGCCGCGCGAGCCTGGACGCCGCGCGCGCCGACCGCATGATCGAGAACGTGATCGGCGTCCTCGGACTGCCGGTGGGCCTGGGACTCAACTTCCTGATCAACGGCCGCGACTATGTGGCCCCGATGGCGGTGGAGGAACCCTCGGTCGTCGCCGCCCTGAGTTCAGCCGCCAAGCTCGTGCGAGAGGCGGGCGGCTTCACCGCCGAAGCCGACGACCCGGTGCTGATCGGGCAAATCCAGGTGCTCAACGTACCCGATCCGGCGCACGCGGCGGCCGACCTGCTGTCGCGGCGCGAGGAGATCATCCGCCTGGCCAACAGCATTCACCCGCGCATGGTGGCGCGGGGCGGCGGCGTGGTCGATGTCGAAGTGCACCGGCGCCCCATGCCCGGCGGCGAAGGCGAAATGCTGGTCCTGCACCTGCTGGTCGATACCCGCGATGCGATGGGCGCGAACCTGGTCAACAGCATGTGCGAGGGGGTTTCGGCGCTGGTCGAAAGCATGAGCGGCGGGCAGGTGTTCATGCGCATCCTCTCGAATCTCAGCGATCGCGCCCTGGCCCGCGCGGAGGTCGTGATCCCGGCGGAATTGCTGGGAGGCAAGGGGCAAAGCGGCGAGGACGTGCGCGACGGCATCGCCATGGCGGCCGAACTGGCCGCGGTCGATCCCTATCGCGCGGCAACGCACAACAAGGGCATCATGAACGGCGTCGACGCGGTAGCCCTGGCCACCGGCAACGACTGGCGGGCTCTGGAAGCCGGCGCGCACGCCTGGGCGGCGCGTCACGGCAACTACACGGCGCTCTCGAAGTGGTGGCGCGGCGACGATGGAGCGCTGTGCGGGCGGCTGGAGATGCCGATCAAGGTGGGTACGGTCGGGGGCTCGCTGGAGGCCAACCCGGCCACCCAGTTGTTCCTGCGGATGATGCGGGTGGAATCGTCCCAGGAACTCGCGCAGGTCATGGCGGCGGTCGGCCTGGCACAGAATTTTTCGGCGTTGCGGGCGCTGGTCACGGAAGGCATTCAGGCCGGCCACATGACCCTGCACGCCCGCACCGTGGTCAAGGCCGCCGGAACGCCGCCGGAACTGTTCGACCAGGTCCTGGAGCGATTGATCGGCGAAGGAGACGTCAAGGTCTGGCGCGCGAGGGAAGTCCTGGGCGAATTGGAAAGAAAGCGGAGCCTGCCCGCCCTGGACGAAGCGGCAATGGCCCGTCTCGGCGTGGCCGCGGGCAAACTGATCCTGCTGGGCGAGCACGCCGCCGTGTTCGGGCAGCCTGCTCTGGCCTGCCCCGTTCCGCTGAACGTGCGCGCCCAGATCGACGACAGCGAGGACGGCATACAGTTGGCGATCCCGGGCTGGGGACTCGAATACCGCCTCTCGCACTCGCGCCGGCGCCGCCCCTGGGAACGTTCGGCACTGAAGATGCTCGAGGAACTGGGTCTGGCCGGCAAGTCGATGCGCATTTCCGTCTTTTCCGACCTGCCCCGCGGCGTCGGCCTGGGATCTTCGGCGGCGATGGCCGTCGCCATCATCCGGGCCCTGAACAAGCGCTTCGACCTGGACCTCAGCGTCGAGAGGATCAATGAAATCGCCTGGGCCTGCGAACAGTTTGCGCACGGGCGCGCGAGCGGCGTGGACAATGCCGTCTCCGCCTATGCAACCACCCTGCTCTACCGCAAGAACACGCCGCCGGAAATCCGGCCGGTCAAGGCGGGCGCCGACACGTATTTCGTGATCGGCATCAGCAGTGAGGAAAGCCTGACGGCCGTAACCGTCGAAAACGTCAGGACGGCGCGCGACCGCAACCCGAGTGTTTATGACCGGATCTTCGAGGAGATCGGCGAACTCGTGGTTGAGGCCCGAAAGTGCCTGGAAGGCGGGCGCCTCGAAGAACTGGGCGACCTGATGAACCTCAACCACGGCCTGCTCAACGGCCTGCAGCTCGCCACGCCGGAACTGGAACAGTTGATCGACGCCGCGCGCATGGGCGGAGCGCTGGGGGCCAAGCTGACCGGCGGCGGCGGCGGCGGGGCCATGCTTGCGCTGTGCGCCGAGAGCTGCCACACAGTCAAGGAATCGATCGAAAAGACCGGCGCGAGAACCATCGCGCTGAAGCTTCCCGCGGGCGGAGGAGAGGTGGAACTGGTCCCGTGAACGCGCCGGTCAACCTGGTGCTGGTGGACGCCGAGGACCGTGAAATCGGCGTCGCGGAGAAATTCCAATGCCACGAGGGCGATGGCCTTCTGCACCGCGCCTTTTCCGTTTTCGTCTACGGACCGGACGGTCGGGTCCTGCTCCAGCAGCGAAGCGCCGCCAAGCCGCTGTGGCCGATGTACTGGTCGAATGCCTGTTGCGGCCATCCCCTGCCGGGCGAGGACGTTCCGGCCGCTGCCGAGCGCCGCACGCACGAGGAACTGGGCATCTCCTGCAAGGCCCGGTTCCTGTACAAGTTCATCTATCAGGCCCGCTACTCCGCCGGCTACTCGGAACACGAGTTATGCCACGTATTCCAAAGCGACTACGACGGCGAACTGGCGCCCGACCCCGCCGAAATCGCCGCCTGGCGCTGGATCGCGCCGGACGAACTGACGCAGGAGATCGAACGCCACCCCGAACGCTTCACCCCCTGGATGAAGCTCGAATGGGCTGAAATCCTCCGCTACTCGGAGTGAATGCCGCCCCTGGTGAGCGTGACCGGGTTCAGGATGGCCTTGAGCTGATTTTCGGACAGGTCGGTTTCCTCGACCGCCACTTCCAGGATCGGCCGCCCTTCCGCATAGGCCCGCTTGGCGATCGCCGCGGCCTTGTCGTAGCCGATTACCGGGTTCAGCGCCGTCACCAGGACCGGGTTGCGTTCCAGCAGTTCCGCCAGGCGTTCCCGGTTGACCGTCAGGCCGGCGATCGCCCTGTCGGCCAGCATCCGGCAGGCCGCCGAAAGAATCTGGATGCTCTCGAGCGCGTTGCGCGCGATCATCGGCAGCATGACGTTCAACTGGAAGTTGCCCGACTGGGCGCCCACCGTTATCGCCGCGTCGTTGCCGATCACCTGGGCCGCCACCTGCATGGCGGCTTCGCTGGCGACGGGATTGACCTTGCCCGGCATGATGCTGGATCCCGGCTGCAAAGCCGGAAGCGTGATCTCGCCCAATCCGCCCAGCGGCCCCGAGTTCATCAGGCGCAGGTCGTTGGCGATCTTCATCAGCGCCACCGCCGTTACCTTGAGCTGGCCGGACAGCTCAACCATCGTGTCCTGCCCGGCCAGCGCCGCAAACCGGTTGCCGGCCGGCGTCAGATCGAGGCCGGTCTTTTCGCTGATCCAGCGGCAGGCCAGTCCCGACATCACCGGGTGGGCATTGATTCCCGTCCCGACTGCCGTTCCGCCCAGCGCCAGCTTGTTCAGCCTTAAATTGAGCACCTGCTCAAGCCGGGTCCGGCAGTCGCGCAATTGCGCCGCCCAGCCGCCGAATTCCTGACTGAGCGCCAGGGGCATCGCATCCATCAGGTGCGTGCGGCCGGTCTTGACGACACCCTCGAATTCCGCGGCGCGCTTTTCGATCGACCCCGCAAGGTGATCCAGCGCCGGCAGCAGTCGCTCGTATACCTCCAGGGCCGCGGAAAGATGCAGCGCCGACGGAATGACATCGTTGCTGCTCTGCCCCATGTTGACGTGATCGTTGGGATGCACCCTGACCTCTTTGGAACTGGCGGCGTTGGCGATCACCTCGTTCACGTTCATGTTGCTGCTGGTGCCCGATCCAGTCTGAAAGACGTCCACGGGGAAGTGCTCGTCGTGGATGCTGTGGGCAACGTGTTCGGCTACCCTCATGATGGCGTTGGCTCGAGCCGAATCCAGCAGGCCCAGCGTGCGATTGGCCGAAGCGCACGCCCCCTTGATCAGGCCCAGGGCGCGAATGAACGCGCGCGGCATCCTCTTGCCGCTGATCTGGAAGTTCTCCACGGCACGCTGGGTGCTGGCGCCCCAAAGCGCGTCGGACGGGACCTTGAGCGTTCCCATGCTGTCGCGTTCGGTTCTGAATTTTGGCACGAACTACCCCTGTTGCAGTATGATGCGCGCCTCGGAGTATAGCCGCCCATCCCCATGTCCCGGTATTAGTGTGCTGACTCATGAATGCGTTGCCTTTCAGAGCGGGCCTGAAGCGTCAATGCAAGGCGCCGTCCGCGGGGAATACTGCACGTATTGCCCAGGACGGCAACGCCGCAGTGGCGCTTCAGGCCCGCTCCCGAAGGGCGCGTCCCCCATGGCCCGTGGCCGCGTTGCGCCCCTTGGCAATGGGAGACACCATTCCCGGCGGGACGCGCCTTGCCACACGCCATGGGGGACACGCTGAAAGGCAACGCATTCATGAGTCAGCACACTAGCCCAGCGAATTCCTTATCCGCTCTAGGGCCGCTGGACGGGCGCTACGCTGAAGCCGTCCGCCCGCTCGCGGAATTGTTCTCCGAACAGGGCCTGATCCTGTGGCGGCTCAAGGTCGAGCTCGCCTGGCTGCGGGCGCTTTGCGGTGAAGAATCATTCGGGCCCGCACCTCCCCTGAGCAGCGGGGAAACGGCGTTTCTGGACGCGCTGGAGCAGGACCTGGGGCCGCAGGCGGCGGAGCGCGTCAAGGAACTGGAACAGAAGACCCGGCACGACGTCAAGGCGGTGGAACTGTACCTGGCCGAACGCCTCCGCGAGCACGACTCGCTCTCCGACCGCATTCCGATGCTGCATTTCGCCTGCACAAGCTGGGACATCAACAGCAGCGCCTATGGGATCATGCTGGCAAGGGCCCGGTCCGAAGTCCTGGTCCCGGTGCTGGAAGCCCTGATCGGGCAGCTTCACTGCATGGCCCGCGAGCACGCCGGCCTGCCCATGCTGGCGCGCACCCACGGCCAGCCGGCCAGCCCCACGACGCTGGGCAAGGAACTGGCGGTGTTCGTGCACCGGCTGAAGCGCCAGCTTGCCGTTTTCGGCGAAGTTCCGGCCATGGCCAAGTGCAGCGGCGCCACCGGCAACTACAACGCGCACTACGCGGCCTGTCCCGATGTGGACTGGCCGGATTTCAGCCGCCGCTTTCTTTCGGGGCTGGGACTCGAGCAGAACCCGGTCACGACCCAGGTCGAACCGTACGACTGGGTGGCGGAATATTGCGACGCCCTGGCGCGCATCAACCGCATCCTGCTCGACCTCAGCCGGGATGCCTGGACCTATATTTCGATGGGCTACTTCCGCCAGAAGGCGGTGGGTAGCGAAACGGGATCGTCCACGATGCCGCACAAGGTCAATCCCATCAACCTCGAAAACGCCGAAGGCAACCTGGGGCTGTCCAACGCCTTGCTGGGTCACTTTTCGGAAAAGCTCCCCGTGTCGCGCCTGCAGCGAGACCTCAGTGATTCCACGGTCCTGCGCAACCTGGGCGTCGCATTGGGGCATGCGCTGGTGGCCTGGACGGAAGTGCAGAAAGGTCTGGACAAACTCTCGCCCGACGAGTCCAGAATGAGCGAGGACCTCGACTCCGCCTGGGAAACGCTGGCCGAGGCGGTGCAAACGGTAATGCGCGCCCACGGCTGTGAGAACGCCTACGAACAACTTAAGGATTTATCACGTAATCAGATAGTTACAAGAGAATCCTTACATTCTTATTTGAAAAACGCAGAGCTGCCCGACGCAGCGCGTGAGGCGCTGCTCGCCCTGACTCCCGCGACCTACACGGGCATCGCGGAGAAACTGGCCGAGTGAGGCATCCCGGTGACGGGCACCGTCATGGTGGCGATTTCCGGGGGAGTGGATTCCGCGGTGGCCGCCTTGCGCCTGATCGACGCGGGCCACCGGTTGGAAGCCCTGCACATGACCAACTGGGACGAGCCCGACGGCTCCTGCCCTGCCGCCGAAGACCTTGAGGCCGCCGCCGACGTGGCCGGCGAACTCGGCATCCCGCTTCACCACCTGAATTTCTCCGAGGAGTACCGACAGGAAGTCTTCGAGGACATGCTTCTGGAGTGCCGGGCGGGGCGTACGCCCAACCCCGACGTGGGCTGCAATCGGCGCATCAAGTTCGGGGCCTGCCTGAACCAGGCGCGCAGGCTGGGCGCCGAACGGCTGGCCACGGGCCATCACGCGCGCCTGGAGCACTCGGCATCCGGCACACGGCTGTTGCGTGGAAAGGACCGCAACAAGGACCAGACGTATTTCCTTCACGCGGTTGACGGAAGCGCGCTCGGCGGCTGCCTGTTCCCGGTCGGCGACCTGGACAAGAACGAGGTGCGCGACATCGCGCATCGGCGCGGACTGCCGAACTACGCGCGCCCGGACAGCACCGGCATCTGCTTCGTCGGAGAACGATCCTTCCCGGAGTTCATCTCGCGGCACCTGGCAATGCAAGCGGGGCCGATAGTCACGCTTGGCGGGAAACACGTGGGCGAACACCAGGGCTTGGCCACCTATACCATCGGCCAGCGGCGGGGACTGGGCCTTGGGGGGATGAAGGACTGCGGCCCGGAACCCTGGCATGTCGTGCGCAAGGATCTGAGCGCCAATGCCCTGGTCGTGGCGCAGGGACACGACCACCCCCTGCTGTTCAGCCGCATGATCACGGTGAGAAAGCTGAAGTGGGTAAGCGGCGCGCCGGATGGACTCCCGGGAGGCACGCGGTTGAGCGCCAAGACCCGTTATCGCCAGGACGACGCCGACTGCGAGGCGCGACTGCTCGGTCGGGACCGCTGCCTGGTGCGCTTCGACAAGCCTCAGTGGGCGGTGACGCCGGGACAGTACCTGGTGTTCTACGAGGGCGAGGAATGCCTGGGCGGCGGAGTAATCGAACGCGCCGAAGCCTGACCCGCGAGCGAAGACAGGACGCCGTGGCGGGCATGCCCCCACTCCCCAGGGGGAACTGTTAGCATTTGCCGCATGTGGGGTCAGGGGCCGCAACGACATCCCGTGAAGGCACTCTCAGGCGTATTGATTGCGTGCAGTCTCGCGCTTTCGCCCGCCGGCGCCGCGGCAAACGAGGAGGCAATCGTGAACGCCGACTTCAACCCTCTGGCCGAACTCGGCCGGGAACGCCGCCGCCAGGTCCAGGTCCGTCAATCACTGAAGGGCGCACTGGAACAGGCCGAACCGGGAGACGACACGCTCGCCGCCCTGCTGGAGGCCTGCGCCGACTACCTGGTGAACTCGATGGGTCGGCTCGACCTCACCGACATGAACATTCACAACCTGCTGGCGGCGCGCGTCCCCACGGACAACGCGGAGGTTCACGAGGCACTGCAAACACTCGCCAACCGGCAAAAAAGAGCGCGAGCGGAGAATGCCCGGCTTGCCGAAGCGCTCTACGCGTACCGCCAGGCCGGTCGCTCCGATTTCGCCGTCCTGGATAAGGCGTTGAGGCAATACCACCGCGTCATGTCGGAACTGATGACGCCGCGCAAGAATCCCTTCAGCGACTACACCGACATCCTGTTCACTATGGATGACTGGACCAATATCGCCGAGGTCAGCGCGGAAACCATTGCCACCGAAGATCGCCTGTTCGACGAAGTCTCGGTGGCGGCGCCGGACGCTCTGAAGCCGGACGCCTTCTCCGGCACGCACGGTATGCAACGGCCGCCTGTTTCGAACAAGTGATCCCTATCACGCCACTCTCGCGATAGAATGTACGTTACCGCAATTCTTGCGGGCCAACGGGTGCCCTGCGCACTAGCACACAGGCGCCAACCAACTTATTAGAAGGAATCATGGGAAGAAAACTTTACGTAGGCAATCTGCCCTATTCGGCAACGGAAAGTTCCGTTACGGAGAAGTTCGCCGAGTCCGGGACCGTCGAGTCCTGCAAGCTGATCAGCGATCGTGACACGGGCCGCAGCAAGGGTTTCGGCTTTGTGGAAATGGCCACCGACGCCGAGGCCCAGGCGGCCATCGAGAACCTGGACGGCTCCGATTATGACGGCCGCCCCATGAGGGTGAACGAAGCCAGGCCGCAGCAAAAGAGATCCGGCGGCCGGGATCGCGGTGGTTACGGCGGCGGCAGGTATCGCCACTGACCTTTCCCCGATCCGCTAGTTCTCCCCGATACGGGCGAGTTCGCGGCGGAAACAGCGCAGGGTGACGGGCGCCAGCAACAGCACCACCGAACCGTACAGCAGCGGCACGGCGGCAAAGGCAAGAGCCAGGCTCTTGGCGCCGGTCGCCCCGGGCAACACCCACTCCACAAGCGCGTCCATGCCCGCCACGCCGGTTCCGCCATTGAACCAGTCCGACAGCCAGCCCACGGTGGACGGCCCCAGCGTGAGGCCGGTAATGCTGATCGCCATGTAATAGATGGCGGTAATCTGGCCGCGGAATTGTGCCGGCGTGATCATCAGCAGCGCGGTGACGCCGGTGGAGGTGGTGGTGGCGATGCCCACCAGGCTTACGCCCAAAACCACGAACGCCGAAACCGTGCTTGGCATCAGGGCAATAAGAAAACCGGTGGGCGCGAAGATGACCGCGCCCACCACGGCGATTAGCAACGGGGCGTTATCGCGCCCTCTTCGCACCAGAAAATCAGACAACGCGCCGGCCGCAAAAACCGTGGCGGGCGCGCACAGCAGCGTGACGACGGCCTTGATCTGGGCAAATTCAGGCGTCTCCATGCCCCAGGTCCTTGAAAACACCGCCGGCATCCAGAAATGAGAGTAGGCCACGGTCGTCATCAGGCAGAACGGCAGCACGAACGTCAGGTAGGTCTTCCAGTGCGTGAAGACATGCCGGAACATGAGCGCCGGCGTGGCGTTGATCTGCAGGTGCCTGACCCCCGGGAGGGAGGAGACATCCCGCTCGAGGTCGCGGCGCGCCGGCTCGCGGACCGTCAGCATGGCTAGCGCCAGCAGCAGGCCCGGAAGCCCCACAATGATGAAAACCGCCTGCCACGGCCTGATGGCGCCCACCAGCGGCCAATTGAGCACCTCAACCCCGCGCAGCGCCGCGAGCAGCGCGCCGATCACGTAGTAGGCGAAAGCCGTGCCCAGCGACAGCGCCATGGAGTACACGGCAATGGCCTTGCCGCGCTTCTCTTTGGGGAAACTGTCCGCGATCATCGACATCGTGCAGGGACTTAATGCCGCCTCGCCCACTCCGACGCTCATGCGAAACAGAAATAACTGCAGGTAGTTGCTAGCCAGCCCGCAAAATGCGGTCGCTGCCGACCACAGCGCAATCGCGCAGCTGACAATGGTCACCCGTCGCGTACGGTCCGCCAGCCAGCCCAGCGGCAGGCCCATCGTGGCGTAGAAGATCCCGAAGGCCAGGCCAAGCAACAAACCCATCTGGCCATCGGTCAAGCCCAGGTCCGCCTTCATCGGCTCAACCAGCAGGCCGATCACGGTGCGGTCGATGTAGGAAATAAAGTAGGCCAGCGTAAGCAGCGCCACCATGTACCAGCGGAGCGCAGGGCGCGGATAGGGAACGGCAGTCGCGGTATTCATCAGTGTTTTTTCTCCGGTTCTCCCCGCACGCTGCAGCACTGCACGCCTACGTTGCGCCCATCGTACAGCCTCGCCAGAGCGTCAGGCATGTTCTCGAAGCCCTCCACCACGTCCTGGACGGGCTTGAGCTTACCCGCCTTGATCCACGCCGCCAATCCGTCGAAGGCGTCCTGGAAGCGGTCCTGGTAGTTATAGACGAAGAACCCGCTCATGCTGCCGTTCACCCGGCGCAGGTTCAGATAGTTGGACAGCGCGAAGCGTTCCTCTCTCAGGTATTCCGAAATCGACCCGCACAGCACGATGCGCGCGCCCAATGCGAGGTTGTCCAGGCAGGCCGCGAGTAAATCGCCGCCCACGTTGTCGAAGTAGAGGTCCATCCCGTCGGGGCAGAGTTCCGCTACGCGTGCGCAGGCGTCCTCGTTCTTGTAGTCGATCGCCTGCTCGCAGCCCAGCTCCCGGATGAAGCGGCATTTCTCCGGCCCCCCGGCAATGCCGATCACGCGGCAGCCGTGGATCTTCAGCATCTGCACCACGATCGATCCGACCCCGCCCGCGGCGCCCGAAACTACGGCGAGGTCGCCGGCCTTGGGGCGCCCGCAGTCCAGCAGCCCCCAATAGGCGCTGACCCCGGTCATCCCGAGTACGCCGGCGCCCAGCGAAAACGGCAGGCCGTAGTCCCTGCACTTGAAGAACCGCTCGCGGGTCGCGGCAGCCGTGACCTTCCACGTCTGCCAGCCAAGCTGTCCCTGAACGATGTCCCCAGGCCGATAGTCCGGGTGATTGGACTCCACCACTTCGCCCACTCCGCGACCGTGGATCACGTCGCCTATGTCCAGCGGCGTCTCTCCAGAGGGATTGAGCCCCTGCATATACATCCGCATCACCGGCGCCAGACCGAGGTAGCGCGTCTTCACCAGCATTTCGCCGGGTCCGGGCGAGCGAATCGGGCGTTCGGCCAGCTCGAAATCGCCCGGGCGCACGTTGCCTTCCGGCCGCGCCGCAATGCGCCATTGCAGGTTGACGTCTTCTCGCAAAGTGCCGCGCCCTCCTTCCCGGCGGCCACTATACTGGATCGGGCGCTATTGATCCTGCTCGATCATTTCGTAGATCTCGACCATGTGGCCCGTGGGAGCGCGCAGCAGGATAGTCATCGAGCGGCCCGTGCGCGACGGTCCGTAGGGCTTGACGATGTCGACGCCATGCGCGACGGCGCGATCGTAAACGTCGCTGATATTCTTGCCCATATGCACCAGCACTACGCCGCCATAGGCCGTCCCTTCATCGGGCAGATCAAGCTCGGCAAAATCCGGGGTGTCCTCCACCATCAACAGGCCAATCATGGCTCCTTCTTTGGACGTGAAGATGGTGAAGTAGGTGGTCGAATCTTCGTTCCAACCCAGCGGATGGGCAAAGCCCGTGCGCGGTTCCGGATCGCCGGCGTAATCGAAGCCCATAACGTCCCTCCAGAACGTGATGGACGGCTCGAGGTCGGCCCGGCGGGCGAGCAACGCGGTGCGTATGAAAGTAGCGTAGCCCGGCTCGGCTTCGTGGCTGTCCGCCTGGGCGCCGGCGAACATCATTACGCCGGCAAGCAATAGAGTAAATTTGCGCATGGGTGTGCTCCCTGTTTTGTATCGGCTGCAACTATAGACCTTTAGGGTAATCATGCGGGTCAGGAGAACAATTGCAGGCGCCACCGCCATGGTGCTCTTCCTGGGCGCGGTCCTGTCCGGCTGCGGTGGCGGTGGCGGCGACGCAAACCCGCCGCCACCGCCACCTCCCGTTACGCCTCCGCCACCACCGCCTGTAACGCCGCCAGTAGTGGAGCCCCCCGCGGCTCTGGACAGCGGCCCGGCGGCTTGCATCGACGGCGACGCCGGCGATTTTGCCTGCATGGCCATTTCGCTTGAGAAGCGGGTTTCTCTCGACGCCATGGACGGAACCGCAGGCAACGACGTCTGGGGCTGGACGGACACTCAGACAGGCATGGAATACGCCCTGATGGGCATGACCAACGGTACCGCCTTTGTTGACGTTTCCGACCCGCAAGGCCCTGTATTCCTCGGAAGGCTGCCGACGGAAACCAGGGAATCCGTTTGGCGCGACATCAAGGTGTATCGCGACCATGCCTACATCGTCGCGGACGGCGCCGGCGCCCACGGCATGCAAGTATTCGACCTGAGGCGCCTGCGGGGCCTGTCGGGGCCTGCGGATTGGTCCCCCGACCTGGTATATGACGGCTTCGAGCATGCGCACAACCTGGCGATCAACGAGGCGACCGGGTTCGCCTATGCGGTCTCGACGGACACCTGCGACGGCGGTCTGCACATCATGAACATCCAGACCCCGATCAATCCGATGTTCGCCGGCTGCCACAATGTGAGAAGGACGCATGACACACAGTGCGTCACTTACCAGGGGCCGGACGAGGAGCATCGCGACCGGGAAATCTGCTTCAGCTCAAACGAGAACCACGTCGAGGTCGTCGACGTCACCGACAAGTCCGCCCCGCTGACACTCTCTTCCACTACCTATGCGCAAATGGCGTACGTGCACCAGGGTTGGCTTACGGAAGACCAGCGCTATTTCCTGCTCGGCGATGAGCTGGACGAGACCAACTTCGGTCTGACCACGCGCACGCATGTGTTCGACGTATCGGACCTGGATTCCCCGGAACACCTCTATGCGCATGACCTGGGCACGCGAGCGACCGATCACAACCTTTACGTGCAGGGAAATCGCGTGTTCGAAGCCAATTACACCACCGGTTTGCGGGTTCTTGAGTTCGGCGATCTGACGGCGGAAGACATCCGGGAAATCGCATTTTTCGACACGTTTCCGGACAGTAACGCCCGGAACCTGCAGGGCGCCTGGAGCGTGTACCCGTATCTGCCTTCCGGAACGCTGATTGTCAGCGATATGCAGAACGGGCTGTTTGTTCTGTCAATGCAATAGCAAGCACCGACAGCAGGCGGGCCAGCCACTTTCGCGCTAAACTAATCGCACCGCCAACCGAGGGGGACCCAGATGATCCCGATCAGCCAGAGACACCGCGCAGGCCTTCAGTTCCTGGGGTCGCTGCAGCATTTTTCCTCCAGCCATATTCGCGACCTTGCGCGCGACCAGTTCGCCGCCAGTGAGAAGGGGCGGGAGCTTCTCGAGGCCGAGGTCGGGCCGGAGCCGCGCGCCCAGCTGAAACGTGCGCGCGAGGCCCGCAGGGCGGCGCTGGACTCTCCGGCGTACCAGCACGAGCGGCTGTATCAGCGCTATGTGGCCGAGGAGAATTTCGTGCGCGCCATTCCCGCGGTGGAGGAAAAGCGCGAAGAATGCCTCAAGGTCCTGAGCCGGGAGCCCGAATACCTGGGCGGCTCGCTGGAACTCGACGACAGCGTACCGATACCCAAGTACTACGAGGGCGTGGAGTGGCACCTGGAACCGGGAGGCTGGGACGGCTACGACCTGGCCACACCGATGTTCATGGCCGGAGTGGCCCCGCACGTTTTCTCCCGCGGCGGCTATGCGGCCGTGGAAGTGGACCAGGACATCCGCCGGCAGCGCGTGGACGTGGTGAGCCTGCTGCCGAAAGACCACTACGATCGCATCTACGAGCCCGGATGCGGGGGTCTCGGAGCGCTGGCGGCCTGCAGCAAGGTGTATCCCGACGCCGAGCTGACCGGCAGCGACATCTCGACGGCACTGCTCCAGGGCGGGCACAAGGCCGCGCGCACCATGGGCATACCGATCCATCTGAAACAGCGCGACGCGCGCGATACGGGCGAGCCCGACGAGTCGTACGACGCCGTGCTCATGTACGCGCTGCTGCACGAAATGCCCGTCAGGGTGAGCATCGACACCATCCGCGAGGCGTACCGGATCCTCAAGCCCGGCGGCGACATCGTGATCAACGACCCGCCGCCATTCAGCCGCGTGGACGCATTCCAGGCCGCGATCCTGGACTGGGAAAGCGAATATCGCGGGGAACCGTTCTTCAGCGCGGCCTGTTCGATGGACTGGGCGACGGTGCTCGAAGAAGTCGGCTTCAAGGTGCTCGAAGCGCGCGCCCTGGATTCAAGGGGCTACCCCTGGGTCAACGTAGCGACCAAGCCTTGAGCGCGGCGCTGCACCCCGCGGACGAGAGCGGGAGGCCCTCGATCCCGGCATGACCAAACCGCCGACCCGCCCGCTCACCGGCGACGAAAGCCTGGACCGGCTGCTGCGCATGAACACGGAGCTCCTGTCGGAGCTCTGGATCCTGCGCGACCGGGTCATGGTCCTCGAGAAAATCCTTGAGGAGAAGGGGCTGCTCGATACCGCCGCGATAGACGACTACGCGCCTTCTCCGGAATTCGGCGAGGTCCTGCAGGACGAGCGCGACCGGCTGGTGCGGCGCGTTGCCGGCGCGCCCTGGACCGAGGAATTCACCTGGCAGTCACTCGTCGAGCGCGGCGGGCGGTAGTTTCCGCCCGACCCAGGCGAAATAGACCGCCGGGATCACGAGCAGCGTAAGCGCCGTCGTCGAAACCATCCCGCCCAGCATGGGCAGCGCGATCCGGCGCATCACGTCCGCACCGAGACCGCCGGTCAGGAATATCGGCATAAGGCCGACGAGCACCGTTATCACGGTCATCAGTATGGGCCGCAGGCGCAGCGCGGCGCCCACGCTGATGGACAGCATGATTTCCTCCTTGTTTGCGGGCTTGTCCTCACGCACGTGGTTGTCGAGGTACATCACCATGACCACGGCGGTTTCAGCCGCAACTCCACCGAGCGCGATGAACCCCACCGCGACGGCCACGGACAGGTTGTAACCGGCCAGCCATATCGCCCACAGTCCCCCGATCAGGGCGAAGGGCAGCGAAAGCATGATGATGGCGGTCCGGTCCAGCCGTCCGAAGTGCAGCATCAGCAGCAGAAAGATCAGCGCGATCGCCGACGGTATGGCGATCCTGAGACGTGCCCCGGCCGCTTCGATCTGCTCGTATTGCCCGGACCACTCGATCGCGTAGCCCGGCGGGAGCCGCACGGCGCTGTCCACGACGCGCCGGGCCTCGGCAACGTAGCCGCCCAGGTCCCGGCCCTCGATATCCACGAAGACCCAGCCGGTGAGGCGCGCGTTCTCGGAGCGGATCATGGGCGGCCCCTCCGTAAAGAACACGGCTGCGAGTTCTCCGAGCGGAATATGCGCCCCCGTGGGCGTCGGCACCAGGATGTTCTCAAGATCGTCCCGGGTCTCCCGAAACGGCCGGTCGTAGCGCAGCATGATGTCGTAACGCTCGCGTCCTTCCACGCTTTCGGCGAGCTTCATGCCGCCCAGCGCGGTCTGGATGACCGATTGGAATACGCCCATGTCGATATTACGGCGCGCAAGCTCGGAGCGATTCGGCACGATTTCGAGGTAATTGCCGCCCAGCACCCGGTCGGCAAGCGCCGTGCGGGTGCCGGGGACCCGGCTGACGGCCGATTCCACTTCGCGGGCGATCCGCTCAAGCTCAGCGAGATCGTCGCCCGTAATCTTTACGCCGACGGGTGTGCGCACACCGGTCGACACCATGTCCATCCGAATATTGATCGGGTAGCCCCAGGAGTTCTTCAGACCCGGCATCTGCAGACGCCCGTTCAGGTCTTCGACGAGTTTCTCGGGTGTCATTCCGTCACGCCATTCCGACATTGGCTTGAGCCGAATCCAGGTCTCGATCATCGTCAGCGGCGCCGGGTCGGTGGCGGTGTCCGCCCGGCCGGCCTTGCCGAAAACGCTTTCGACCTCCGGCGCCGCCGCGATCACCCGGTTGGTCTGGCCAAGGACTTCACGGATCTTCGTGGAGGAAACGCCCGGCAGCGTCGTCGGCATGTACAGCAGTTCGCCTTCGTATAGGGGCGGCATGAATTCCGATCCCAGGCGGGAATACGGAATCAATGCGCTCGCGATCAGGATTACGGCCGCCGTCACCGTCATCCATTTGAACCGCAAGGCAGCGCGCAGACAGGGAGCATAGAGTCGCGCGGCGAACTCGCTGACCGGATTGCGCACCCGCAGATGCCCCTTGAGGAGCAGCAGGATCAGCACCGGCACCAGCGTGACCGACAGCAAGGCCGCGAAACCCATTGCGTAGGTCTTGGTGTAGGCCAGCGGGGCGAACAGGCGGTGACTTTCGCCGGTCAACGCGAATACCGGCAGAAAGGAAACGGTGATGATGAGCAGGGAGAAGAACACGCCGGGGCCGACTTCCCGAACCGCCTGGATGACGGCCCGCCGGCGGGCTTCGCGACCGGCCCCCGCGCCCAGGTCCGACAGCTTCCGGTTCGCGTTCTCCACCATCACGATCGAGGCATCCACCATCGTGCCGATGGCGATGGCGATACCGCCCAGCGACATGATGTTGGCGGTTATGCCCTGCGCGGACATGATGACGAATGCTCCGAGCACCCCCAGCGGCAGCGTGATCAGGGCCACGAAAGCGGAGCGAACATGCAGCAGGAAGATGAAGATCACCAGCGCCACCGCGATCCCTTCTTCGATCAGCTTGCGATTCAGGTAGGAGACGGCCCCTTCGATGAGCGGGGCGCGGTCATAGGTCGTGACGATACGGACGCCTTCGGGCAGCCCGCGCTCAAGGTCTTCCAGCCTTGCCTTTACCCGGCGGATCACGTCCAGCGCGTTTTCTCCGTCGCGCATAACGACGATCCCGGCGACGGTCTCGCCCACGCCGTTCAGGTCCACGATGCCGCGCCGCAACGCCGGGCCCTCGACAATCCGGGACACGTCGGCGAGGGTCACGGGCGTGCCGTCTTCCGCGTACACGACTACCTGCTCCAGGTCGAGACGGCCCTCGACGTAACCGGACGACCGGATCACGAACTCGCTTTCACCCTGCTCCAGCACGCGTCCGCCTACTTCGCTGGACGCGGCTCCCACGGCCTCGGAAATGCGCCGGATGGACACGTCGTAGGCGCGCAGCTTGTTGGGGTCGATGAGCACCTGGTACTCGCGCACGAAACCGCCCACGGACGCAACCTCCGCAACCCCGTCGACGCCGGCCAGCTCAAAACGCAGGAACCAGTCCTGCAGCGAACGCAGTTGGGCGAGGTCCGTGCGCCCGCTCTCGTCCACCAGAGCGTATTGATATACCCACCCCACCCCGGTCGCGTCCGGACCGATCTGCGGTGTTGCGCCTTCCGGCAATTCCGCGCTGAGTCGTGAAAGGGCCTCCGCGACCCGCGAGCGCGCCCAATACAGGTCCACATTGTCTTCGAATATCACGTAGACAAAGCTGGTCCCGAACATCGACGAGCCCCGCACGTCCCTGGTCTTGGGCAATCCAAGCAGATTGGCCGACAGCGGATAGGTCACCAGGTCCTCGACGATCTGCGGGGACTGCCCCGGAAACTCGGTGCGGATGATCACCTGCGTGTCGGTCAGGTCCGGGATGGCGTCCAGCGGCGTCCTTTCCAGCGACAGCCAGCCGGCCAGCATGAGTCCGGCAGCCAACGTCAATACGATGATCGGATTATCGGCCGACCAGGCGATCAGCCGGGCGATCGCCGAGTCCGACGGGTCCCGGCCGGCCAGCTGCTCTGCGGGGTGTTCGGCCACGGCTAATGCCTGTGCATGGAGTGGTCGGTGGCGCCGTCCGGGGACTGCGGATCGAGCTTGGCAAGCCCCTCGCGCAGGTTGGCCTCGGAATCGAGCATGAACTGCCCGCTCACGACCACCCTCTCACCTGCGTTCAGACCCGCAAGAATTTCCGTGCGGCCGCCCCCCGCAACGCCTGTCTCCACGGTACGGCCGGTAAAACGGCCGTCGCCCAGAGCGACGATCACATGCTCGCCCCGGCTGTCGCGCAAGAGGGCCTCGGTGGGCACGGAAAGGCGCGCTTCGCCGCTTCCCAGGCTGAATTGAATGTCCGCGTAGGCGCCGGGGCGCAACGCTCCGGAAGCATTGTCCACTTCGATGCGGACGTCGGCGGTGCGGGTCCTGGGATCGATCGTCGGATAGACGTAATCCACCGTTCCCTCTTTCGGCGCCCCGGGCGCGCTCGGGAATTGCAGCGAAACCGTCTGCCCCGCCTCAACCATGGACAGGTCCGCTTCGGGGATGGAGGCGATGATCCAGACCCTTTCGTAGGACTGAAGACGAAGGATCTGCGTTCCGGGCTTCACGTAATCGCCTTCCCGCACCGAAAGGGCGGCTATCGTCCCGGAAGCCTCCGCGTAAACGGGCAAGCGCTCGATCACTTCGCGGTTTTCGACGAGCTGGTCGATTGCGGTGGCCTGCATGCCGTCGGAAATCAGACGCTGGCGGCCCGAATCCATGCGCGACCGGCGGCCCGCCTCCAGTGCAGCCAGGAAGTCCTTCTGCGCGGCAATCAGCTCGGGGCTGTATACCCGGTACAGCAGCGCGCCGCGCTTGACCTCGTCTCCCTCCGCACGCACCGCGAGGTCTTCGATCCATCCCTCCAGCCGGGAAACGGCAACGGTCTCAAGCCGTTCGTTGCTTTCGACGTTTCCGTACGCACGAACCGTCCTTTCGAAAAAGGCAGTTTCCACGCGGGCTGTGCGCACACCCATGGTCTGGATCATTTCCGGCGCCACCTGCACCTCCGGCGCGGCGCCTCGCGGGAGTTTGGACCCATTCGAAACGGGCACGAGATCCATCCCGCAAATGGGACAAGGGACATCGGGATCCTGCGACACGAATTGAGGATGCATCGGGCAGGTATGCTGCTGATCCGCCTGCACAAACGTTGGGGACTGTCCCGCCGGCGAATCGGGGCCGGACCCGTTTCCGCCACAGCCTCCAACCGCCAATGCGGTCAACAGCAACGCGGCGAAATAACAACGAAAACTGAAAGTGTTCATGACGTCACCAGTAAGGAATTGAGTCGCGCCAACGCGCGGTCGCGGCGGGCCTGCTCGTCTGCCATCCGGCCCAGCAGGATCAGTTCCGCCAGTTCGCCATCGATAACCGGCGAGTAGTCCCCTATTCCCGACTCGTACCGGGTCCGCTGAGCCTGAACCTGCTCGCGGATGGCGGAGATTTTTGCCAGCAGCGCGGCGAAGGCCGCTTCCGCGGCCCGTCTGGTCGCGTCCAGGACCGCGTACCGGGCCGCCGCGGTTCTCGCTGCGGCCATGTGGCGATTTCTGGCGCTTTCCCGCTCAGCCCGCGCCGCGCGCAGCGCCGGAGCCTGCGAACGGCTGCCCCACAAGGGAACACTGAAAGTTACGGCGGCCGATACCCAGTCGTCGCCCGGAAAACGCATGCCCGAGGCGCCCGAGTCACGTTGCTGATAAGTAACCTGCAGGCCCCAGTCCGGTTTCCAGGCGGCCTGCGCCTCGGACACGCCTGCGTCGGCCACGGTTATGTTCTCCCGCGCCACCCGTACCGCGTGAAAGGCATCGGGATTTCCCGACCAGGCCTGCGGCTCCAGATCCGGCGGAGGCACGTTTCCGGCGCCGACGACGAGGTCCTGAAGACGCGCATCGACCTCTGCCCTTTCGCCTTCGAGGTCCGCCAGGGCACGGTCGACCTCCGACCGCTGCAGGTCGATCTCGGCCAGGCGGAACAGCACCGGGCGCCCTGCGGCAATCTCGCCCTGCACGATCTGCTCCAGTTCGCCGTACAGGGAATCCTGCTGCCTCAGGTAAGAAACCTGCTCTGCTATACGGCGCCTTTCGACCAGTGCAACGATCAATTCGGCGCGCATCCGCGCAAACTGCAGAGCTTCCACCGCGTCATTGTGTGCGGCGCGGCGATTCGCGCGCTCCGACCGGGCTGCGCGTTCGGGCCGGTTGGGAATCTGCTGGCTTATGCCGAGCGCCTTGTTGGTAGGCAGGTAAGTACGGAATGAAGGGTCGAGCAATGGAAAGTTGTTGACGCCTACCGATACCACAGGATCGGGCCACGCCACGGCGGCAACGGCATCTTCGCGGTAGGCCTGCGTTTGCAGGCGGAGCGCCTGGAGTGCGGGATGGTCCCTGAGACGCGCCTCAAGCTCCTCGAAGCTTTGCCCGAACAGGGGCGGTGCGCTTAGAGCAAGACCAAGCGAACACGCCAGGAATAAGAATGGTTTTCGGCTGTTTCTGGCCATCTTGATCTCCCTTTGAGGGAAATGAGCGGGTAGGGGTACGCACCGGGCAATGACCCGGTACGAGCGTTGCGCTCGATGACTAGATCAGTAGGCGCTGCTTGAGTACGACAGGTGTTTGCGCCTGCCTTGCAACGGCGGCAGGCGGCCCGGCAATTCGTACGCTTTGCGGACGAACCGATGGCACGGAATGGTCCGAAATCGCCGGCGGCAGTTTGAATCCCGGCTCGTTCTTGAACGCGATCGCCTTGGCTGCTCCGCCGGCCGGCGCCGGTTCGAAGTCGGCGCACTCGGAGCATTCCGGCGCACAGCCGTGTCCTTCACGAGCCTGCCCGTCGTCCGGACAGTCCCCGCACAGGGGAGCTTCGGTGACCGGCTCCTGCGCCTGGGCCAACAGATCGGCCAGGCAACAGCAGGCAATGGCCTGCTGCATGCCGAACAGGGCAGCGGCCAGGACCAGCGAAATGCGCGCAGATGCCTTCATCAGGTTTCCAAGTATACGCTTTCGGCGCTCTTACTGGTTGGATGCGCAACTCGGCAGGAGGGTTTCAGGCCTGTGCCGATGCCGCCTTGCCGCGCCCCAGCAGCAACAGCATCGCCGGGCCCAGCACAAGCAGCGCCATCGCCGGCAACAGCACCAGAATGTACGATCCCTGAACGTCGAAGGTGAGCGCGAATATCACGGGACTGGACGCGGTAATGAATGCCTGACAGATCATGATCAGCGAGTAGACGCGCCCGTAGGATGCAAGGTCGAATTCGCGCGCAATCATGTACGGCAAGGCAGCGAATTTGGCGCCCGCGGACAGACCCAGGCAGCCCGCCGCGCACACCACCGTCCACACGGGAAGTTCCGGCAGGATCAGCAATCCGCAGGCAGCCGCCCCAACCGCCAGGGCCACAAAAGCCAGGCCCGGCGCCCACACGTAGTCGATGAGATATCCGCCGCCCACTCTTCCCACCATGAGGAACGGACCGATCAGGCTGAACAGCGCCGCCGCCTGCCGCCCAGAATAACCGGCGTCCTCGAGGATGGGGACAAAACTGGCAATCATTCCCGACAGACCGAAAGTCGCGCAGCAGAATGCAATTGCCATGATCCAGAAGGTACGGGACCGGACCGCCAGCCTGAATCCGGAACTGGGCCTGACCTGACCCGCCCGGGCAGGCGCCTCGTTCTCCTCCGACGGGCGTTCGGGCGGCTTGCGCGGCGCATCCTTCAAACCGAGGATCAGGACAGGAACCCCCACCAGGAGAATGAGCGCCGAAACTCCGAAAAAGCCCGCGCGCCAGTTGAAGTACTCCATGAGGGTCGCGACAAAGGGCGGCATGAACAGGGCCGCCAGTCCGCTTCCCGAAAGCAATATGCCGAAGGCCATGCCCCTCTTGCGTTCGAACCATCCGGCCACGTACCGCGTCAGCGCGATCGAGGAGGCGCCCATGCCGAGGACGGTTGCGATCGACCAGGAGGCGTAGAAGCGCGGCAGCCAGTCGCTGCTCGTGCCGATCAGCGCCATGCCCAGGCCATAGCCCACCGTGCCCCAGATCACCAGGGGCCGGGCGCCGTAGCGATCGCACAGCCAGCCGAGGAGCGGCGCCACGCTCGCGGCGGTCATCGTGGCTACCGTGAAGCTCAGGGCCACCTCGGCGCGCGACCAGCCGAAGGCTTCCCCCAGGGGGATGGTAAGAACACCCAAAAGGTAAACCGGCACGGTGCCGAAACTGAACACCTTGCCGACCAGGGCCGCGCCCAGCGGCCGCCAACCGCGGCGAAACTCGCTCCAGGGACTGACGGGACTCATAAGGGCGACATACGTTGTCGGTAACCTTCGCCGCGCAGCTAGGGCCTGTTAACGCAGGCCCTAATGCCCCGCGACGGGACCGCGGCCTTTCTTCAGAAAGAGAAGCAACGCGGGACCCAGCACCAGCAAGACCGCAGACAGCAGCAACAGCGAGCGATAGCTGCCGGTCTGATCGAAGGCGTAACCGAAGATCGGAGGGCTGATGGCGGTGATGACCGCCACGCCCACGACCAGCAGTGAATACACCCGGCCGTAGGACTCAAGACCGAACTCGCGGGCAGCCAGATAGGACAGGGCGTCCCACTCCGCGCCGGCCGCCAGGCCCAGGCAGAAGGCGGCGACAACCACAAGCCAAACCGGAAGCGCCGGCAGAATCAGCAGGCCGCAGGCAATGGCGCCGAAGGCCAGCGCCACGAAGGTCAGCCCGGGGGCCCAGAGCTTGTCCAGCAGGTAGCCCACGCCCAGCCTTCCCACCATCACGAACAGACCGATCAGGCCGGTAAGCGCGCCGGCCTGTCCGGCGCCGTAGCCGACGTCCCTGAGGATCGGATTGAAGCTGGAAATCAGTCCGGCAATGCCGAATGTGGCGGCGCAGAATGCGATCGACATCAGCCAGAAGGCCCGGCTCTCGAAGGCCAGGCGAAAGCCGCGGGGGCGCTGGACGGGCGCGCCTCCGTTCAAGGCGTCTCCGGCCCCGGACTTGTTGGCGGGCGCCGTCTTTTTCGGAGCGTCCTTGAGCCCCGCCACCACTACCGGAACGCCGATCAGCAGGATCGCCGCCGACAAACCCAGGTAGCCCGCCCGCCAATCGAAGTTCTCGATCAGGGAGGCCACGAACGGCGGAGCGGCAAAGGCGGTAAGGCCGCTGCCCATCAGCATGATGCCGAGAGCCAGGCCGCGCTTGCGCTCGAACCAGCCCGCCACGAACCGGGTCAGCGCGATCGCCGAGGCGCCCACGCCGAGCATCGTCGCCAGCGACCACGAGGCGTAGTAGCGCAACAGCCAGTCGCTGCTGGTCGCGATGATCGCCATGCCCAGGCCGTAGCCCACCGTGCCTGCAATCACCAGCGGACGCGAACCGAAGCGATCGCAGAGCCAGCCAACGAGCGGCGACAGGCTGGCCGAGGTAAAGGTAGCGACCGTGAAGCTGAAAGTAACCTCAGCGCGCGACCAGCCGAAGGCCTCGCCCAGCGGAACCGTGAACACGCCCACCACGTAGATCGGAATGGTGCCGAAGCTGAACGCCTTGCCGATGACAGCGGATGCCAGGGGTTTCCAGCCACGGCGGAACTCATTCCAGGGACTGACCGAATTCATTGGAGCAACATACGCGCTTCCCATCACCAAAAGCAAGCAAAGGCGAATACGCCGGGTACGAGATCTTCCTCCGGAAGCGACGCCCTCCGTCCCGGGCCCGGTCGCCCGTAGAATAGCGCCCTCACGCCCCGGCGCTATCCAGACCGAGCCCCGCCTTGAATCAGACCGCCGCTTCCGCCGCGCCTTCCGTGCCGTTCCATCAACGGCTGACCTGGGGCATGGGGTCGCTGGGCACGATCACCTACCTGAACGTGTTCACGGCGCTGGCCATGTATTACCTGACCTTTGTGCTCAAGGTGGACGAGGCGCTGGCCGGAACGCTGATTACCGCCGCCCGCCTGATCGATGCTTTCAGCGACCCTTTGATGGGCTGGGTAACCGACCATACGCGCAGCCGCTGGGGCCGTCGCAGACCCTATTTGCTGCTGGGCGCCGTGGTCTGCGCCGCTTCGCTTCCCGCTGTCTTTTCCCTTCACGGCATGTCCGATGTACTGCCTCCTTCCACCGTCCTGGTGATGGCCGTACTGATCTCCTATTCCCTTGGCTTCACGATCTTCAACGTTCCTTACCTGACGATTCCCGTGGAAATGACCACCGATCGGATGCAACGCCTGAGTCTGATGAGCTACCGCTCGGTGTTCATGATGGTCGGCGCCGCGCTCGGCGCATCGGTCGCCCCGGCCATGCTCGAGTTCTTCGGCGGCGATACGAACGCATCGGCCTTTCAGATCATGGCGGGGACGCTCGGCGCAGTGGTCCTGGTATCGATGCTGACAACCTTTCTCGGCACTCGCGGAGCCTGGTCGGCCCCGGTGGAGACACAGCCGAAACTGTCCATTGGGAAACAGATCCGGACGGTCAGCAAGAACACGCCATTCGTGCTGCTGATCGGCGCCAAGTGCACACAATTCGTGGCGCTGGCCGTTACGGGCGGGACCGTCGTTTACATGTTTACGGTGGTCCTAAAGCAGCCTCTCACACTTCTGCCCTGGCTGGCGATCTCCACAAGCCTGACCATCCTTGTCGCGATTCCGTTCTGGAAATGGTACGGCCGATCCATCACCAAGCGTCGCGGCGTACTGATCGGGGCGGGCGCGGAGATTTTCGCCCACCTGAGCTGGCTGCTGGTCAGCCCGGACTGGAGCAACGAGGCGATGATTGCCTTCCTCGTTGCCCGCGGAATGTTCTCGGGCTTCTTTGCCGGGGCCATCCTGCTCTATTCGCAGGCCATGTGGCTTGACACGATCGATTACGACCAGGAACGCACGGGGCTGCGCCGCGAGGGCCTCTACACGTCGGTGTACGTGTTCGTGGAAAGACTGGGATATTCGCTCGGCCCCATCCTGCTGGGATTCATCCTCAAGGCGGGGGGATTGAACATCAATCTGGACCCCGCGGACCAGCCGGCCAGCGCGGCGGCGGCAATCCTCTTCTGTATGGTCGCTATCCCGGCGATCGCGCAGGTATGCATGGTGCTGTTCGTCTGGTTCTACAGATTGCCAGAAATAATTAAAGGCATATCAAAGATATAACGGATACTTCTAAATCAAGGATTAACTGTAATGAGTGCACGGAAACTCTCCAGGCTTGAGATCGGCGGACGCAGCTTTGCATACAACGGCCTGTCTGCTTTCGATGCCAGCGAAGTCGCGAAGCTCCCCTACTGCCGCAAGATTCTGCTGGAAAACCTCTTGCGCAATGCGGACGGACAGGACACTGGAAATGACCTGCTCGCCGCATTGAGCAGGGAGCGGGAGCTGGAGTTCCGGCCGGCCCGAGTGATCCTGCAGGACTTCACCGGCGTTCCGGCAGTCGTTGACTTGGCGGCGATGCGCGACGCGATGGAGGCGCTGGGCGGCGATCCCCAGGCGATCAACCCACTGGCGCCGGCCGAACTGGTCGTGGACCACTCGGTCCAGGTCGATCACTACGCCACGCCGGATGCCCTGGCCCGGAACAACGAACTCGAATTCGAGCGAAACCGCGAGCGCTATTCCTTCCTGCATTGGGGGCAACAGGCGTTCCGCCAGCTCAAGGTCGTGCCGCCCAACACCGGCATCGTCCACCAGGTCAACCTGGAACGCCTCGCGCGCGTGGTATTCCGCAAGGAGCAGGACGGCGAAACCCTGCTCTACCCGGACACGCTGGTAGGGACCGATTCACACACAACCATGGTCAACGGCCTCGGCGTACTGGGCTGGGGCGTGGGAGGAATCGAAGCCGAAGCCGCCTTGCTCGGCCAGCCGATTACGATGCTGCCTCCCCCGGTACTGGGCGTGCGTTTGCACGGCAAGCTGCGGCCGGCGGCTACCGCCACGGACCTGGTCCTCACGGTCACCGAGGCGCTGCGGGAACGGGGCGTGGTGGGCTGGTTCGTCGAGTTCTTCGGCGAAGGGCTGAATGGCCTTCCTCTGGCCGATCGGGCCACTTTGGCCAATATGTCGCCGGAATTCGGAAGCACTTGTGCCATATTTCCTGTTGATGGGGAGACAATTCGCTACCTGGAGCTCACCGGACGCAGCAAAGAGCAGGTAGAAATCGTGGATGCGTACGCCCGGGCGCAAGGCCTGTGGCGGGAGGATACAGGCCCCGAACCGGATTTCGACGACACGCTGGATATTGACCTGGAGGCCGTCGTGCCGTCAATTGCCGGCCCGCGGCGCCCGCAGGACCGGATTCCGATCACGCAGAGCAAGCCGGCATTCGCTTCGGCGCTGAAGGAGCGCGGGGGAACTGCCGTTCCGTTCTCTGGCGACAAGCCCGGTGACGGCGCGGTGCTGATCGCGGCCATCACGAGTTGCACCAACACCTCCAATCCGTCGGTCATGATGGCCGCCGGCATGCTGGCGCGGGCGGCCCGCAATCGCGGCCTCAGGCCCCCGGACTGGGTCAAAACCAGCCTGGCGCCCGGTTCCCGGGTGGTGACCCGTTACCTGGAGTCCGCCGGCCTTCTGGACGACCTGTCGGTGCTGGGCTTCGAGATCGTCGGATACGGATGCACGACCTGCATCGGCAATTCGGGGCCCCTGCGCGAGGACATCGCGCGCCACGTCGAGGAATCCGGACTGGGCGGCTGCGGCGTTCTGTCCGGCAACCGCAACTTCGAGGGGCGCATTCATCCCCAAGTGTATTTCAACTACCTGGCCTCCCCTCCCCTGGTCGTGGCCTGGGCGCTGGCCGGGCGCATGGACGTGGACATCGAGAACGATCCTCTTGGCCTGGACTCGGAAGGCCATCCCGTCTATCTGCGCGATGTCTGGCCGGACGCCGCCGAAGTGCAGGCGGAAGTGGCGCAACACGTGCGCGCGGCGCAGTTCGAAGCGGGTTATGCGGGAGTGTTCGACGGCGACGAACGCTGGAACGCGCTGGAGAGTCCGGCCAGCAGCCGGTATCCCTGGGATGGGGAATCGACCTACGTGCGCCGTCCGCCGTTCTTCGACGGCATGTCGGCCAAGCCCGAAGAGCCGCAGGGCGTGACCGCCGCCCGGGTCCTGGCGCTGCTTGGGGACTCGGTCACGACCGACCATATTTCGCCTGCCGGGGCGATCCCGGCCCGATCGCCCGCTGGCCAGTGGCTGAGCGAACAGGGCGTCGCGCCCCGCGAATTCAACTCGTACGGCTCGCGGCGCGGCAACCACGAAGTCATGCTGCGTGGCACCTTCGCCAATATCCGATTGCGTAATCGCCTGGCGGGCGGCGTGGACGGTGGCTGGACACGGCTCCAGCCCGACGGCGAAGTGATGAGCATCTACGACGCCGCCATGCGCTACAGCGAAGAGGAAACGCCTCTGGTGGTGCTGGCCGGCAAGGAATACGGTTCGGGCTCCTCGCGCGACTGGGCGGCCAAGGGCACGGCGCTGCTGGGCGTGCGCGCGGTGATCGCGACCAGCTTCGAGCGGATCCATCGCTCCAACCTCGTGGGCATGGGCGTACATCCGCTCGAATTTCCGCAAGGGACGGATGCCGCAAGCCTGGAACTGGACGGCAGCGAAACCTATGACATTTCCGCGCCGAACGGTGCGGACGTGTCGGTGCGCGCCACCCGAACCGACGGCTCCACGGTCGAGTTCGCGGCGCGCTCGCGAATCGACACGCCCAAGGAGCACGAATATTTCCGGCATGGAGGCATCCTTCCCTACGTGTTGCGCCGCCTGGCGGCCTGAGCCCCGCGCATGACGGACCCACCGATACTTTCGGTGCGTGAGCTGGTCAAGGACTACGGACCGGTTCACGCGGTGCGCGGCATTTCCTTCGATGTGCCGCGCAACTGCTGTTTCGGCCTTCTCGGGCCGAACGGCGCCGGCAAGACCACCACCGTGGAAATCATCGAAGGCGTAACGCCCGCCACATCCGGCAAGGTACTGTACGAGGGCCGGAAAGCCGGGGCACAGTTCCGCCAGGACTCCGGCGTACAGTTCCAGACGGCCGCGCTGCAGGACTTCATTACGGTGCGCGAGACGCTGGAAATGTTCCATCGCCTGTACCGGCGCCGCGCCGATATCGACCAGGTGATCGCCGACTGCGCGCTGGAAAAGCTCCAGAAGCGCGACAACCGCAAGCTGTCGGGCGGACAGCGCCAGCGCCTGCTGCTGGCGATTGCATTGGTGAACGACCCGAAGATCCTGTTCCTGGACGAGCCGACCACCGGCATGGATCCGCAGGCGCGGCGCAATTTCTGGGAGCTGGTGGAGCGGATCCGCGCCCGCAACAAGACCATCGTGCTGACGACGCACTACATGGAAGAGGCGCAGGCGCTGTGCGACGAGATCGTGATCATGAACGAGGGCGTGATCGTCACCCAGGGCGCCCCGGACACGCTCCTGAAGGCGCACTACAAGGAAATCATCCTGGAACTGCCCGAAGCCGACCTCGAGGAACTGCCGGCGGGGTTTCCCTTTCACACCTACCGGCGCAACGGGCTGGTGGAAATTCACACCGATGACGCCAACGAAGCCATCACGCGCCTGAGCCGCGCCGGAGCGCCGCTCGGCCGCCTGAACATTCGTCCCTTCCGCCTGGAGGACCTGTTCCTGGACCTCACGGGCAAGGAGCTCAGATCATGATCCAACGAATCCTCGCCATACTGCACGCGCGCAACCTGGAGTTCCTGCGCGACAAGGCCACGCTCGGCTGGAACGTGGCGATGCCGCTGCTGCTGGTGGCGGGCATGGCCGCGATCTTCTCCGGCGGCGACCGCGCCTCCTACAAGGTGGCGCTGGTGCAGGCCGAACAGGAGATCAACACGGCCGCGCATCCCTACCTGCAGACCCGCTATTTCGACTTCATCGCCATGGAGCAGGAGGAAGCGATCGAACGGGTGGCCAACCACCAGCTCGACCTGGCCCTGGACCTGAATGCCGGAACCTACTGGATCAACCCGGAATCGCCGGGCGGATACTTCGCCGAGCGCCTGCTTGAAGCCTCGTCGGAGGAAGGCGCGTGGCTGCGGCAGCCGGCCAGCGGCAATCCCATCACCTACGTGGACTGGCTGATCCCGGGCATCCTGGGCATGAACATCATGTTCAGCTGCCTGTTCGGCGTCGGCTACGTGGTGGTGCGGTATCGCAAGAACGGGTTCCTGAAGCGCCTGAAGGCCACACCGCTGCGGCCGGTGGAGTTCATGTCCGCGCAGATTCTTTCGCGCCTGTTGCTGGCGATCTTCGTCACCCTGCTGCTCTACGGCGCGACCCGGCTGCTGCTGGATGTCCGCATGGAGGGCAGCGGGCTGGCGCTGTTCCTGGTGGCGGTGCTGGCGTCGATCAGCCTGGTTTCGATCGGCCTGGCCATGGCGGCGCGCGTGACCAGCGAGGAGCTGGCGGGCGGGCTGCTGAACCTGGTGACCTGGCCGATGATGCTGCTGTCCGGCGTCTGGTTCTCGCTGGCCGGCGCGCCTCAGTGGGTGCAGCAGCTTTCCAACGTCTTCCCGCTAACGCATGCGCTCACGGCCGCGCGGGAAATCATGCTGTACGGCGCGGGATTTGCCGATGTGCTGCCGCAACTGCTGATCCTTACCGGCATCACGGCGGCCTTCCTGACTATCGGCGCGACGATGTTCCGCTGGCGTGGCGCTTGAGTGGGCTTCTTTTCCTGTTCCCTGCCTCGTGGGAGACGCATGAACCCATCCATGGGGCTTGGCGGCTTGCTCGCGTCGGGACATCGACGCTCGCTGTCGCCGACACTCCCACGAGGCAGGGAACAGGAAAAGAAGCGTGCCGAACCCTAAATTGGAGGGCTCGGCGTGGTGTTGATCGATATTGGTGTGAACCTGGCGGACGCGTCGTTTGACGCGGATCGGGACGAGGTGATCGAACGGGCCGCGGCGGCGGGCGTAAGGCACATGATCGTGACGGGGACGGGTCTCGACGAATCGGAGAGCGCGCTGGCATTGGCGGAGCAGAATTCGGGGGTTTTTCGGTGTACGGCGGGGATTCATCCTCATTTGGCGACGCGGTGGACGGACGCGCCGCAAGAGGCGCGCGAACGGCTCGGCGCGGTGCTAGGCAGCGAGCTGGCGGTGGCGGCCGGCGAGTGCGGACTGGACTACTTTCGCAACCTGTCGCCGCCGGACGCGCAGCGTGCGGCGTTTGCGGGGCAGCTCGAACTGGCGGCGGAGCACGGCAAGCCGGTGTTCCTGCATCAGCGCGACGCGCATGACGACTTCCTCGCGATCCTGAAGGAGCACGAAGTCGACAGGCTCGGCGGCGTGGCCCATTGTTTTACCGGCGGACCGGAGCAAGCGGAAAGCTACCTTGAGCTGCGGCTGTACATCGGCATCACCGGCTGGGTCCTGGACGAGCGGCGGAACCACGAACTGCTCAAGGCGATTCCCCTGATTCCGCTCGACCGCGTGCTGCTGGAAACCGACAGCCCCTACCTGCTGCCCCGTCACCCAGACGTCAAACCGCACCGGAGACGCCGCAACGAACCGGAGTTTCTCCCCTACGTCGTCCGGACCCTGGCCGATAAAATGCGCGTGGACCCGGAAGAACTCGCCGCCGCCGCGCACGACAACACTTGCAAGCTGTTCGGATGGCCCGAACCGGAGGATGCCCCATGAGTAAAGAACTCGTTTTTTACACGAACCCCATGTCGCGCGGACAGATTGCGCGCTGGATGCTGGAGGAAGCCGGCGCCGAATACCGCACCGAGGTGCTGCAATACGGGCCCGAGATGAAATCGGAGGACTTTCTGGCCGTCAATCCGATGGGCAAGGTGCCGACGATCCGGCATGGCGACGTCGTGGTTACGGAGGCGGCCGCGATCTGCGCCTACCTGGCCGACGCCTTTCCCGAAGCGGGGCTGGCGCCTCCGCCCGGGCAGCGCGGTGCCTACTACCGGTGGATGTTCTTCGCCGCCGGTCCGCTTGAAGCGGCCACCATAAACCGCGCGCTCAAATTCGAGGTTCCCCCGGAACGCGAGTCCATGATCGGCTACGGGACCCTGGAGGCGGTCTTGAACACGCTCGAAGCCGCCGTCAGCGCAGGCGAATTCGTTGCAGGCCCGAACTTCAGCGCGGCCGACGTCTACGTCGGATCGCACATTTACTGGGGCCTCCAATTCAAGTCAATCGAGATGCGACCGGCCTTCGTGGACTACTGGTCGCGCCTGGAGAACCGCCCGGCCCGGCTGCGCGCCGCGTCACTCGACGAAGCGCTGATGCCGAAGACTAGCCAAGAAACGGGGTAAGCGCGGCGAGTTCGGCGGGGATTTCCTCGTGGCTGGAAGGGCGCGAGAGCAACTCCTCGAGCTGCGGGGGCGGCGCCACCGTAGTCCCGATCAGCGGTTCGACCACGGTTTCGAATTTGGCCGGGTGGGCGGTGGCGGCGATGACCCAGTCGCCGGCGGGCGCGCCGGATTCGGCGAGAAGCCCGCGGCAGGCGTCCACGCCGGCGGCCGTGTGAGGGCATAGAACCGCGCCGGAATCCGAGTATTCCCGGCGGATCCGACGACGAATCCGCTCATCGTCAACGCTCGCGGCGCTGACGGCGGCCCGTATCCGGTCGACGTCGCCGGCGAAATGGTGGCGGAGCCGTTCCACGTTGCTGGGATCGCCCACGTCCATCGCGTTGGCCAGCGTGCCGATACTTTCGCGGCCGCGGTATTCGCCGCTGGAAAGGTAGTCCCCTATCGTGCGGTTGGCGTTGGTGGTCAGCAGGATGCGGCCGATACCCGCGCCCATCTCGCGCGCCCACAGGCAGGCCACTCCGTTGCCGAGGTTGCCGGTGGGAACGACGAAATGGCTTCCTTCCGGCGACTGGAGCGCGGCCCAGGCGTGGTAGGCGCTCTGCGGTAGCAGCCTGCCCAGATTGATGCTGTTCGCCGAGCCCAGCCGCACTCTCTTCCTCAGTGCGGCGTCGGCGAAAGCCTGCTTCGCCAGGCGCTGGCAGTCGTCGAACGCGCCGTGCACGGCGAGCGCCTGGACATTCTCGTCCCAGCAGCCGAGGTGGTGCTCCTGGCGGGGCGAAATCCGGCCCTTGGGGAACAGCACGAGAACGCGGATCTTCTCGCGGCCGGAGAACGCCGAAGCCACGGCCGCGCCGGTATCGCCCGAGGTGGCGACGAGGATGGTCAGCGGCGGCGAGGACGCGGGTTCTTCGGCGAGGATGCGCTCCAGGCAGGCCGCCAGGAACCGCGCGCCGTAGTCCTTGAACGCCGCGGTGGGGCCGTGAAACAGCTCCAGCAATCGCAGCCCCGCGCCGTTCCCGGCAGGCGACAGATCGACCAGGGGCAGCGGAAAGTCGAAGGCGTTGCGGCAGATGTCCGGCAATGCGCCGGCCAGGGACGAACCCGCGAAGTAAGGAGCCAGCATGCGTTCGGCCAGCTCCGCCGGCATGGCGGCTTCGGCCAGCGCCTCGCGCTCGAAGACCGCCAGGCGCTCGGGTACGTACAAGCCGCCGTCCGGCGCGGTGCCGGTCTGCAGCACGGCCTCAAGCCCGGCCGGTCCGCCGCCGCGGGTGCTGTGGAACGCCGCCACGGAAAACTCCGCTAGCGTGGTGCGCCCAGCATCCGAGCGAGGCGCAGGAGGTCCGCGAAAATGCCGCCGGCCGTCACCGCCGGCCCCGCTCCGGGACCTTGTACCACCAGCGGGCTGTCGCTGTAGCGGGCGGTGCGGAACAGGAACATGTTGCTGGTCAGATCCAGCCGGGCAAAGAGGTGGTCCTCGGGCAGCGACTCCAGCCGCACGGACGCCCGGCCTTCGCTGTCCAGCCTTCCGACGTAACGAAGAACGCGGCCTTTCTCCCCGGCCTGCTCCAGACGCCGGCGCATGTCGCCGTCGTAGCGCCCCAGCCCATCGAGAAACTCCTCGACCGTGGCTTCCGACAACTCGTCCGGCGCCAGGCTTTCCACTTCGACATCGGCCAGGTCCATGCGCAGATTCAGCTCGCGCGCCAGGATCAGCAGCTTGCGCGCCACGTCCATGCCGCTCAGGTCCTCGCGCGGGTCGGGCTCGGTATAGCCCGCATCCCGGGCCTGGCGCACGACCTTCGAGAAGTCCGAGTCGGCGTCCAGCGCATTGAACAGATAGGCCAGCGTGCCGGAAAAAATGCCCTCCACGCTGAGCACTTCGTCGCCGGTGGCGATCAGGTCGCGCAGGGTCTCGATGACCGGCAGTCCGGCCCCCACGTTGGTCTCGTACAGCAGGTGCACGCCGTTGGCCCGGCGCAGTTCGTGCAGGCGCTCGTAAGCCCCGTGCGGCGCACTCTGCGCCCGCTTGTTGGGCGTCACGACGTGGATCCCGGCGCGGAAGAAGCCGGCATAGGCGTCGCTGATCGATTCGCTGGCGGTGCAGTCCACGATCGCCGCGTGCGGCAGGTGATCGGGGTTCACGTGCGCGCTGAAACGCTCAAGGTCCATGGCTTCGCCTTCGTTCGCCAGCACGCTGCGCCAGTCGTCCAGGTCGAGGCTGCGCGGGGCCAGGTGCATGCGGCTCGAATTAGCGATCGCCCGCACCCGGAAATCGAGATTGAAGTTCTCCCGCAACTGGCCCGCGGCCCGGGCCATCTGATCCAGCAGCTCGGCGCCGACGGTGCCCACGCCGATCACGCCCAGCGACAGCGTGGTATGCGACAGATAAAAACCGCCGTGCGCGGCCCGCAACGCCCGGGTCGCGCTGGCGCCCGTCACGACCGCGGAAATATTGCGCTCCGACGATCCCTGGGCAATCGCGATCACGTTCACGCCGGCGCGCCCCAGCACGCCGAAGAACCGGCCGGCCACACCCGGGATTCCGACCATGCCGTCGCCCACCAGCGCCAGCACGTTCACGCCATCGTCCCGCGTCACCCGGCTGACTTGCCCAAGGCCCATTTCCTGGGCGAAGGCATCGCGCGTCACCCGCTCGGCCCGGTCCGCATGCGCCTCGGGAACCGCGAAGGTTATCGAGTGCTCCGAGCTGGCCTGGGTAATCAGCAGCACCGTGACCTGCGCCTTGCTCAGCGCATTGAACAGCCGGTCGGCGGTCCCGGGCACGCCGATCATCCCCGCGCCTTCCAGACTCAGCATCGTGACGTTTTCGATCATCGTGATGCCCTTGACGGGCTCGTTCCGGTCGCCATCGGCGGAAATCAGGGACCCCCGCAGCTCCGGCCTGAAGCTCGAACGGATCCACACCGGTATCTTCTTGCTGATCACCGGGCCCATCGTCTGCGGATGTATGACCCGCGCGCCGAAATAGGCCAGCTCCATGGCCTCGTTGTAGGACAGCTCGCGGATCACGTGCGCCTCGGGCACGCGCGCGGGATCGGCGCTCATCACGCCCTCCACGTCGGTCCAGATCGTGAGCGACTCCGCGTCCAGCAGCGCGCTGAAAATCGACGCCGAGAAATCGCTGCCGTTGCGCCCCAGGGTCATCTGCAATCCGCGCCCGTCCCGGGCGATATAGCCGGTCACCACGCGCACCGGGGTGGCATCGTTTGCAAGCAGGTGCTTCAGGTGTCTGCCCGAGGTCTTCCAGTCCACCACGACGCCCAGTTCGCCGGGCTCCACGCGCAGGACATCTCGGGCATCCAGCCAACCGGCCTTGCGGCCGTCGCCGGCCCCGCGTTCGCTGATCAGGGCCGCCAGCAGGCGCGCCGACCACAGCTCGCCGCATCCGGACACCAGGGCTTCCATTCGCGGCCCCGCAGACTGGATCAGCACGGCGGAATGAAGAATGTCCGCAACGTCGCGGCACTCTGCGGCCTGCGCATCCAGCAGCGCGGTGCGCTGTTCCGGGTCCGATATCAGCTCTTCCGAGACCGCGGAATACTGTTCCTTCAAGGCATCGAGGTCGTCCTGCCACTTCTGGTCACCCGAAACCGCGCGATCCAGCAGCGCAAACAGCGCGTTGGTCACGCCCTGCATGGCCGACACCACCACGGCCACCCGCGGCGAGGAATCGCCCAGCACGATGCCCGCCGCTCGCTCGAAACCGCGCGCGTCGGCCAGGCTGCTGCCGCCGAATTTATGTACTGTCCAGGTCATGGGTATGGATAGGCAAATGCGCTTCCACCGAGCGCAGGATAGCGGTCAAGCGGGCAATTATTGCAGCAGAAACAGCGACAGGCCAGGCCAGAATGAGACCGTGACCAGGGCAAGCAGCATCAACACAAGGAAGGGCAGCACGGCGCGGCATATCTCGCCGAAGGATTCGTTGAAGGCGGTCATGGCCACAATGAGGTTCAGGCCCATGGGCGGGGTCAGGTAGCCCATCTCCAGGTTCACGACCATCACCACGCCGAAATGCACGGCATCCATCCCCTGGGCCACGGCGATGGGTTGAAGCAGCGGTGAAAGGATCAGGATCGCCGAGCCGATGTCCATGAAGCATCCGACCAGCAGCAGGAAGGCATTCATAAGGAGGATGAAACCGGGCAGCGAGTCGATGCGCGTCACGAGCCATTCCACGGCCATGTCCGGAACCTGCTCGTATGTCAAAAAAACGTTGAGCGCCAGCGCCATCATCAGGACCGGAAACAGCGACCCCATCAGGCGCGTGGTAGTGGTAAAGACTTCGACGACGTCCTTGAAACGCATTTCGCGATGAATCACGATTTCCACGAAGAAGCCGTAGACCACGGCGATGGAGGCGGACTCCGTCGCAGTGAAAAAGCCGCTGTAGATGCCGCCCAGAATGATGACCGGCATCAGCAGTGACCAGATTCCGTGGATGAACGCCACTCCGATTTCCCGCAAATGCCACCTTCCCAGCCGGAAGCGCCAGTTTCGGGCGATCGCCCACAGGCTCATCAAGCCGGTAAGGAGCAATGCCGGGCCGACACCCGCAATAAAGAGATTGGAAATCGAGGTCCCCGTCATGATGCCGTACAGGATGAGCGGAATACTCGGCGGAACGACGATGCCAAGGGTGCCGGCGGCGCAGATGGAGCCCAGGGCAAAACGCTTGTTGTAGCCGGCCTCCAGCAACGCCGGGTACATCACCGCGCCTATGGCCAGGAGGGCCACGGTCCCTGAACCGGTGACGGCCGCGAACATCGCGCAGGACAGCACCGTCGCGATGGCAAGACCACCGGGTATGGGCGCCGAAAGCGCCCGCGCCAAGCGGATCAAACGCCTGGCTATCGCGCCCCGGGCCATGATCGCTCCCGCCAGCAGGTACATCGGGATCGACAGCAGCACTTCGCGATTGAGCCCGTCCCAGCCGTCGTTGATGATGTTCTGGATTTGCCCGTCGCCCCAGAACCAGTAGGCCATCCCGCAGGCGACGCCCAGCACGACCAGCAGATTCTGCCTCAGAGCCAGCAGCACGAGCGCCGCGGCCAGGATGCTCAGCGCGTCGATCACGTCTTCAACTCCCTTTGCGAATCGGCCAGTGCGCCTTGCTCCGGCGGCTTGAGGTCCGGCCATCGCGCGTAAAGACTGTGACGCAGGGTGGCAAGCACAAAGACCAGCGGAATGACGCCCTGAATCGGCCAGACGATGATGCGCAGGACCACGGAACGCACGTCCAGCAGGTAGGTCTCGCGGACGAGGTCGAACGCGACCACGGCGAAGACGAGGCAAAAGAGCGTCATCAGGACTTCGCTGAAATGATCGAGAAACGGCCCCCAGGACTTCGGAAGCCAGCCGTCGGCAAACCGGGGCCTCAAATGCGAGTTGGCGGCGGAGGCCAGACCGATGCCGAACATCACCTTGATGATGTTCGCGTACACCCCGATCTGCCGCGCCCAGTACAGGCCGGATCCGCTGATCTCGCGGATCACCACGTCACCGAAAATCACCACCACGAGCAGGGCGAAAGCGGTGATTGCAATGGCCCGCTCCACCTGGTACAAGGCGGCAAGCAGGCGCCGCGCCGTCTCCTTCACCGCAGATCCCTCCCGCTAGGTAGTGAAGCGCGGACCATCTAGTGCAGGTCCCGCGCGATTCGCAATCCCACCCGGGCGCTGCGAAGCCAATAAGGCGCCCAATCACGCTTGGCCGGCCTCACGTACCAGGCCTTGGCCTGCCAGGCTCCGCCGCGTATCAGCCGTTCATTGCAGTCTTCGGTGGGGGCCTCCCCCGCGGCCGGGACCGTGTACATGCACCCATCCACCCATTCCCAGGCGTTTCCGAGCATGTCGTAAACCCCGTAGCTGTTGGCCGGAAAACTGCCGACCGGCGCGGTAAGTGGGTAGCCGTCACGGCAGGGAAAGAAATGGCTGTCCGCGGCGGCGGCATCCACGTTCAGGTAGTCGGCGGCATCCAGATCCATCACGTTCGCATGAGCGCATGCATCGCGTCGCTGCGAAATGCCGGCGCTGTCCCAGGGCCGGGCCCCCTGGGTACGGTCACGGGCCAAATACTCCCACTCCTCGTCGGTCAGCAGGCGGTACGGCTCTCCTGTCTTCTCGGCAAGCCAGCGGGCATAGGCCTGCGCCTCGGTGAAACTCACGCATACGACGGGATGATCCGGCCCCTGCGGGAAACCCGGATCCGACCACGACCACGAAGGGCCGCGCGCTCCCCAATGATTCGCCTGAAAGTTCCAGGTGATGCATTCCCATTCGGGATCGTAGCCCTCTTCGACCACGAAAAGGGAAAACTGTGTGCGGGTCACCTCGGTGACGGACACGGCAAATGCCGCGTCCACGCCCGCAGGTTCCTGGGGCGTTTCGTTTGCGGCGTCGCGCGCCGGAGTGCCCTCTCCCAGCGCTTCGCCCGGAGGCGACCCCTTGATGAACCGGCCCGGTGGAATGACGACCATCCGGGGACAGTTGAAGCAATCCCGGAATTCGTGACCGGGCAGGTAGTCCACAGTCGGGCTGTCCCCGGCATGACACGGAGCGAGCATCGCGATCTGGGCGATCAGAATCGCTATGGATGGAAGTCCGTGCCGCAAATCCGCGGGTTCTCTCAGCGGCCGCGGATGGCGCGCGTCTCGTCGGGTTCGGGTTCCGCTACCCGGCGCATGTGAAATTCGAAGGTGTCGTGCTTGCGGCCCGCGAAATGCGGCACGCGGTAAAGGGCGGACATGCCTTCCAGAATGCGCGAAATCCGGATCGGACCGACGTCCATCGTTTCGAAGCCGAGATCCGTGACAAGGTCCATGACCCACTGCTTGGAAGCCTCGTCGTTGCCGGCCACCGGCACCGTGACCGGGCCGTGGGCGCGCGACGGATCGAGCACGATGTGAAAACCCACGGTGTTGAACGCCTTGACCACGCGCGCGTCGGGCGCCGCGCCCTGCACCATTTCGCCCGAGGACGTTTCTCCCACCGGCTGAGGCAATCCCTCCGGTCCCTCCTGGACCGCATTGCCGGCGTCGATGACCAGCTTGCCGGCCAGACTCGGACGCAGCCGCTGAACCACGTCTTCCGCGGCGAAAAAAGGAACCGCCAGGAAAACGATTTCGCCTTCGGCTGCGGCTTCTTCCTGGGTCATCGCGCTGGCTTCGCCCGCCGTGCGGTCAAGCAACCGCTGAATGCGCTCGCTGGCCGGATCGCGCGAACCGTAAACGATCGTATGGCCCAGTTCCGCCATTCGGGGCCCGATGGACCCGCCCATCATGCCCGTTCCGATAACGGCGATGGTCTCGGCGGCCGCGGGCGACGCGGCGGTCAGCAGCGCGATCAGCACCAGCGGCAAAGTTCGTTGCTTCATCAGAATCCTCCCAACACTTTCAGGCCCCGGCAACACGCAGTTCCCGTTCGAAAACTGCCCGCGCTTGCCCGGAACACGACCAGGGGAAGCGCGTCGAGGGGTGAGTACAATGCCCTATTTTGCCCGCACAGGAGAAGCCCTGATGCCAAACACCATGCGCGCCGTCGTTGCCGAAGCGCCCGGCGGTCCCGAATCGCTGCAAATCAAGGACATTCCGGTGCCCTCCCCCGGCGAAGGAGAGGTGCGGATACAGGTTGCGTACTCGCCGCTCAATCCGCTGGACACGCACGCACGCGCCGACCGCATCAAGTGGATGCACCCCGGATTTCCGTTCGTGACCGGCTACGAATACTCCGGCCGGGTGGTCGAGACCGGCGATGGGGTGGACCCCGCGCTGAACGGCAGCCGCGTGGCCGCCAATGGACAATGGAACGGCAACGGCGAATTCGCCATTGCCCGCGCGGCCGGCCTGGTGCCCATTCCGGATCGCTTCGACTACCAGTTGGGATCGACCTTTTCCACCTGCGCGCCCACGTCCTGGCACCTCGTACACTCCGCGGGACGGGTACAGCCGGGCCAGACGGTGATCGTGCATTCCGCGGCCGGGGCGGTCGGCATCATGACCACCCAGATCGCCAAGGAGGCGGGGGCCACGGTGATCGGCCTGGTCGGCGGGGAGAAGAAGGCCGCATGGGCCAAGCAGTTCGGCGCCGACCACATGCTCGACTACCGCTCGGAGGAATGGCCGGCGCAGGTCAAGGAACTGACCGGGGGACGCGGCGCCGACGTGATCGTCGACGGCGTGCAGGGCCCCAATGCGGCGCGCAACTATGACGCCTGCGCACCATTGGGCAACGTGATCTACATCGGCGCGATGGGCGGCATGGCTCCGCCGGCCGATATTTCCCTGATCATCGGCAAGAGCATCAGCGTTACCGGCTTTGTACAGTTCTTCCACCAGGCCCGCACCCGCCAGGCGGAAGACGCCGAGATCGAGGAGAAGCTGGCTACCGGGCAATGGCGGATTCCGATCGAGCGGGTTGCAAGCCTGGACGAAACCCCCGCCATGCATGCGGCCTTCGAGAACCGCGAACTGTTTGGCCGGACCCTGATCGAAGTCGGCGGAGAGGACGTCTGACCCTCGCCGGCCGAATCACTGCCCCTTTGCTGGCCGCGCTCCTTGCGGCGGCCTGCGGAGGCGAAGGCGGCCGGCAGAAGGACGACGGGAGGCTGGTGGTGGTGATCGGCGCTGAGGGCGCCATCGACACGCCCTGGCATGACGGCTGGAAGCGATTCGAGCGGCGCGTCTACGAGGCCGGATACCCGGGACTGGAATTGCAGATGTCCGTAAACGGTCAACTCGGGGCCGAGGCAACCATACTCGCCCAGGCGCGGCGCGGTCGGATCCAGTACGCCGGCACTTCGCTGCACGGCATGTCCAGCGTGGTGCCGGAACTGAGCGTGATTCTGGCTCCATATCTTTTCGACAGTTACGAAGAGGTCGATTTCGTAACGGACAACTACCTGACCCCGGTGTTCACCGAAATGCTGGCGGCGCGCGGGCTGACATTCATTCAGTGGAGCGAGGTGGGCTGGAACCACATCTACTGCCGCGAGCCCCGGATCGAGCCTGAGGAATTCCGGGGGGTGAAGATGCGCGCCTCCACGGCCATCGCACCCCAGGTGTTTACCGCCTCGATCGGCGCCGACCTCATTCCCCTGTCCTTCGACGAGACCCTGCCGGCGCTTCAGACCGGCCTGATCGAGTGCGGCCAGAGCGGCGCCGGCCAGTACCTGCTCTCCGGAATCGCCGAGGACGCGCCGCATTACACGCTGACCGGACACGCCTACGACTCCGGCGTGCAATTCGCCAACTCGCAGTGGTACGACTCGCTGCCCGAGGAAGTGCGCCAGGTGCTGAAAAACGCGCTGGATGGCCAGCAGGAGAACCGCGACATCGTGCGCCAAGTGATTGCCGGACAGGAGCGCGAATGGCAGGAAGCCGGCCGGGTTACGTTCTACGAGCTGAGCGAAGAGCAGAAAGCCCGGTGGCGGGAAGCGGCGGAAGGATCGCACCAGAGGCTGATCGAGCGCATCGGCGGCCGCGCGCAGGAGATCTACGACCTGATTCTGGTCGGCAAGGCGGACTTTGCGGCCCGCGGGGAGGATGCGGCATGAGCATTGGTGACGAAGTAATGGCGCTCGACATCCCGCCGCTGCCGCGGGACGAACTGGCCGGGGACATGCGCGATTATTTCGCGCTGTGCGAGGAAAAGCTGGGCTTCGTGCCCAACGTGCTGACCGCACATTCCTTCAGCAGCGAAAAACTCCGCGTCTTCCGCGAGATCTACGACGAACTGATGCTGGCCGAGTCGGGCCTGAGCAAGCTGGAGCGCGAAATGATCGCCGTGGTGGTGTCCTCGGCCAATCATTGCCTTTATTGCCTGGTCGCCCACGGCGCGGCGGTGCGCAAGCTTTCGGGCGACCCTCTGCTGGGCGAGGTGCTGGTGATGAACTACCGCGAGGCCGAGATCACGCCGCGCCAGAGGGCCATGCTGGACTTCGCCTGGAAGGCCACGGCCCGCCCGAAGGAAACCGGCGCGGAAGACCGGGCGCGGCTGCGCGAAGCCGGGTTCAGCGAACGTGACATCTGGGACATCGCCAACGTCACCGGTTTCTTCAACTTCAGCAACCGCGTGGCGATGGCCACCGGCATGACCCCCAATCCCGAATATCACAATATGGCGCGCGAACCTGCGGACGACGGGCAGTAGCCGCCGGGAGGATTCCACCAATGAAACTGAGATTGCTGGGCTCTAGCAGCCTGCGCGTTTCCGAGCTGTGCCTGGGCGCAATGACCTTCGGCGGGACGGCCCACTTGTACGCCGGGGAAGAAGACTGCCGGGCCGTGTACGACGCCTACCTCGCCGCCGGCGGGAATTTCATCGACACGGCCGATATGTACGGAATGGGCGCCAGCGAGAGCATGCTGGGCCGCTTCCTGGGCGAGGACCGCAAGCGGATCGTCCTGGCCAGTAAATATTCGATGAATACCGACCCGGACGACCCCAACGCCGGCGGCAACCATCGCGCCAACATGGTCCGCTCGCTGGAGGGCAGCCTCGAGCGGCTCAAGACCGACTACCTGGACCTCTACTGGGTTCATGCCGCCGACGGACTGACTCCGCCAATGGAGATCATGCGTGCGCTGGACGACCAGGTGCGGCTGGGCAAGATCCTGCACATCGGCATCTCCAACGCGCCGGCCTGGCAGGTCGCGGCGATGAATGCGGCGGCGGCGGAGCGCGGCTGGACGCAATTCACGGCTTTCCAGCTCCAGTACAACCTGGCCGAACGCACGATCGAGAACGCGTTCTTCCCGCTGGCGAAGTTCCAGAACATGGCGATTACCGCCTGGAGCCCGCTGCTGTTCGGTGCGCTCACGGGCAAGTACACGGTCGCGAAAGACGGCTCGGTCGAGGGCGAAGGGCGCCTGGGCGGGCCCATGGGGGGACGCATGCTGACGCCGCACAACCTGAAGGTGGCCCAGGGCCTGCAGAAAGTGGCGGACCGCCTGGGCGCCGCACCGGCGACCGTCGCGCTGGCCTGGCTGCTGCACCGCCCGGCGCCGGTCATCCCGATCGTCGGCGCCCGCAACCTCGATCAGATGGATCAGAACCTGGCCTGCGTGGACCTGGAGCTGGACGCCGAGTCACTGGCCGAACTGGACGCGCTTTCGCCGCCGGCGCCGACCTTCCCGGAATCGCTGCTGGCGATGCCGCCGCTGCGGACCATGGTCCACGGCCCGGCGCTGGTCGAGCGCCTCGTTCCCTGGAACACGGACTGATCGCGCGTGTAGCACCGGAGGGGGTTTACACTGCCATGTCATCATGAACGACACCCTGCAACCGAAACTCCGCCAGCGCGGGCGCGCTTCCGTCGATTTCCTGGCCCACGTATTTCATGGCACGACCGGAGTGCGCAAGGGCGTTCATGAAGAACTGAAAAACCGATTCGGCGACGGAGCGTCCCTGCCGGACGACCTCGACGAGCGCCACGAGGCCGTCACCGGCGTCCTTTCCAGCGAACCGGGCTACCGCGTGCAGCAAACGATCGGCGAGTGGCACTCGCGCCAGCACGGCCTGATCGCGATGGACGCGTTCGAGGAACTGAAGCCGGGCGTAACCGAACTGCTCGCGCAGTACGACGAAGGACCGTCGCGGCTGATCGCCGATGAAGACTTCAAGGCCCCGGACTATTTCGAAGGCGTGGAAATTCACCGCACCCGCGGCGGATGGGACGGGCATCCCTACATGGGTTTCGTTCATGGCGAAATCGTCCACAGGCTGATCGTGGACGCCACCTATCCGGGCGGTATTTTCACGCAGCGGCGCATGGTGGCAGGGCTGGCGCCGAAGGACCGCTACCATCGCATACTCGAGATGGGCTGCTCCACCGGCCATTTCACCCGGGCGCTGGCCGAGACCTACCCGGATGCGGAAATCACCGGCGTGGACGTGTCGATCCGCACGCTTGAGCACGCGCTGCGCACGGGCAACTCCTGCGGCCATGGCTGGCAACTGTATCTGCGCGCCGCCGAGGACACCGGCTTCGACGACGAGCACTTCGACCTGGTCACCTCGTACATCCTGCTGCACGAAATGCCCGCCGACGCCATCCGGGGCTCCTTTGCCGAGGCTTACCGGGTGCTGAAGCCCGGCGGCGACCTGCTGATGAGCGACGTCGCGCGCTATGCGCACCTCAACAAGGTCCAGGAATGGCAGGACGATCAACTCGCCCGCTTCGGCGGCGAGCCCTTCTGGCGCGAGTCCGCCAGCCTGGACCTGGTCGCCGCGCTGGAGGATGCCGGGTTTGCAGAGGTTGACGGCCGGGCCATAGGCAATCAGGGCTATCCCTATCCCTACGTAGTAACCGCGCGCAAGCCCGCATGAACGGCGACCCCCGTTCGTTCAACAATCCCGACCGCCCGACGCTCACGGCAGACGACATGCCGGGCGTGGGCCAGGCCGTAATGACGCTCACGCATGAGCTCTACGTCCTGATCGACCGCATCGCCGCGCTGGAAGCGGTGCTCGAGCGGCACGGCCTCGACGTAAGCACGGAAATCGAAGCCTTCAAGCCGGATGCGGAACAGCAGGAGCGGCTTAACGAGCGCGGCCGCGCCCTGGTGGCCCGCGTTACCAACGCCCTCGCCGGAGAACCCGACCCGCTGCCCTGACCGCCATGCTACACTCCTAGGCTGTTCACGGTTTCGATGTTCATGGAGTAGAAGATCATGGCCAAAGACAAGGATGGCGCAACGGACTTGCCACCTGCAAAAACCACGCCGGCAACTTATCAGGATGTGCTTGACGCGCCACCGAACATGGTCGCGGAAGTCGTTTACGGCGCCCTCTACACCCACCCAAGGCCAGCCCCTGCGCATGCCTGGGCCAGTTCGGGGCTGGGTTCCACACTGGGAGAGCCATTCAATTATGGGCGCGGCGGGCCTGGGGGCTGGTGGATTATCGACGAACCCGAACTTCACCTGGGCGAGGACATCGTAGTCCCCGACCTGGCGGGCTGGCGGCACGAAAGCATGCCGGATTTCCCCGAAACCGCCTACTTCACACAAGCGCCAAACTGGGTCTGCGAAGTACTCTCTCCGTCCACGCGCTCGCTCGACCGGGGCGCCAAGCAAGCCATTTACGCCCGCGAAGGCGTAGGACACCTATGGTTCGTCGATCCCGACGCCCGCACCCTCGAGGCTTTCGAGTTGCGCGACAACCGCTGGAGTCTGCTGAAACTACTGGCCGACGACGCACGGGTTTCGCTTCCGCCTTTCGACGCCATCACATTTTCGCTGAGCGACCTCTGGCCCCCACCGGCGCCGAAATCTGCGTGAATCCAGGCATGGTCATCCACACACTCCGCTTGGCGCGGGACCGGCAATCCAGTCGGGCGAAAATCAGAGCGGTTCGGTCGCGGGGTCGTAGTGCGAGAGTCCGAGGGTCTCCTCGGTGACCACGGGCCTTCGGGCCAGTTCGTCGGGGTCCTGTTGCATCAGGCGGTCGCCGCCCAGCAGGGACTGGCGGTGGATTACCATCACGCGCTCGCGGCGCGCGTGCTCGTAGCGACACAGCGCCTCGCCGGCCTCTTCGAACTCGATCAGCGAGCGGCAGAGGATCACCGCATCCTCGATGGCCATCGCGGCGCCCTGACCCAGCCAGGGCAGCATCGGGTGAGCGGCGTCGCCCAGCACGGTAGCGCGGCCCCGCACCCATCGAGGCAAAGGCCGGCGCGAGAAAAGCCCCCACATGTGGCAGCGCCTGCCGGAAAAAGCGCTAAGCACAACACGCGCGTCCTCGTGAAAGTCGGAAAAGACGCCACGCACCGAAACGATGTCGCCGGTCTGCGACCAGCCTTCGGCGGTCCAATTGTCGGCCCGGGAGAACGCCACGAAGTTCTGCAATGCCCCGTGGCGTACGGGATAGCGAACGAACATGCGCCCCGGCGCCACGAACACCATGGAACCGGGGCGTGACTGTTCGGCGCCCAACTCGTCCCGGGTGACCAGGCCCCTCCAGGCCACGAAGCCGGAGAACTCCGGCGCCGGTTCGGAAAAGACCTCGCGGCGCACGGTGGACTTGAGCCCGTCGGCGCCGATCAGCAAATCGGCGCCTGCCTGCGATCCGTCGGCAAAACCCAGCAGATAAACGCCCGCCGGATCGTCCGAAACGGCCGTCAGTTCCTTGTCCAGCACCAGCGCATCGGGCTGCAGCGCGGCCAGCCTTTCGCGCAGAAGATCATGCAGGTCGGCGCGATGGGCCTGCAGGTACGGCGCGCCCTGTTGCTCGCGCGTATTGTGGCGCCTGAAGTTCACGAGCACCTTGCCGTTGGCGTAGTGGCGCGTGACCTGGGTCGGCGGCTCGTCGGCCATCGCCTCCAGTCGCTCGCCCACGCCCAGGTAACGAAGCCCCTTGACGGCGTTCGGCGAAAGCGAAACGCCGGCGCCGATCTCCCTGAGTTCGGGTGCCTGCTCATAGACGCGCAGCCGCTTGCCCGCGCGGGCCAGGCCCAGCGCCAGCGCGAGGCCGCCGATGCCGGCGCCGACAATTGCAATCCGGTCGGCCACGAGCTGCTAAATGCCGAGGGCGCCGGGGTTGATCAGCCCCGAGGGATCCACCTGCTGCTTGACGGAGCGCAGCAACTCCAGGGCGCCGGGGTCACGGTCTCTCGCATACGGGTAGGCGCGGCCGATCTGAAGGTGCACGGCGCCATGCCGGTACATGAGCTCGATCAGCTCCATGCGCATCCGCTCCACCAGCTCCCGGCCCTCGGGGTTCGCCCGGCCCTCGCTTGCGACGCCTTTCATTTCATCCGGAAGGTAGCGGCGATGGTAGGAAAGCCACTCGTCGTCCCAGTAAATGACCACCTCCCAGAGGAAGCCGGCCCTGGCGCTGGTGCTGTAGACGACGAATGCCTGGACGCTCTTCTCTTCGCACTCCCGGCGAATGCCATCCAGATACCGCAGGTACTCTTCATGCAGCCCCTCGGCGCTCGAAAACGGCACTATCGCATGCAGGGGCAACAGCCGGCGACCAGTGGGGCTCACGATCATCGGGGCGGGAAACGGGACCGCGCGCGCATACTCGGCCATGGTGTTGGCCACTTCGATGCCCCGGTCGCCGACCGCCCTGCGTATCCGCCGCAGATTCATGCGCAGTTCCGCCGCGTCCGCCCCTTCGGTGAGGAAGTTCAGCAGGTATTTCGAGGCGTTGAGGAACCGGCGCCCGCCCGTGACCACCCGCATTCCCTTGCGCAGGGCCTGCACGGGCCCTGAAGCGGCGCGCATGATGGTGAAGAGGTTTCGTGCATCCTGCTTCAATTCGGCCCGGCCCGCGGCCTGCCGGACCAGTTCGGTCTCCGCGCCGAACACCTCGGTGGCGAGTCCGCCGCGCGATACGCGCCGGGTCGCCTCCACGAGCTGGGAAAAATCATCGAACGAGAAACTCAGGCCCTCGCCGGCCGCGGGACGCGGCTCCAGCTTGAGGGTCACCGCCGTCTTCACCCCCAGGGCGCCCGCGTCGCCGCAGAAAAGCCCGGTGAGGTCCGGGCCGTATTCCCGGAAAAAGGAGCTGTGCTCCGGCTGCCCTCCGGAACCGGTCACCAGCACACTGCCGTCCCCCAGCACGACCTCCAGTCCCAATGCGGCGGAAACCGAAGGCCCGTGCCGCCCCGAACCGAAAGTGACCGCCCCCTGGGACATTGCGCCGCCGACGGTCGATAGCCGGCCGGACATCGGCCCCCAGAACACCGATCTCAGCCCGTGTTCGGCGAGTTCCGCATCCACGGCGGACCACGTGCATCCGGCTTCCACCGTGGCGTACAGATCGTGCGCATTGATCTCGCGCACCGCGTTGAGGCGGCCGGTGTCCAGAACGATGGAGCGCTCGCGATCGGGCAGAAAGGCGTCCGTGTACGACATGCCGCCGCCGCGCACGAACGTCGCCGTTGCGTGCGCATGGCAGACCCGCAGCACGGCCTGGACTTCCTGCGTGGAACCGGGGCTGACCACGGCCAGCGGCATCTCGACGCTGCGGTATACGTCCTGCGAAGCGAGTTCCCTCGCTTCTTCCGATGTGACCGCGTGCTCCGGCCCGACTGCCTCGATCAGCGCATCGATCAGCGCCGCGCCGTCAGCGCCCGGGCTATCGCGGCGCATTGCTCAGCCGGGCTTGGTGGCCAGTGTATTGAGAAGAAACGTGTTGGTGGTTTCCTTGCTGACGTCCTCGAAGCCGACCTTTTCAAGCAGGGCCGCGAAGTCGAATGCGCCGAATGCCTGGGAATAAGGCTCGCAGTTGTAGCGCGCGTCGAATACCTTCCACATCCAGTTCGGTGTGGGAAACATGGTCGAGTTGGGCGTATCGATCACCGTGAGCGTACCGCCCGGGCGCAGCACTCGCAGCATTTCGCGGACTATCGGCTCGAAGGTGTGCTCGGGCACCTCGTGAAAGAGGATGTAGGCAAGCACCGCGTCGAATGTATCGTCCGCATGTTGCATGTTCTCCGCCAGGGCCTGCTGAAAATGCACGTCCACGCCCATGTCGCTTGCGCGCATGTGCGCATAGCGCAACATGGGCAGCGCCACGTCCAGTCCCCAGACCTCCGCCTGCGGATGCCGCTCCTTCAGCACCGTAGTGCATTGCCCGATCGAGCAGCCGAGGTCCAGGATTTTCCGTACCTGCCCGTCCGCCGGCAGCCGCATGTCGTCCACACAGGCTTCGTGGATTTCATCCTTGTCATTGTCGCCCTGGTAGAAAACCCGGGTGCCGTGATAGAAGACAAAGCCCGCCAGGTTGTCGCCGCAATAGCCGCCGGGCTGCAGGTGGATGTCCTCGCAGGCCGATTCCGGCACATGAAAGTCCGGATCGTAGTGCAGGCGCCCGGGGTTGCGTTCTTCGGCTTCCGTCAACTGGCCTTCCCAGAACTCGCGATCCGCCGCGAAAGAGTCCTGCAGCTTCTGCCAGGCAAGCTGCTGCTGGCTGCGCATCACGCGCTTCCAGCCGGCAACCGCCGGGCTTCGATCGATTTCCGGCGCAAGCTGTGCGTACTGGTCCGCGTCGATGACGGCGGGCATGCCGGCTTGCGCGGCAATGCCGCCCACCTCGCCGGCGATTCCTGGGAACCAGGAGCGTATGGCGAAGTTGCGGACCTCGGTCATGTACTCCATGTGGCTGGCGTCCTCCCTTCTCGGGGGATGGGGGTGTTTGCCGGGATTTCTTTGTTCCATATCTGCTTTCCTGTTTCAGGGGCGCCGATCGCACTCAAAGATTAACGCACGTCGGCCGGCGAACGGCGCTAGCCGTCGGCGCGCATGGTGCGGAGGGGATCGAGCAGGCGAGTCACCAGGGCGGTCAGCTCCTCCTGCCGGCCCTGCGCGTCGGACTCGGAATGGGATTCGATTTCCTCGGGCGTAAGCAGGCCCTTGGAATGCAGCAGCGACTCCAGCGCCCGGCGCCGGTCGCGCTCGATCCAGAGTTCGCCGCCCAGGACGATGACCGCTTCCAGCAGGCGGTCCATCACCGGATGAGGAAGAAAGTGCGGCTCCTCGCCGGGACCCGGCAGGCCGGCGCGCTCCACCTGCGCCCGGGACAGTTCGTCATGCTTCGTGTTCATTGCCTGCCTCCCCGGCCGTGCTCGCGTGCAGGCCCGGTCAGCCCGCCTTCTGCGACTCCATCGCGCGCTTGAATGCTTCGTATTCGTTGATGTCGGTGCGCCGATCGCGGCTCCAGGCGGTCGCAAAACCCGTGGGAAAATCGGCATCGCCGTCCCGGTAGCCGTCTTCCGACCACAAGATGGGAAACAGCGGTCCGCCCGGCGGCTCCCCTTCGATCATCTCGTCGAAGCTGACGCCCGCCAGGTTCACGCAGTCCGGCCTCGGATGCCAGCGAATATCGTCGCCGAATACGCGTATGGACAGCGCAATCCGCCAGTCGTCCGCGTGATTGCCGTGCGAGTAGTGCAGCGTCCATGGATGCACGATCAGGATGTCGCCGGGGTCCATCGCCCACTTCAGAAAGCGGTTGGCGGGATCGGCGCGGAGTTTCTCACCATCCGGATGCGGCACGCGGTCGTCCGGCCTCTCCATCTGACGCGCATTGGGCGAGAACAGCCAGTAGCGCACGTCCTGGTTCTGCGAGCCGGCGATGCACTCCAGCGAATTCTCTTCGGCGATGGGCGTCAGCGGCACCCAGATCGAGGGCACCATCTTGCCGACCGTGGGCCAGCCCATCCGGTCGCAATGCCATATCGTGGTCTTGCTGGAGCGCGGAGGCTTGACGAAGAACTCGTCAAAGAAAAAGCGCACCATGCTCGACCTCATCACCCGGGCGGCCGCTTCGGCCACCGGCGACTCGAACACGAACTTCCGGAATTCCGGCACCTTGCGCGACATGTAGCGGCCGGGATACGTCGGCAGCAGGCCGACATCCTCGTTGTCGATGGCGATCCGCCTGGCGGCCGGAATCAGCGAATCGATCCAGCGCCGATCCAGGATCCCCCGCAGGCACACGACTCCGTCGCGTTCGTATATCTCCGTTTCTTCACTGGAAATGGGCCGGCACGGTTCGGGCAGTGTAGTCATGGTCAGTCAGGCCGTCGCAGGGGTATCCGGCAAATGTACACGAGACCGGCCCCATACCGCCAATAGAAAACGCGTTGCCCTGCCATAAACGCGGTGAATGGCGACTTTACGGTGTCAGCCGCGCTGCATAGAATCAACGTTCCTTTGCATCGGGGGATGCCGCGATGGGAATCTCTACCAATCCGACCGAGCGGCTGAGCCGGCCGCAGCCGCACTTCATCAACGGCGAACGCGTCGCGAGCGGGGGCTTGCGGGACGTTCTGGACCCCGCCACCGGAAAGCCGATCTCGCAATTGCATCTGGGTGGACAGAGTGAAGTCGATGCGGCGGTAGCGGCCGCCCGGGCGGCGTTGCCGGCCTGGGCCGCGGTAGCGCCGGACGAGCGCGCAAGACTCATACTCAGGTTCGCTGAGCTGATGGAGGCCAATGCGGAGAATATTACCGAGTTGTCGATCCTGGACGGTGGACTGCCGCGCATGATCGCTCAGGGCTCGGCGCCGTTCGCATCCCTGTTCCTGCGCTACTACGCGGGATGGACGAACAAGATCACCGGCAAGACCATGCCGTCTTCGGCCATGGGCAAGTCCCCGAACGACCTGCTTGCCTACACCCTGAGGGAGCCGATCGGCGTGGTGGGCGCGATCACGCCCTGGAACTATCCGTACGGCATGGAAATGCTCAAGATCGCCCCGGTGCTGGCGGCCGGTTGCACGCTGGTTCTGAAACCCGCGGAAGACGCTCCCATCGCGGGCTTGCTGATGGCGGAGATTGCGCAGGAAGCCGGCTTCCCGGACGGTGTGTTCAACGTCGTAAACGGGCTCGGCGAAGAGGCCGGCGCCGCGCTGACCGCGCACGATGACGTGGACAAGATCGCCTTTACCGGATCGACCGAGGTCGGACGGATCATCGTCAAGGCGGCGGCGGGCAACCTGAAGAAAGTATCGCTGGAACTGGGCGGCAAGTCCCCGGTGTTCGTATTTCCGGATGCGGACCTGGCAAGCGCCGTGCCCGGCGTGGCCATGGCCGGCTTTCTGCTGTCCGGCCAGAATTGCGTGTGCGGCAGCCGTCTGTTCGTGCACGAGAAGATCGCCGACGACCTGGCGGCGGGAATCGCCGAGTTCGCCGGCAGCATGCAGATCGGCCCCGGCTCGGACCCGGCCAACATGATCGGCCCGTTGATTACCGAGCGTCAGTGCGAGCGGGTCGAGGGAATGATTGCCCGTGCGGAGAAGGAAGGCGCGCGGCGGGTTTCCGGCGGAAATCGCGTGGATCGCGACGGCTGGTTCATCGAACCGACACTGTTTACGGATTGCGAGCCGGACATGCAGATCGTTCGCGAAGAGGTTTTCGGCCCGGTGATTTCGATGCAGACTTTCTCGGATGACGAGGACTTCGAGTCGCTGGCGGCGCGCGGCAACGACACGACCTACGGGCTGTCCGGCAGCGTCTGGACCCGCGACCTGGAAACGGCGATGCGCATGACCCGGCTGATCGACGCCGGCCAGGTGGGCGTGAACTGCCATGCGGCGATGGATCCCACGATGCCTTTCGGGGGCAACAAGCAGTCCGGCTGGGGGCGCGAATTCGGCGAAGCGGCGCTGGACCTCTACACCAAGACCAAGGCGGTCACGCTGTCCTGGTCCTGAACCTGGGAGCGAGGGCGTCCCGCCCTCGTTGCATTCGTGCCCCTGATTTCCACTGGTGATACTGAGCTTTTCGTTGAAGAGCGCGGCGAGGGCGATGTCCTGCTGCTGGTGGCGGGGCTGGGCGGCTCGGGGACGTTCTGGCGCAATCAGGTCGAGTATTTCTCGCCGCGCTACCGGGTCGTGACTTACGACCATCGTGGCGTGGGGCGCAGTCCGGAGGCGCCGCTGCACAGCAGCGTCGGCGAGATGGCGGACGACGCGCTGACGCTGATGGACGCGCTCGGAATCGACGCGGCGCACGTCGTCGGCCACTCGACCGGGGGCGCGATCGGGCAGCACCTGGCGCTGAGGGCGCCGGAGCGGGTCCAATCGCTGGTGCTCAGCTCGAGCTGGGCCGGGCCTACGCCGCTGTTCGTCGAACTGTTCCAGCTCCGGCGCAAGATCCTGCTGGACGCCGGCGCCGAGAGTTACCTGTTCTCCGGGACCCTGCTGGTGACTCCGGCGTGGGCGATCGAGGACTCCTATCCGGGCAGGGACAGGATCGTCGCGGACCGTCTCAAGGTGTTTCCGGGGGTCGAGGCGGAACTGGGGAGGCTGAACGCGGTCATGACGCACGACCTGAGAGAGGAAATCCAGGAAATCCGCGTCCCGACCGGGGTCATATCCGCGAAAGACGATGTGCTCACGCCCCCGGGCATGGCGCGGGAACTGGCCGAACGGATTCCCGGTGCGCGCCGGGTGATGCTGCCGGAAGGCGGGCACTTCTGCACGGTGACCGTCGCCGACCGCTACAACGACGAATTGTCCCGCCTGCTGCGGGAAATCAATACCTGAGACCGCGGCCGGAACTCTAATCCAGCACCGCTCCGTACAAGGACGTGCGCAGGGCCATCTCCAGGTCATCCTGGCCGGGGCCAAGGTACTGGCTGAGCGCCACCGCAACGATGGCATTTTCCGGATCGACGAAATACGTGGTGTTGGCGAGACCGTCCCATTTGAATTCGCCACGCCCGCCGGCGATGGCGTGATCGCCTCCTTCGGCGCGCACGCCGATGCTCAGGCCCCAGCCATAGCCGTCAAGCCGGGTCCACGGGTCGTTGTCGGCAAAGCGTCCCTGGGCGTACCAGTTGAGCGGGCCCTGGTCCGGGGTGAGGTGGTTGCGGGTCATCAACGCGACGGTGTCGGTCTTGAGGACGCGCGTGCCGTCGAGCTGACCCCCGTTCAGCAGCATTTGCGCCACGCGGAGGTAATCCATGGCCGTCCCGGCGAGACCGCCGCCGCCTGAGAAGATGGTTTCGCCGTCGCGGAAGGAATTGATGTTGGGCACGCGCGGCGTGGCGTTCACCAGACCGCCATCTTCGCCGGGAGCGTAAACCTCGGCCATGCGGTGCCAATCGTCGTCGGGCACCGTGAAACCCATGTCCCTGAGGCCGAGGGGATCAAACAACCGTTCCTGCAGAAATGCGTCGTAGGGGCGGCCCGACCAGATCTCCACCAATCGCCCGAGCACGTCGCTGGAGAAACCGTAGTACCAGCGGGCGCCCGGCTGAAACAGCAGCGGACGGGTGGCGAGATAGTCCACGCCCTCCTTGATGGTCAAACCGGGCCACAACGTTTTCTCGAACGTCACCTCGAGAGAGGGATCGTAATCGAAGGGATAACCGAGACCGGACGTATAGGTCAGCAGGTGATAAATGGTGAGCGGCGTGGCTTGCGGTTCGGTTTCCGTGCCCTTGCGGTCTTTCAGCACCGGCGTGTCGGCGAAGGCCGGGATGTACTTTGAAACCGGATCGTCGAGGTCAAACCGGCCCTCTTCGTAATTGATCATCACGGCGATCGTCGTGATGGTGCGCGTCATGGAGTAATAGCGAAACAGGGAGTCCGTCTCCATGGGCAGGCCATCTTCCCTGTTGCGGTGCCCCGTCGCCTTGAGGGTGACCAGCTTGCCGTCCTTGGCCACTGCCCAGACCACGCCGGCGCGCCGGTCGGTCTCCACCAGCGTCGTCATGGCCTTCTCAAGGTGGTCCAGGGCCAGGGGGGAAAGACCCACGTCCCGCGGGTCCGCTGGCTCCATCGCCACGGAAACGCCTGTCGCAAAAAGAGCGCAGACAAGCGCGAGAGGTGTCAGCAGGCGTTTCATGATCTGCTCCGAAGCGGACTTAATCCGCGAGCGCACCGTAAACCCCTTCGCGCAGGCGGAAGACCAGCTCGTCGGAGTCGGGACCGAGATATTGAGTCATGGCCACGGCAACGATGTTTTCGACCGGATCGAAGAAATAGGTGGTGTTGGCCAAACCGCCCCACACCAGGTCCCCCGGCGAGCCGGGCACTGTATGTACGCCGTCAGCCAGACGCACGCCGATGGCCAGGCCCCAAGCGTATCCGGCAAAGGGTCTGGGCGGCTCAAAACCGTCGCCGAAGGAAACCGTCCCCTGGGTCGGCCCCAGGGCATTGGCGCCCATTTCCGCCACGGTCCCGGCCTTGAGAATGCGTTCCCCGTCCAGCTCGCCGCCGTTCAGGATCATCTGACCGAAACGCAGATAGTCGGGCACCGTCGAAACGAGGCCGCCGCCGGCGGAGAAAAAGATGCCCGGTTCCGTATAGGAACTGGAGGGCGGGGCGTCGCGGCGCACTAGGGCGCCGGTGTCGTCGGGCCCATACACCATGGCCAGGCGGTCATTGGATCCCCGGCGGACCCAATACCCCGTGTCCTTCATGCCCAGGGGCACGAACAAACGATGGTCAAGGAAATCGTTGAGGTCGCTTCCCGACACCTTTTCCGCCAGGGCCCCGAGCACATCGGAATGAAAGCCGTAAATCCACTTCTCGCCGGGCTGGGCCAGAAGTGGATAAGTGGACAGCTTGGCGACCATGTCCTCAAGGGTGTGTTCGAGCGACAGGATCTCCCGCTGTTCAATGCCGACGCCGGCGGGCCAGTGGCGGGCATAGCCCAGACCGGCGGTGTAATTGAACAAGTGCCGGATGGTCATGGGCGGGTCCTGCGGCACGGTGCGCACGACCTGGCCACGGCGCATTTCCGCAATCACCGGCATCGCGGCGATCTCCGGCAGGTAATTGGCAACGGGGTCGTCCAGACCCACGGAACCGTTGTCCACGAGCGTGAGGATGGCGGCGGCGGTGACCGCCCGGCTTTGGGAATAGATCCGGAACACGGTGTCCGCCTCCATCGGAAGGCCTGCTTCGCGGTCGCGGTATCCGTGAGCTTCCAGTTGCACCAGCTTGCCGTCTTTCGCCACGCCCCACACGACGCCGGCGCGGCGGCCTTCGTCGACCAGACCGCGCATGGACGCCGCCAGCGCGTCCAGACCCGACCCCTTCATCCCCACATCGGCGGGTTGGGCGCGCGGCAGCGGGTCCTGCGCAAAGGCGGTCGCCGCTCCAAGCACGACGGCCAGGGCGGCACAGAAGATCAAGCGTTTCATTGTTCCGATCCTTGAGGTTTCTTTCTCGTGGAATATCCGGGTCAGGTCGAGGCGTCGGCCAGTTGCTCGCGCAAGGGCCGCCATCCGGACAGCGTGAGCAGGCTACCGATCGCCAGGAGCAGCGGCACCGAGATCATCAGCGACCATCCCACGGCGGCGTCATCGGCGAATACCCGGTCGGTGAACTGGGCGACCAGCCAGGGCCCGCCGGCCTGGCCCAGAATGTTAGCAACCAGGAGGTAGAACGCGACGAGCTGGGCGCGGAACTGCGGGGGCGAGACCATCGGTAGCGCCGCGACGCCGCCGCCGAACGGTACGGCGCCGAACAGCACGGCCGGCGCGAGCAATGCGACGGCCACCATCGGATCGGACGCCAGGGGGATCGCCACGGCAAAGGGCATTGCCAGCAGCCCGCCGAAGGTGGAGGTCTTGAGATTGGCGTCGCGATGGCCGCGCGCCTGCATGGCGTCCGTAAGCCAACCGCCGCCCACGACGCCGATCGTGGCGCATACGAGGAACACGAAGCCCTGGGCGTAACCGATGTCTCCCGCCGACCAGCCATGGGTGCGAATGAAGTACGCCGGGATCCAGGCGCCGAGCGCGAACTGGGCCGCGGCCAGAAACGAAATGCCGCCGTAGATCGACAGGAACAGGCGGCGGTTGTTGCCGACATAGCGCAGGGCCTCCAGGAAGCCGCGCCGGTATTCCCGCGAGCTTTGCTGACTGGAAGGCGCGGCGCGCCGGGGCGGCTCCCGCACCGACAGAAAAAACCAGATGGCGGCCGGAATGCCGGGCAAGGCGCCAAGGATGAACACGGCCTGCCACAGGCGCAGCGGTCCGAAAAACGGCAGCGAGATTCCGTCGGTGGCCTGGATCGCGTTGACGATGTATCCGCCCACCATCAGCGCGATGCCCGATCCGAAGAAACTGGACGCGGTAAAGACGCTGACGGGCCGCGCCAGCCGCCTGGGCTTGAAGAAGTCGGCCAGCAGGGAAAAGCCCGCGGGCGTCAGCACGGCCTCGCCCACACCCACCATCATCCGGGCGAAGAACAACTGCGCGTAGGTCTGCGCCAGGCCACAGCAGATGGCCGCGACCGTCCAGGCGCAGATTCCGGCCGTGATCAGCAGGCGCCGGTTGGTGCTGTCGGCGATTCGCCCCAGCGGAATCGCCACAAGCGCGTAGAAGACCGCGAAGGCAAAGCCCTGCAGGAGGCTGATCTGGGTGTCGCTGACCAGCAGGTCGTCCTTGATGTACTCCACCAGCAGGTTGATGATCTGCCGGTCGATGAACGCCACCACGCCGCACACGCACAGCACGAAAACCACGTACCAGCCGTAGCCTTCCCCGGAAAGCCTGCCGCTGCCGGTATTCATTCGGCGCGGATTCCGGCGCTCAGCAGGCTGGATTCGATTTCTCCCAGGATGGCGGGGTCGTCGATGGTGGGCGGGAACGCGTACTCCACGCCATCGGCGATCTTCGCCAGCACACCGCGCAGGACCTTGCCCGAGCGCGTCTTGGGCAACCGGTCCACGACCAGTGCCTTGCGGAAGGCCGCCACCGGGCCGATATGCTCCCGTATCAGGGCGATGCATTCCTGCACCACCGTGCCCTCGTCGCGCGCGATCCCGGACTTCAGGCACAGGAACCCCAGCGGAACCTGCCCTTTCAGCGCGTCGGCAATGCCGGTCACGGCGCATTCGGCCACGTCCGGATGCATCGCCAGCACTTCCTCGAGCGCGCCGGTCGAAAGGCGGTGGCCGGCCACGTTGATGACGTCGTCGGTCCGGGTCATCACGTAGAGATAGCCTTCGGCGTCCATATAACCGGCGTCGCCGGTCGTATAGCAGCCGTCGTAGTCGCTCAGATAGGTCTCACGGAAGCGGTCGTCGGCCTGCCAGAGTGTCGGAAGAGCGCCCGGCGGCAGCGGAAGGCGGCAAACGATGGAACCCGTTTCTCCGGCCGGCACTTCGGCGCCGTTCTCGTCCAGCACCCGCACGTCCCACCCCGGAAGCGCCTTGCCGGCGGAGCCCGCCTTCACCTTGAACAGGCCCTCGCCCAAGAGGTTCCCGGCCACCGCCCATCCGGTCTCGGTCTGCCACCAGTGGTCGATGACCGGCACGCCGAGAACCTGGCCGGACCATTCCAGCGTGTCCGGGTCGCAGCGCTCGCCGGCGAGGAACAGCGCGCGCAGCGTTCCCAGGTCGTACCGTTGCGCCTGTTCCAGCGCGGGGTCCTCGCGCTTGATGGCGCGTATCGCCGTAGGCGCGGTGAACAGCGCGTTGACTCCGTGCTGGCCGATGACGCGCCAGAAGGCGCCGGCGTCGGGCGTTCCGACCGGCTTGCCTTCGTAAAGAATGGACGTTGCCCCCGCCAGCAGGGGCGCGTAAACGATGTAGGAATGCCCCACGACCCAGCCGATGTCCGACGCCGCCCAGAACACGTCGCCCGGCGAGATGCCGTACAGCGCTTTCATCGACCAGTGCAGCGCAACGGCGTGCCCGCCGTTGTCGCGCACGATCCCCTTCGGCTGCCCTGTGGTGCCGGAGGTGTAGAGGATATAAAGCGGATCGGTCGCCTGCACGGGCACGCAGTCGGCGGGCTTCGCGTCACGCAGGAAATCCTTCCAGTCCACGTCGCGGCCCGGCTTCAGTTCCGCCCGCAACTCCGGCCGCTGCAACAGAACGACGAGTTCCGGCGCATGATCGGCCTGGGCCAGCGCGTCGTCGAGCAGCGGCTTGTAGGCCACGACACGATTGGGTTCCAGGCCGCAGCTGGCGGTAAGAACGATTTTTGGCCGCGCCTGGGAAATCCGCGTGGCCAGCTCGCGGGCGGCGAAACCTCCGAAGACCACCGAATGGATCGCGCCCAGCCGCGCGCAGGCCAGCATTGCCATCACCGACTCCGGGACCATGGGCATGTAGATCAGCGCCCGGTCGCCTCGCCCGAGGCCCGCCGCCTGCATTGCGCCGGCCAGTTCCGCCACATGGTCGCGAAGTTCGGCGTAGGTGAAGCGGCGAACCGCCCCGGTCATCGCACTGTCGTAAATCAGCGCCGTTCTGTCCGCCGCCCCGGAATCCGCATGCCGGTCCAGCGCGTTGTAACAGGTGTTCAGCTCGGCGCCTGGAAACCACCGTCCGACCGGCGAACCGCGGTCACGGACCTCGCCCCACCTTCCGGTCCAGTCAATGCCTTCCGCCGCCTTGGCCCAGAACTCCTCCGGACCGGCCAGCCATTGCTGCCGAACGCTGTCATAAGACATACCCGTTTACGCTCCCTGCGACGCAATAGGCGTCAATTTGTCGCTGAAGCCGGCGCGCGGGTCCGCCCCATCGCGCCCAGGAGTCTCCATTCGCCGGACTCGAACGCCCAGATGTGCGTGATCTCGAAATGCTGGTCCACCGGCTCCCCGCCCGGCATGCGGGTCCGGTGGGTGCCGTAGTAAATCACTGCCGTATTGCCGGAGAACGCAATGTCGCCGAACTCCATGGTCAGTTCTTCCTGATCGATTCCACGCATCTGCTCGACCCCGGCCCGCAGCTGGTCAATCCCGGACGGCTTTTGCCAACCGGGGGGCCAGCCCAAATAGTGCTCCGAAGCGTTATCTACGTAGTACTGCAGGTCACCCTGTCCACGGGCTGCATAGATCGCCTGCTCCTTCTCCCAGATCTCCGCTGTCGCTTGCTCCCGGTCGTAGCCCGGTGACGTGTAGCGTCCCAGGGCGCCCAGCAGTTTCCAATCGTCCGCCTCCCGAACCCAGACATGGGCGATGTCCGCCGTCTGGTCTACCGGTTCTCCATCGGGCAGGCGTGTCTTGTGCGTACTGTAGTAGATCACCGCGGTGTTGCCGGAAAAAGTGATGTCGCCGAACTCCATGGCGATCTCTTCCTGGTCCTTGCCGCGCATCTGCTCGGCGCGCTCGCGCAACTGCTCGACTCCGAGCGGGTCCGGCGAGCCCGGCGGCCAGCCCATGTAGTCCCCCGCCGTAAAGCCAACGTAGACCCCGAGGTCGCCGCGGCTCCTTCCCGCGAAAATCGCCTGCTCCTTCTCCCAGATCTCATCCCTGGCGGCCGCCCGGTCGTATTCCACGTTACCCGACGGCGGTCCGGCGCAGGCCGCGACAAGCATTGTCAGCAGCGGGATGGCCGCGCTACCCCCGAAATACTTCGTCACTATTGTTTCTCCCCATCTGTGTTGCGGTTGGCGGGCGGCACGAACCGCATCCATTCCATCAATTCCTCCACGCCCTCGGGCCTCGGGAACGCGTCGGGCATCGGTTCGCCCGGCCGGCGCTTGCGGCCGATTCCGCGGAACCAGTGCTCCAGTCCAGGGGGCAGGAACACCCAGAACAACTCCATGTCGGTGTCGCCGGTGTTCTCGAGGATGTGGCGCGCATAGCGGCCGAACAGCACGGTCGATCCTTCCGTGATCGGATACTCGTTCCCCTCGATCTCGACCCGCCCGCTGCCCTTGTGCACGAAGATCAGTTCGTGGTTGCGCCGGTGGCCGTGTTCGCGGATATGACAGCCCGGCGGCAGCAACTGCGTGCCCGAGGTAAAGCCGTCATAGGGGGTATTCTCGGGCGTGAGCTTGAGGTCCACGTAGCCGCGCGAAGGCAACGGCTGCCAAAGGGACTCGCCCTCCCCGGGTTCGATCACCGCCCACCAGGGCTCGTTGTGCCGTTCGTTCATCCCTCACCCATTCGCGAAAAATCCGGGCGTCCATCATACTGCCGGATAGCCGCGGCTGCCGATGGCAGAATGGCGCAGGTGGCACGCAATGGAACCTCCAATGAACAGCAACCTTGCACGACGGCAAGTCCTTTCCCTGGCCCTTGGCCTGATTCTGGCGACTCCGGTGCTTGCGCAGGATAGCGATAAGGTGCTCGTGGTGGGGGCCTCGGGCGGCACGGGCCGCTTCATCATCGCCATGCTCGAAGAGCAGGGGTACGAAGTCGTGCCAACCAGCCGCAATCCCGAAAGAGCGGCGGAAACGGTGGCAGGCGACTTCGCCTGGCGGCAGATGGACCTGACCTCGAGGGAAAGCGTGGATGCGGCCGTGCGGGACGTGGACTTCGTGGTAACGGCGCACGGAGCAACCCAGGCGGAAGGCCCGAACGATCCGGAGCAGGTCGATTGGATCGGCACCCGTTATCTCATAGACGTGGCCGGGAAAATCGGCGTGAAGCACTACGTGATGATCTCGGCGGCCAGCGCGGGGAACCCGGATTCGCCGTTGAACGAGAGATTCGGCAATGTCCTCGTATGGAAAGGACACGCCGAGGACTACCTGCGCGAATCAGGCCTTCCCTATACGATCGTGCGCGGGCCGGGCCTCCGCGACAATCCCGGCGGTGAAAAGCCCATCGTCCTTGAACAGGGCGGATCCGGCCGGCGCCTGATGGAACGCGAAGACCTGGCAACCGTCACGGTCGCCGTCCTGAACAACGAAGCGGCCATGGGAAAGACCTTCGTCGCCCGAAACGGCGACGGCGGAGCAACCGTCGACCTTCAGGAGCAAATCCAGAACCTGTCACCGGATTGACGAGGCAGCTCCATGACCAATGAATTGATCGCCATTCTCGCGACAGGTGTCGCGCTTCTCGGGAGCATCGGAGCCGCATGGTTCAGTATGCAGAGAGAAATCGGCGGCGTGCGTTCCGAAGTGGGTGACGTGCGCTCAGAGATGGCCGGGCTTAACAGCCGCGTGGGCCGTATCGAGGGCATATTGTCGGTAGTCGTGGCAAGCCACACGCCCCTTGCGGAAAATTCCGCAAGAGAAACCGCATAAACTATCCGAGCGCCTTTTCCTTGAGGTAGCGGTTGATGGTCAACCCGCGCGAGGCGGATCTTGCGGCCAACAGTTTGTGCTCTTCCGGGCTGACGCGCAAGGTAATCCTCCCGGAATACTCCTTGGCCGAGACTTCCGGCACATTCATTAGCCAGTCGGGATCGTCAAGCAGATCGTCGATGATCGTCTCCAACTTGCCCGCGACTTCGGCTCGCGTTTCGCCGTGGCAGCATTGCCCAACCAGCGGATAGGCACTTCCGATAAAGCAACCATCCTCGTCACTCCACTCAATCAAAGTGCTGTAGTGCTTCGTGTTCATAAGTGATCCTCTGACCGCAATGACGTCATTCAATAGGCCGTGTCAATTCGATATCTCATTGCGTTTATTCCGAACCTGGCCTCAAGGAACTAGTCTGATATTTGCGAGACCTTTCCTGATACCTTCATTCATCTTTTCTCGGACCAGATCGCGGCGGCGCGCGGAGTAGCTCCATATTCGATGCGGATTCGATCACGGAGTTCTACAAAGTGTGGATCAACCACGATGTGTCCTTGCATATCCGCGCGTTACCAGCGCTGCAATTACTGCAGAGTGAATTGACTTTTACGGGCAGCCATGACGGTGACGATAGCGAACTCAGGGGAGGGCGGGACGCCCTCCCTCGCATGGAAGGCGCTCGCTCCCAGAGGATGCGCTTGGCTGTGCTTAGGCGGCGGCGCTGAACCAGTTCTGGAACTTGGGCGCGTCGGGCGCCGGCAGGCCGGTCTCCTCTTCGCAGCGTTCCTTGAGCTCCTCGGGGGTGCCGCCGAAGTCGAATAGCGAGGTGTCGCCGCGCTCCGCGGCCATCTCGCTGCGCAGCTTCTCGGTGGCTGCATCGTCCACTTCGCCGTCTTCGTTGCACACAACGCCGTAGCGGCGCGCGCCATCCACGCTCACCAGGCCGGCGGCCACGTCGAAGCCCACCTGCTCGGCCGGACGCTTGAGCGGGTCGCCCCAGCCTCCGCCGCCCCAGGTGTCGAAGTACAGCAGGTCGCCGGGCTCCACGTGGATGCGGTCGCATTTCGACTGCAGCAGTTCCTCGGAGCCGTCCACGCGATGGAGGATCTTGCGGCTGCGCTGTCCGGGCAGGCCGCCGTTCACGCCCCAGGGATAGGTGAGCCAGCGGTCGTCGTGGATCGAGATTTCACCCGGCTCCAGGAACCGGTAGCCCACGCGCAGCGCGTTGCCGCCGCGGTGCAGGCCGGGCCCGCCGCTGTCCGCGATTGTCTCGTAAACGTCGATCCGCAGCGGGAAGTAGCTCTCCAGGAACTCGTTGGGCACGTTGGTGAAGCTCGGCCACAGCGAATGGCCGTCGGGGCCGTCGCCGAAGGGCTTGCCCGGTATGCCGCCGAAGCCGATCTGGTAAAGCTGGTACCACTCGCCGTCGTCGCGCCGGTAGCCGGAATACATGAAGTGCGGGCTGTCGGAGAAGCCGGCCGCGCAGAGGAAATCCGGGTTGCCCTGCCCCAGAAGCCCGCCCAGGATGTCGAAGATGCGTCCCAGGGCGTGGGTGCGGCATGAAAGCGCCGCCGGGAACCGGGGCTTGAGCAGCGTGCCCTCGGGAATGCGCACCTCCATCAGGTCGTAGAAGCCGTCGTTGAACATGATCTGCGGGTCGAAGACCATGATCATGTACACGCCGGCGAACATCTTGAACATTTCCTCGTTGAGGTAGAAGTTCACCGAGCCGATGGACTGCGGGTCGGTGCCGTCGAAGTCGAATATGACGGTGTCGCCCTCGCGCCACATCGCGCACTTGATCTTGTAGGGCCCCATGCCGAGCCCGTCGTCGCAGATGAAGTCCTCGAAATACTGCTTGGTCTCCGGCACCGTCATGTGAATGAGCTTGCCCATGGCGCGCTTGTTACGATCGAGCAGTTCCTCCAGCGCGGAGTAATAGACGTCGTCGCCGAAGCGCTCCGCCATTTCGATCACGCGCTTCTCCGCGGTGCGGATGGCGGCCACGATGGCGTTGAAGTCGCTTCGGTTCCAGTGCGGCAGACGGCAGTTGTGCAGGATCAGCCGCAGCACGTCCTCCTGCAGCACGTCGTCCTTGTAGATCTTCACCGGCGGCACGCGGATGCCCTCCTCGAAGATCTGCCGCGCGTCGGTGGGCAGGCTGCCGGGCACCTTGCCGCCGATGTCGGTCATGTGGCCGAACATCGAGGCATAGGCGATCAGGCGTCCGTCCTTGAAAATGGGCCTGAGCAGCAGCCAGTCGTTGGCATGGCTCACGGCGCCGTTGCAGGCGTACGGGTCGGTGGTGAGGAACATGTCGCCTTCCTCGATCGTCCCGTCGTAGGCCTCCTTGAAGCCGTGAATGAAGCTGCCGAACTGCCCCACCACCATCTTGCCTTCCAGGTTGGCGATCATGGGGAACTCGTCGTGCTGCTCGCGGATGCCGGGCGACATCGCGGTGCGGAACAGCACCGCGTCCATCTCCCAGCGGGCGTTGAGCATCGCGTTTTCGATGATGTCCAGCGTAATGGGGTCCAGCTCCACGCGGTTATAGGGGCGTGGGCGGCTTTCTATGATTTGTGCAGGCATTGTGTATAACTCCCGTTCAGGAATCCGAAGGCGTAATCAGGATGTTGCCGTATTCGTCCACCTGCCCCTCGTGACCGGGGAGCACCAGGGTGGTCGAGTCCATCTCCAGGACGATGGCCGGACCGTTAATCACGTTGCCGGCCTTCAGTTTGGAGCGGTCATACAGCATGGCTTCCTGCATTCCGCCATCGACGTAGATTTCGTGCGAGACCATTTCGGCCGCAGCCGGACTGGCGTCGCCTTCCGCGACCCGCAAGGCGCGCACCACGGTGGGCTTGCCTTCGGCCACGGCGCGCAGATTGACGAGTTCCTTGTCCTCCGGCAATGCGAAGGTGAACAACTGCTCGTGCATCCGGTCGAACTTGACTCCGATCGCATCCAGCCCCTGCTCCCTCAGGTCGTCCAGTTCGAAATCGACCGTCAGCAAGAGGCCCTGGCCGTGGTAACGGATGTCCGCCTGGTAGCTCAGGGCCTGATCGCCGCGCGGAATGCCCTCCTCGTCCAGCGCCTGCGAAGCCTGCTCGGCCAGGTCGGCGAAGATGCCCGCCGCCTCGTCCGCGCTCGTGCGTCCGAAGCGCTTGATGAAGGTGCGCGAGGCCTCGTTCCTGACGCGCGTGGTCGCATCGCCGTAGGCGCACAGCACGCCCGGTCCCGGAGGAATAATGACCGGCCAGGAACTCATGAGCCTGCCCAGCGCGTTGGCGTGCAAGGGGCCGGCGCCGCCGAAGGCGATCAGTGCGAACTCGCGCGGGTCGTGGCCCTGTTCCACCGATACGAGGCGCAACGCGCCGTACATGTTCTCGTTGACCAGGCTTACGATGCCCGAGGCCGCCTCCATCAGCGACAGCCCCAGGGCGTCGGCGATCTTCTGCACGGCGGCTTCGGCCGCGCCCCGGTCCAGCTTCATGTCGCCGCCCAGGCGCACCTCCGCCGGCAGGTAGCCGAGCACGACGTTGGCGTCCGTAACGGTCGGCTCCTCGCCGCCCTTGGCGTAAGCCGCCGGCCCCGGATCGGCGCCGGCGCTTTGTGGTCCTACGCGCAGCGCCCCGGTGAGCTCGGGCACGTGGGCGATGGAACCGCCCCCGGCGCCCACGGTGCGCACGTCCACCGAGGAAGCGCGCACGGTCACGTCTCCAACGGTAGTCTCGCGCCTCAATTGCGCCTGACCGTCCTGCACCAGCGCCACGTCAGTGGACGTGCCGCCCATGTCGAAGGTCAGCAGGTTGTTGTGATCGGCCTGCGAGGCGATCCAGATGGCGCCGGAAACGCCGCCGGCCGGGCCGCTCATCAGCAGGTTGACCGGAACGGCCTCGGCCGCGTCCGCGGAGGCCAGGCCGCCGTCGGAGCGCAGCACGTGCAGTTGCACGCCGCTCATCGTGTCGTTGAGCTGCTGCTCGAGGTTGCGAACGTAGGTCGCCACCTTCGGCCGCACGTAGGAGTTGGCGACCGTGGTGATCGTGCGCTCGTATTCCTGCATCTCCGGAACGACTTCCGAGGAAAGGGACACCGGAACGCCGGGAAGAACGCGTTCGGCGACCTCACGGACCTGCTGCTCGTGCGCCGGGTTGGCGAAGGAGTTGATCAGCGACACGGTCAGCGCTTCGACGCCTCTCCCGGCCAGCTTCTGCAGTTCCGCCTCCAGGGACCCGACGTTGAGTTCGTGCACGATCGATCCGTCGGCGCCCACGCGCTCGTCCGCTTCGATGGTCAGCGCCAGCGGCGCGATCGGCAGGCTCTTGTTGTAGATCACCCATCCGCCCAGGCCACCCGGCACGAAGGAACGGGCGATCTGCAGCACCTGCCGGTAGCCCTTGGTCGTGACCAGCCCCACCTTGGCGCCAGTCCCCGTGAGGATGGTATTGGTGGCCACCGTGGTCCCATGCATGACATGGGTGATGTCCCCGGGGTCCACATCCGCGTCGCCACAGACCCGGTCGATGCCGTTGGACACGCCGATCGACGAATCCTCCGGCGTGCTGGGGACTTTTGCGGTGTACATCTCCCCCGACTGCTCGTTAACCAGGAGCAGGTCGGTAAAAGTACCGCCCACATCCACGCCCAAGCGAAAGCTCATGCTATTTCTCCCGTGTGTATTTCAGTTCAGGCCTGCGCGCCCATCGCCACGTCCGGGAATATTCCCGCACGCGGCAGCATCGCAGGCAAATCGCCGTGGCCGAGCTGCTCGCGCAGCCAGCCACTGGTTTCGATGATCTTCTTCAGCGATACGCCGGTTTCCACTTCCGACCTCGACAGAAGGTAAAGCAGGTCGTCGGTCGGAATGTTGCCGGTCGCCAGCGGCGCAAAGGGGCAACCGCCTATCCCGCCTATGCTGGAGTCGATGGAGGCCACGCCGGCATCCAGCGCCGCCTGGGCGTTGGCCAGCCCCGTGTTGCGCGTATTGTGCAGGTGCACCCGGATCGGGAGTCCGGGCAGACGTTCGGAAATACGCCCGAGAACGTCCGTGATCTGCGCCGGCACGGCCACGCCGATAGAATCGGCGATCCCCAGTTCCACCGGGTCGCCCTCGGCCACTCGTTCGGCGTACTCCACGACACGTTCCGGGGGGACCTCGCCTTCGAACGGGCAACCGAAGGCCGATGAAACCATGCAATTGGCCCGAATGCCTTCTTGCCTTGCCTGCTTTGCAATCTTCAGCCAGGCCTCGATGGATTCCAGGCTGGAGACACCCTGGTTGCGCCGGTTATAGGTGTCGCTTGACACCACGACCATGCCCACCTCGTCGATGCCGCAATCCCGGGCGCGCTCGAAGCCGCGCTGGTTCAGGATCAGGCCGATGAGAATCAGATCGTCGCGCTTTGGAACGCCGCGAACGACGTCTTCGGCATCGGCCATCTGCGGAACCCGCTTCGGGTGGACGAAACTGACCGCCTCCACCTTGCGTATTCCCGCGTCCACCGCGCGGCGAATGAACTCCAGCTTGACCTCGGTCGGCAATACTTCCTCGGATTGCAGGCCGTCCCGCGGACCCACTTCCACAATCGAAACGCGGCGCGCGCTGGCAGTCATCGAATTGCCGTTCCCCTCAAACCAAGGCTGCGTATTCTATACAATGTATGTTCAAACTTCATCATGGCCCGACCCCGGAAACAAGCCGGGCCGGGCTTTTCGCACGATAAGGGGAATCCAGGACATGACGGACAAGACCGGCCCGCTGGCCGATCTGAGGCTGATTGAACTCGGCGCGCTGCTGGCGGGCCCGTTCTGCGGACAACTGATGGCGGATTTCGGCGCCGAGGTGATCAAGGTGGAAGCGCCGGACCGGCCGGATCCGATGCGCGACTGGGGCCAGGAGAAAGCCCACGGAATGTCGCTTTGGTGGCCGGTGATTTCCCGGAACAAGAAGGCGATCACGCTGAATCTTCGCGAGAAAGAGGGTCAGGACATCCTCAAGGAACTGGTCGCCAAGGCCGATTTCCTGCTGGAGAACTTCCGGCCGGGAACGCTGGAGCGCTGGAACCTGTCCTGGGAGGAACTGCACGACATCAATCCCGCGCTGATCCTGATCCGCGTGTCCGGCTACGGGCAAACCGGCCCCTATTCCTCGCGGGCCGGTTACGGCGCGATCGGCGAGGCCATGGGCGGCCTCCGCTACGTCGCCGGCGATCCCTCCACCCCGCCAAGCCGCGTGGGCATCAGCATTGGCGACCAGCTCGCGGCCACCTTCGCCTGCATCGGCGCGCTGTCCGCGCTGCATCACCGCGAGCGCACGGGCGAGGGTCAGGTCGTGGACTCCGCGATCTACGAGGCGGTGCTCAACATGATGGAATCGCTCGTTACCGAATACCAGCAGGCCGGGTATATCCGCGAGCGCACCGGCTCCATTCTGCCGCGGGTGGCGCCTTCGAACGTCTATCCCACCAGGGACGGGACCTACATCCTGATCGCGGCCAACCAGGACAGCGTGTTCCGGCGCTTGAGCGCGGCCATGGGGCGGCCGGAACTGGCCGACGACCCGCGCTACTCCAGCCACGCCGCGCGCGGCGAGACGCAGACCGAACTCGACGAGCTCATCGCGGAATGGACCGCGACCAAGGACGCCGCCGAGCTGGAGGCGCTCATGGACGAGAGCGGCGTTCCGTCGGGCAAGATTTACCGGGCGCCGGAAATGCTCGAGGACGCGCATTTCAAGGCCCGCGAGGCCATCGTTTCGACCATGCATCCGAAGTTCGGCGATCTGAAGATGCAGAACGTGGCGCCCAAGCTGTCGCTCACGCCCGGGCAGATACGGACCGCGGCGCCGCAGATCGGACAGCACAATGACGACATCTACCGGGGCCTGCTCGATTACGACGACGACAGGCTCGCCGGATTGAAGGAACGGGGGATTATCTGACATCATGGTGGAACTCGACCAGGACTACAGCCAGGCCGGATTCGGCGGCTCGATCCAGCCCGGGGCCAGGCCCGCGCTGCTGATCATCGATTTCGTTCAGGCCTACCTGGACCCCGAATGCTCGCTCTACGCGGGCGTGGAGGACGAACTGGCCCAGGCGGTGAACCTGCTGGGCGAGTGCCGCAAGGCGGGCATCCCCGTTTTTCATACCTGCGTGGAATATGACGCCGCGGGGGTGGAGGGCGGCGTGTTCTACCGCAAGGTGCCGGCGCTGGCCAACCTGGTGAAGGGGTCGCCCTATTGCGCTTTCGGCGAAGGACTGGAGCCGGCCGAGGGCGAGGTGGTGATCGTCAAGAAATACCCCAGTGCGTTCTTCGGAACCCACCTGGCGGCCACGCTCTCGTCGCTGGGAGTCGACACGCTGCTGATCTGCGGGCTCACCACCAGCGGATGCGTGCGCGCCTCGGCCGTGGACGCGCTGCAGTACGGCTACATTCCGATCGTGGTGCGCGAGGCCACCGGCGACCGCGACGAGCGGCCGCACGAGGCCAACCTGTTCGACATCAGCAAGAAATTCGGCGAGGTCATCGGCATCGATGACGCCCGCCGATACCTGGCATCGTTATGATCGGCCCGATCAGTTGCGTGACGATCGCCGCGCCCGACCTGGGCGCGATGGAAGAGGCCTACGAGCTTCTGGGCTACCAGTCGACCGGCGGCGGACGTGTTTCGGGGGAGCTGGCGAAATTCTGGGGCGCCGAGGCGGTGGAAGGCGCGCAGTTCCTGCTCATGGCGCCCGCAACCACCACCGGATTCCATTTCCGGTTCGTGGAGCAGCCGGAAACGGAAGGCTATGCGGCCTATCGATGCTGGGGCTGGAACGCGGCCGAACTGATGGTGCAGGACACCGATGCGCTGGAGCAACAACTCCTCGGCACACCCTTCCACATCCTGGGGCCTCCCGCGGACCTGTCCATCACGGACGCCATCCGCGCCATGCAGGTCCAGGGACCGGCCAAGGAATTCCTGTACCTCACCATGTTCAAGCGGAGAACGGAATTCGACGTGCCCGAGGCCGTGGATTTCGTCGACCGCACCTTCATCGTGATCCTTGGAGGGCCTTCGGTCGAGATGATCGGCGACGCCTGGGGCGAGCGCTTCGGACTCACCTACGGCGAACCCCGTCCGGTGCGGATCACGGTCATGGGACAGGTCTACGGCCTGCCCTACGATCACCGCTTCATGCTGAGCACGATGTCGTTGTCCGGAAGCAACCTGATCGAACTCGACAGCATGCCGGAAACCGCCGAGCCGCGCCCGCAGCGGGACGGCTGGCTGCCGCCGTCGATCAGCATGGTCAGCTTCGTATCCGATTCGCTCGGAGAACACACGCTGAAGGGCCAGCCGGGCGCGCCCTACTACGGCCGCGAGGCCGGCATGTGGCGCGGTCCGGTGGGCGAGTGGGTGGAGCTCATCGCCCCCGCCTGAGCCGTGCTATTCTCCATTCATTCCTGGGAGCGAGGGCATGATCCCACTCCCGGGCGCAGATGACGGTTAATCCTCAAAGGAGGACTATTCGATGTTTCGAAACGTTCACGCCCTGACGCCCGACGCCAACCACGACGAAGCCTCGCGCATGGACTTTGTCCGTGCTTTCCGGGCCCATCTCTCCGGCACGATCATGCCGGGCAACTTCTCCCTCTACGAAGAGAAGATCAAGCCGGCCATCGAAAAGGAATCCGGACGTCCGCCGCAGCACCGCGACGAAATTCGCAAGAAGATGATGTCGGAACCGTATTACCAGTTGTGGAGCGCGATGACCCGCCGCAGCCAGGAAATGATGTGGGACGCCACGGTTGACACGGTCGAGCGGCAGCTCCCGGACATGATCGAACGCTTTCGGGCCACGAACGGGGCTGCCGGCGGCAGCCTCGAACTGAACCCGGACCTCGAAATTCCGCGCTACCACACGGTGCACGACATTCACATCCAACCGGGCGGCTACCACACCGACCAGGTTGCCGACGACATCACGGCCGGCGCTCTCTACGAGACCGGCCTGCAGATGTACATGGCCGGAGCCTGGGGGCCGGAAGGGGATTTCCTGGGTCACATGCTGTGCAACGGCATGCGCGGAATCTGGCCGGACTTCCAGCCGAAGCGCATCCTGGACATGGGCTGCGGTGCCGGCAACAGCACCCTGCCCTGGGGCAAGGTGTTCCCCGATGCGGAGATCCATGCCATCGACGTCGGCGCGCCGATGCTGCGATACGCCCACACGAGGGCGGAATCGCTGGGCGTCGCCGTGCATTTCAGCCAGCAGAACGCCGAATGCACCGACTATGAGGACGGCAGCTTCGACCTGGTCGTATCGCACATCATGCTGCACGAAACTTCCAAGAAGGCCCTGCCGCGCATCTTCGCCGAGACCCGCCGGCTGCTTGGCAGCGGCGGCCGTATGCTGCACTTCGACATCCCGCGCGGCGACACGCTGTTCGACCAGTTCATGCACGACTGGGAGAGTTACAACAACAACGAGTCCTTCGCCCGCTGCATGACCGACATCGACCTGGTCGCCGAGGCGGTCAAGGGCGGCTGGCCGGCGGACGAGGTGGGGCTGGAACTCATGAAGTCCAACCTGGACGTCACGCAGCGCAACTACTCCCGGGACGAAATGAGCTTCAAATCCCTGGCAGGAATTCGCGCATGAGCGCAGGCGAGGAAGCGCCCCGCCTGCGCCGCACCGCCAAGGGGAAACGGCCGCGCTACTTTTCCGACCCCGCGACCGACCGGCTGCTGGGGATCCTGATGTCGCTCATCGGCGAAGTGTCGGTGCTGCGCGACCGGCTGGACAGCGTGGAGCGCCTGATCGAGAAGGGCGGCCTGTTCAGCCGCGAGGAAATCGACAACTTCCTGCCCGATGCGGAAGCAGAAGCCGAGCGCGAAGACACGCGTCGGCGCTACGTCGCGCGCGTGATGCGGGTCGTGCAGAACGAGATGGAAGAAAAGACCCCGGTAGCCGCGATGCCGCCGGTGGCCGAAGTCCACAGCCAGTTCGAGGAAGGCAAACTCTAGGCTTCGTTATCTGCGGCGCGTAGTTTCAGGCCAGCCAGTGCGGCCGTCATCTGAATCTGGCAGGTAAGCCGGCTGTTGGGCTTGCGCTCCAGGGCGCAATCGAGCATGGCGTCTTCCATGTCGTCGATGGGAGGCAGCTTGTCGATCCACTCCTCGTCGATATAGCTGTGGCAGGTCGCGCAGGCGCAACAGCCGCCGCATTCCGCCACGATCCCTTCGACGTCGTTTTCCAGCGCAATCTCCATGAGAGTGCAGCCTTCGGGAACCTCGATATCGCGCGGGTTCCCCTTGCAATCAACAAAATGCACCGTGGGCATTGAAATACCCCTTCCTCAAACGCTGGTGGCGGGTCAGTCGGCGTACTGGGCCAGCCGGGCCTCGAGGTCGCTGCGCCGCTTGACCTCTCTCCTCAGGTAGTTCTGCCACTGCGTGGCGGTTCTCCGCGTATCGCTGTCGCGCGCCGCGCGCGTGAAGGCGTCGCCCGCCTCGTCGAATTGCTCCTGCTCGAACAGGCACTGGCCCAGCAACATGTAGGCCCTGCCCTCACTCTTCAGTTCCCCTGCACGCAGGGCCTGGCGGGCTGTCGAAGCGCAGTCGTCGTATTCGCTCAAGGCGTTATAGGTTTCCGCCAGCCGCATGTAGAGTTCTCCCTTGTCCTCCACGTCCTCCTCGCTCTCGGCGGCCTTGCGCATTGGATCCAGGGCCTTGCGGTCCTCCCGCGCCAGCTGCCAGGCCTGCGCCAGGTAGCGGTAATTTACTGCGGTGGCCTCAACTTCGCCGCTGTCCAGGCCCTCCTGCAGCACGACGGCCGCCTTGTAGGGGACTTCCGCCAGCATGAAGAGCTGGGCCATGGTCACCAGTTCGTTGCTCCGGTCCAGAAGCCCCTGGTCGTACATACTCCAGAACGCCGCGAATTGCCTGGGCTCATCCTCCACTATGGAATAAAGGCCCTGGAGCTGAATCCAGAAATCCTTCTTGGGCCACGTGGTCACCAGGATCTTGCTGACTTTCAACGCCTCGGGATACTCCTCCAGTTCCCAATGCGCGGCCAGCAGGAAGCGCCACCAGTTCTCTTCGATTTCGACGTCCGTCTGCCGGGCCCTTTCCATCGCAAGATGTATGTTGTCCAGCGCATTGCGCCAATCCTCCAACTGGAAGTAGGCCTGGACCAGGAGCATGTAGTCCTTGGGGGCCGGACTCTCCTGGGAATCGATCCACCTGCGGCCGAAATCGATCGCCGCGGGATAGTCTCCCACCTGCATGTAGAGCTGCGACAGCGTGCTGATGGTCGCATAATAGAGGCCCGCGGGAATTTCCTCGGGGCCGCCGATCTCGATTACGCGGAGGAAAGAGCGGATCGCGCTCGGGAAGTCTTCCCTCTCGATGTGAATGAAGCCGTAGAAATTGTTGGTCTGGGCGCGTTCGTAGGGCGTCAGTCCGCGAAGTTCGGTGATTTCCTGCAGCAATGCCTCCGCGGTAGCAAAGTCGTCCTCCGCCAGGGCATCCTGCGCCCTGGAAAAACGCCGGTGCACCCTTTCGCTCATGGCCTCACTGCGCCGCGTCTTCTGTTCCTCCTGCTCGCCCTCCTGGGCCTGCGCGAAACCGGCGGGAGCAAGCAGGGCGAGGCCGACAAGCCCCGCGAAGATGACGTTGAACCTGACCTTCACCGCGTCAATCTTCTATCTGGAACGTAATCCTGTGCCGCAGCCCGGGCACGGCGATGGCGGTGCCGTTCACCACCCGCGGCTTGTACTTGAACTTGAGCAGCGCTTGCACCGACGCCCGCTCGAACAAGGAACTGGTGCACTCGATAACGCTCACGTCCGCCGTAGTGCCCAGCGGCGTAACGGTGAACTGCAGGTCGCAGTGGCCTTCCAGCCCCCTCGACTGCGCGCGGCGCGGATACATCGGCGCCACCTTTACGATCGGCAGGTAGTCGCCCTCGGCCAGGCTGAAATCGCCCAGCTCGCCGTCCAGGCCCACATTCATGTCCGGGCTCGGGACCGACACCGCCACGGAAGAATCGAAGTCCGAACTGTCCATGTTCTGCTGCGGAAGCTCGGGGGGCTGCTCGTCCACTTCGGGCGGGCGCTCGGGCTTCTCCTGCTTGCGCTCGACCGTTTCCTCTCGCTTGACCCGCACAAAGTCCACGAAACGCGCATCGAGCGCTTCGGTGATCGCCGCCTGACCGGTGGCGATCAGGAACTGCATGACCCAAAGCAGCGAGAGCGCGGCGAATCCGCCTATGGCCAAGGCCACGAAATAGCGCCCTACCCGGCGCTTGACCTTCTGTTGATCTGCCATGTCGTCCTCCTTCCGCTAGCCGGAAATCGTGTAAGTAAACCGGTTCCGCACTCCCGACACAGCAACGGGAGCACCATTCGCGACACGCGGTTTGTATTTGAATTTCAGCAAAGCCTGCACCGAGGGCGGCTCGAATATTGAATCGGTGCACTCGATAACACTGATGTCCGTCGTCGTGCCTTGCGGGGTTACGGTGAACTCGAGATCGCAATGGCCTGTCAGCCCTTGTACTACGGCCTCCTCGGGATACACCGGCGCCACCTTCACGATCGGAAGGTAGTCGCCCTCAATCGGCTCGGAATCCTTCGGGTTGTCAGACTGCATCACCCAAAAGAGCGCCACGACGGCTATGCCGGCGACTACCAGTACCAAACCCTTGCGGCCGAGTATTCCACTGAACTTTTTCTGTTCCGTCACCTTTATCTCCGCCACCGCTATTGTTCAATTTCGAAGGACAATCTCTGGCTCCTTCCGTATACCGCTATCGGAACGCCGTCGTTCACGCGCGGCTTGTATTTCGCTTTCTGCATGGCCCTTATGGAAGCCCGCTCGAACAGCGAACTGGTGCAATAGATTACCCGCACATCGGTTGTGGTTCCGAGTTCAGTTATGGAAAACTCCAGGTCGCAATATCCCTCCAGCCCCCTTCTCAACGCCGATTGCGGATAGACGGGATTGGGAGGCACCAGCGGCACCAGGTCACCATCGAAAACGAGAGTGCCCAGCGTCGACCCGGTACCTGTATCGACCACGGTAGGTGGTTGCGTTACGAAAACCGCCGGGCCCGTCACTTCGCCACCTGTAACTGTCGTGATCGGTGGCGGAGGCTCCTGTACTTCCGGCGGTCTGTCCGGCGGCTTTGGCGGCGGTGGGGTTTCATCGGGAACTACACGCACAAATTCGACAAAACCTGTCGAGTGCTCCTCGGTGAGCGCTGCTTCGCCGGTGGTTATAAGGAATTGCATGAACCAGAGAAGCGCCAGCGCAGCTACGCCACCTACCGCCAATGCCAGCCCGTAGCGCTTTGACCAATGGAATCGTGGCTGTTGCTTGTCCATTTCCAGTCCTCCTACGCCATTCCGTGCAAGCTGGCGCGAGTCGTCTGACGCGAATCGTCTGACGCGAGTCGTCTGACGCAAACTGCGTCAGTCATCGCTGGCCGCAATCGATACGTTGAAGACGCCGGCCTGACGAGCGGAATCCATGACGCCGACCAGCGTTTCCGTATACGCCCGCTTGTCTGCCTGAATAATAACCGAACCCTCCGGGTTCTCCGCGTGCAGGCGTTCGATGTTGGCCCGCACCGCCCTGGGATCGACGCGTCGCCTGTCGATCCAGATCTCGTTTCCCGCGCTGATGGCCACCAGGATGTTGGCCTTCTCCTGAATCTGTGCGGTTGGCGCATCGGGTCGGTTCACGTCGATGCCCGCCTCCTTGATGAAGGAGGCCGTGACGATGAAGAAGATCAGCATGATGAACACCACGTCCAGCATGGGCGTGAGGTTTATCTCGGCCTTGGCTTCCTCGCCTGCGGCTTGAATGATGGATCTGCGCATTTGTGCTTTCTCCAGTTGATTTGCTGCGTCCGGACCAGGATTCAGTGATCCATCGTCAGGTGCTCTTCCAGCTCCTCTACCTCACGATCGGCGCGCCGGGTGAGGTAGGTGGTCCAGAAAACTCCCGACAGTGCGCCCACCATGCCCGCCATGGTGGGGATGGTGGCCTTGGACACGCCCGACGCCATGGACCGCGGATTGCCGCTGCCGGCAACCGCCATGACGTCGAACACTTCGATCATTCCGGTAACGGTGCCCAACAGTCCCAGAAGCGGACAAAGCGCCACCAGCGTCTGCACGATCGGCAGCGAGCGGCGCACGGCCATATTGAACTCCGAGATCATCCGATCGCGGATCTGGTGGGCCTCCCAGGACTGCCGTTCGTTGCGCGCTTCCCAGTCCTCGTAGATCGCGTCGCGCCGCTTGCCGAGCTCGACCCGGTAGAACACCAGCCGCTCGAAGACCAGCATCCACATCAGGAAGATAGTCAGCGCAATCAGGAACAGGACATCTCCGCCGAGTTCCATGAAGTCACGGATCGCCTCGAAGGCGTCGTAGAACCAGCTAAACATGGTCAACGAAACCGATCAGTCGCTCCTCCGCTCCGGCCAAACTACGCCGGCGCCTTGTTCTGGGCTTCGGAATGCTCCGCCACGATGCCGGTGCTCTGCTCCTGCAGGATCTGCACGATGCGGCGGCTGCGCCCGCTCACCACGGTATGCAGCAGCACCATCGGTATCGCGACGCTCAGGCCCAGCACGGTAGTGACCAGCGCCTGGGAGATGCCGCCCGCCATCAGCTTGGGATCGCCGGTGCCGAACAGCGTGATCGCCTGGAAGGTCTTGATCATTCCGGTAACGGTTCCCAGCAGACCCATCAGCGGCGCCACCACCGAGATGATCTGTATGAACAGCAAGGAGCGGTTCAGCTTGGGCGTTTCCTTGAAAATGGCCTCGCCCAGCTTGAGTTCCAGCGTCTCCGTGTCCACGTCCTTGTTCTCGTGGTAAACCGCGAGCACGCGGCCCAGCGCATTGTCGTCGGATGGCGTGGAACTGCGCAGTTGCGCCGTTACCTTGCGGCTGGCCAGCGACAGCGTTACCAGGCGTTCAAGCGAAATCAACAGGCCGATGACGCCAAGTGCAAGGATGAGATACCCCACCAGCGCGCCCTGCTGTATGCGCTCCACCAGGTTCGGTTGGCCGACCAGCGAATTGAGCACGCCGCCCAGCGTCGGGTCCAGTCCGAAGCGCACCACGTCACCGGAATCCGCGCCGAGCAGGTCTTCCGTGCTGCCCGTGAATCGGCCGGCCTCCGGCTGGCGGCCGAGCTCGGTCAAGTTGCCGGTTTCCGGCCGATAGGCCAGGTACTTGCCGTCGGACACGATATTGAACAGGCCGACCCGCACCACGTCAGTCGGCGCGCGTTGGCCGCCCAGCGAGATCACGTCGGTACTGAACCGAACGACCTTCGCCGATTCGGTCATTTCGCGCTGCAGTTCCCACCACAGGCGTTCCATTTCCTCTACGGAAGGCAATTCGATTCCGGAACCCAGCTTTTCGACCAGCGAGGTGAGAAATGCCGATCTTTCCGGGTATTGCACATTCGTTAGCGAGTTCTCGAAATTGGAACGCGCATCACCCGCCACCTGCTGGGTGACGCCGAACAGTTCCTTGAGTGCGCCCAGACGCTCGTCGCGAGTCTGCATCAACTGCGCGATGCGGCGCTCGTTCTCGCCGTATTCGTTCTCCAGGCGCTGGCTGCGGCGTTCCTCGGCCGTCTTCTCGGCGTTCGCTTCGTTCAGCAGTCTTTGCTGCTCTCCGCGAGCCTGGCTGAACTGCTCCTCGCGCGCGCGCATTTCCTCATTGTCGCGAACGGCGCCCTGTTCGACCAGGTCCAGCAGTTCATCCAGCGTCAGCGCTTCCTGCGCCTGCAGGGGCAAAGCCAGCACCAGGCCCAGCACGGAGCCGGCAATTGTTCTTGTCATCGTCATTTATCCGGCCTCCGGCGCCGCAACCGGCAGCATCAACAAATCCGGCGCCACCTGCTGTTGCGCCATCCGCAGGCCCATGCGCACCTGGTTGCGGTAACTGCCGTCAAGGTCCACCCAGGCCTTGGCATCGTGGTCCCACCTGCGCGTCGCGCTCTGGTCCGCGGTCTGGTAAACAAGCGATATTCGGCCGACCCGCAGCACGTCCACTTCCAACTCCGCGCCCTCATGCTCCACCGCCGCCTTGTAGGCTTCGATCGTGCGGCCGTAGTCGTTCTCGATCTGGTAGGCCTCTAGCACCTTGCGGAACTTTTCGGCCACCGTAACGTCCTCGCGCTCCATCAGATCGTAGAGTTCGCCTACCCGGCTGCGGCGCTCATCCAGCAGGAACGGCGCATCCGCCTCCACGAACAATTCCAGCGACTCGATCATGCGCACCATCAGCGGCAGCATCTGGCGGCCGGTCGCCTCGACTTCGTCGATGGCCTCGTTCAGCTTGCCGATATCGCTTTCCTGCCGGTCGATCTGCCGCTGCATCAGCGTATTGAAAACCTTGAGGCCGTCGAGTTCCTTCAGCACCCGCTTGTATTCGGTCTCCAGCGAGTCGGTCTCCTTGACGATGTCGTCGATCCGATTCTGCGACTGCCTGCCGGCCTCCGCACGATCGGCCTGAACGGCCTCGATCTCCTCCAGCGTGGTCGCTCCCGCCAGCGCGGCTGCAGCCAGCAGCGCTCCTGCGCACAACGACCCCCTAAGAAATGGCTTCATCAACAGCTCCCCCTGTACATCTAAAGCGGGCACATGAACAGCAGGCGGGTTCCAAGAGACCGGCCTGATTCAAGGCACGGGATATTAGCACAGCTTGGGTTACAGCCATGTTTCGGGAGTGTGACAGTTTGGGGTAAGGGAGCCCCGTTCTGAAGGTCCGGGCGCGGGCGGTCACGCTCCGCGCCCGGGCGCACCGGCCTTGACATGCGGGCCGCCAGGCGCATAATCCGCCCACATGGACGTCCGGCGCTCATCCCTGAGCCTTCACGCAGCCGCCATCGGCCTGCGTCCGGCTGCGCTCGCGCTGCTTGCGGGGCACCGAAAGCGGGGTAAGGAATAGGCCCGGACAACTCCAAACGCCTCATTTCAAACCCCGCTAACCGAACACCGGATGCGGGGTTTTTTCTGTGGGCATAACCACGACCTCATGAGAACGTCACAATGAACCAGCAAGCCAAACAGGATCGCGTTCGAATCTTCGACACCACGCTGCGCGACGGCGAACAGGCGCCCGGGTGCAGCATGACGCTGCGCGAAAAGCTCAAGGTCGCGCGCGCGCTCCGCGACATGCGGGTGGACATCATCGAAGCGGGCTTTGCCGCGGCCTCGCCCGGCGACTTCGAGTCGGTGCGTGAAGTGGCCAATTCGATCAAGGGCGTCACCATCTGTTCGCTGGCGCGCTGCCACGAGGGCGACATCGAGAAGTCCGCGCGCGCGCTTGAACCGGCGGCGCGCAAGCGGATCCACGTGTTCGTCGCGACCAGCGAAATTCACCGCAAGTTCAAGCTGGAAATGGCCCGCGACGAAATCGTGCGGCGGGCGGTCGAGGCCGTGCGCATGGCCAGGCAGGCCTGCGACGACGTTGAGTTCTCGCCGGAGGACGCCTCGCGCACCGAGCCCGAATTCCTGACCGAAATCGTCAGCGCGGTGGTGGAAGCGGGCGCAACCACGGTCAACATTCCGGACACCGTCGGTTACGCGATGCCGGAGCAGTTCCAGGCGCTGTTCGAGCATCTTCGCAACACCGTTCCCGGTATCGAGAACGTCGTCCTGAGCGCCCATTGCCACGACGACCTCGGGCTGTCGGTCGCCAACAGCCTGGCGGCCGTCGTGGGCGGCGCCCGGCAGATCGAGTGCACGGTCAACGGCATCGGAGAACGCGCCGGAAACTGCTCGCTGGAAGAGGTGGTGATGGCGCTCAAGGTGCGCGCCGATTACTTCGGCGTGGACACCGGCATCGAAACCACCGGGCTCTATCCGGCCAGCCGCCTGGTCTCCAGCGTCACCGGCATGCACACGCCGCGCAACAAGGCCATCGTGGGCCAGAACGCCTTCGCGCACGAAGCCGGCATTCACCAGCACGGCATGCTCAAGCACGCGGAGACCTACGAAATCATGCGTCCCGAGTCCGTTGGCATGCACCGCTCCAACCTGGTGCTTGGCAAGCACTCCGGACGGCACGCCTTCCGCGACCGGACCCGCCAGCTCGGCTTCGAACTGAGCGAGGATCAGCTCAACCGTGCGTTCATCGAGTTCAAGAAGCTGGCCGACCGCAAGAAGGAGCTGTTCGACGCCGACATCGAGGCGCTGATCGTGCACAAGGACACGGCCGCGATGGGTCCCTGGCGCCTGCGCGAACTGCGCATCAACACCGGGGGCAGCACGCTCGCGGTGGCAGCCGTGCGCCTGGAGCACGACAGCGGCGAGCAGCGCGACGAGGCGGCCGTGGGCGACGGCCCGATCGACGCGACCTTCAAGGCGCTGGAGCGCGCCACCGAAATGAGCGTCGAGCTGATCCACTTCGACGTGCGCAGCGTCACCACGGGCGAGGATGCGCAGGGCGAGGCCACGGTCACGGCGCGCTGGGGCGACTCGTCGTACCGCGGCCGCGCGGTCAGCACCGACATCGTGGAGGCCGGCGCCGAGGCCCTGCTGGAGGTGCTGAACCGGGCGCTACGGGCCAAGGCGCGTATCGATTCCGGAAAAGCCGCGAAAAGAGGCCCGCGCAGGCGCCTTGGGCCGTAAAATCGCGGCGAGCCGCAGTTGTCGGCTGTCCCTGAACGTACTGGAGACCCTCAAGCCATGACCGCACAAGACGAATGGATCTGGCACGACGGCGAGATCAAGCCGTACATGGAGGCCCAGACTCACGTGATGACGCACGCGCTGCACTACGGCACTTCGGTGTTCGAGGGCATTCGCTGCTACGCAAGTCACCTGGGGCCCGTAATCTTCCGGCTTCGCGCGCACACGCGGCGCATGTACAACTCGGCCAAAATTTACCGGCTGGAGATTCCGTACACGCCCGAGGAAGTGAACGGCGCCTGCCACGCGGTCATTGCCCGCAACCGGCTGTTCGACGGCGCCTACATACGGCCGATCGCATTCCGCGGCGCCGGCGACCTGAGGATCCTGCCGTCTGAAAACGTGCCGGTCCACGTGGCCGTGGCCGCATGGACATGGGGGTCGTACCTCGGCGGCACGGACGAGGGCGTGGACATCTGCTGCACGTCCTGGCAAAGGGTGGCGCCCAACACCGTGCCCGCACTCGCCAAGGCGGGCGGCAACTACCTGTCGAGCGTTCTGGTCACGCTCGAGGCCCAGGAGAACGGCTACGTCGAGGGCCTCGCGATGACCCATGACGGACTGGTCAGCGAAGGCGCCGGCGAAAACGTCTTCGTGGCGGTGGCGGGCAAGCTTTACACGCCGCCCTATTCCGCTTCGATTCTTCCCGGGATCACCCGCGACACGGTGATCAAGCTCGCCACGCGGCTGGGCATCCCGGTCATACAGGAGGCGCTGCCGCGCGAGGTGCTGTACATCGCCGACGAAGTCTTCCTGGCGGGCACGGCGGCGGAAATCACGCCGGTCCGCAGCCTGGACCGGCTGACGATCGGCAACGGCAAGCCCGGAGAGCTGACCCGGGCGCTGCAGGACGCCTTTTTCGGGCTCTTCGACGGGCGCACGGAGGATCCGCGCGGCTGGCTGGAGCCGGTGGAAGGAATCGAAAAGGAGGGCTGAACGCCGATGTCCGGACAGACCCTGCTCGCAAAGATCTGGGACGCGCACGAAGTCGTTCCGGAAACGCCGGACACGCCGGCGGTGCTCTACATCGACCTGCACCTGGTGCACGAGGTAACGACGCCGCAGGCCTTCGACGTGCTGCGCGCGAACGGCCTGCCGGTGCGCCGGCCGGACCGCACGCTGGCGACGATGGACCACTCGACGCCGACCGAGCCGGCCTCCACTCTCGAAGAACTGGACAGGGTCGCGCTGCCCGCGGCCGCGGCCCAGGTTCGCGCGATGATCGAGAACTGCGCGGAGTTCGGCCTGGAACTGCGCGGGCTGGACAGCCCGGAACGCGGAATCGTGCACGTCGTGGGTCCTGAGCAGGGCGCGACCTGGCCTGGCCACACGGTGGTTTGCGGAGACAGCCACACCAGCACCCACGGCGCGTTCGGCGCGCTGGCCTTCGGCATAGGCACCACCGAAGTGGGCCACGTGCTGGCCACGCAGTGCCTGCTGCAGCGCCGCCCGGGGGCGCTGGCGGTCAACGTGAGCGGCCGCCTGGGACCGGGCGTGACTTCGAAGGACCTGATCCTGGCGATCATCCGCAAACTGGGCGTGGGCGGCGGAACCGGCCGGGTGCTGCAATACCGCGGCGACACCATCCGGTCGCTGACCATGGAACAGCGGATGACCATGTGCAACATGAGCATCGAGGCCGGCGCCCGCGCCGGCATGATCGCGCCCGACGACACGACTTACGAGTGGCTGCATGGCCGCCCGATGGCGCCGGCGGGCGCCGAATGGGACGCCGCGCTCGAACGCTGGCGCGAACTCGAGGACCGCGGCGACGCGCAGTTCGAACGCGAAGTGAGCCTGGATGCGGGGGGCCTTCGCCCGATGGTTACCTACGGCACCAATCCGGGAATGTCGGCGCAGATCGACGAACCGGTGCCCGGCAGCGGCGATCCCGCCATCGACAAGGCGCTGGCCTACATGGGCGTGGAGCCGGGCAAGCCCTTGCAGGGGCGCGAGGTGGACATCGTTTTCCTCGGCAGCTGCACCAATTCCCGGCTGAGCGACCTGCGCTCGGCAGCCGAGTTGATGCGCGGAAACCGGGTGGCGGACCAGGTCCGCATGCTGGTCGTGCCGGGCTCGCAGATCATCAAGCGCGAGGCCGAAGCCGAGGGCCTGCATGAGATCTTCCTTTCGGCGGGCGCCGAATGGCGCGAAGCGGGCTGCTCGATGTGCATCGGCATGAACGGCGACACGGTCGACGCCGGCAAGCTCTGCGTCAGCACCAGCAACCGCAATTTCGAGGGCCGCCAGGGACCGGGCGCGCGCACCGTCCTGGCCAGCCCGCTGACCGCCGCGGCCAGCGCGATACAGGGCCGGGTGGCGGACCCGCGCGAGCTGATGGACCGCTAACCGGGGCCTTGTCATGGAGAAGATCGTTCGCATCGAATCGCGCACCATGGTGCTCGACATCGACAACGTCGATACCGACCAGATCATACCGGCGCGCTTCCTCACTACCACCGTGCGCAAGGGCCTGGGCGACGCGGCTTTCCACGACTGGCGCTACGCCGGCGACGGCGAGCTCGACCCCGATTTCCTGCTCAACCGCCCCGAGAACACGGACCGCACCATCCTGGTCGCGGGCGACAACTTCGGTTGCGGTTCGTCCCGCGAACACGCGCCCTGGGCCCTGCTGGAAGCCGGCCTGCGCGCCGTGATCAGCACCAGCATCGCCGACATCTTCCGCAACAACTCGCTCAAGAACGGCTTCGTCCCGGTAGTGATCGACGAGGAGCCGCACCGCTGGCTCAAGGCCAACCCGGGAGCGGAAATCGCGATCGACCTCGAGAAGACGCAGGTCGAACTGCCCCAGGGGCCGCCCGCGCCCTTCGAACTGGACCGGTTTGCGCGCTACTGCCTGATGAACGGCGTGGATCAACTCGGTTACCTGCTCCGGCAGCGCGACCGGATCAGCGCCTGGGAGGCTAGCCATTGACGTCCCTCATTGCCGTTCTGCCCGGCGACGGAATCGGGCCGGAGGTCATGTGCGCGGGCCTGCGCGTGCTGAGGGCCGCGGCTGCCCGGCACTCGCTGGGTATTGAAACGCGCGAGGCGCCGTTCGGCGGCCGCGCGCTCGCCGAACTGGGCGCCCCCTTCCCTTCCTCCACGCGCGACCTCTGCCTTGAGGCCGACGCGGTATTGCTGGGCGCGGTCGGCCTGCCGGGCCCGCCGCCGGCCGATCCGGCTTTGCGGCCCGAACAGGGCCTGCTGAACCTGCGCGCGCTGCTCGGCGTTTACGCAAACCTCCGTCCGATCCGGCCCTTGCCGGGCGCCTCGGACGCGTCGCCGCTGCGCGCCGACAAGCTGGCCGGCGTGGACCTGATCGTCGTGCGGGAACTCACCGGCGGCGTCTATTTCGGCGAGAAGCAGGAAGGCGACGATGCCGCCAGCGACCTGTGCACGTACAGCAGCGAAGAAGTCGAACGCGTCGTGCGCTACGCGGCGGGACTCGCCGGGAAACGCCGCGGCCGCCTGACTTCAATCGACAAGGCCAACGTCCTGGCCACCTCGCGCCTTTGGCGGACGGTGACCGGGCGCGTCGTCGCCGAAGAGTTCCCGGAAATCGAGCTTGAGCACCTGCTGGTGGACGCCGCGGCCATGCGCCTGCTCACGCACGCCGCGCATTTCGATGTCCTGGTGACCGAAAACATGTTCGGCGACATCCTCACCGACGAGGCATCGGTGCTGACCGGTTCGCTGGGAATGGCGCCCTCGGCCTCCGTTGGAGAAGGCCGGCGCGCCCTCTACGAACCCATACACGGAACGGCGCCGGACATCGAGGGCCGCAACCTGGCGAACCCCTGCGGCATGATCCTGTCCGTCGCGATGATGCTGGAACTGAGCCTGAACAGCCCCGAAGCCGCCCGCGAGATCGAAGAGGCGGTCGCAGCCACCGTTGCCGACGGCGTGCGCACGCCCGACATCGCGGGAAGCGCACCGCCCGCCACGACCGAGCAGTTCACGGACGCCGTCCTCGCCCGCCTCGGCACCGCCCGCGAGGAATTCAGGACATGACATCGAAGTGGAAGCGCAGCGAACGCGTACAGATCGCAGTACAGAAATCCGGCCGCCTCACCGAACACTCGCTCGCTCTCCTGACGCGCTGCGGCCTGCGCCTCACGCAGGGCGCCGACGAACTGCTGGCCGTAGCCGAAAACATGCCCGTGGACGTGCTGCTGGTGCGCGACGACGAAATCCCGGGCCTGGTGCGCGAAGGGGCCTGCGACCTGGGCATCGTCGGCCTTAACGTCGCCGAGGAACAGCGCCTGGGGCTGGAGAGCGGCCAGCCCGCCCCCGGCAGCATCCGCAGCCTGGCATTCGGCGATTGCCGCCTGGCGATGGCCTATCCGAGGGACGGCGAAGCGCAGAAGGTCTCCGACCTCGAGGGACTCCGCATTGCTTCCAGCTATCCGCGGCTGACCGGAAGGTTTCTGACCGAATCAGGCGTGAACGCCGAGGTCGTTCCGTTCTCCGGCGCCGTGGAACTTGCGCCGCGGCTGGGCCGCGCGGAGGCCATCTGCGACCTGGTGTCCAGCGGCAAGACCCTGGCGGCCAACCAGCTCAGGGAAGGCGAAACGGTGCTGGAAAGCCGGGCCACGCTGCTCCTGAGCCCGGTCGAATTGCCGGCCGCAAGAAAAGACTGGGTGGACCTGCTCAGGCGCCGCATGGACGGCGTCATGCAGGCCCGCGAGGCCAAGTACATCATGCTGCATGCGCCGCGCGCCGCCCTGCCCGTCATCGCGGAACTGCTGCCGGGCTCCGAGGCCCCCACCATCATGCCCCTGGAAGGGCGCGAGGACCGCGTGGCCGTGCATGCCGTGTGCCGGGAAAGCGTATTCTGGGAGACGCTGGAAGCCCTCAAGGATGCGGGCGCCAGTTCCGTGCTGGTGCTGCCCGTAGAGAAGATGCTGGAATGACCGCCGTCCCACCCATCTACCGCTGGAACGCGCTGGACGAAAGCCGGCGTGCGTCGGTCCTCGAACGGCTGGCCGCTCCGGCCGACCCTGCGCTGGAGGCGCGCGTGAAAGACATCATGGAACAGGTGCGCAGCGGCGGGGACAGGGCGCTCAGAGAGCTGGAGGCCGAGCTGGACGGCGTGGAACTCGACGAGATCGAAGCCGGCGAGAGCGAGATCGCGGCAGCCGGCGATCGGCTGAGCGCGCAACAGCGCGAGGCGATTGACGCGGCGCTGGACAACATACGCACCTGCCACGCGGCCCAGAAGCCCGCCGATTCCCGCACCGAGCCGGTCCCCGGCGTGGTTTGCGAGCAGCGATACCGCCCCTTGCAGGCGGTCGGGCTGTACGTGCCGGCCGGGGCCGCCCCCCTGCCCTCCACGGCGATGATGCTGGCGGCGCCCGCGCAGCTGGCCGGCTGCCCGCAGCGCATCCTCTGCGCCCCGCCAGCCGCCGACGGCAGCATCAATCCGGCGATTCTCTACGTGGCGCGCCTGTGCGAGGTGCACCGCGTGTTCAAGCTGGGCGGCGCCCAGGCGATCGCAGCGATGGCCTACGGCACCGAAAGCGTCCCCCGGGTCGACAAGATTTTCGGACCCGGCAGCCGCTGGGTCGCCGCCGCCAAGCAGCGGGCGGCCATGGAGCCGGGCGGACCGGCACAAGACCTCCCCGCGGGGCCCACCGAGGCGATGGTGATCGCCGACGAAACCGCAAACGCGCAATTCGTCGCCCTGGACCTGCTCAGCCAGGCCGAACACGGCGAGGACGCGCACGTGCTGCTGCTTTGCCTGGACGAACGGCTGGCAACGGCCGTCCAGGAAGCGATCGCCGTCCAGTTGCGCACGCTGCCCCGCACTGAGGTGCTGGAGAAATCGCTTTCGTCCGGCGCCCTGCTGGTCGTGGACTCGCTGGAGGACGCCGTCGAAGTGGCCAATCGCTACGCTCCCGAGCACCTGCTTCTGCAGGTTGCGGACCCGCGCGCGCTGGCGGCGGAAATCCGCAACGCGGGCGCCGTGTTCCTGGGTCCCTGGTCGCCGGAATCCAGCGGCGACTACTGCAACGGCGCCAATCACGTCTTGCCCACCTACGGCAGCGCGCGCTGGGCCAGCGGACTTGGACTGGTCGATTTCTACAAGCGGATCAGCATTCAGGAACTGTCGCGGGAAGGCCTGGCGAGCATTGCGGGCTCCATCGCCGTGCTGGCCCGCACCGAGGGGCTGGAAGCCCACGCGCGCGCCGCCGAAGTGCGCCGTAAACTCGAGCCATGAAAGCCAAAGACTTCCCCGGCGGCGGATACGGCCTGATGCGCCGATTGCCGTTTGTCCTGCTGCTTGGTTTGCTTGCCGTCAAAGCGACGGCCGACTCGACGGTGCTGCGTTGCGGGGCGCTGGTGGATGTCGAGCGCGAACAACTGCTTCGGCAGCAGGACGTTCTCGTTTCCGACGGCGTCATAGCAGCCGTTGGATCGGGGATTGACGAACCGGACGGCGCCGCCGTCATCGACCTCAGCGGGCACTACTGTCTGCCCGGGCTGATCGACGCGCACACTCACCTGATGGTCGGCGGGCCGGGCCTGAACTCCTCCAGCGCGGAGAAGACGCTTGTGGCCCTCAGGAATGCACAGACGATGCTGCGACACGGCTATACGACGCTGCGCATACCGGGTGACGGCGACGTCGGTTTCGGGTCCATCGCCCTGCGCGACGCGATCGCCGGCGGGCTGTTCACTGGCCCCCGAATGCAGGTGGCACCGCACTTTCTTTGTCCGCTTGGCGGACATTGCGACAGAAACGCGATCGCCCCCGACAGCGGCGTGCCCACGGCGCCGCATGTCATCGCGGCCGGCGAGGACGCGGCCCGCGAGGCGGTGCGCCGAGAAATCAAGTACGGAGCGGACTGGATCAAGGTACATGCCACGGGCGGCATCATGTCCGTGGGCGACGACCCTTGGGTACAGTCGTTTACCGACGCAGAGCTCGCAGCCTTCTCCGACGAAACCCATCGTCACGGCAAGAAGATCACCGCGCATATACATGGCGCGGGCGCCGTCAAGTCTGCTGTCCGCGCCGGCTTCGACAGCATTGAGCACGGCACGCTCATGGACGACGAGGCCATCGAAATGATGGTCGAGTCGGAAACCTGGCTGGTGCCGACCGTGTACGTCCTCGATTACATCGTGGGGAGCACGCAATCCCGCCGGATGACGCCGGAAATCCTGGCCAAGGCCCGCGAAGTCGCGAAGATCAGGGACGACAATTTCAGAAAAGCATATAAGTCGGGCGTGAGAATGGCGGTGGGCTCCGATCAGGTCTTCCCTCACCGCCACTCCGCCAGGGAGTTCGCCGCGCTGGTAAGACTGGGCGTAACGCCGATGGACGCCATCGTCATGGGAACGCTCAACGGCGCCACGCTGATGGATCTTCAGGACGAAATCGGCAGCATCGCGGTGGGCAAGCAGGCCGACATCGTCGCCGTCCCCGGCAACCCTCTGGAAGACATCTCAATACTGGAAAATGTCGAGTTCGTGATGCTGGGCGGCCGCATCATCCGCAACGACTGAGGATCGGACCGGTAACTCCGTCGGCCCTTACTCCTCGAAGAACGGATGCCCCGCCACCGGCGGGAGCGGCAAATTCCCCGAAGGCTTGCGCAGGATCATTTCGTCGAACAGCAGGTCCGGGACCGAAACGCTGACAAGATTCCCCCAGAAACCGGGAATGCCTGTTTGAAAATCGGAACCCGGCGGGGGATAGTTCAGTGTGTACAGCGTCGGCGAATCCGATGCGGCAACGATTTCCTTGAACACGGAATCCCCGACTGCCGAGAATTCCGCGGCTTGGATGAGTTCCTCGTGTCCGTCCGGATAGACCTTGTACGCCAGAGTGGCGTTTTCGACATCCGATTTCGATCCCGACACGTTGGACCCGGAGGCAGGGGCCGGCCGATATCCGGAATTGCCGAGCCGCCTGATGATGACCCCGAACTCCGCTTGCCTCTCTTCAACGAGCAACATCAACTCGGCAATCATCTCATCGCGGCTCAAACCGCGCCGCGAAGTCAGCAGCAGATTGCTGGGCGCCACTCCGCGGCCACGCCTGTTGCCGGTGCTGCCGTTCACGCCCCTAATCGGGTTTCGCGTTGTGAGCAGAGTCTTCAGGACGCCGTTCTCCACAAGGGACGTGGCCCCGGCCGGAACGGCTTCGTCGTCTACGCCATAGCCGCCAAGGAAACCATCACTTCTAAGCCTGGCGTCGTCCGTCACGCTAAAGCCCCTTGCCATCACCCGCGCCCCGAGTTTGTTCCTGAACGGATTCTCCGGCACGTTGAATGAAATGTTTGGCGGAGCGTCCACCAAAGGCGCGCGGGTACCCACCATTCTTGGCGCCAGCAATTGCGCGATCAGTTCCGCCGCCGCCTGTCCTTCGAACAGCACCGGCCCGATATAGTCTTCGATCGCGGCTGCGGACTGCCGCGCGGCAAGAGCCTGACCCATGGCATTCACGCGTCCTGTCAGATCTTCCTGGCCGGCGATTTCATCCCAGGAAGCCCCGAATGCCGCCACGAAATCGCTCAGGACGGAACCGTCGGGTGCCTGGGTCTGAGCCACGACGTTCAGGTAGGCCGCGGGATCGTTACGGATGAAGGACGAGCCTTCGCTGTTCACGTAATAAGTTCGTCGGTGGCGTACGGCGGCTCGCGCCCCGGATTCCACGACGTGCGGCATCTCGCTGAACAGGCCCGACAGGCGCCTGACGAGCGCTTGAACCTCCGATAGCGGCGGCAAGCGACGGTCCGGCTCTTCTAAGTAGATATGGGGTTCGGCGGGGCTAAGGTCGTCGAGCTGCTCGGAGGCTGTCTGGCTCGTGAAGGCTGCTCTCTTAGCGGCCAGGCTTTCCAGCGCTTTTTTGTAGGCGGTGTCCGTCGCGAGCCAAATCTGCCGCCGCAGCTCGACAATATCGTCTTCAAGGGGCAGCAACGCGGTGGTGGGTGAAGAACGGTCTATTAGGGACAGTGACAGGAAATTCGTATTGTCGAATGAGGAATCACCGACACGCAGCTCCACCGTCAGCATACGCGAACGCCGGGCCAGGCTCGGCAATAGTGCGCCAAAGCTGGCCTGGGTCCCCATACGTTCCGTATCCCGAACGATATAGGAAACAAAATAGGGTGCCTCCAGTTCCTCCATTCGAAGCTCCGCGACCGTACGCGAAAGTTCGTCGCGCATTGCCCGCATGAGCGCATCCTCCCCGGACGAAGCCATGGAGGGCAACGAAACGGCGACTAAGAAACCCAACGTTTCCCAGCGCAATGGAATTTTCATGAGCGCACCAGCCCCGTTAAATCAGGCTATTCCGGATCGTCGGGTTGGAGCGGGGGCGGCAGAAGCGGCGGACGGTCCTGGGACTTGGCTTTCTTCTGCACCTCGATCTGGGAAACGAGTATGGAGGGGGATGCCGCAGAAACTGGCACGCCGCCCGACTCGGCACCGCAAATGCCATTGAACACCGCAACCTGATCGTCCCCCGCCACCACGCGGCTTAAGGTAGTCAATGGCGTACCGATCAGGTCTACGCCTCGAACCAGTTCTTCGCTGCCGTCGGGATAAACCCGGTAGACCACCAGCGGCGTTACGTTGAATGAATTGGGCATGATGCGGCCGGTGGTCGTGAAGCCGCCTCTGATCTGTTCGAAGCGCAACCCGAAGGGCTTGCCCTCCTTTTCGATATCCGCAATCAGCCGCGCGTTCAGTTCCTGTCTCGAAAGCGGTTGGGCCACTTCCACAATCAGGTTGGACTGCCTTGAGACGGTCCGGTGACCGGGCTCCCTGCGACCATGTCCATTGGAAGAGGCAAACCCGTCGATAGGAGAGCGCGACATGAGAAAGTTCCTGAATATCCCGTTTTCGATGACCGTAACGCGCTGGGCCTCTATACCCTCGTTGTCGAAACGATAGGCGCCGGCCAGATCAGTGTTCCCGTAGTGCCACGCCGTGGGGTCGAAGTAGACGGAAAAGCTCTCCGGAAGCAGGCGTTCGCCGACCTGCTTCCTGAACGTCTGGCCCTCCTCTTCACTCTTTTGCCGGTGGCCTTCAACGCGATGGCCGAGGATCTCGTGAAAGAACACGCCGCTGGCTTCTCCCGCCAGTATCGCCGGCCCCGTATAGGGTTCCACCAGCGGCGCCTCCCGAAGCGCAAGCAGCGTGGCGATCATTTCAGATACGTCGTTCTCCACGGTTTCGTCGTCGGGCAGCCCGGCCGGATTGAGCGCGAAATAGCTCAAGTTGAGTGGCAGTTCCATACCGTCGTCCGCCTTGGTCCTGGCTGAAACGAAGAGTCTGTAGGCTGTCCGGGAGGATCGGAGCGCGGATCCATCGCTGTTGACAAACCAGCGCGTTTCCACTTCCGCTTCGAACCGGGCCCTACCGTCGTAAATTTCTCCGTAATCGGCAAACGGGGTCGTATAACGCTCCACTCTTCGCCGCCACTGACTTGGATCCGCCTCGAGCCGCGGTATTGCCTCGACCACCGTGAACGCCGGCGCGGGCGAGAAATCGCCGGCCTTGTCTGCTGTTTCCACCTTCACCTGGACGTCGGTCTCAACACGGGTGAACCGCTCCAGCGCACGCTTGTAATGCCTGTCGGTCTGCGACCACAGAACGGCGCGCAACGCATTCGCGTCATCCTCAACGGGAACCTGAACGGGCTCGGCAGCAGCTGTGGCAAAAAACACCCGTTGATCGCGCAGCCGGCGCGTATTGTCGAGTTCGTAATCGCCCACCCGCAGATCGACATCGAGTGTGCGCATATGCCCCTCGTCACTTGACGTAAGTGCTCCAAACTTGGCGGCCGCGATGAAACCCCTGGTTTCGGTTATCTCGTAGCTCAGGAAATAGGGAGGCACTTCCTCATGCCTGAATGCCTCCATTGATCGGTCCAGTTCGGTCCGCATGGCCTGGAGCACGACATCTTCCTGGGCTTTCAGCGGAAACCCTGCGAAAACGAGAACGGCAAGAACGGCGGGCGTCCAGCGTCGCGCATGGGTGGCCGGGAAATTCATGTGGGAATCTGTTGCATGTCAACCGCGACGCGGCTCGAATATAGCATATTCAAAGCTGCACCAGTCGCGGAAGAACTATCGGTTGCAACGCTTGGAGTCGGAAAGAAAACCACAATTATTACAGAGTCTTATGGTACCATTCGCGCTTCGCGTGCGCACTCTGATACTTGGCACACTATCTCATGAGCTGGATTACGTCATTGGCGCGGGAAGCCGTGCAGAAAGGCCGGGCCTACAAGGCGCCGACAACGCCGAGCCTGGCCCGGCTGCACGCCAACGAGCTGCCCTGGGCGCCCGATTACGATCCGGCGCCCGGCAAGCTTAATTTTTACCCGCTGCTTTTCCCGGCGGAGCTGACCGAACGCATGGCCGAACACTACGGCGTGCGCCCGGAGGAGATTTCCGTCACGCGCGGCAGCAGCGAGGGCATCGACTGCCTGTACCGGGCCTTCTGCGAATCCGGGCGGGATAGCGCGATCTTCTGTCCCCCGTCGTTCGAGATGTTCCGCTGGTACGGCCGTCTGCAGGGCGCGCGGGTCCTGGAAGTTCCGTTGCGGGCCGAAGACGGCTTCTCGCTTGACGTGCCGGCCATCAAGGCCGCCTGGTCCGATGACGTGAAGCTCCTGATCCTGTGTTCCCCGAACAACCCCACGGGCAACCTGATGGACCCCGACGATCTCCTGGAACTGGTGGAATGCGCGCGCGAAAGAACCATTGTGGTGCTGGATGCCGCGTACGCCGAGTTCGCGGGCCTGAACCCGGGCGCCGAATGGATCACCGCGCACCCGCACGTCGTGGTCCTGCGCACGGTATCGAAGGCCCTGGGGCTGGCGGGCGTGCGCTGCGGGGCGATGATTGCCTGCGAGGAAATCGTCGGGCTGATGCGCCGCGTACAATCGCCGTACAGCTTTTCCGCACTGTGCGAACACACAGTACTCGAGGCCATGAAACCGGAAAGCCTGGCCAGGATGCAGGGCCGCATAGCACTTGTCATCGAGGAGCGCGAACGCGTCAGCGCTCTTCTGGCGGATCTCCCACAGGTAACGACCGTGTATCCCAGCCGCACCAACTTCGTGTTGCTGAAAGTCGCCGACGCCGACGGCTTCAACGCCGCGGCCCGCGACGGCGGCTACCTGCTGCGCAGAATCCCCGACGAGCCGGGGCTGGAATCCTGCGTGCGCATAACGCTGGGCACGCCGGAGCAGAACGACGGCCTGCTGGCGACGCTGAGGGCGGCGGCATGAGCGCGCGAATCGCCTTCCTCGACCGTGACGGCACCCTGATCGAGGAACCGTCCGATTACCAGGTGGACAGCCTGGCGAAACTCAGGTTGGCGCAGGGCGTCGTGCCGGCGCTGCGCCGATTGCAGGACGCCGGTTTCGAACTGGTCATGGTCAGCAACCAGGACGGACTCGGCACGGACAGCTTCCCGCAAAACGACTTCGACGAACCGCAAGATTTCATGATGGCGCTGCTGGCCTCGCAAGGCATCGGTTTCGCCGAAGTGTTCGTGTGTCCGCACTTCGCCGAGGACGGCTGCGATTGCCGCAAGCCCCTGACCGGCCTGGTGAACGCGTTCATGCGCAATCGCCCCGTCGACCGGGCCGCGAGCGTCATGATCGGCGACCGCGAGACCGACCTCAAATTCGCCGAGAACCTGGGCGTGCGCGGCTTCCGTGTCGATGCCGCGCAGCCGGGAAGCTGGAAGCGGATCGTTCGCGAGATCGTCGATGCGCCGCGGATCGGCCGCGCGCGCCGCAAAACCCGCGAGACCGACCTGAGCGTGGAGGTCGATCTCGACGCTCCGGCCGGCGCCGAGGTGGCCACCGGGATCGGTTTCTTCGACCACATGCTGGAGCAGCTCGCCAAGCACGGCGGCTTCGGGCTGAAGCTGAGCTGCGCAGGCGACCTGGAGGTGGATGAGCACCACACCGTGGAGGACAGCGCGCTGGCGCTGGGCTCTGCGCTGAAGGAGGCGCTCGGCGACCGCCGCGGGATCGGCCGCTTCGCCTTCGAGCTGCCAATGGACGAGGCCGACGTCAAGGTCCTGCTGGACCTGTCCGGGCGCCCGTGGCTCAAGTTCAAGGGCAAATTCGAGCGCGAACGCGTCGGCGGACTGCCCACCGAACTGGTCGAGCATTTCTTCCGGTCGCTGGCGGAAGCCAGCGGCGCCACGCTGCATATCCGGGTGCGCGGCGAGAACACCCACCACATGATCGAGTCCTGCTTCAAGGGCGTCGGGAGGGCGCTGCGCCAGGCGATTGCGCGCGAGGGAGGCGACATTCCCAGCACCAAGGGCGTCCTGTGAAGCGGGACGTGGCCCTGGTGGACTGCGGCGGGGCCAACATCGCATCGCTGCGGTTCGCCCTCGAACGGCTGGGCGTGGAAGGGCACTTCACGCGGGACGCCGGCCGTATCGAGGCCGCGGAACTCGTACTGCTGCCGGGCGTCGGCGCCGCCGGGGCCGGCATGGCAAGGCTGGCCGACGCGGGCCTTCTGGAACTCATACCCCGGCTGACGCAGCCCGTGCTGGGCATCTGCCTGGGAATGCAGTTGCTCTATGAGGTATCCAGCGAGGACGATACGCCCTGCCTTGGCGTAATTCCCGGGCAGGTAGACCTGCTGGAAGCCTCACCCGAGCACACGATCCCGCACATGGGATGGAACCAGGTGGAACGTCGCGCGGAATCGCGCCTGTTCGACGGAATCCCGGACGGCTCCTGGTTCTACTTCGTGCACAGTTACGCCGCCCCGCCCGGCCAGCACTGCGTCGGCGATACCGAACACGGCCGCCGCTTCGCCTCGGTCGTCAACAAGGACAATTTCTTCGGTGTGCAGTTCCACCCGGAGCGGTCCGGGCAACACGGCCAGCGGCTGCTGAAGAATTTTCTTGAACTTCCGTGGAACTGATCCCTTCCATCGACCTGATGGGCGGCCAGGTCGTACGGCTGCATCGCGGCCGCTTCGATGACGCGGTGTTCTATTCCAGGGAAGCCCTGGAACTGGCCCGAACCTGGTCCGGCCTGGGCGCGCGCAGCCTGCACGTGGTGGATCTGGACGGCGCCCGCTCCGGCCGGCGTGAAAATGCCGACACCATAGCCCGCGTCGTGGAAAACACGACGCTCGCCGTGCAGGTCGGCGGCGGCATTCGCGACGACGAATCCCTCGAAGCGGTTTACGCCAGCGGCGCGGAACGGGCGGTAAGCGGCAGTGCGCTGGCCGAAGATCCTGCGCGTGCCGGCCGCTGGGTGGAGCGGTTCGGACCTGACCGGCTGGTGGCGGCCCTCGACGTGCGCGCCGGCAGCGAGCCCGAAGTGCTGACCAGGGGCTGGGTGCGCGAGAGCGGCCGCTCGCTCTGGGAACTGCTGGACCTGCTCCTGGACCAGGGTTACCGATGGTTTCTGTGCACCGACGTTGATCGGGACGGCATGCTGAGCGGCCCGAACACGGACCTCTACGCCGAGTGCGTACGAAGGGCGCCCCAGGCCTCGTTTATCGCCTCCGGCGGCGTATCGCGGGCGGACGACCTTGAGGCGCTGGCCGACACGGGGGTGGCGGCCGCTGTCTCCGGCAAGGCCTTGCTGGAAGGGCGCATCAGCGCCGAGGAAGCGGAGCGGTGCTGGCGCGGCGAATAATCCCCTGCCTCGACGTGCGCGACGGCCAGGTGGTCAAGGGCGTGCGTTTCCGCGAGCACCGCGTGATGGGCGAGATATTGGACCTGGCGCGCCGCTACCGCGAGGAACACGCCGACGAGGTCGTGTTCTACGACATCACGGCAAGCCCGCACGGCCGCTCCGTGGACCGGAGCTGGATCCTGCGCGTGGCCGATGTCCTGGACATACCCTTCTGCGTGGCCGGCGGCATTCGCGACGTCGCCGGGGCCGAGGAAGTGCTGATGAACGGCGCCGACAAGATTTCGGTCAACAGCCCGGCGCTGGCCGACCCCGACCTGATCGGCGAACTGGCCCGGCGGTTCGGTTCGCAGTGCGTCGTGGTGGGAATCGACAGCAGCGGCGGAAACGGCCGCTGGCGCGTGCACGAGCTGACCGGCGACCCCTCTCTCAGCCGCGAGGCGGGGCGCGACACGCTGGACTGGGTCCGCGAGGTCCAGGACCGCGGCGCGGGCGAAATCGTGCTCAACTGCATGAACATGGACGGGGTGCGCCAGGGGTACGACATTGAACAGCTATGCGCGGTTCGCGACTGCTGCCGCGTTCCGCTGATCGCCTCGGGCGGCGCGGGGGCGCCTGAACACTTCGTCGAAGTCTTTCGCCGGGCGCGGGTGGACGGCGCGCTGGCCGCGACCGTGTTTCACTCGGGGCAGATCGCTATCCCCGACCTCAAGGAATACCTGGCCGCCCGCAACGTGTCCATCCGCGACTGACGACAGCGCGCCCAGGGGTTCAGCGGCGGGAGCGCAGTTCCTCGAGGACTTCGGACAGCGAAACGCCGGCGCCCTCGAGCAGGACCAGCAGGTGATAGAGCACGTCGGCCGCCTCGGCGCGCACCGCCCGCGGGTCGCCGGCGGCCGCCGCCAGCGCCAGTTCCACCGATTCCTCGCCGAACTTCTGCGCCACGCGCTGAATGCCCTCGCCCAGCAGCCTTGCGGTGTAGCTTTCCTGCGGCGCGGCCTCGGCGCGCGACCGGATTACCGCCTCGAGCTCCAGCAGGAAATCCGCCGAAGCGCCGTTGCCTTCACTGCTCATTCGATCACCTCCTCCGCGGCGGGTTCCCTCAGGTTGTAATTCGATGCCATCACACGGCCGTAGGCGCCGGCGTTGGCGAAAAGCAGCACGTCGCCCTCCCGGCATTCGGGCAGCATGCGGTCGCGGGCCAGCACGTCGCCGCTCTCGCAGATCGGGCCCACCACGTTCACCAGCCGCGTCGCCGGCTCGTCCAGCCGGGTGAGATTGTGCACCTCGTGGTATGAACCATAAAGCGCCGGTCGTATCAGCGAGTTCATCCCGGTCTCCACGCCCACGTAGCGCGCCCCGCTCTTGCCCTTGACCTGGGTCACGCGCGCCAGCAGCACGCCGGCCTCGGCCACGACGTAGCGGCCGGGCTCGAGCCAGAATTCCAGTTCGCGCGGCGCGTCTTCGCGGTATCGCGCCAGGTTGGCGTCCAGCTCCGCGAGGTCCAGGCCCTGCTCGCCGCCGTGCTGGGGCACGCCCAGACCGCCGCCGAGATTCACGACGCGCACATCCGGAAAGTGCTCCAGGCATTCGAGCAGCGTCTCTGCGATCGGGGCCCATGCGCCGGGATCCATCACGCCGCTTCCCATGTGGGCGTGCAGCCCGGTAACCCGTGCGCCCGCGGCGGCGGCGGCCTCGGCGGCCCGCCGCACTTCAAACAGCGGCACGCCGAACTTGGAATGCACGCCGGCTGTGCGCACATGCCGGTGGAGTCCGCGCCCGACGCCGGGGTCCAGCCGAAGAAACAGGTCCCTTCCGGCGAACAGTTCCGGCCAGTCGCGCAGCACGCCGAGGTTGTCCACGGTCAACTGAACGCCGGCCTCCAGTGCTTCGCCGTACTCGGAGCGGGCCGCGAAATTCGGGGTGAACAGGATGCGCCCGGGGTCGTGTTCCGGGAACAGCTCGCGCAGCAGCCGGACCTCGCCGGGCGATACGCACTCGAACTCCAGGCCGCTGTCGCGAACGCGCCGCAGCACGCCGGGGTTCGAGTTGGCCTTGATCGCGTAATAGACGCGGTCTATCGATTCCAGCCCCCTGAGCCGCTGGGCCTGCGCGGCCACCCGCCCGAGGCTGTAGGCGTAGGTCGCGCCGCGCTCTTCGGCCAGCTTCAGCAACTCGCCGCGACGTTCGGCCCACCACGGTGCGTCGGCGCCGGTGGGCGCAACGGGCGCCGCCTGCGTCAGTTCCTCCCATGCCGGACCGAACAGTTCGTCGCCATCGTCCGGCACGATCAGCCGCCCGTGCAGACGCTGCGCCAGCCGGCGGGCCTGCGCCGGCTCCACGACGAAACTGATGTTCAGGTCGCTGGCCGCCTGGCTTAGAAGATGAATCGGCTGCTCGCGAAACGCTTCCAGCGCCGGGCCGACCTCGTGCAGCACCGCCCGGATGCGCCTTCCGACAAGGGTCACGACGCTGGTATTGGTCGTGATGGTCACCTGGCCTATGCGCTCCAGTTGCGACCGCAGTCGGTCCATCAGCGCCGGCGTCAGCACTTCGGGATCGGTATCCAGCGTAACGGTCACGTTGCTCTCGGAGGTGGAAACCAGGTCCACCGAAAGCCCGAGCTCGCCGAAGCAGGTGAATACCTCCTTGAGAAAACCGACCCGGCGCCACATCCCCAGCGTCTCCAGCGAGACCAGCGGCACGCCGCTGCGCAGCATGACCGCCTTGACCTGTGCGCTGTCGGACTCCTCGGCCGGCCCCACGGCCGTGCCGGGCAGTTCGGGGTGCAGCGTCGAACGCACGGTCATGCCGATCCGGCTGTCGCGCAGCGGAGCGATCGACAGCGGGTGCAGCACGCCGCCGCCTGAAGTCGCGATCTCCTGCGCTTCGGCGTAGCTGAGCCTGCGCAGCAGCCTCGCGCCGCTGATTTCCCTGGGATCGGCGCTGAATATGCCGGGCACGTCGGTCCACATTTCCAGCCGCCGGGCGCCGATGGACGCGGCCAGCGCGGCCGCCGATACGTCCGAACCCCCCCGGCCGAGCAGCACTTCCTCGCCCTCGGCATTGCGGGCGATGTAACCTTGTGTCAGCGGCACGCCCGGAAGGCTTTCGAGCAACGCGGCCGCTTCGGGATCGGGATCGTGCGCGCACACGGCATGCAGCATGGAGTCGCGTTCGCTGGCCCAGTCCCGCGCCGTGGCCCGCAACAATTTCGCGGGATTCACCGGGGAAATCCCGATGCCCTTGAGCTCCAGCGCGGCGGCCCCAAGCCGCCCGGCCAGCCGCTCGCCCAGCGCGAGCACCTTGACCCGGGCCCGGTAGCCGGCCTCGCCGGTCAGGGCGATGCCGCGAAGCAACTGCGCCAGGTTCTCCAGTTCCGGTCCCAGGCAGCCTTCCGGGTCTTCGATATTCATTTCCCGGGCCAGTTCGCGGTGGCGGTCGCCCAGCTCCCGCTCGAGGCCGGCGTGCTCGTCGCGGCGCGCCGCCTCGATCAGGGCTTCCAGCTGGTCGGTAACGCCGGCCACGGCCGAGTGCACGACGATGGGCCGCATGCCCTGCTCGCGGCGGCGGCGCACCAGGCGCGCAACCGCGTCCCAGCCGGCCGCGGTGGCCACGCTGGCGCCGCCGAATTTCAGCACTGCCCAGGGCGCGTTCATGCGCTCAATACCTTGCCGGGATTCATGATCCCGCGCGGATCCACGGCGCGCTTGAGAGCGCGCATCAACTCGAGCTTGACGGGATCGCCAAGCCGTTCCAGTTCGTCCTTCAGCATCAGGCCCACGCCGTGCTCGGCGCTGAAGCTGCCGTCCATCGACCATGCCAGTTCACGCAGTTCGGCGCTCAGCGGCCGGCCCTGCTCCAGGAACCGGTCCGGATCGACGTCCGGCGGACAGGGAACGGAGTAATGCAGGTTGCCGTCGCCCACGTGCCCGAACGGCACGGGCTCGGCGCCCGCAAAGTGCTTGCGGCACACCTCCAGCGCCGAATCGATGAAGTCGGCAATGCGTTCCGGCGGCACGGCCAGGTCATGGCGCAGGGCCGGTCCCGACCGGCGCACGGCCTCGGGAACGCCATGGCGCAGGCGCCAGATCGCCTCGCGCTGCGCCTCGCTGACCGCGCACACGGCATCGAGCAGCCCGCCCTGCTCGCGGGCGTCTTCCAGGAACCCGGCAAGGCGCTCGGCCAGCAGTTCTTCCGGCCCCGCGCCGGCCGCTTCGACGCAAAGCAGCCAGGGCGCATCGATGTCCCCGGGAATCGGTACCCCGTCCAGGTGCACCCCGCACAATTGCGCGGCCCCGCGTGAAATCAGTTCAAAGGCATTGAGGTCCTCGCCCAGCGCCGACTGCGCCCCGCGAAATAGCGCAACCGCCTGATCGGCGTCGGCCACGCCCAGAAGCGCGGTAATCCATGCTCGCGGTCGCGGGTGCAGGCGCAGCGCGGCCGCGGTGATCACTCCCAGGGTCCCTTCCGCGCCGATGAAGAGCTGCTTGATGTCGTAACCGGTGTTGTCCTTGGCCAGCGGCTTCAGGTCCGACAGCACCCGGCCGTCCGGCAGCGCGACTTCCAGTCCCAGCACCATGTCGCGCGCCATGCCGTAGCGCAGCACGTGAATGCCGCCGGCGTTGGTGGACAGCACCCCGCCCAGCTGGCAACTGCCTTCCGAACCCAGGCTCAGCGGAAAGAGGTAGCCGGCCTCGTCGGCGCGTTCCTGCAGCGTGGCCAGAACGCATCCAGCCTCGGCGGTCAGGCAGCCGGCATTCAGATCGCGCACCCGCCTCTGGCGATGCAGGCTCAGCAGTATCTCGTTCGCTTGCGAATGGGTGCCGCCGCACAGCCCGGTGCGGCCGCCCACCGGCACCACGCCGACGCCGCGCCTGTTGCAGCAGGCCAGAACGGCGGCGGTTTCCCCGGCGCTGCCCGGGGCCACCAGCAGCCGCGACTCGCCGTGGTAGCGCCCGCGCGGCTCCTCCAGATACGGCTCAAGCAGCGCAGCGTCGGCAACGCAGTGCCGCTCGCCGACGATCGAGGCAAGCTCGTGGTGGACGGTCGCCGTGCTCATGGCTCATCCGGAGTTTCCGCCGGCGAGAATTCCTCTTCGAAAAGCCGCCAGGAAACAAGGAACAGAGCTGCCAGGACCGGCCCGATGACCAGTCCGGAGAACCCGAACACCGACAGCCCGCCGATGGTGGCCAGCAGCACCAGGTAGTCCGGCAGCCGCGCGGTCCGGCCGACCAGTATCGGCCGCAGCAGATTGTCCGCCAGCCCCACGATCAGGGTGCCGACGATCACCAGGATCAGTCCCTGGACCCACATGCCGGATGCGAACAGCCAGATTGCGATCGGCGCCCACACCAGGCCGGGGCCGACCGCGGGTATGACCGACAGCACGCCCATCAGCACGCCGAGCAGAACCGGGCTGCCGATGCCCAGCAGCGCCAGCGTCACGCCCCCGAGTCCGCCCTGCACGACGCCGATCACGATCAGCGAGGTCACGCTGACCCTGGACACGGTCGCGAACTGGCCGAGCAGTTCGTATTCGCGCTCGTCGCCCAGCGGCAGGATGCGGACCAGCGTATCGACCAGCTTTTCGCCGTCGCGCAGGAAGAAAAACAGCAGGTACAGCATCACCGCCAATTGCAGGAGCAGCTTCAGCGCCCCTTGCCCGGCGGCCACCAGGCCGGTCGCCGCGAAACGGGCGGCGTTGCCCACCATCGAAGTCAGCCCGGAACGCAGCTTCTCGAAGTCCAGTCCGAAGTTGTCCAGGATTTCGCGCACCCAGGGCAGCCAGGCGCCGACCGTATCCAGGACGGCCCCGGGGTCCAGCGCGCCCCCTTCGACGGCGGCGTAGAACTCGCTGGATTCGCGCACCACCGCCCACCCCAGCAGCAGCACCGGCGCCACCACGCCGGCCAGCACAATGAGGAGAACGGCAGCCGCAGCCAGCGATCGCCTGTTCCAGAGCCGCGGGATCAGGCGCGCATACAGGCCGTGGAAGAGAATCGCCAGCACCACCGCCCAGAAGACCGCCAGCAGGAGGTCGACGAGCAGCAGGATGAACGCCGCGGTCACCGCGGCGACCAGCACTAACAGGGAACTGCGCTGAAGGGTCTGGCCCATGACTGAAACTATTGCACCAGGACGGCAAAAGGAAAATGGTCGGGGCGAGAGGATTTGAACCTCCGACCACCTGCACCCCATGCAGGTGCGCTACCAGACTGCGCCACGCCCCGGACCGGGTGCAGATTCTATCGCGTGGCGGCCGCGCTATCGCAGCAAACGGAGCAACTCCTCCAGTTCGACCCGCATCTGGCGAACGATTTGTTTCATGTGACTCTGGTCCTGGCGCGAATCCTCGCCCTCCAGGCGCTGCCGGGCGCCGGCCAGCGTATAGCCTTCGACCTGCAGCAGATGCCGGATCTGGCGGATCAGCATGATGTCCTGCGGCTGGTAGTAGCGGCGTCCGCCGCGGCGCTTGGTGGGGTTGAGCTGCGGAAATTCCTTTTCCCAGTAACGCAGCACATGTTGTTCCACCTGGCAAAGCGCGCTGGCCTCGCCGATGGTGAAGAGGCGTTTCGCCGGAATTGGCGGTAGCTTCAGGTCCCGGTCAATCTGGTCCAGCACCCGCTTCCACCAGTTGCCTCAGTTTCTGGCCCGCGGAAAAGGTCACTACCCTGCGTACGCTGATCGGAATGCTTTCGCCGGTGCGCGGATTGCGCCCCGGCCGCTCGCCCTTGTCGCGCAGATCGAAGTTGCCGAAACCCGAGATCTTCACGCGGTTGCCTTCGACCAGCGCGTCGCTGATGCTCTCGAACACCGCGTTGACGACCATCGCGCTTTCCTGCTTGCTCATGCCGATATTGGCGTGCAGGGAACTGACAATCCCGGCCCGGGTAAGCATGTTTCGTTTCATTGCCGAACGCTGACCCCAAACTTCTCCACCAGAAGCGAAACGGCGTCCGCAACGGCCCGGTCCACTTCCGCGTCCGTAAGTGTGCGCGAAATTGACTGAAAAATCAAGCCTAAACCCACGCTTCTTGCATCAGAGTTCAAACTCTTGCGGTCCTCGTAAACGTCAAAAACGATCACTTCGCGCAACAATTCGCCCGCTTCCGCGCGGATCGCGCCGAGCAGGTCGCCGACTTGCACCGACGGCGGCGCTACCAGGGAAAGGTCGCGGCGCACGGCGGGGAAGCGGGAAACCTCGGCGACCCGGGCCGCGCGGGATTCGAGCGCCGCGTCCAGGCGCAGCGCAAACAGTTGCGGCGCCGGGCCCCCGTCGGCAAGTTCCGGATGCAACTCGCCCACCCAGCCCACTTCGTCCTGGCCGCGCAGGACCCGGACCGAACGTCCGGGACGAAGGCCGGAATGTCCGGCGGCCCGGAATTCGAACCCGCGGTCCGGGCCGTCCAGGGCCAGGATCGCCTCGACGTCGCCGCGGGCATCGAAGAAGTCGGCGTCGCGCCGGGGTGCGCCCCACTGTTCCGGCATCGCGCCGCCGGCCAGCAAACCCGCCAGCCAGGTTTCCTCGCGGATTTCGTCGGGCGTGCCGGAAAAGCAGACGCCGATCTCGAACAGGCGGGCGTCCGTCGTCCCGCGGTCGCGATTGGTCCGGTAGTTGCGCAGCAGCCCCGGCCACAGCGACCGGCGCAGCACCGAGAGCTCTCCGGACAGCGGATTGGCCAATTCAAGTTCCTGCCCGCCGGAATGAAACGGCTTGTGCGACTCCTCGTCGAGAAAGCTGTAGTTCAGGCACTCGTGGTAGCCGCGATCGACCAGCAGCGCCCGTACCCGGTCGGGATCGACCTGCCGCTCGGTGGATGCGGAGGGATGCGCGCTCCAGTTCGCCGGCGTTTCGGGAATGTTCTCGTAGCCGTGAATGCGCGCGATTTCCTCCACCAGGTCCGCCTCCACGGCCAGGTCGAACCGGAACGACGGTGGCGTGACCCGCCAGCCCGCTTCGGTTTCCTCCACGGCCATGGTCAGCCGCCGCAGCATGGCGGACACGTCCCCGTCGGGCAACGCGACTCCCAGCAGCGCCGACAGCCGCCCGCGCCTCAGGTCGATCGCCCCGCGCCCCGGCAGGTCCTTTTCCGAGATGGAATCGATCACCGGCCCCGGCTTCCCGCCCGCCGCCGCGACGATCAGTTCGGTCGCCCGCTCGACCGCCTCGACCTGGCCGGACGGGTCCACGCCGCGTTCGAACCGCAGCGAGGCTTCGGTCTGCAGCCCCAGCCTGCGGGCCCTGCCGGCGACCGCGACCGGTGCGAAGAACGCCGACTCCAGCAGGACATCGGACGTCCCGTCGTCCACCGCACTGCCGAGTCCGCCCATGATCCCGGCGGCGGCGACCGCCTGGCTTTCGTCGGCGATCACCAGCACGTCGGATTCGAGTTTCAGTTCGGTCCCGTCCAGCAGGGTCAGCGATTCGCCCGGCTCCGCCCAGCGCGCGCACAGGCCGCCGTTCAACCGTTCAAGGTCATACGCGTGCATCGGCTGGCCTATCTCGAGCATCACGTAGTTGGTTACGTCCACGAGCAGGTGCTGCGGCCGCTCGCCGGCGGCGGCAAGCCGCTTTTTGATGAATTCGGGCGTCTCCGCCCCCGGGTCAAGGCCCTCGATCACGCGGCCGGCGAAACGCGGGCAGGCGTCCGGCGCGACCAGCGCCAGGTCTCTCCGCGCATCGATCGAGGCCGGCGTCTCCGCCACGTCCCGCGCCGACAGCGGCGCCGAAAACAGGGCCGAAACTTCGCGCGCCACGCCGCGGACCGAAAAGCAGTCGGCCCGGTTGGGCGTCAGCGCCAGTTCCAGGACGGCGGAACCGTCGGGACCGGATACGAGGTCGTCGACTTCCACGCCGGCCATCGTGAGCTGGTGCGCCAGGGCCTCGTCGCCTACATCCGGATCGCACCACTCGCGCAGCCATGCCATGTCGATCTTCATGGCGCGAACTGCCCCAGGAAGCGGATGTCGTTCTCGAAGAAGCGGCGGATGTCCGTGACGCCGTAACGCAGCATGGCCATGCGCTCCACGCCCATGCCGAACGCGTAACCCGTATAACGCTCGGGATCCACGCCGCCGTGGCGCAACACTTCCGGGTGCACCATTCCGCAGCCCAGGATCTCCAGCCAGCCGCCGTCGCCCCAGCGCACGTCCATTTCCGCGGAAGGTTCTGTGAAGGGAAAGTACGACGCGCGGAACCGCACCTCCACCTTGCGCTCGAAGAAGCGCTCGGCAAATTCGTGCAACAGCGACTTCAGGTTCGCCAGGCTCACACTCTCGTCCACCGCAAGTCCCTCGACCTGGTGGAAAACCGGCGTATGCGTCTGGTCCGAGTCGCGCCGGAACACCCGTCCCAGCGAGATGATCTTCAGCGGCGCGCCCTCGGCCAGCATCGACCGTATCTGCACCGGCGAGGTGTGCGTGCGCAGCAGCATGCCGGACGGCAGGTAGAAGGTGTCGTGCATCGCCCGGGCCGGATGGTTCTCGGGCATGTTCAGGGCCGTGAAATTGTGGAACTCGTCTTCCACCTCCGGACCCGACCGGGCCGAGAAACCGGCGCCGGTGAGGATGTCGCGCATCCTACGGATCGTACGCGTGACCGGATGCCGGGCGCCGGGCGGAATGCCGCGGCCCGGCAGCGTCACGTCGATGCCGCCGCCGCTCAGTTCCTCGTCAAGCCGGCGATCGCTCAGGGCCTGCCTGCGCGCCGCGATCGCGGCGCTTATCGCGTTCTTGGCTTCGTTTACGGCCTTGCCCGCCGCGGGACGCTCCTCGGGCGGCAGCGAACCCAGCGCCTTCAGTTGCGCGGTGATCTCGCCCTTGCGCCCGAGCAGGCGGACCCGAAGCTCCTCCAGCGCTTCCGGCGTGGCGGCGGATTCGATCTCCGTCAGCGCTTCGCGCGCCCTGTCCTCAAGGTCCCCCATGACGGCCGTGCCCAACGGCTATCCGGACACCGGCAGCGGCTCAGGCCGCCGCCGCGCGCTTCGCCAAATCGGCAAACGCCTCCCGGTAATGCACCGCGATGTGGGCCAGGACCTTTCGGTCCAGTTCGATTTCCGCCTTGCGCAATCCGCTCATGAAACGGCTGTACGACATGCCGTGCTGCCGCGCCGCGGCGTTGATGCGCATGATCCACAGCGCGCGGAAATTGCGCTTGCGCTGTCGCCGGTCCCGGTAGGCGTACTGGCCGGCCTTGGTGACGGCCTGGCGCGCCACCCGGTAGGAGCGGCTGCGCGCGCCCTGGTAGCCCTTGGCCTTCTTCAGGACTTTCTTGTGCCTTGCATGCGTCGTGACGCCACGTTTGACCCTGGCCATAGTGAATTCCTCCGGCTTACGCGTAGGGGAGAAGCCGCCTGGCGTTCTCCACGTCCGCTTTCGCCACCGTGGCGGGAGAGCCCAGCTTGCGCTTGCGCTTGCTGCTCTTCTTGGTGAGGATGTGATTGAGATGCGAGCGGGCGCGCTTGAACGAGCCGCCCCCGGTGCGCCTCAGGCGCTTGGCCGCGCCGCGATTGGTTTTCTGCTTTGGCATATCTTCTTTCAGGCTCTCTATCGGCTCAATTTTTCTTGCGCGGCGCCATCACCATCGTGAGCTGCCTCCCTTCCAGTTTCGGCTCCTGTTCCACCAGCGCGACTTCGCTCAGGTCCTCGCGCACCCGGTCCAGCAACTTCGCGCCCAGGTCCTGGTGCACCATTTCACGTCCACGGAAGCGCAAGGTGATCTTGGTCTTGTCGCCGTGCTCCAGAAACCGCAGCACATTGCGCAACTTGACGTCGTAATCACCCTTGTCCGTGCCGGGACGCAGCTTGATCTCCTTGACCTGAATCTGCTTCTGCCGCTTCCTTGCCGCGTGCGCCCGCTTGTTCTGCTCGAATACGTAGCGGCCGTAGTCGAGTATCTTGCAAACGGGAGGCGTGGCGTTGGGGTCCACTTCAACGAGGTCGAGACCTCGCTCCTGGGCGGTACGAAGCGCATCCTCGCGATTCATGACGCCGATCTGCTTGGAATCCTCGCCGATTACGCGAAGCTCGTAGGCTTCGATCTCCTCGTTGCGAAGAATCCGCTTCTTTTGAGCGATATTGATATCCTCCGGGCAGCTAAGTTCTCATCAATGCCTTGCGGAGCGCCCGATCCTCAAGCCGTTGTCCTGGCCATGAAATCATCGAGAGACATGGCGCCGAGATCGCCGTCCTCGCGGGACCGCACGGCTACGGTGCCCTCCCTGGCCTCACGATCACCGATCACCAGGAGGTAGGGAACACCCTGCAAAGTGTGGTCGCGGATTTTATAGCCTATCGTTTCGCTTCTCAAGTCGGCATCGGCGCGCAATCCCCCGTCCTGCAAGGCATTCAGCACCTGCCGGGCATAGGCCTCCTGGCGCTCGGTAATGGCCAGCACGACTGTCTGCACCGGCGCCAGCCAGAACGGAAACTTGCCCGCGTAATGCTCGATCAGGATGCCGAAGAAGCGTTCCAGCGAACCCAGCAGGGCCCGGTGAATCATGATCGGCCTGCGCCGCGCTCCGTCGGCCGCGACATATTCCAGCTCGAAGCGTTCCGGCAGATTGAAGTCGAGCTGCACGGTCGAACACTGCCACTCGCGGCCGATGGCGTCGCGGATCTTGATGTCGATCTTGGGTCCGTAGAAGGCGCCTCCGCCCGGATCGACCTCGTAGCTCATCCCCTTATCGTTAAGCGCCGATTCCAGCGCAGCGGTCGCCCGGTCCCAGATTTCCGGCGTGCCGACGGCCTTTTCGGGCCGGGTCGCCAGCACGACGTTGAGTTCCTCGAAACCGAACGCGCCGAAGAGTTCCAGCGCCAGGTCCAGAATCCGCAGGATCTCGTCGGCGATCTGGTCCTCGGTGCAGAAAATATGGGCGTCGTCCTGGGTGAAGCCGCGCACCCGCATGAGTCCGTGCAGCGCGCCGGACATTTCCCGGCGGTAAACGGTCCCCAGCTCCGCCCAGCGCATCGGCAGCTCGCGGTGCGAGCGCAGCCGGTTGCGGTAGATGAGAATGTGAAACGGGCAGTTCATGGGCCGCAACTGGTAGCCCCTGCCCTCCTCCTCCACGGGCGAATACATCGACTCGCGGTAGAAGTCGGTGTGGCCGGAGCGGTCCCAGAGGTCCTCCAGCGCGATATGCGGCGTGTACAGCAGCTCATAGCCGGCCTGCTCGTGCCGCTCGCGCCAGAAGTCCTCGATCACCCGGCGGATGCGGGCGCCCTTCGGATGCCAGAACACCAGGCCGCCGCCGGCGTCCTCCTGGATGCTGAACAGGTCGAGGTCGGTGCCGATGCGCCGGTGGTCGCGCTTCGCCGCTTCCTCCAGGCGCCTTAGGTAGGCCTTGAGCGACTTGGAATCGGCCCAGGCGGTGCCGTAGATGCGCCGCAGTTGCTCGTTGGACGAATCCCCGCGCCAGTAGGCGCCGGCGGTGCGGGTCAGCTTGAAGGCCTTGAGGTGCCCGGTGGAGGGCACATGCGGACCGCGGCAGAGATCCTTCCATTCGCCCTGGCCGTACAGCGTGATGGCCTCGTCGGCGGGAATGCCGGCGATGATCTCGGCCTTGTAATGCTCGCCGATGGACCTGAAATACTTCACCGCGTCGTCGCGGGCCACGGTCTCGCGCGACACGGGCAGGTCGGCCTTCGCCAGTTCCTTCATGCGTTTCTCGATGCTCTCGAGGTCCTCGGGAGTGAAACCGCGCTCGTAGGAAAAGTCGTAGTAGAAGCCGTCCTCGATTACCGGGCCGATCGTGACCTGGGCGCCGGGGAAAAGCTCCTGGACGGCCTGCGCCAGCAGGTGCGCGGTGGAGTGGCGCAGCACTTCCAGCCCGTCGGCGTCGCGGGCGGTCACGATCGCGACGTCGGCATCGTTTTCGATGCGGAAATCGGTGTCCACGAGTTCCCCGCTCACTCTTCCGGCCAGCGCCGCGCGCGCCAGGCCGGGGCCGATATCGGCGGCCACGTCGGCCACGCTGGGAGGCTCGTCGTAGGAGCGGCGGCTGCCGTCGGGAAGCGTTATTTCCGGCATCCGGCGATTGTACGGGAGATGCGCCGGCGCAGCTCGTTCCATTGGCTGCGCCGGCGCTCGCTCGGGCCCCTGCGTCATGGGGCCCCGGGATCCCCCGCCGCTTCAGGGGGGAGGGAGGGGTCTATCTATTCGTCGGCGGCGGGGTTTTCGGATTGTTCCTGTTTGTGACGTTGCCGCATCATGCGCCGGGCCATTTCCCTTCTGCGCTCCATGCCGCGTCCACGGTCCATGCCGCGGCTCCAGCCTCTTCGCTCGGCGCCGCGCCGCATGATCGCGCGCTCTTTCATGCCCTCGCGCATATCGGAGAGCTGAGCGTTCTGTTCCTCGGTCAGCACGGCGGACAGCCGTTCCCGGGTCGCCTCGTTGATCGACCGGGTCTGCTGCCACCGGGCCCGTCGTTGCTCGATGGCGGCCTTGCGCTCTTCCCTGGCCTGCTCCCTGAGGGCCTCGCGCTGCTCCTGCGCCTCCGCATAGATCTCATTCACCTGCGCCTTCTGCTCGTCGTTCAGCTCCAGCCTCTCGCCGAGCCATTCGGCCCGCTGGGCAGCCGGATCGTGGGCCTGGGCGGCGGTGGCGCCGAGCGCCAGGAACACTGCGGCGGACGTGGTCAGAATCTTCCTCATCGGTCTGTCTCCCTTCTTCAGGTCATGGCCGTAACGGCCCGTCTCGCTCTATGGATGCCGCAAACCGCAAGACGGTTGCGTTTCAGTCTGACAAAGTCCCTGGCCGGTCTTCCGCGCTGCGGCGCCGTTCCACCGTTTCGAGGTAGTCCGGCCCTTCGTCGAACTCGGGCGAGACGTCGAAAAGAGGGTTCCTTGCCCGGGCGTGGGCGATGTAGTCCTCGCCCAAGTCTTCCAGCGCGAACACCTTGGTGCTCTCGAAGTGCCAGACCATGTAGCCCTCCACGTCGGCCATGTCGAGCCAGTGGCTGAAGCCGCCGACGAACCAGCCGGCGCGCACGGCCGGAGACTGGACGGCGCTGTCGTCCAGCGCCACCTCGGCCGGAGCGAAGTAGGTGTGGGTTTCGTAAATGGGCCGTGGCGCAACCGGCGCGAACTTCTCGATTTCGAACAGGCGGATCGAGCCGTTGTCCACCCGCCAATCCAGGTCCAGCGGCCTGTCGTCGTACATTTCCGGAAATCGCGCCTTGCTGTTCTGAAAGTAGCTGCCCCTGGGGGTAAACACCTCGCCGTCCTGGCGCCGCTGCAGGGCCGGCTCGAGCCGGACCGTGCGGCCTGTCAGCGGATTCTCGAAAGCGTCTATGAAAGCGCCGGTTTCCGGGTCGATGAAGAAATTGATCGACGACGGGTAGCGGCGGTAGTTCCCCTGCCCGTCGGGCCGCCACCACGATCTCTCACCGCCGCGGTTTTCGAGCAAGGGCGTCACGCCGTCCCGCGTCAGGGCGAATATGCGGCTGGCCCCCTGCCAGTAACTCTCCCCTTCGTCGGTGCGTCCCAGGATGCGCACCCTGGCGGCGTTCTGTTCGACCGGGTCCGTCGGCAATTCCTGCACGTGCTCGCCGGCACTGACCTGCCGCCAGGGCAGAACCGCGGGCCCCAGGCCCATGGCGGCAATCAACGCCGTCGCATCCCGCCGCGTAACCATGGCGGCCCTGCCGGTCAGGACCCCACCTCGGTGATGTCCAGGCTGACAAGTTCGAAGACCGAGCCATAGACGGCGCCGAAGTAGAGATCCATGCGCAGCAGGATGCGGTCCTCCTTGGTCAGCCAAACCTTCGTGCCGCTGACCATCTCGAACTTGTCGGCCAGGAAGGTCTTGCCGTCGGCGATGGTGATCTCCTCTTCGCCGAGATACGTGTATTGAGACAGGGCGATCACGCCGACCATCGTGCCGTGCAGGGTGCCGCCCATCCAGTAGATGCCGTGAGGCTGCTTGCCCGGTGCGTCGAAGTCGTAGTGAAGGAAATGCAGCCCGTCGGCCGAGGCGGGGCCGACCCCGATGGAATCCAGCCGGGCGAGAGCTTCTACTTCTTCGCGAATCATTCCTTCGCCGGCACGCTCGAACTCAAGATCGGAGGCCGCCACGTCCACGCTGTCTTCGCGCTTCACCACATAGGCCGAACCGATAACGCCGTCTGTGGTCCAGGTGTTGAGAAAAGCCTCACGCGTGTCGCCTTCCGGATCGACCCAGACCATGGCGTGGCGTGCCTGACCGAAACGCATGTTGTCGGACACCACGTGCATGTAGCGGCTGCCGTCCGCATGGAAATACAGGGTCCAGTATTCGGTGGCGCAACGGGCGTTGTCCCTGGACGGCTCACGGCATTCCGTGGTGCCGCGCGCGATCCTGACGATGCCCGGCGAGCGGTCTTCGGGCTCTATGGTTTCCACCTGGGCCGGTGCGTAAACGGGCGCCGCAAGAAGCGCAGCGAGAACGAGTCCGCTTGAGAATTGAATGCGCATGGACAGGGTTTCCTCCTGAGGTCGAACTGGCGGCGCAAGCCGCGCCTTATGCGGGAGCGGGGGTGAGCGCGAGGACGCGCAGGGGGCTGCCGGAACCTTCTTCCAGCTTGAGCGGCGCGGTGAACAGCACGGCGCCGGTGGGCGGCAGCCGGTCCAGGTTGTTCAGGCACTGCAGGCCGTACTTGCCGGCGCCGTGCATGTAGTAGTGGCAGGGGTACGGCGGGTTCAGGCGCTGCGCCTGGCCGCTGTCGGTGCCGATGGTCTCGGTGCCGAAACCGAGCACGTCGCGCTCGTCCACCAGGAATCGTACGCAATCCACGTCGGGACCCGGCGTGTGCTGGCCGATCTCGTCGTAGTTCTGAAACGCCACCGGATCGTTGACCCGGCGCGCCCAGCCTGTGTGCATCAGCACCCAGGCGCCCGCGGGTATCCGCCCATGATCCGCTTCCCATTCCTCCAGGCGCTCGCGGGTCAGCAGGAAGTCTGCGTCGCGCTCGGCGTCCCTGGTGCAGTCCACCACGCAGGCCGGCGCGATCATGTGTTCGGGCGGAATCGTATCGACCGAGTTATTGGGCAGTTCGCGACCGGAAACCCAGTGGATGGGCGCATCGAAATGCGTTCCGGTGTGTTCGCAAAGCGTGAAGTTGTTCCAGTACCAGGCAGGGCCGCGGCCGTCGTAGCGGGAGATCTCCTCGCTTCGGTAAGGCAGCGCCTGGCCCATTTCCGGCGGAAGGCTAAGCTGGGGAAACGAGGGGCCCAGCGTGTGCGTCAGGTCGACGACCTTGAGCTTGTCGGCGGCGATTCCCGCCAGCAGGTCCTGGAGCAGGTCGGTCACAGCGTCAGTGAACCCACGGAAGTGCCGCCGCAAACGTAGAGCGTCTGCCCGGTCACGAAGCCGTTGCCGCGGTCGAGGAAGAACAGGGCGGCGCGGGCGACGTCGGCGGGCCGGCCCAGGCGGCCGATCGGAATCGAGGAAGCCAGCTTGCCGGCGCGTTCGCTGCCCGGGGGCACGACGTCGTCGAACATTTCGGTCTGGGCGATCGGGCCGGGCAGGATGACGTTGGCGGTCACCTTCTGCGGCGCCAGCTCCAGCGCCCAGGTGCGCGCCAGGCCCAGCATGCCGGCCTTGGTGGACGCGTAGGCGGTGCGCTTGGCCAGCCCCACGACCGCGCGGCTGGACATGAGCACGATGCGGCCCCAGCCGGCCTCGCGCATGCAGTCGAGACTGGCCTGCACCATCGCTACCGCCGCGCCCATGTGCAGGCGCGCCAGCGCGTCCATGTCTTCCTGCGTGACTTCCGGCAGCGGCCTTTCGCGGATCACGCCCGCGTTGTGCACCAGCCGGTTGGCCGGAACGCTTGCAGCCGCTTCCTCGAAGGCCTGCCGGGTCGCTTCGGGATCGGTGAGATCGACCGCGATCGATTTCACCGCGGCGGAGTCGGTCGCGGCGGGCCGGCGCGAGAAACAGATCACCTCGCTGCCCTGCTCCACCAGCATGTCCACGAGACAGGCGCCGATGCCGGAGCTCGCGCCCGTCAGCCAGACCCGGTCCCCGCTCATGCGGTCTGCGACTCCAGCGCCAGTTCGCGCTCCAGCACCTTGGGGTTGTGCTTCCACCGCTCCAGCCATTCCTTCGCGACGTCCCCCGGGAACAGGTCCTCGACGCCGTCGCGCAATCCCTGGACGATGTCCCGGGCCAGCCTTTCCGGCGCCAGCTTGGGCGGCGGCAGGGGCTGGTTCCATTCCTCGTCGATGGGGCCGGGGAACACGTTCACGACCCGGATTCCCGCGTCCTGCATCTCCGCGCGCAGGCATTGCGAGAGCGACAGCGCCGCGGCCTTCGAGGCCGAATACGTGCCCTGCGGCGGGTAGTTGCTGAGCGCGTAAACGCTGAGCACGTTCACCCAGGCCGTGGCCGACGCGCCGCCGTCGGCGCCGCGCGCGCGCATGGCCGGGCCGAAGGACTGGGCCAGGCGCAACAATCCCAGGTAGTTGACCTCCATTTCCCGCCGGGCCAGTTCCGCCCCGCCGCTGCCGGCTATGCCCTGGGTCCGGTGCACCTCGGCGTTGTTGACGAGAATGTCCACCCGCCCGCCGATCTCCGCGCCGATGCGCTTGACCCCGCGTTCGTCGGTCAGGTCCAGCGGGATGACGGTGACCTGGGGCAGCTTCTCGATGGCCTCCTGGCCCGCGTATTTCTTCCACGGCTCGGCCTGCCCCACCCAGATGACGGCCGCGCCGGCCGCCGCGAGCTCCCGTACCAGCGCCTGGCCGACCCGGCTCTTGCCGTCGGTCACCAGCACCTTGCGGTGTTCGGGATCGCAGGAGAATTCCCCGTGACGTGGATCCGTGCTCATGTCTCCCAGTTCATCCGCGGGGAGCGCCACCAGCACGCCTCGGCCCGCCTTGTCCAGTTTAGCCGTAACGCGCACCGCGGCGGGCGGCGCCGGGCAATCGCGGTGCAGGTGCGCCACGACCACCGGACCCTCCTCGAGCCGGGTCAATCCCAGTCTCCAGGGCAGGCGTTCGCGATAGAAAGGATCGTTGCTGTGATGCAGGGTCGTGTGCGCCAGCAGCTCGCCGCGCCCCGACATCGGCGTCCAGAGCAACTCCTCGGAAAGACAGCCTCGGCAACTGTCCACCGGCGGGTATTGCACCCGGCCGCAGGACTCGCAGCGCTGCAGCGCAAACCGCCCTTCCGCCGCCTGCGCCGTCAGGCCCAGCGCCGTGCGGCTGCGCGGCATCGGCGGCGTCAGCGGCTGCCGCGTGCGCAGGATGGGGTTCTTGAGGCGGGGCCTGGCGCGCATGGCTCAGGGGCGGGCAAGGACGGCGGCGGCGCTGCACAGGCCGCGGTCGTAGTTGATCATGCCGAAACCGGAAACGGCGCCGTGCGTGGCGTCGGCAACCTGCCGGCCGAGCGGACGGCGAAGAAGCTGGCGCATCGCCTCCACCAGCCCAAGGAACCCGCCGGCGGCGCCCGCCTGGCCCATCGAGAGCTGGCCGCCGCAGGTGTTCAGCGGACAGTCGCCGTCATACGCGAACTCATGCTCGCGAACGAATGCCGCACCCTCGCCCGTAGGACAGAAGCCCAGTTCCTCGATCTGCATCAGCGTGATCACCGGATAGTCGTCGTAAGCCTGGAAGAAATCCATGTCGCCCGGGCCCACGCCCGACTGCCCCCAGAGTTCGTCGCGGTCCAGCGCCCAGCCTCCGCGCATCTGCACGGGGTCGTCGGGAAAGGCATTGTGCCGTTCGATCGCGCCGAGCACCCGCACGGAGTCCAAACCCAAAGCGTCGGCGCGCTCCGCCGTCATGACAAGGTAGCCGTCCGCCCCGGCGCAGGGCATGACGCAGTCGAACAGGTGCAGCGGCTCGGCTATGACCCGCGCGCCGAGGTATTGGTCAAGATCGAGCGGCTTGCGCAGCAATGCATGAGGGTTGTCCATGGCGTTGCGACGCTGGGCCACGCACAACTTGCCGAAGTCCTCCCGCTCGACGCCGAACTGCCGCATCCACCAGTCGGTGATGAAGGCGAAGCTGGCGTTGGGGCCGCCCGATCCGTACGGATAGACGGCGTCCTGGGCGAAGCGGCTGAAAGTGGAAAGCGTGCGCCGGAACGTGTCCACGTGATTGGTGTCGCCGGCGATGCAGGCGACGATCTCCGCGTCGCCCGCCTGCACAGCGCGGGCCGCCCGCCTGAGGCAGACGATGCCGGAGGCGCCGCCCATCGGTACATGGTCCAGCCAGCGCAGCGACATCCCCAGGTGCTGCGTCAGGCCAACCGCCGTGTCCGGGCCGAGCGTGAAGCTGGATATGCCCAGGCCGTCGATGTCGTCCTTCTTCAACCCGGTGTCCTTGAGCAGCGCCGCCAGCGCCCGCGCTATCCACCAGTGCGCGTCGTGCGTGGAATAGCGCCGGTACGGAACCGTCACCGGCGCGGCCAGAGCGACGCCCTCGTAGTCGTGCCGGGTCATGCCGCCCTCGACGGGACGGGCCGTTTCAGCTTGCGGGTGTCCACGCAGTCGGCGCGGTCCAGCAGGTCCGCGGCCAGTGATTTCAGCGCCGCCCGGTCGAGCTTCTCCGTTGTAGTGTGGGGCAAGGCGTCCACGAACGCGACGTAACCGGGCGCCTTGAAGTAGGCAAGCCGCTCGAGACAGTAGCGCACCAGGTCTTTCGCCGCCGACTGCGCATCGCCGGAGTCCACGCTACCGGCCTTCAGCCGGATGCAGGCAAACACCTCGTCTCCGCGAATCTCGTCCGGCGCTGCCACGACGCCCGCTTCGGCGACGGCATCGTGCTCGGCCAGCACTCCTTCGACCTCCACGGCGGCGATGTTCTCGCCGCTGCGCCGGATCATGTTGCTCTTGCGGTCGACGAAGTGCATGTCGCCGTCGGCATCGCGCGCCACGACATCGCCGGTATGGAACCATCCGCCCGCCCATGCGGCATCGGTGGCCGCGGCGTCCCTGAAATAACCGGAGAAAAAGCCGAGCCGCGGATCGCCGCCGGCGTGGCGCACCCACAACTCGCCCGGCTGATCCGGGCCCACGTCGTTTGCCCGGTCATCGACGATGCGCACGTCCACCGCCGGCAAAGGCCGTCCGAAACAGGCGGTGCCCCGCTTGCGCGGTTCGCGGTTGGCGATCATCGCGGCGCTCGCGCCGGTCTCGGTCATCGCCCAGGCCTCCACCAGCGGAAACCCGAAGCGCTCCTCGAACGGCACGTGCTGGCGGCTGCCGACGCCCGCGCCGAACCCGAATCGCACGCGGTGACGGCGCTCGGCCGGGTCCTCCTCCAGTTTGAGCAGTATCGCGGGCATCACGCCCAGGTAATGGACGATAGTCGCGCCGGATTCCCGGACTTCCCGCCACCAGGTACGCGGGTGAAACCGGTCCAGCGGCACGATGCAGCCGCCGTTGACCAGCATGACCATGGTCGAGCAGGCCATCGCGTTCATGTGGTGCATCGGCAGCGGCGTGATCAGGCAGTCGCCGGCCTCGTCCAGCGAGCACAGTCCTCCCAGCGCCGTATACCAGTCCCCGATCATCGTGAAATAGCGGTTGCTGAGCATGCAGCCCTTGGGCTTGCCGGTCGTGCCCGACGTATACAGAAGCGCGCATTCCCGATCGGCGGCATCCGCGGGCTGCCGGCCGGCCCCGGACTGCGACCGCAATTGCGGAAGGTCTTCGCCAGGCGTGCGCACCGGCACATCCAGCCCTTCCGCCTGCACCACCTCCCGCAGTTCGTCCACCCGCTCCGGCAACGCGATCACAAGACTTGCCTCGCTGTGCGCGAGCGCGTAGCCCAACTCGGCCGAGCGCCAGGCCGGGTTCATCGGCGCGGCAGATATCCCCAGCGCGTTCAGCGCCAGCCAGTGCAGGAACATCTCCGGGCGGTTCTCCAGCAGCAGCGCGACGCGTTGTGGACCGCCGTCGGCTATTCTGGAGAATTCGCCGATCAGCGCCTGCGTGCGTTCCCAGGCTTCGGCATAACTCAGGTCGCCCGCCTCGATGCCCGTCCGCTCGGCCGTGTCCCGCGTAATGCGGAGAAACGGCTTATCGGCGTGCCGCCGCGCCGCGTCCTCCAGCACGCGCGCCACGGTGCCCGGGGCTGCGACACTCACAGGAAAAGCTGTATGGAAGGCAGCGCCGCGTCGCGGTTCAGCAATTCGATGCGCTTGACCGCGATCTTCAGACCGCCGTCCTCAAGGCGAAGGTCGTGGTGCGCGACGCCGCCCAGCATGAACTGCTCGTCCAGCCGTGTCTCGAGATAGACGAACGGCGTGCGCATCGCATATTCGCCCGCATCGTCGTCCCGCCCGACGAGTTCGGGGCGCTGCAGCACATGCTGGCAGAAGCTCGGCTGCTGCTGCGAATGCGACAGCGGGTTCTTCAGCCGCTCGATGCGCACCTTCAGCAGAAACCTGTCCTCGCAGAACAGCGAGGTGTGGCTGTGCGGGTCCGTCTGCCCGCGCACAAGCGGCATCCAGTACAGCGCGTCCTCCGTGAACAAGTCGTACCATTCGTCCAGCCGCTTCTCATCAATCAGCCGCGCCTCGCGATAAACGAACCGCGCCAACTCCGCCTTCCCCGGCCCCTTCGTCACGCGCCGGCCTCGCCGCGGGGAAGCATGTACTTGAGCCAGGCACGGAACTGGCCGCGCATCGAAACTTCGCTGGTGCCGTTGTAGACGCCGGCTATGCCCTCGTCCTCCGCGGGGTCGTAGTTGCGATGCAGGCTGACCCAATCGTTGCCCTGCGCGTGCAGACCCTGCTGGATCTCGCTGTAGCAGTGCAGGTCGTCGTGCCCCACCACCGAGGTAGGCGCGTTGATCAGCCGCGAATACGTCATCGTGCGTTTGAGCAGTTCCTCCGGCGCGCCCGCCAGGCGGAAAGTCCAGCTTTCCAGCACCGTCCTGTTGGCCGCCAGCGGACGCGCGACGCGGATCGCCTGGATCGCGCCCTTGATCGTGAGGCTGGGGAAATAGACCGTGTTGTGGCGGTTCTCGCCGAGAATCGCGTGGGCCCGTTCCTCGCCGTAGGCTTCGATCATCCGCCGCTCGTACTCCGGCTCCGCGGAGTACTTCGAGTGGATCGAGAACTTGACGCCGGTATAGGAGTGTCCGTTCTCGTAGATCTTCACGCCCATGTTGTCGAAAAAGTCGTAGTCGTTGACGAAGGGCGCGAACTGCTGCACCACCATCGGCGGTTCCCCTCCGTCGCCCTCCTCCTCCCAGAGCCGCTTGGCGATACCGGCCGAGGACTGGTGCGCCACCATCGGGTGCATCGCGTCGTTCAGGTTCTCCACGAACATCTTCCAGTTGCAGTCGTGGTCGTAGCGCAGCACGCCGCCGGCGATCTCCAGCCGGCCCTCCGGCGAGCGGTCGGCCATGTTGTCGATCGAACTCAGGGAATCGCCGAAATAGTCGTGAAAATCCGGTCCCTCGTTGCTGAGGCGCACGAACACGAAGCCCCGGTAGATTTCCTGATTGGGCACCGGCGTCAGACCCTTCCAGTGGGCCGAATCGGAGATCTCCGTTCCCCGGTAGCCGCCCTTCATCGGGACCGTCCTTAGGCTGCCGTCAAGGCGATAGGTCCAGCCGTGGTACGGACATCGCAGCGCGCTCCCGCAGTTCCCTTCGACCGCGCTGACCACGCGCGTGCCCTTGTGCGCGCAACGGTTCAGAAAAACCCGCACCTGGTCGTCGCGTCCCCGCAGCATCACCAGCGGCGAGCCGGCGATGTCCGCCGTATAGAAGTCGCCCCGCTTCGGCACCTGGCTGTCATGACCCATGTAGATCCAGGTGTTGCGCCACAGCCGTTCCAGTTCCAGCTCGTAGAGTTCCTCGGATATGTACAGGTCGCGATGCACGGCGTCGGGCCGGACCAGGGCGCGCAGTGCGTCGGGATTGCTGGCGTATGAACGGGCGGTCATCGTTGCTGTCGCTATCGCGTAAGCCGCAGATTCTAGCCCGCGCAGGGCACGATGAGGCGGCACAAGCCTAACGCGCCATGGCAGGAAGAACCGGCGGATTGGGGGATATGATTACGCGCTCGGCAGGGGTTGCAAACGGATTCGTGAAGAGATTGCTGCGCATCTTCGGACTGACCGTCGCCTGGGCGGTGGGCGGAGTCGTGGGCCTGGTCCTGCTGGTCGTGCTGGGCTTCCTGGTGGCCAAGCCGACCGAGACCATTCGCCTGTTCGGCCAGTTCGCGGGAAACCGTCCCGGTCACATGCAACGGGTTCCCGGCGCCCCGGAGCAGCCGCTTCCCAAGGCGTCTTTCGGCGAACGCGCCCTGTCCGTCGAGAGCCTGCAAGCGGCCATGGACTACGGCGCCCAAACCGGGTCCGACGCGCTGATCGTCTGGCGCGGCGGCCGCGTTCAGCTCGAGCACTATTACGAGGGCGCCGACGAAAACACGCTAACCTCGACCCAGTCCATGCACAAGTCGGTGCTGGCCCTGCTGGTGGGCGTTGCGATCGCCGAGGGGCACATCGGCTCCGCGGACGATCCGATCAGCCGTTATCTGCCCGAGTGGGCTGGGGACGAGCGCGCAGCAATCACGATTCGCCAGGCGCTCTGGCAAAGCAGCGGCATCGATTTCCCGACCTTCGCCTTCGGCAGCCTGGGGTCGATGATGGGCCTGCTGATCGGCCAGGACATGCGTCCGATCACGTTCGAACAACAGGCGGTGGAACCGCCGGCCACAAGTTTCGAATACAACAGCATCAACCCGCTGGTCCTGGGCCTGGTCATCGAAAAAGCCACCGGCCGGCCGTATGCGGAATACCTGTCCGAAGCGCTCTGGAAGCCGCTGGGCGCCGGCGACGGCTGGGTGCAGATGGACACCGAGGGCGGCATGGCCCGAAGCTACTGCTGCCTGGACATTCCGGCCCGCGGCTGGCTTCGTCTCGGCCTGCTGCACCTCGAAGACGGCCGCGCGAACGGCCGCCAGCTCGTGCCGGAGGAGTGGATCGCGGCCGTCCGCACGCCCGGCCCCAACAACCCGAACTACGGTTTCCTGACCTGGCTGGGCACGGAACACGTGGAGCAGCGCGCCTACAACTCGAAGGCTTCGCTGCGTGCATACCACTCGGAACCGTTCGCCGCCGATGACGTTACCTATTTCGACGGATTCGGCGGACAGCGCGTCTATATCATTCCGAGCGCCGACATGGTGATCGTGCGCACCGGCGCGCTGGCCACGGACTGGGACGATTCGCGTCTGCCCAACCTGTTGCTGGCGGGACTGAGATGAAAGGAGACTTCCTTATGAAAACGGGACATGGCATTGCGGCCGCCGTGATGCTGACCATCGGCGTCGCTGCCGCCCAGGAGCGGCCGAATACGCAAATGACGCCCGAGGAAATCCAGGCCCGGGTGGACTGGGTCAACGAGGTGGAGGCGCAGGACTTCCATTTCTGGCGGCGCTGGCGCGATCAGCCCGACCAGACCGCGTTCCGCCAGCCCCAGACCTGGTACAACCCCATGATCCTGGTGGACGGGGGCGTCTCCCAGCCGTTCTTCCCCTCTGCCGGCCCGGACGAGCCGCCCACCATCGATCCCGAGGCCGTCGCCGTTGCCACGGCCTACGCAATGGAGCGGGAAACGCAGGCCTTCATGATCTATCACAAGGGCAAGATCCGTCACGCCGAATTCATGGACGGATTTCACGAGAGCTCGCCGATCAGCTCCCATTCCTGGGTGAAGACACTGCACGGAATCGTCGCCGGCTTCGCACTGGCTGACGGCGATATCGGGAGCCTGGACGACCCGGTCGAGAAGTACATCCACGAGTGGAAAGGCGACCCGCGCGGGCAGATCACGGTGCGCCAGGTGCTGCACAACACCACCGGCCTGGAACTGCCGTTCGGCCAGCGTGGCCAAGGCCCCCAGCCGTACGCGAAGAGCATGCAACTGGTGGAGGGAAGCGATATCTACGGCACGGTGCTTTCGTTCGAGTTGGCGGAAGAACCGGGCACGACCTTCGCGCACAACAACCCCAACACGCAGCTCGCCGGCATGATCATCCACCGCGCCACCGGCAGGAACTTCGCGCACTACCTCGGTGAGAAGTTCTGGCGGCCGCTGGGCGCGCAGCGCGGCGCCATGCGCCTGGACGGCCTTGAGGGCAATGTCATCTCGTATTGCTGCTTCCTGTCGGCGCCGGCCGACTGGATGCGGGTCGCGCACCTGCTCATGAAGGACGGCAAGCTGCCGGACGGCACGCAGCTTCTGCCGGACGGCTGGGTGGACGAAATGCTCACCGGCTCGGAACCCAATCCGAACTACGGATTTCAGATCTGGACCGACACGGTGTACATGGAGCGGCGCCCGTACTACCCGAGCATGCCCCCGAACTTCGCCAACTACCACTCGGAGCCCTTCGCCGTCGACGACCTGTTCTACCTGGACGGCGGCGGCAAGGTGCGGGTCTGGATCAGCCCCAAGCTGGACCTCATCGTGCTGCGCATGGGCTATCCGCCGCCGCGCGACAAGGGCTTCGACGAAGCCGTCATCCCCAACGCCGTCATTCGCGGCATCCTCTAGCCTGCGTGGGCGGTCAAGTGGCGGCCAACCGGAACAAGACCCGTCCAACCGGCGCGGGAGTCGATACGTTTCTGGACGCCGTCGAAAACGAACGCCGGCGGGAGGATGCGCGAACGGTCAACGCCATGATGGAGCGGATCACCGGCTGGGAGCCGAGAATGTGGGGGCCGAGCATCGTCGGATTCGGCGAATATCACTACCGTTACGACAGCGGCCGCGAAGGCGACTTTCTCATCACCGGATTTTCGCCGCGCAAGAACGCGCTTACCATCTACATCATGCCGGGGTTCGCGCGCTACGATGCGCTGATGGCCAGGCTGGGAAAATTCAGGACGGGCAGGTCCTGCCTGTACATAAACAAACTCGACGATGTGGACCTTTCGGTTCTGGAGGAACTGATTGCGTCATCCGTGCAATACATGGTCGGGAAATACGGAGTGACATGAAATGATCAATCGCGCTGCCGCGGCATTCGCCCTTGCCGCCCTCGTCTGGCAGCTGCCGGCTTCGCCCGCCGGCGCGCAGGAGAGCCTGACCCGCGAGGCGCTGGCCGGGGCCGACTACGTGCGGGGCCGGCTGGCCTTTCAGCAGCGCTGCAGCGCCTGCCACACGCTCGCCGAGGGCGCCCTGCACCTGGCGGGTCCCAACCTGTGGGAGGTCATCGGCCGGACCGCCGGCTCCCGGGAGGAATTCACCTATTCCGAAACGCTCAGGGAGGCCGATTTCGCCTGGACGCCGGACCGCGTGGACGAATGGCTTGCCAACCCCGACAGCTATCTGCCGGGCAACACGATGCTGATTCCCGAACCGGTGCCCGAACGTGACCGCCTCCCGATGATCTCGTTCATGATGATGGAAACGGGCGGCGCCGACTGGCCGCGTCCCGAAATTGACATCGCCGCGCTCGAAACACCCAGGGGCGAATCGCCCGCCGAGCGCTTTCCGAGCTTCTGGAACCATCTGATGCACAACACCACCCGTTACCGCTGGGTGGACGACGAGCAGGAATTCGAGTTCGACGCCTACTACAACAAGGACGGCTCGGTCAGCTCCAGCATGGAAGGCGTGGACGGTTTCTGGCACATCAATGAACGCGATTTCTTCTGCTACGCCCTGCAGGGGCTGCCGATAAGGCCGAACTACTTCGTCCAGTGCTTCCCGGTGGCGGCCATGGCCATACCGCGCTTCTCCGAGCAGTTGTGGCAATCGCCGATGTACGGCGGAGCGGTGCTCTACGGGGGCATTCTTCCCGGCCGGCCCACGGACGACGCGGAGACAGCCGCGCCCGAGTAAGCGCGCGGCCCCGAAACAAGAAGGAGACAACATGCTCAAGCGCATACTCAGAGGACTTGCCAGGACCGGCAAGTGGACGCTGATGGTCATCGCCGTAATCGGCGTGCTGGTCTATCTGCCTTCGCGGCTCGGCTGGTACGGCATCTACGCCAAGCGCTACGTCATCTCGCTGTCCGGCAATCCCATGAGCCCCGCACGCGCCTGGTACGACCCGCAGGAACTGGTGACCGGCAGCGACTACATGCCGCTGGAAGCCTGGCCGGAGGAGGAAAACCCGATCGATCCGGCCGTATACCAGGAAGCCGCCTCGTGGGCCGAGCAGCAAAGAAGCGATTCGCTGGTGGTGCTCTACAAGGGACGGCTGGCGCATGCCAGTTATTTCAACGACCAGGCCCCCGAGTCGGAGTTCAGCACCCACTCGCTCACCAAGGTCCTGACCTCGATTCTCGTGGGTCACGCCATCGCCGACGGCCACATGGAGTCGGTCGATCAGCCGGCCGCGGATTTTCTCCCTGAATGGGACACGGACGAACGCCGCGGCATTACCGTTCGGGACCTCCTGAACATGGCCGGGGGCCTTGAGGAGACGTTCGCCTTCTATCCGGGATCGGCGCGGCTGGCGCGCACGATGGGGACCGACATCGTTACCGCCAACCTCGACGTCGGCATCTACGCGCCCCCGGGAACGGCGTTCTCGCACGCCAATCCCAACAGCCAGGTGGCGGGAATCGTGGTGGAGCGCGCTACGGCCAAGCGTTTCGCCGACTACCTGTCCGAGAAGCTTTGGTCGCCGCTGGGGCTGCGCGACGGCTGGCTGCTCCTCGACCGCGAGGACGGCATGGTGCACACCGACTGCTGCATGTGGACCGCGATCGAGGACTGGGCGCGCATCGGACAGGCGCTGATGCAGAACGGCTGCTACGCGGGCCAGCAGGTCATTCCGGCCGGCTGGGTGGACGAGATGACCACCCCGTCGGCGGCCAACGAGAACTACGGGATGCAGCTATGGCTGGGAACGTCCCATGAGCCCCTGCGCAAGTACGATCCGAGCATCGAGTTCATGGGCAATGTGCATTCGGAGCCGTTCGCGGCCGATGACGTGTTCTTCCTCGACGGCGCGGGCGACCAGCGGCTTTACATGATCCCGTCGCGGGAACTCGTGATCCTGCGCACCGGCAAGGACGGTCCTGAGTGGGACGACTCGCTGCTCCCCAACTGGTTCACGCGGGCCGTGGATTCGATCAGCGGCCAGCCGGCGGAAACGCTCCCGACGCGCGCCGACCTGAACGCCGCCTGCCTCGGCTCAGGACAGGTCGTGGCCGACGCACAGCACCGTGCATCCGCCGTCGGTGGCGGGCTTGCGCGGCATGCGGAGTGAAGCTCCGGTTCGCCACATCAGAAACGCCCCTTCCTGCAACCCGATGTCGCGTCGCGCTCCGTTCTCCGCAACCTGAACTCCCAGGTCGCCGGAAATGACGAACAGCCAGGGCGCTGGGTCGTCCCCGGAGACAGCCAGTCCATCTCGTGGCGCGTTCCAGTCGGCGGGGATGTGCACGAGACTGACCGCCCCGGAATTTTCATGGGCGTCGGCGAGTGATTTGACTTTCCAGCCCGGCACGACGGAATGCTGGCGCCAGGCAACCTCGCCGGTATCGAAAAGGCGGGCATCGCCAAATTCGGGAAAATCAATGTCGAAACTGTCGTCGAAAGGGATATCAACCGATTCGACGGGCGCTTCCGGTTCGGCCACGCCCGTGCCCGGACCCGTGTTCCAGTAAAGGAGCACGCACCCGGTCTCGGACAGCGGTTCGGGCATCAGCCCGTGAATGGTCTTCGGCGGCCGGTCCATGAACAGATGGCGGCGAAACACAATCATGTCGCCTTCAAGGTCTTCGGCCTCGCTGAACTCCCAGTGAGGAAAGTCGCCGTACAAGGTGTAGGCCCGTTCCGTTACCGTGTTGTGGTAATGGCGGTGCGGTAGTTCAAGCACGTCGGGAATGCAGCCAGGTGGCACGTAGTCGATTCGAATCTCGGATCCCTTCGAGTCGTCATGGACCAGGAGCCGGCGTTTGAAGCCGGGAATCCACGGATTGTCCTCCCAGGGCATGACATTCGTATCCAGGTAGGTGAGAGCTTTCGTAGCCAATTGCTTTTCCTCCGTTGCGTTCAGACAACGCCGTAGGCCAGCATGGCCTCGGCGACCTTCGTATAGCCGCCGATATTGGCGCCCCGGCAGTAGTTGATGAAGCCGGACTCTTCGCCATGGCGAACGCACTGTTCGTGAATGTGGCGAATGATGTCGTGAAGCTTCGTGTTCACCTCCCCACGGGTCCAGCTGAACCGCTGGCTGTTCTGGCTCATCTCCAGGCCCGAAACGGCGACGCCGCCCGCGTTGGCGGCCTTTCCCGGCATGTGGGGCACGCGCGCCTCCGCCAGGAATTTCATGGCTGCCGGCGTGCTGGGCATGTTCGCGCCCTCGGCGATCGCCCGGCACCCGCCCTCGACCAGGCTGCGCGCGTCCGGCTCGTCGAGCTCATTCTGCGTGGCGCAGGGATAGGCCAGGTCGCAGGGCACTGCCCAGGGGCGCTCCCCGGCATGGAAATCGCAGCCGAATTCCTTTGCATACTCCTCGATTCGGCCGCGGCGCGACAGCTTCAGGTCGTAAACCCAGGCGAACTTGTCCGCGTCGATGCCGGCCGGGTCATGCACGAACCCGGACGAGTCGGAGAGCGTAACGACCTTCGCGCCCATGTGCATCAGCCGCTGGCAGCAATGAAGGGCCACGTTTCCTGAACCCGATACGACGCAGGTCCTGCCGTCCAGGTCCTCGTTCTTCAGCGCCAGCATCTCCTCCATCATGTAAACCACGCCGTAGCCGGTGGCTTCCGGGCGCATGTAGGAGCCGCCGAACTCGAGCGCCTTGCCGGTAAGCACGGCTTCGAAAGCGTTCTGGAGGCGCTTGTACTGGCCGAACAGGTAGCCGATTTCCCGATCGCCGACTCCGATGTCGCCCGCCGGCACGTCGGTGTTGGGGCCGATATGCCGGTGCAGCTCGGTCATGAAAGCCTGGCAGAACCGCATGATCTCGGCATCGGAGCGGCCCTTGGGATCGAAATCGGAGCCACCCTTGGCGCCGCCGATGGGGAGGCCGGTCAGGCTGTTCTTGAAGGTCTGTTCGAAAGCGAGGAACTTGAGGATGCTCTGGTTGACCGACGGATGGAAGCGCAGGCCGCCCTTGTAGGGCCCGATCGCATTGTTCCACTGGACGCGGTAGCCGCGGTTGATATGGATCCGGCGCCGGTCCGTTTCCCAGCAGACGCGGAACGAAACGACCCGGTCCGGCTCCGCGAGCCGCTCGAATATTCGCGCCTCGCGGAACACGGGGTTCTTCGCCTCGAAGGGAATGATGTCGGTGGCGACTTCCCGGACCGCCTGGTGAAACTCCGTCTCGCCCGGGTTCCGCCGCACGACGCCGGCCATGAACGATTCCAGCGAGAACTCCGTCATCGTCCCCTACTCTAACGCGTCGGCGAGCCCGAGCAGACTGTCGACGTTGTGGCCCGGGCGATGTTCGTGCACCGAGGGCAGCAGCGCACGCACGCCGCGGGCGCGCGGTTCGAAGTCCTTGTAGCCCAGCAGCGGGTTCAGCCATACCAGGCGCTTGCAGGAACGGCGCAGGCGCGCCGCCTCGAAGCGCAGTTCCTCCACGTAGGCCCGCTCCAGGCCGTCGCTGAACAGCAGCACCATGCCGGGCCGGGCCAGCACCCGGCGCGACCATTGCCGGTTGAACTGGCCCAGGGCCGACGCGATGCGCGTGCCTCCCTCCCAGTCGGGAGCGGCCCTGAGCGCCGCGGCTGTCGCCACGTCCGCGTCCCGCCCCCGCAGTTCGCGGGTCACGCGGGTCAGGCGGGTGGCGAAAACGAATGCCTCGACGTTGCGGCGGGCGCTGCACAGCGCGTGGGCGAAATGGATCGCCATGCGCGCATAGGTGGTCATGGAGCCCGAGACGTCGAACAGCAGCACCAGCGACATGGGTTCGGCGCGGCGCGCCTTGCGCTTCAGCCGCACCAGCTCGCCGCCCGATGCCAGGCCCGCCCGCAGCGTGGCCTGCAGGTCGATCCGCGGTCCGTGCGCGGCGGCCTTGTAGCGCCGGCCGATGCGTTTCGGGCAGAGCACGCCGCGGCGCAGCAGTTCCCGGGCCTGAGCCTGTTCCTCCGGCGTCATCTGCGCGAAGTCCGTGGACGCAAGCCGCTCCTGCGGCGAATAGCCGACGCCGGCAACGGCCCGCTCGGCGCCGGGCGCGGCGATCAGGTTGGATGCGCTGTCCATGGCCCGCAGCATCCGCAGCGCGCCGGGCGGAGGCTTGGCCTCGCCCATGGAACGCAGGCCCAGTTCCTGCAGGTCCCCGAGCCTTGCAAACGCCGCGGCGTTGCCGAAGAACATCGCAAACGCGCAGTCGAAAAGCACGCCCTCGGCCGGACCGGCGGTCAGGACCGAACGCAGCGCGGCGGAAAACTCGGCGCGATTGCCGATGTCGACGCGCCTGGCGGCCTGCAGCGCCAGCGCGCTCCGGCCCACGCCCAGCGGCAGCCCCGCCGCCCGCAGCGTGCGCACAAAGCTGACGATGCGCTCGGAGAGGCCCGGGACGCCCTCCCCCCGGGGGTCAGGCAGAGGCGGCAAGGAGGCGATCGACGACCGACTCGTCGACCTGCTCCAGGTCTTCCTGGTACTTGAGCAGGGCGCCTAGGGTCTCAGAGACGGCGTGCGTGTCCACTTCGCGGGCGCCCATGGCCATCAGCGATTCGGCCCAGTCCAGCGTCTCCGACACGCCCGGCGACTTGAACAGGCCTTCCTTGCGCAGGCCCTGGACGAAACCGACCACCTTTGCGCGCAGGACTTCGGGCAGTTGCGGCACGCGGGCCTTGAGGATGCGTTCCTCGGCGGCTTGCGTCGGGTAGTCCACCCAGCAGTAGAGGCAGCGGCGCTTGAGCGCGTCGTGCACCTCGCGGGTGCGGTTGGACGTCAGCACGACGACCGGCGCCTCGGGCGCCCGGACCTCTCCCAGTTCCGGAATGCTCATCCGGAAATCGGACAGGAATTCAAGGAGATAAGCTTCAAACGGCTCGTCGGCCCGGTCCAGTTCGTCCACCAGCAGCACCGGCGGTCCCTCGGGACGGGGCGAAAGCGCCTCGAGCAGCGGGCGTTCGATCAGGAATTCGCGGGAATAGAGGTCCTGCGCCATCTCGTCCACGCGCTTCTCGGCCTCCGCCAGGCGAATGGCGAGGATCTGGCGCGCATGGTTCCACTCGTACGCCGCCCCGGCCAGGTCCAGGCCCTCATGGCACTGCAGTCGGATGAGCCGGCGGCCCAGCGCCGCGGCCAGCGCGACGCCCAGTTCGGTCTTGCCGACGCCGGCCTCGCCCTCCAGGAACAGCGGGCGCCTGAGGCTGAGGGCCAGGAAGACGGCGGTGCTCAGGCGGTCGCCGGCGATGTAGTCCTGCCCCTCGAGCAGGCCGCGAACCTGCTCCACGGAGTCCGGTATTGCGGTCAAACCTGTCAGTCGAGGGCCATCGTGACGGCGCGGCGGGCCATGACGCCCACCAGGTGCGCGCGGTAGTCGGCGCCGGCATGCATGTCGTCGTTCAGGTTCGCCGCCGAAGCCGTCAGCCCGTCCAGTGCAAGCTCGGAGAAGTCGGTGTCCAGCGCGTCTTCGAATTCGGCCAGCCGGTACACCGAAGCGCCTGCGCCGGTCACGGCCACCCGAACGCCCGTCTTGAACTGCGCCACGCAAACGCCCACCAGCGCGTAGCGCGTGGCCGGGTTGGGGAATTTCGCGTAGCCCGCCCGCTGCGGTATCGGGAACAGGACCTGCGTGACCATCTCGCCGCGCCCCAGGGCCGTCTCGAACATCCCGGTAAAGAAGTCGTCCGCGGAAATCTTGCGCTTGTTGGTGAAAATGGTCGCGCCCAGGCCCAGGGCCACCGCCGGATAGTCGGCCGCCGGGTCGTTGTTGGCCAGCGAACCGCCCAGCGTGCCGCGATTGCGCACCTGCGGATCGCCGATCGACTCGGCGGCATGCGGCACGACCGGAACCGCGGCCCGCAATTCCACGTTGCCGGCGACTTCCGCGTGCGTGGTGGTGGCGCCGATATGGGCCCCCTTGCGGGTCAGCTTGACGCCCCTGAGTTCGTCGATCCCGGCCAGGTCGATCAGTTCACCGGGTTCGTTCAGGCGCATCTTGAGCGCCGGCAGCAGGGTCATTCCGCCCGCCAGCAGCATGGCGTTCCCGTTCGCGCCGAGGCGCTTGGCCGCGTCGCGCACCGACCCGGCGCGGTAGTAATTGAATTCGCGCATTGCTCTGTTCTCCTCTACTCGCCGGTCTCAGTCGCCGGACCGGGCGACCTGAATCGCCTGCCAAACGGCTTGCGGCGTGGCCGGCATGTCGATGTGCGTAACGCCCAGCGGGCGCAGCGCATCCAGAACGGCGTTGATGACCGCCGGCGGCGCGCCGATCGCGCCGGCCTCCCCGCAGCCCTTGACTCCCAGCGGGTTGAAGGGTGTGGGCGTGCAGCGCGTGGCCACGACGAAATTCGGCAGGTCGTCCGCCCGCGGCATGCAGTAATCCATGTACGAACCGCTCAGCAGCTGGCCTTCGGGCGTGTACAGGCAGTGCTCCAGCAGCGCCTGTCCTATGCCCTGCGCCAGCCCGCCGTGCACCTGCCCTTCAACCACCATGGGATTGATGATGTTGCCGAAATCGTCGGCGGCAACGAAATCGCACAACTCGACCTCGCCCGTTTGCCGGTCCACCTCGACCTCGCAGATGTAGCAGCCCGACGGGAAGGTGAAATTCTCCGGATCGAAGAACGCGGTCTCCTCCAGTCCCGGCTCCAGTTCCTGCAACGGATAGTTGTGCGGAACGTAGGCCGCCAGCGCAACGTCCCCGAAGGACACCGCGCGATCGGTGCCGGCCACCCGGAACTGCCCGTCCGTGAACTCGATGTCGGCCGCCTCGGCCTCGAGCAGATGCGCGGCGATCTTGCGTCCCTTCTCCTCCACCTTGTCGAGTGCCTTGTACAGGGCGGTTCCGCCGACGGCCAGGGAACGGGAACCGTAGGTGCCCATTCCGAACGGGATTTCGCCGGTATCGCCGTGGACGATTTCCACGTTGCCGAAATCGATGCCCAGCCGCTCGGCGACGATCTGCGCGAACGTGGTCTCGTGGCTCTGGCCGTGGCTGTGGGACCCGGTCAGGACCTGCACGCTGCCGGAAGGATGCACCCGGACGGTGGCGACCTCGTAAAGCCCGGCGCGCGCGCCCAGCTGCCCGGCGGCCTGCGACGGCGCGGCGCCGCAGGCTTCGATGTAGAAGCACATGCCGCGGCCGCGCAGCTTGCCGCGGGCCTGGCTGTCCCTGCGACGTTCGTCGAATCTTTCGTAGGCGTTCAGTTCCCTGGCCAGGTTCAGGCAGCCTTCGAAGTCGCCCGAGTCGTAGAGCTGCCCCACCGGCGACTGGTAGGGAAACTCGTCGGGCTGAATGAAATTGCGCCTGCGCAGCTCGGCCGGATCCATGCCGATCTGCACGGCGGCCTCGTCCACGGCCCGCTCCACCGCGTAACAGGCCTCCGGCCGCCCCGCGCCCCGGTAGGCGTCGGTGGGCGTGGTGTTGGTGAACACGCCCTTGACGGTCACGTAAATGTTGGGCGTCTTATAGACTCCCGCCAGCAGCGGCGCATAGAACACGGTGGGAATGGCCGGCCCGAATGCCGACAGCCATCCGCCCAGGTTGGCGATGGTGTCCACCCGCATGCCGGTGAACCGCGCATCGGCGTCCAGCGCCAGCTCCACGCGGGTCACGTGGTCGCGCCCCTGCGCGTCGGCCAGGAACGACTCGCTGCGCTCGGCGGTCCACTTCACCGGGACCCCCAGCCGCCGCGACGCCCAGCAAACGGTCAGTTCCTCGGCATAGTGATAGATCTTCGACCCGAAACCGCCGCCGACGTCCGGCGCCACCACGCGCACCTTGTGTTCGGGCATCCTCAGCGTGGCCGTGCACAGCAGCAGGCGGTTGACGTGCGGGTTCTGGCTGGTGGTGTAGAGCGTGAGCTGGCCGGTGGCCGGATTGAAATCCGCCAGGCTGGCGCGCGGTTCCATCGCGTTCGGGACCAGGCGGTTGTTCACCAGTTCCAGCGACACGACGTGCGCGGCCTCCTGGAAGGCCTTGTCCGTGTTGCTCCTGGCGTCCGGCGCCATGGCCGCCGGCAGCCACTCCCAGTCGAAGCACATATTGCCGGGCGCGCCCTCATGGATCAGCGGCGCGCCTTCCTCCACCGCCGCCGTCGCGCTGGACACGGACTCGAGTTCCTCGTAGTCCACGTTCACCATCTCGGCCGCGTCCCGGGCCTGGTTCCGCGATTCGGCCACGACCACCGCCACCGGGTTGCCCACGTAGCGCACCCGGTCGGTGGCCAGCGCCGGGTACTCGGGCTCGAAGGCGGGCGAGCCGTCCCGGCTGGTTATGCCCCAGGCCACGGGCAGCGGTCCGACGCCGTCGGCCTGCATGTCCGCTCCCGTCAACACCGCCGTTACGCCGGGCATCTTCAGCGCGTCCGCCGCGTCCACGCCGCGCACCTCGGCGTGCGGGTGGGGCGAGCGCACGAACCAGGCGTACTGCTGCGAGCGCAGGTTGATGTCGTCCACATACCGGCCCCGGCCGGTGATGAAGCGCCGGTCCTCGGTGCGTGGCGCCGAGACGCCGATTCCCATACCGCCGCTCATGACGCCTCCTCTCCCATGGCGACCGCCGCCGCGCGCACCGCCTTGACGATGTTGTGATAGCCGGTGCAGCGGCACATGTTGCCTTCCAGCCAGTCGCGCACCTCGACTTCGCTGGGCCGCGGGTTGCGGCGCAGCAGATCGACCGCGCTCATGATCATGCCGGGCGTGCAGAACCCGCATTGCAGGGCGTGATGCTCATGAAACGCCTGCTGAACGGGATGCAGTTCGCCGTTCGCGGCCAGGCCCTCGATCGTCTCCACCGTGCGGCCGTCGGCCTGCGCCGCCAGCATCGTGCAGCTCTTGACCGAAACGCCATCGACGTGAATCACGCAGGCGCCGCACTGGCTGGTGTCGCAGCCCACGTGGGCGCCGGTCAGTCCGAAATGGTTGCGAAGCAGATCCACCAGCAGCGTCGCGCCGGTCGTTTCGGCGCTGACATTCTTGCCGTTCAGCGTGAACGAAACCGTAGCGTCCATTCCCGCCCCTCCTTAACTTGCGATTACCCTCATCCGGCTATCGCCGGACCCTGGCGTGCCTTCCGACCACACCGCTTCCGATAATAACGCCAATCACCAAGTCAACAACAGGAAAACGGCCAGCGCCCCCAGGCCGAGCAGCACGGCCGGAACGGCCCAGCGCAATACCCGGTTCCGGAAGACCCGGCCCAGGGCCACCTGGAACCAGACTCCCGGCCGTCTCGCCCCCGCCGCGCCCACCGGCCGCTTGCCCTCCAGAACCTGCGCGAAGCGCTCGAAAAAGTTGGCCGCGATCTTTCGCGTAATGCCCGACAACAGGCGCGATCCGACCTGCGCCAGTTTTCCGCCCAGTTGCAGTTTCGCCACGTAGCTGAGCTTCGTTCCGCCCCGGCCGTCTTCCTCCAGGCGAATGTCGGCCTGGCCGCGGCCGAAGCCGACGGCCGCCCTGGCATTGCCCTCCAGGCGGTAGGAGTGCGGCGGATCCGGATCGGCTATCCGTATCTCGACATCGAATCCTGCGCTTACCGGGCCGATATCGGCCTGCATGGCGGCGCGGTAGTGATCCTCGGAAACCCGTTCGAAGGACTTGCAGCCGGGCACGCAGGCCCCCAGCACATCGGGATCGATCAGCGCCGCCCACACGTCTTCGCGCGGGTGCGCCAGGCTTTGTTCTCCCCTGATCTCCATCGTTACGCACCGGAACCGGATTCGGGCGCTATCGTAACCGCAAGCACCCGCGCCGGTTGAGAAAATCAACGCGAGTGATTAGGATTTCGCCTCAACCGGGGGGAATTCAAATAAGGCCGGGGGGAATTCATGTTGAGCCTGATCGAAAGGCGCTCCGAAATCGTGCGCCAGACTGAGTCCAAGGGCAAGGTAGGGGTGGAAGAACTGGCCCTGAAGCTCAATGTTTCGCAAGTCACCATCCGCAACGATCTGAACGCGCTGAACAGCAAGGGGCTGGTCGTGCGCGCCCGCGGCGGCGCCGTCGCCAGCAACCGTCTGACCCGCGAGCTTTCCCTGCAGGAGCGGCACAAGGACAACCTGTCCGTCAAGCGGCGCCTGGGGCGGGCCGTTGCGGATCTGATCGGCAACGAAGTCCGCACCATAGCGCTGGACTCCGGCACGACGACCGAGGAGGTGGCCCTCTGCCTGCTGGACCATCGGGACCTCACGGTCGTCACCAACGGCCTGAACGTGGCGGCGGCGCTGGCCCGGGCCCGGCACATTGAAATCCTGGTCACGGGCGGAATACTGCGCACCCGGTCGCTGAGCTTCTTCGGCAAGCATGCCGAGGATGGCCTGCGCCACATACATTTCGACAAGCTGGTACTCGGCGCCGACGGAATCGATACCGGAGTCGGAGTAACCTCTCACTTCGCGCAGGAGGCCAGCCTGAGCCGCCGGATGTGCAACATGGCCAGCGAGATCATCCTGGTGGCGGACTCGTCGAAATTCGGCAGGCGCTGCTCGCACATCATCTGCAGGTTCGACCGGATCGACACGCTGGTAACGGACGCGGGCATCCCCCGGGACATCGTTCGGCAACTGGCCCACGAGGGCGTCAACCTGCACATCGTCGACGAAACCGACTGAGGGCGGCCCGCCGCCTGGGTAGCGGCCATAATGATCGGCGTCAAGGCGTCGGACCCCGCTATGGCCGGACCACATCCATGAAGCGCAATCCGGACTCCGGCTTCCGGTCGCAGGGTTTGTGGGCGAGGCTGGCGCGCGGCGAGGTCTCGAGCGAACAGGCGGTCGAACATTGCATTGCGCGCTACGAGGACCGCGAGCAGGACGTGCAGGCGTTCGCGGCCTTCGACGCGGAGCGGGCGCTGGGCGAAGCGCGGGCCCGGGACCGCGAGCGCGAACTGCGCGGGCCGCGCGGCCCGCTGCACGGCCTGCCGTTCGCGGTCAAGGATGTGATCGACACGGTGGACCTGCCCACGCAGCGCGGTTCGCCGCGTTACGAGGGCCGGCGCGCCGAGCAGGACGCAGCCTGCGTGCGCCTGCTGCGCCAGGCCGGCTGCGTGCTGCTGGGCAAGGCGGACACGGTCGAATTCGCCGGCATCGGACGCGACCCGCCCACCGCCAACCCGCACGATCCCAAGCGCACCCCGGGCGGCTCGTCGGCGGGTTCGGGCGCTGCCGTGGCCACCGGCATGGCGCCCATGGCGCTGGGAACGCAGACCGGCGGTTCGGTGATCCGGCCGTCCTCGTTCTGCGGCGTGGCCGGTTTCAAGCCCACGTACGGCCGGGTGCCGGTGCAGGGACTGTGGCTGCATGCGCCCAGCCTCGATACGGTGGGCTGGATGGCCGAGGACGTGGAACTGCTGGCGCGCACGGGGGAAGTCCTGAACCTGGGCGAATGGCAGGCGCCCGAAGCAGGCCGGAGCCTGCGGATCGGGCTTTACCGCACGCCCTACTGGCCCGACGCCGAGCCGGCCAGCCGGTCGGCCGTGCAGACCGCGGCGGACAGTCTTGCGGCCTCCGGCCATGGCGTCGAGGAGGTGGAGGAAATCCCGGGCGCGGAGAACCTCAACGAGTGGCAGGACGTGATCATGCACGGCGAGGCGCGGATCTCGCTTATGGCCGAGTACGGCGCCGGCAAGCAGGGCCTGCACGAGGACATCATCGAGGAGGTCGAGGTCAACCGCGGGATCACGCCGCGGGCAATGGCCGAGGCCTACGACGGCATCGGCGGCCTGCGCCCGGCGTTCGAAAAGCGCCTGGCCGATTACGACGCCTGGCTGACGGCCTCGGTGCCGGGTGAAGCGATACCGCGCAGGGACGGAAACGGCGAGGCCACGTTCAACCGGCTGTTCACGGCGCTGCAGCTGCCGTGCGTGACGATCCCGGGCCTGACCGGGCCGGCCGGACTGCCTGTGGGCGTGCAGTTCGTGGGGGCGCGGTTCGCCGACATGCGGGTGCTGGCCGCGGCAGCCATGCTGGAAAATTTGCTGGCCGGCGACTGATCACGGCAATTCAGGAAGGTCTCCGACGCCGCCCATTTCATCCAGGCGCGATAAGCGATCAAACAGATCTGCAGCCAGATCGTCAGAAACTGCGCCGGTAACCGTCGCGCAATCCATGAACTTGGCGCGCAGCTCGTCCGGGGTAAGCGGGTTCTGCCCATGCCCCCGGTAGCGATGGACCGGCGCGCTTTCCAGCGCGGTTCCGTTGTCAAGCGCGACGCCGACCGTGTCATGGCGCGCCCCCACCGGGTAGATCGGATCGTCGTCCGGGCCTTCCTCCCGCTCCACCTTCCGCATCAGCGCCTGCACGTCGTCGCTCCGCACGCAATCGTCGCGCATCTCCGTTAATCCCAGGCGCCCGAAGATCAGCGGCGCCGCGACCGCGAACTCGAGACTGAACTTGGCCTGCATGGCATCGGCGGGCAGGCGGAACTGCATGACGGAAGAGTGCGCCTCGCTGATGCGGGCGGTCACGCGCCGGATCGCCGCGGGTTCCGGACCGTGGTCGGCGCGCAGTTGCAGGGCCGCATCCACGCAGCGCTGGGCCGCGCCCACGACCGGGTAGCGCTTGATGTTCAGCCCGTGTTCGGCCATGTACCAGTCCCGCCCGAGATCCGATGCGGCTGAGGCGCGGTCCACTCGGCCCGACGGCGAGATTACCTTCAGGAAGCCCCCTGCCCCATCCAGCGCATCCGGTCCCGCGTCCAGGCCGGCCAATGCCCGCCGCACCGCGGTAACGCCGGCTTCGGCCGCGCGCGCGGCCTGGTAGGGCTTGGCCTGGGTCCCGAAGTTGTCCATCACGCCGCCGCCGGCGGCTGCGGCCAGGCCCAGCGCGTTGCGGGTCTCGCGCCTGGACAGGCCGCGCAGCCGGATGAGCGCGGCTGCCGCTCCCACCGGGCCATAGACGCCGGTCGGGTGCCAGCCCGCCCCCTGCATGTAGTCCCGCTCACGCCGCGCGAAGACGCTCCAGACCTCGAATCCAGCCAGGTAGGCTTCGACCATGCGCGCGCCGGAAGCCTGAACGACTTCGGCTTCCGCGAGGATGGGCGGCACCAGCACCGCGCTGGTGTGGTTGGCGAACGCGTAGTCGTCGAGATCAAGCGCGTGGGCGGCGGCGGATCCGATCAGCGCCGCGGCCGAGGCCGGCATGCGCTGGCCGCTCAGCAGCAGCCGCGCCTCCGGGTCGCCCCCGCCGTCGGATTTCAGCAGGTTGCGCACCACCGGCTGGTCCACCCCCGCCAGGGCCACGCCGATACAGTCGATGAACCCGGTCACCGCAATACGCCGGGCGCTTGCCGGCGCGCGTGCGGGCAGCTCGCCGCACAGGAAGTCGAGAACGGATTCGGTCAGCGCACCCATGGCCGCACGAACCATACACGACCCACGGTGTGCGAAAATTCGCCGTCTTTCGAAGCGCGCGAAGAGGCGCGGGCAACTTTGGCGCGTATCGGCATCGACATCGGCGGAACGTTCACCGACCTCATCGCCGCCGGCCGCGACGGACAGGTGCTGGCCACCCACAAACTCGCCTCCACCCCCGACGACCCGTCCCGCGCCGCGATGCAGGGCGCGGAAGAACTGCTGCGCAAGGCCGGCCTCGATTTCGCCGACGTCGAGTTCTGCTGTCACGGCACGACCGTGGCCACCAATGCGCTGCTGGAACGCAAGGGCGCCAGGACCGGGCTGATCACGACCCGCGGTTTCCGCGACGTCCTGCACATCGGGCGCAAGGACCGCCCGTACAACTTCTCGCACTACCAGGAGATCGCCCGCCAGAGCCGCCCGCTGGCGCCGCGCCGCTGGCGGATGACGGTGCGCGAACGGGTCCGCGCGCCCGACGGCGAGGTCGAAGTGCCGCTCCACGAGGACGACGTACTCGAAGCCGTCGCGCTTCTCAGGGAACAGGGGATCGAATCCATCGCGGTCTGCTGCCTTTTCTCCTTCCTCAACCCGGAACACGAGCGGCGCATCGCGGACATCGCGCGGCGCGAGTTGCCCGAAGCCTTCGTCACCGCCAGCCACGAGATCGCGCCGCTGGTGCGCGAATACGAGCGCTTCTCCACCACCGCGATGAACGCCTACGTGGGCCCGGTAACCGGCCGCTACGTGCGCCGCTTCGCCGCCGCGCTCGAGGAGGCGGGCGTGCCGGCGCAACTGCGCCTGATGACGTCCAGCGGCGGCATGGTCGCCCCCGCCGAGGCCTGGCGGCGGCCGGTCAACCTATTGCTTTCCGGGCCGGTGGGCGCGCTGATCGCGGGCATCGAGGCCGGCGCCGAAATCGGGCGCAGGAACGTGATCACGCTGGACGTGGGCGGGACCTCCGCGGACATCGGCGTGGCGCCTGACGGCGAAATGCGCATGCGCAGCCTGCTCGATACTCGCGTCGGCGACTACGACGTGATGACGCCGATGGTCGATATCGCGACGCTGGGCGCCGGCGGCGGCTCGATCGCCTGGCTGGACCCCGAGGGCATGTTCCGCGTGGGCCCGCAAAGCGCCGGCGCCGATCCCGGACCGGCCTGCTACGGCAAGGGCGGCGACCGGCCCACCGTTACCGACGCGCTTCTAGTCAGCGGTTGGTACCGCGCCGACCACCTGGCGGACGCCGTCCCCACGCTGACGCCCGACCGGGCCCGCGACGCGATCCGCCGGCAGGTCGCTAAGCCGCTGGGCCTGACGCTGGAGGACGCCGCCGGGGGCATCTTCGATATCGCGGTCAACAACATGGTCGAGGCGATGCGCCTGGCCAGCGTGTCCAAGGGCTTTGACCCGCGCGAATTCACGCTGGTAGCCTATGGCGGCGCGGGCGGGGCCTTCGCCGCGCCGGTGGCCGAAGCGCTGGCCATCGGCGAAGTGCTGATTCCGCCGCACCCCGGCGTTGGCGCGGCCGGCGGGCTCCTGTGCGCGCAGGTGCGCTATGAATTCAAGGCAACGCTTTGGGGCGATCTGGAAGACCTGGATTACGCGGCCGTGTCCGGCCGGTTCGATGAGATGACGCAAGAAGCCACCCAGCGGCTGGCCGGCGACGGGTTCGGCGCGGACGAAGTGCGCCTGAAACTCTGGGCCGAGTGCCGCTATGCCGGCCAGGGCAACGAGCTGGCGGTGGATACGCCGCCCGGCGGCATCGATGCGCAGTGGGCCGCGGCGCTGCGCGAGCGCTTCGACGCAGAGCATGAGCGCGCCTATCTGCGTGCCTACCCGGACATGCCGGTGCGGGTGATCAACCTCGGCGTGTCCGCGTACGTGCCCGGCACGCCGCTGGTTTCGGCCCAGGCTCCGGAGGCGGCTTCCGGCGACGCCGAGCCGCTGCTGACCGCGCCCTGCCGCTTCCCCGGAGCCCGCGATGCGCTGGCCACGTCGTTCTACCGCCGCTCCGCTCTCAGGCCGGGCCACCGCATCGAAGGTCCCGCGATCGTCGAGCAGTCCGACACAACCACCGCAATCCCACCGGGCTGGCAGGCTCGCGTGGACCGCTATTCGAACCTCCGCCTGACCCCCGGGAGCGAGGACAGTCCATGAACGCCGCCGAACTCTGGCCCGGACTCGACCAGGCGCGCAGCACCGGACTGGGCGCGCACGCCGAGCGCCGCTGGAACCGCGTCGAGGTGGACCCCGTTTCGCTGCAGGTGATCGGCGGCGCGCTGCACTCCATCGCCCACGAGATGGCCGAACTGCTCGTGCGCATGGCTTATTCCAGCGTCATGCGCGAGTCGCGCGACATCGGCGCGGCGCTGCTGGACTTCGACGGGCGGCAGTTGTGCGAGAGCGACTCCACGCCCATGCACTGCGGCTCCCTGCCCGCCTACGTGCGCGGCATCGACCGCAAGCACCGCGGGCGCTACCGGCCCGGCGACGTCTATCTGCACAACCACCCGTACCACGGCGCATCGCACAGTCCCGACTACGGCGTGCTGCTGCCGCTGTTCGTGGGCGGCGTGCACGTCGGCTTCGCCGGCTGCACCGGCCACATGGTGGACATCGGCGCCGCCGACCCGGGATTCTCCGTGGACGTGCCGGACTTCTTCGCCGAGGGCCAGATCCTCGATGCGGTGAAACTGCACGCCGCCGGCGAACGGAGCGAGGGCCTCTGGTCGCTGATCATGGACAACGTGCGCACGCCCGAGGCCAACGCCGGCGATCTCGAGGCGATGATCGCCTGCTGCCGGCTGGGCGAGCGGCGTTTCGCGGGACTTGTCGCGCAGCACGGCCTGGACCGCGTGATGAGCGCGGCCGAGGAGTGGATGAACTACGCCGAGCGGCGGATGCGCGCGCGGATCGAGGAACTGCCCGACGGCGAGTACCCGGCGCCGGACGCCTGGCTGGAGGACGACGGCAAGCACTTCGGCAAGCCGCTGAAGATCGCGACGCGCGTTCTGGTGCGCGGAGGCGACATCTGCGTGGACCTGACCGGCTCCACGCCGCAGACCGCGACCGGCTTCAACTGCCCCTTCGAGGGCAGCGTGCTGCCGGCCGTGAACTTCGCGGTGCGGGCCCTGCTGCTGGACGAAACCGCCGAGGGCGCGGGCGTGCCGCAGAACGACGGCGTTTTTCGCCCGGTTTACGCCCACGCCCCGAAGGGCAGCATCTTCAACCCGATCTACCCGCGCGGCTGCGAGGCGCGCTTCACCCAGATCAACCGGATCCCCGACCAGGTCCTGGCGGCGCTGAGCGGGGCGCTGCCGGAGCGCGTCACCGGGGGCAACTCCGCCAATGTTTCGTGCTTCGTTTATTCGTTCGAGTCGTACCGGGGCAAATACCAGATCAACGTCGAGATCAACGAGGGCTCGTACGGCGGCCGCCACGGCCGCGACGGCCTCGACACCGTGGACACGCTGATGGCCAATACCCGCAACAATCCGCTGGAGGAGATGGAGCTGTCGGCGCCGATGCTGTGCGAGCGCTACGAGCTGCGCGACGAAGCCCCGGCCCCCGGACGCTGGCGCGGCGGCATGGGCGCGGTCAAGACCTGGCGCTTTCTCGAGGGCGCGGCGGTCAGTTCCACCGGCGACAACCGCTCCGGCGATCCACCGCGCGGCATCTTCGGCGGCGCCGACGGACTGCCCGGCCAGGTAAAGGTCAATCCGGGCACTCCCGACGAGCAGGAACTGCCGGCCAAGGTGTCGCACGCCCGTTTCGAGGCCGGCGACCGGCTGGAGATCACGCTGGTGTCCGGCGGCGGCTACGGCGACCCGCTTCAGCGCGATCCCGCGAGCGTGGCCAACAACGTGCTCGACGGGCTGCTCTCGAGCGATGAGGCGCGCGAGCAGTACGGCGTCGTGATCGACCCGGAAACCGGCGCGCCGGACCTGCCCGCCACCGAAGCCCTGCGCTCCCGGGAGCAATCATGAGCGTGGCCGAGAACGGGCGCAGCCTGGCGCTGGCCGAGGAACTGCTGGCGGTGGGCGACGCCTCCCTGGCCGAGCGCGACCTCAAGCAGGTCCGGAACCTGGTCCTCGACCACCTCGGCTGCTGCTACGCCGGTTCGCTGCTGGCCTGGGGCCGGCGCATGCACGAGTGGGCCGCGCCGCACGCGGGCTCGGGCAACGCGCCGCTGCTGGCTTCGCAAACGCGCCTGGCGCCCGGCCTTGCGGCGTTCGTGAACGCCACCGCCGCCCACGGCCTGGAACTGGACGACACCCACGACGAGTCAGTCAGCCATCCAGGCGCGGCGGTCATCGCCTCCAGCCTGGCGCTGGCGGCCCACCACGGTTTGAGCGGCGAACGGCTGGCCGCCGCAATCCATGCCGGCTACGAGGCGGTCGGCCGCGTGGGCGCGGCCACCAACGCGGCCGAGACCATCGAACTGGGCTTTCATCCCACCAGCCTGTTCGTCGGCTTCGGCGCGGCCGCCGCGGCGGCCGTGCTGCTGAACCTCTCGCCGAGGGAACTGGCGCGCGCCTGGGGGCTTGTGCTGTCCATGGCCGGCGGCTCGATGCAGTTCAGCCAGGAGCCGGAAGGCACGACCGTCAAGCGCCTGCACGGCGGCTACGCGGCGCTGCACGGCGTAATGGCCGCGGAACACGCCGGGCTCGGCATCGCCGGACCCGAGCAGGCGCTGGAGGGCCGCTACGGCCTGATCAGCAACTTCGGCGCCGATTCCGATCCCGAGCGTCTCAACCGCCCGCACCCCGACGGCCCGGAGATCCACCGCATCAGCTACAAGCCCTATCCCTGCTGCCGCCTGTTCCACTCCACCCTCGACGCCCTTGCAGAGGTCACGGACGATTTCAGCCTGGATCCGCAGGAAATCGAATCGATCGTCGTGGGCGGGCCCGACATCATGGTCACCCAGCACATGCTGCGCCGGCCGACCTCGGAGATGGCCGCGCAATACAGCCTGCCGTTCACGCTGGGCGCGGCGCTCTACTACGGGCCGGCCTCGGTGGCCGGCTTCATGGGCGACGCGCTCGAGGACCGGCGCACGCTGGCGATCGCCGATCGGGTGGACGCGGTGGCGGACCCGGACATGCAGGCGGCCTTCCCGGCGCACTTCGGAAGCTGGCTGGAACTCAAGGACCGCAACGGCGAAACCCGCCGCTCGGACGTGCTCGACAGCCTCGGCACGCCCGCCAACCCGATGCGCCGCGACGACCTGGTCGCGAAGTTCGATTCGCTGACCGCCGGCGACAACGGCATAAACGGCGCCGATATTGCCGCCATGCTCGAAGAATTGCACCAAATGCGTCTAATTGACGCTCTTCTTGCACCCTTCTGCAAGTAAATACACCTAAAAGGATGATTGCAACGCCTATGCCCAACGAACGCACGACCGCCGACCCGGTCCCGCAGGAGCAGTTGCAGGCCGACGTGGCCCTGCTGCTCGACACCATCGCAGCCGGCGAAGTGGCGATCGCGCCGCTGGACGTCGCCTACGCGATCAACGCCTGCACCGAGCCGGGCATCCGGCGCATCTACGCCGCCAAGAAGCGCAGCTACGAGAAACCGGGCGGGCTGTTCGCCAACACCACGATGAGCCGCGCGATCCACGTCATGGACGACTGGAAGCACGACCTGGCCGCGACCATCGTGCGCGAGGAGAACATCCCCTTCTCGATCGTCGCGCCGTTTCGCGTCGGGCACGAGTTCTTCTCCAGCGTCGATCCCTTCGTGATGCAATCCTCCACCAAGGCCGAGACCATGGACATGCTGCTCAACGCCGGGCAGTTTCACAACGAGATCGCGCGCCAGTCCTGGGAGCGCGGCATGCCGGTGTTCGGCTCGTCGGCCAACACCTCGCTGCAGGGCTCGAAATACCGCTACGAGGACATCGAGGCGCCGGTGCGCGAGGCGGCCAGCGTGCATTTCGACTACGGGCTGTCGAAATACGCCAACCCGCACGGCCACTCCAGCACCATCATCGACTTCCGCGATTTCAGCGTGATCCGCGTGGGCGTCGTGTTCGACCAGGTCGCGGCCGCCTTCCTCAGGCACGGCAACGTCACCCTCAAGACCTGACCCGGGTAAAGAGCACGTCCCGCTCACGCTCCCGGATTAGGTATTGCGCACGCAATCCGTTATCATTTCCGGCCCCCGGCGGCTGAGTGAGCCTCCGGGTTCCCCGGAAAACATCCAACAGGAGAAGTTCGCATGAATAATCGTTTACTGCGGCTATCGCTGGCCGCACTTACCGGCGGCTGCATGATGGTTGCGGCAAACGTGACGGCCCAGGAGAACGTCCTCGAAGAGATCATCGTTACCGCGGAGAAACGCGAGGCGACGATCCAGGACACGGCCCTGGCCATCACCGCCGTCAGCGGCGACTTGCTTGAGAATGGCGGCCTGGACGAAATCGAGGACCTGAGCCTCGACGTGCCGTCGCTGGTATTCAGCCGGGCCGGCGGCGAAGCGCAGCTCTACATCCGCGGCGTGGGCACCAACCTGTTCGGCATCGGCCAGGACTCGTCGGTGGCCGTGCACCAGGACGGCGTCTATCAGGGCCGCGCCCAGATGGGCCTGACCCAGTTCCTCGACGTGGAGCGCGTGGAGGTGCTGCGCGGACCGCAGGGCACGCTCTACGGCCGTAATGCCACCGCCGGCGTGATCAACATCATCCACCGCGCGCCCGGCGACGAGCCCGAAGGCTATGTGAACCTCAAGCTGGGCAACTTCAACCGTTACGACGGCGAGGCGGCCTACGGAGGCCCGATCGGCGACAACGCCGGCTTCCGTCTGGCGGTGCGCTACGGCAGCGACGGCGGCTTCACCGAGGACCTGGATCCCAGAGGCGGCGACGAGGTGGACGGCGGCGAGACCATGGCCGCCCGCGCGACCGTTACTTTCGCGGTTTCCGACACGGTCAATGCCAAGATCATCGGCGACTACACCGACTTCGACGGCGACAACCGCACCATCCGCCCGCGCGGCGACCTGCATCGCTCGGCGGCGGAAGGCGCCCAGCCGCTGCCGGACTTCGACCAGACCCGCAACGAAGTGGACAGCTTCCAGAAGTGGACGATCCGCGGCATTACCGCCGAAGTAACGGCGGACCTGGGCGGCGGCCTGAGCCTTACCTCCATTACCGGCTACCGCCACTTCGAGGACAGCTTCCGCTTCAACACCGACGGCACCGAGATCTTCGTGACGCAGACGCATTTCGAGCGCCACACCGACCAGCGCTCCCAGGAACTCCGCCTGGCCTGCGACTGCGAGGCCTACGAGTGGATCGCGGGCCTCTACTACTTCAACGAGGACAAGGAAGAGGCCCTCGGCCTGCCGGCCATCAACTTCGGCGGCGCATTCAACATCTTCGCCACCAACAAGACCGATGCCCTGGCCGGCTTCGGCGAGCTGACCTGGCATTTCAGCAACCGCCTCGACGGCATCGTGGGCGTGCGCTACAGCACTGAAGAGAAGGAAGACTGGAACCTTCGCGGGCTCACCGGCGGCAACTTCGACGGCCTGTTCGGCGCCAGCGACCCACGCGCTTTTTCGTTCGCCTTCCCGCCGCGCAATACGACCGACGACTGGAACGCCTTCACGCCCAAGCTCGGACTGAAGTACGACTACAGCGACAACATCATGGTTTACGGCACGCTCACGCGCGGGTTCAAGTCCGGCGGCACCAACTCCCTGAGCGGCGACCCGGCCTTCGATCCCGAGTATCTGTGGAGCCTGGAGGTGGGCAGCAAGTCCACGCTGGCCGACGGCAGGGCGATCGCCAACGCTTCGGCCTTCTACTACGACTACACCGACCTGCAGGTCTCGACCTTCGCGGAAGGAACGGTCAGGGTGAGAAACGCCGCGGAGGCCACGGTGTTGGGCATTGAACTGGACGTTTCCGCCGTGCTGTCCGACCAGTTCACCTGGGAGTCGTCCGCGATGCTGCTGAACGCCGAATACGACAAGTTCGTGACGCGCTACGGAACCCAGGTGCTCGACGTGGCTGGCAACATCATGGTCAACGCGCCGGAAGTCTCGCTCACGTCCACGTTGAGCTACAGCGCCGACGTCGGCCCCGGAACGTTCACGGCCCTGGCCCAGATCGCCTACCGGTCTGAGGTTTTCCACAGCCAGTTCAACGAGGCCGAGGTCGGGCAGGACAGCGTCACGCTGGCCAACGTTCGCGCCGGGATCACGTTCCTGAACGGCGTGGAAGTCTCGTTCGTCGTGCGTAACCTGCTGGACGAGGAGTATTACCAGAATTCGGTGCGATTCACGTCGCTGAACGACCGCAGCAAGGACCTCACCGGCATCGGCGCGGCCCTGGGCTATCCCGGCGAAGGCCGCTCGATGGCGCTGCAACTGCACATGGGCTTTTGAGTAACGAGAACTCCAGGCGCTCGTTACAGGCGCCCTGAGTGAGGGCGCCTGCCCCGGGAGGGAGGGCATGTCGCCCTCCCCCCTCCAACCCATGAGCCGCAGGAGCTGGTACGTCGTCGGCGTCCTCACGGTCGCCTACATCTGCTCGTTCATCGACCGCTCGGTGCTGGGCCTGATGGTGGGCCCGATCCGCGCCGAACTGGGCATCAGCGACACCCAGTTCAGCCTGCTGCACGGCTTCGCCTTCGCGATCTTCTACACGCTGCTGGGCATTCCCATCGCCTGGCTGGCCGACCGCGCCAGCCGTCGCAACATCATCGCCGCCGGCATTGCCGTGTGGAGCCTGATGACCGCGCTGTGCGGCCTGGCGCGCACTTTCGGCGCGATGTTCATGGCCCGCGTGGGCGTGGGCGTGGGAGAAGCGGCGCTGTCGCCGGCCGCCTACTCGATGATCGCCGACCTGTTCCCGCGCGAGAAGCTCGGCCGCGCGCTGGGCATCTACTCGTCCGGCGTGTTCATCGGCATCGGCCTGAGCTTTATCCTGGTGGCCGAACTGATCGGCGCCCTGGACACGGTGACCTTGCCGGTGGTGGGCGAACTGACGCCTTGGCGGCTCACGCTCATCGTGCTGGGCGTTCCCGGCCTGGCGATCGCGGCGCTGTGCTTTACGTTTCGCGAACCGGCCCGCCTCGGGGCCGCGAAAGGCGGCGTCCCGCTGGGCGAAGTCGGCCGCTTCTTCGGGCAGAACTTCAGCCTCTACGCGCTGCATTTCATCGCCTTTTCCATGCTCACGCTGTTGTTCAACGCGGTGATGGCCTGGTTCGCCGAGTACCTGATCCGGATCCACGACATGGACCGGGGCGACGCCGGCTGGTACATCGGCCTGATCGTGACCTTCTTCGGCGGCGGCGGCATCATTTGCGGCGGGCTGCACGGCGACTATCTCAAGCGCCGCGGCGACAACGGCGGCGCGATCCGCTCGGCGCTGCTGGCGGCCTGCCTGCTGCTCCCCTTCGGCGCCGCCGCCACGCTGATGCCGAACGCCGGGCTCTCCCTGCTGCTGTGCGCGCCGCTATTGTTCTTCTCGAGCTGGGTGTTCGCGCCGGCCACCGCCGCGTTGCAACTGTTCTCTCCGCCGGCCATGCGCGCGCAGTTCTCCGCCGTCTATCTGTTCGTCGTCAATCTCACCGGGATCGGATTCGGCGGCACCGCGGTGGCGTTGATTACCGACTTCGTGTTCCGCGACGACGGCATGCTGCACTACTCGATCGCCATCGCGGCCGCCTTGAGCGGCGCCGTAAGCGTCATCCTGCTGTGGCGGCTGCTCGGCATCTACCGGCGCGGCATGGACGATCGTGAACGGCAACTCGCCGCCGAGGCCGCGTCTTGAGCCGGGTCGCGCTGGACATCGACCACGTCGGCCTGGTTGGGCCGGACATCCTGCACACCGTGGCGGAGTTCCGGGCGCTGGGCTTTCGGGTCACCGATCCCGTCGAGCTGATGGGCACCGGACCCGACGGAAAGGAGAAAAGCCTCGATCAGCATAGCGCGCATTTCATCTTCGGCTCGACCTACGTGGAAATCAGCGAGGTCACGCGCCCCGGACCGGACCACCACCTTGGCGCCTGGCTGGGCGACGAGCCGGCCATCCGCATCCTGATCCTTCGCGCCGCGGACATCGACGCCGTCCGTGAGCACGCATTGGCCGCCGGTCAGGATCCCACGCCCGTGGGCGAGGCCAGCCGCGCGCTGCACTACGCCGACGGCGCGGTGGCGCGCTTCAAATGGCTGGCGCTGCCGCCGGAGACCTTCCCCGAAGCGCTGTGCGGCTACGTCCAGCACCTGACCCCGGAACTGGTGTTCTGGCAGGAGATGAACGCGCATCCCAACGGCGCGGTCGAACTGACCGGCATGACGCTGCACGCCGCGGACACGGGCGATGCCGAGCGCCGTTTCGCGCTGCTGGGCCGCGCGGGTGCGCCGGAACAGATCGACATCCGCCCGGCTGAAGATGGCCGAAGCGGCTTTACCGCCCTGCACCTGCGCACCCGCAGCCTGGACCGGACCGGCGACGTGCTGGCCGCCGCCGGCAAGCCCTTCAAGCGCGACGCGGCCACTCTCACTGTCGCCGCCCCAGGCGTCCTCCTCGAGTTTCACGAATAATCCCTCCCATCGCGTAAGCTACGCCGCGGAGCTTCAGGAGGGCGAAGCCAATCGACAGGCTGAAGAAATTGGGGGCGTGGTACGCGGTGGCGCTGCTCACGGTCGCGTACACCTTCGCGCTGATCGACCGCTGGATCATCGGCCTGATGGTGGGGCCGATCAAGGCCGACCTCGGCCTCAACGACACGCAATTCAGCCTCCTGCAGGGCATCGCCTTCGCCCTGTTTTACTGCACCGTGGGCATCCCCATCGCCCGGCTGGCCGACCGCTCCAGCCGGCGCAATATCGTCGCCGCCGGAATCGCGCTGTGGAGCCTGATGACCGCGCTGTGCGGGCTGGCCCGCAATTTCGGACAGCTCTTCCTGGCAAGGGTGGGCGTGGGCGTGGGCGAGGCCGCGCTGGCGCCGGCGGCCTTTTCGCTGATCACCGACCTGTTTCCCCGCAAACAGGTCGGCCGCGCGATAGGCGCCTATCAGATGGGCCTGTTCCTGGGCTACGGGCTGAGCGTGATACTCGGGGGCTGGCTGGTCGGCACGCTGGAGCAGCGCCCGCCGCTGGAATTTCCGTTGCTAGGCGAACTGTCGGCATGGCGGGCGACGCTGGTCATCGTCGGCCTGCCCGGCCTGGTGGTTGCCCTGCTGTGCCTGACGTTTCGCGAGCCGGTCCGCCAGGGCGCCGTGGAAGGCGGCGTTCCGGTCCCGGAACTGATCGACTTTCTGAAGAAAAATATCGCGGTTTACGGCAACCTGGTGGCCGCCTTCTGCATGATCTCGCTGCTGTTCAACGCGGTCCTCGTGTGGGGTGCGGAGTACTTCATCCGGATCCACGAAATGCCCCGCGCCACCGTGGGACTCAGGCTGGGCCTGATCGTGGGAACGTTCGGCTGCGTCGGCTCCATCTTTGGAGGCCTGTACGCCGATTACCGCCACCGGCGGGGCGATCGCGGCGGCACCATTCGCTCCTCCATCGTCGCCACCCTCGCGCTGGTGCCGTTGGCGGCGGTGACTTCGCTCATACCCGATCCCGATTACTCCCTGCTGATGTATGCGCCGCTGCTGTTCTTCGGAAGCTGGGTATTCCCTCCCGCCGTGATGACGCTGCAATTGTTCACGCCTCCTTCCATGCGTGCCCAGACCAGCGCGATATACCTGTTCATCGTGGCGATCGTCAGCATGGGATTCGGCAGCACGTCGGTGGCGCTGATCACCGACTTCGTATTTGCCGACGACCTGATGCTGCATTACTCGATGGCGATCGTGGGCGCGATCAGCGGCCTGCTGGGCCTGTTCTTCCTGTTGCGGCTGCTACCCATCTACCGCAAGGCCATGGCGGCCCGCAATCTGCCCTGACCCATGCAGACCGAGCTCACCGTCGCGCAGGCCGACCGGCTGATCCGGGAAACGGTTCCGGCGTGGCCGGCCGAGCAGGTCGCACTGCACGCAGCAACCGGCCGCGTGCTTCGCCAAAACGTGCTCGCCGAACGCGACCTGCCCCCGTACGACCGCGCCACGATGGACGGAATCGCGCTCGTCTGGCGCTCCTGGTCTTCCGGACAACGGGAATTTCCGCTGGAAGGAATGCAAAGCGCCGGCCAGGCTCCCGGCGCGCTGTCGAACGCAGGCGCCGCATGGCGTATCGCCACCGGCGCACCGATCCCCAGCGGCGCCGACACGGTTGTGCCAGTCGAGCGAATCGGCGACACGAAAGGCGGAGTCCGCATCAACGACGACTACCGCCCGAAACGCGGCCAGTTCATCCATAGGCAGGGATCGGACCGCCGGGCAGGCGCCCTGCTGCTTAAGGAAGGCCAGCGCATCGGCGGCGTCGAAATGGCGCTGCTGAGCGCCAACGGCGTGGCGCAACCGCGCGTCGGCCCCGATCCCCGCATCGCGCTGGTGTCCACCGGCGACGAACTCGTCGGCCTGGACTCCCGCCCCGAAAGCTGGCAGGTGCGCTCCAGCAACGGCCCCGCCATGTCGGCGCTGCTCAAGCGCCACGGCTTCGGCAAGGTGGCCGCCGCGCATGCTCCGGACGACCCGGACGTGCTCGCGCAACGCATCCGCAAGGCGCTGTCCGAGAGCGACGCGATGATCCTGAGCGGCGGCGTCTCGAAAGGCGCAAAGGACTACGTACCCGGCGTGCTGACCCGGCTCGGCGCACGGCCGATACTCCACCGCATCCGCCAGCGCCCCGGCTTCCCCCTGTGGTTCGGCATGCACGCAGAAAAACCCGTCTTCGGTCTGCCCGGCAACCCCGTCTCGAGCCTCGTGTGCCTGCGCCGCTACGTCGTCCCCGCGCTCAACCAGGCACAGGGCGCGCAGCCCCCCGCCCCCGAACACGCGACGCTCACCGACGAAGTCGGCTTCAGGCCCAGCCTGACCTGGTTCCTTCCCGTACGCCTGTCCACCGACCGCGATGGCCGGCTCCTCGCCCAGCCCCGCCAAACCAACACCTCCGGCGATTTCGCCTCGCTGGCGCAAACCGACGGCTTCGCCCAACTCCCCGCCAACCGCACCCGCTTCCCCGCCGGCTACACCGCCCGCATCTTCCGCTGGAACGCTTGACCTACGGGGTTATGAGAGGGAATCGAGGACGCGGGCGAGTTTTTCGACGAGTTCGGCGATGTGCGACTCTTCCGCGATCAGCGCGGGGCACAGCGCGATGGTGTCGCCGGTGGTGCGCACCAAAAGGCCGTTGTCGAAGCAATGCCGGAACGCTTCCTGCGCGCGCGCCGTGGGCTTGCCCGGCACCGGCTCCAGCTCCACCGCGCCCAGCATCCCGAAGTCGCGGATGTCGATTACGTAGGGCTTGCCCTTCAAGGCCTGAAGCGCGTCGCCCAGCAGCTTGCCGGTTTCCTTGCCGCGCTCGAAAAGGCCCTGGTCCTGATACACGTCCAGCGCCGCGTGCGCGGCCGCCACCGCCAGCGGATGGCCCGAATACGTGTAGCCGTGGGCGAACTCAATGAGCTGCTCGGGGCCCTGCATGAAGTCGTCGTAGATGTCGCGGCGCGCCAGCACCGCGCCCATCGGCACCGCACCGCTGGTCAGGCCCTTGGCGAGCGTGATGATGTCGGGCGTCACGCCGAAGGTCTGCGAAGCGAACGCCTCGCCGGTGCGCCCGAACCCCGTAATGACCTCGTCGAAGATCAGCAGCAGCCCGTGCTCATCGCAGATCTCGCGAATCCGTTCCAGGTAGCCCTTCGGCGGGACCAGTACGCCGCCGGAACAGGCGATCGCCTCCACGATAACGGCGGCGATGGTCGACGCGTCGTGCAGCGCCACGATCTCCTCCAGTTCGTCGGCCAGGTGGGCGCCCCACTCGGGCTGTCCGCGACTGAAGGCCTGGTGCTCCAGGTCCTGCGTGTGCCTCAGGTGGTCCACGCCCGCCAGCAGCGCCCCGAACAGCTTGCGGTTCGATGAGATGCCGCCCACCGAAATGCCGCCGAAGCCCACGCCATGGTAGCCCTTCTGGCGCCCGATCAGTCGCACCCGCTGCCCCTCGCCGCGCATGCGGTGCCAGGCGAGCGCGATCTTCAGCGCCGTATCGACCGATTCCGAACCGGAATTGGTGAAGAACACGCTGGTCAGGCCCTCCGGCGCCATCTCCGCCAGCCGGTTGGCCAGCTCGAAGGTGCGCGGATAGCCCATCTGAAACGCCGTGTAGTAATCCAGCTTCGCCGCCTGCTCCTGGATCGCGGACACGATGTGCGGATGGCAGTGCCCCGCGTTGCAGCACCACAGACCCGAAACGCCGTCGAGCAACTGCTGCCCGTCGTGCGACGTGTAATACATGCCCTGGGCGTCCACCACGAAACGCGGGTCGCGCTTGAACTGCCGGTTGGCCGTGAACGGCATCCAGTACGCCTGCAAATCGGGCAGGTCCGTCATCACGCTCTTGCTCGTATCCATGGCCCGGTACCCTACCAGCCCAAGCCCCGCGCGCCCACCCCTTTCGGACGATCCGCTGTGGTAGGGTGAGTGCAAGTCTCCGAACCTCGCAGGATCGACCCATGAGTTACCGCAAAACCAATATTCCGGGCTGGTTCTGCCAGCTGATCCTCCTGACTCTGATTGCCCTGCCGGTCCTCGCCGATGAAGTTCCTGTCATGGTGCTCGAAGGCACGGCGATCGGGGGACGCGACAACGGCGACTTCATGGTCTTCGATCCGGCGCTGGCGTGGAACCAGGACCAATTGGCGGAATGGCAGAAAACTGCAAAGGAAGGCGAATTTCCACCCATGGAAGAGGTTCTGGGCGCCATCGGAAAAGCTCGGATCGGTCCCGACCACAAGTTTCGTCTCGAAATACCCGCAGACCGTCCCCGCCGCGTCTATTTCGCCATCTTTAACGCAAAGTCTCCTGACGGAATGACCTACGGGCCAGTCAAGACGGGCAACAATTTCGTCCTGGAACCGGGGAAAGTAAATCTGCGAACCATACGCGGCAATTACTGGGTCATGACGGGCGGCTACTACAACGATGCCATTCACAGTTCGTGGCGGACTTCGGAGGAATACACGCAAGCGCAGGCCGACTACGAGCGGTATATGAATCCCGCAGAGGACGAGACCGAGGAAGCCAGGCGGCGCAGGGTGGACAAGCTGAATGAGGCCTCCATGCGGCTTACGCAAATCGAGATGGACGGCTTCGCAAAGGTCGCGCTGAACCACGATGATCCCGAGGTAGTCAAGCATGCGATCCAGACAACCTGGCTGTTCGGTCCGTGGATGGGCGAAGCGATACAGAGGCTCGCGGAAATGACGCCGGAGGATCCGTGGGTCATTCGACGCCTCGCCGCGATGGAAGCGGCCGCGGCGAATGCCGAACAGAACAGGCAATTGCGCGTAGGCGAGAGCGTCCTGGACTTCACGGCCGAGACACTTGGCGGCGAAGAAGTAACGCTTTCCGATATACGCGCCGACAGCCGCTACTTACTGGTTGAGTTCTGGGCCTCCTGGTGCGGCCCCTGCCGGGTGGAAATACCGCACATGAAGCAGGCCTATGCGCGTTTCCGCGACAAGGGGTTTGAGATCGTATCGTTTACCGTCGACGAAGAGCGCGAGGACTGGGAAGAAGCCTCCGCCGAGGAAGATCTGCCCTGGTTCGATCTCGGCATGGGATACGAGGCCGAGGCCGCAAAGGCCTACAATGTCCTCGGTGTTCCGAACAACTACCTGGTGGAATCCAGCACCGGAAAAATCATTTCCAAGGACCTGCGGCAACACAAGCTCGATGAAAAACTGGAAGAGTTGCTGGAATAAGGGGTGACGCTCGATGAAACTCGTGCTGTGGGCGTTAGCCGGCGCGCTGATCGTGCTGCTGATCCTGAGTTACACGGGAATCGCCCGGTTTGAGACCCCGCCGAGGGAAACCGCAACGCTCCCGCTCCCGGAAGGCATCACTCAGAAAAACCTTTGCCGCGACGACAGCTTCGGGCGCCACTGCTGGAAGGAAGTCGTGAACCGGCCGGGGTGCTTCACATGGGTCTTCGTGGAATCGCCGGACCAGGAATTCTATTGGCAGGGCGAATGCCCCGATGGCCTGGCGGAAGGAGAGCACGGTCTGGAATCGCGATCGCACCTCGATTTGTCCATTTTCGTCTTCTCGCTGCTCGACGGCAGGCACGAGGGAACGCTCGTCAGGGGCAAGCGGCAGGGCGATTGGTACTCCCGGTACCTGGGCGGCAGGGAGGTGGAGCAGTCGTACTTGTACGGGTATCGGCACGGAATCCGCTGGGTCGCCCAAGGGAACGGAGAATTCGACGAAATTCCCTACGTTCTGGGCCGGCAAAGCGATGCCCCGATCCGGTACAGACTGGGTGGAGAAAGAATCATCCACCCGTGGGAGCAGCGCTACGACGAGGATTGGCCGTACCACGACGGGTACCGGCACGGCTTTGAGCTTGTGTCAGGCACTGACGGAGAAACCCGGAGGGAGCTGTTTGTCGAGAACAGAAAAGTCGTCGCCTGGGGGCCCGCCGAATCGAATGACGAACCGGTTGACCGTCCGTTTCCCGATGGCGGGCTAACGGGACGCTACATGCTGCACCTTGCCGCCGGGAGTGACGCAATCGAGCACTACTTTGATGGGACCGAAGCCGAAGGGCAATTCGCCGACGGAGTCATGCAGGGAGAATGGACCATCCGCGATCCCGGCGGAACGGTCCGCAGCGGGCGTTACCAGGACAACCGTCCGACAGGCCAATGGGTCGAGATCGACCACGGCAGGAGCTCCGCGCAGGGACCCTACCTGGGCCAATACAAGCACGGCGACTGGGTGGTTCGATACGACGACGGCGCGGTGCACGAAGGCCCCTATGAGCACGGCGTTCGCGACGGCAAATGGCTGATGAAGGAAGCCGACGGGCGCGTGGTGGAAGGCGAATACCGGGGCGACAGGCCGAACGGCGAATGGATCTACCGTTATCCGGACGGAAAGATCGAGAGAGTTTCCCTGCTGGGCGGCATCAGGCACGGAAAATGGACCACCACGCTGCCGGACGGCGCCGGGAGCGAAGGCTTCTACTGGGAAGGAAGCAAGTTCGGGGATTGGGTCGTGCGCAAACCGGACGGATCCGTTATAGAGGAATTCTGGGAGAACGGCGTGCTCGTCGAGACCGCATCCCTCAACTAGCCTGCGTGATTCCCGACGAACCAATAAATCAACGGAGAAACGAGATGCGTAAATACATGATTACCCTCTTATTGGCACTGCTGGCGGCATCGCCGGCGCAAGCCGACGAAACGTCGGTGATGGTGCTGGAAGGCCGGACGGTAGCGCCGTACGACAATGGAAAATTCGCGGTGCTTGACAGCAGGCGAGGCTGGGACACCGCCCGATGGGAAGAATGGCAAAGTACGGCAAAGCCGGACGAACAGCCGCCCATTGAAGCCTACGGCGCCATCGCCTGGGCGCCGATTGGCCCCGATGGCGCATTTCGCCTGGAAATCGCGGTGGACCAGCCGCGCGTGGCCACCTTCGCCGTAATTGGCGCAGTGCTGCCCAACGGCGGTCGCTTGGGGCCGAACCGACAGGGCAACAATTTCATCCTGGAGCCCGGCGAACTCAAGTTGCAGATGATCCGCCAAGATTACTCGGAGATCACCGGCGGCCACTACAACGACGCCGTGTTCAACTCCTGGCGCCTTACCGACGAATACCGGCAGGCGTGGGCCGACGCCGAACAAGCACGAGCGGACCACGAGCAGGCGCAGGCCGAAATCGGGGACGAAGTCCTGCCGGGAGACGACCCGCGGGAGCAAGCCAGGCGGCGCCTTTGGGACCGCATGGGCGAGACCAATATGGAGTTGTATCAGCTTCAGGAACAGGGCATGTCCAAGGTCGCGCTCACCCATCCCGACCCGCTTGCACGAAAGTTCGCCATCCAGGCATCCTGGATTGTCGGACCGTGGATGAACGACGCGTTGCGCTCGCTCGCCAAACTGACGCCGGACGATCCGTGGGTCGCCGGCAGGCTCGCCCCCGCCACGAATGTGATAACAATCAAAGCTCCGAAGGTGGGTGACAGATTCGTGGACTTCTCCGGCGACACCCTTGAGGGCGTGGAGGTGCGACTGGCCGATGTGCAATCCGAAAACCGCCTGGTCCTGGTGGAGTTCTGGGCGTCGTGGTGCGGCCCCTGCCGGGTAGAGATTCCACACATGAAGCAAGCCTATGCCCGCTTCCATGACAAGGGCTTCGAGATCGTCTCATACACGGTCGACGAGGAACGCGAGGACTGGGAGGAGGCGTCGGCCGAGGAAGACCTGCCCTGGATTGATATCGGCATGGGATTCGAGACGGAATTGGCGCAAGCCTACAGCCTCAGGAATCTGGGCATACCGAGGAACTACCTGCTTGATTCGAGCACCGGAAAAATCGTCGCGGCCAACCTTTACCAACACAAGCTCGACGAAAAACTGGAAGAATTGCTCGACTAGGCCTTGTCCCGCAAGGAATTCGCCCAGGCGCTCGGCGAAAACGGTTCAATGGCTTCCAGGGACTTTTCCCGGAAGCGGGACTGCAGGCGAGGCGGCACGACGGGGCAAGCGGTTTCGGTGCGGCCGAACAGGCGGTAGCGGCGCTCGCCGACGAAGCGGTAGCCGGCATTTCTCCATCGCCTGGGGAAGGCGCCGAGAAACACCGCCAACACCAGCCACATTCCGCCCAGCATTTTCAGTATCCGAATTGCGGCATCGCTCTCCAGCAGCAGGCCCACGTCGCTCTTGAGCACAATGCTGTCCGGAAGCCCGGCCCGTTCTTCCGCCGTGAACGCCGCGCGAAAGAACTTGCTTTGCAGCGGCGAGAAAGTGATGCGCTCGTCGGTGTCCTCCGCCAGCACGAATCGGGCGAGGCGATGGCACAAGGCGCAGGTTCCGTCGTAGAACAGCGTTGCCCGCTCGGGCGGTTTGCGGCTTCTGATCCAACCGGGATCGAACGCGAACAGGTGAATCAGCAACAGGACAATCGACGCCCCGGCAAAATCAACCAGAAAGGCAATACACATTTGAGTTGCGAAGAGCGCGCACCAGAACCAGACGCGGACTCTGTCGAACATCATGAATAGCGGGAACAAGTAGCCGACCAGCATTGCCTTCAACTCAAGCGCATCGACCAGAAACGGCGGCAGCGATCCAAGGAGATCCGGGGAAACGTATTCACGCAGGTACGGATCGGGAAACACATCCGGCAGGAATACTCCCGCCACCGTCTGCGGACCGAATGTCAGGGATTGGCCTGCCAGTAGATAGCTCCATGCCAATAGCAACCAGGTACCGAGAACGAGTGCAGCCGGGAAACGCCAGCCCGCGCCCGGATCCGGTCGTGCTCGCGCCGCCAGGGAACCATATGGCGCCCTGCGCATAAGCAGGTGCGCCAACAGCATCCAAACCAGAGGGGTGACGCTCGCCTTGGGAAGCGCAGGATTCAGGCCGTACAGGTAAACCAGAATGAACCCGAGATAAAGCGCCGCCCACTTGTCGGCGAGCCCGACGATGAACAAGAGCGACGCGACCGCCGCAACGCAGGTGACGGCCAGCACAAACCCGGACGGCAAGTCCCAGGCCCAGAGCGAGAGCTGCACGAAATGCGACAGCAGAAAGCCGCCCAGCAGCACGCGAAAAATGCTGTATTGACCCCCGGTCCATCCAAAGGGCCAAGAACCCCAAACCCCATCTAACTTGCCGGCCATCGCCACCTGCCCCCAACGCTCACGGGAGTATCGGTAGATTTCGTCGATGCGGAGTGCAGCCTATCCTTTGGCGCGCACGACAATCATGGGCTGGGACACTCCTTGTTCCTGGCAATAACTTTGGAAGCGGAAAGCGGACGAAAGGATTTCTCCGGAGCAGCAAAGGCACGGGTCAATTCAGCCTTCAACCGCTCGAAGGCCTCGTGCTCCGACCGCTCCTTGTCCCGCCGGATCAGATCGCGCACATACTCGCTAACGTTCTCGTAGGAACCGTTCTCCCCCACATTGGCGGATAGGAAGTCACGCAATGCTCCGCTGAGCCGAACCGTAATTGTCGTTTTGCTTGGCATGGAGCGTTCTATTCGATGGAAGAAAATTCAATATAACCAATATGTAATACCTATACAATCCGGCTGGGCCACATGTCAGCCCAAAGTTGTAATGTCCCCTTTCTCCAAAGTACAGATGTCCCCTTT
>WTGP01000036.1:0-1615 GCA_011523505.1 Gammaproteobacteria bacterium
CGCGAAGGGCTCCAGCGTCACCGTCGGCACCGTCACGTCCGAGGCGGGCCGCGAGATGTTCACGTAGGCGTTCGCCCCCCTCGTGGCGCCGGCGCAGCCCGCGGGCCGGGTGGCGTCGACGGCGGCGAAGACTGCGCCGCCCGGCGTCGTCGTGATGCAGGTGTGGCGGCTGTACAGCCAGTCGTGGCGCATGGTCTCGGGCACCCGCAGGACGGCGTGGCTGATCAGGTTGACGTCCGTCACGCCGGAGTCCACGCCGCTGAAGAACCGGCCGGTGGTCTCCTTCCACTCGTAGCTGTACCCCTGACGGACCCTCCCGTTCTTCAGGTATATCTGGACGTGCACGTCCGGCTGCACCGGCTTGGAGAAGATCAGCCAGATGTTGCTCTGGTTGCCATCCGGCTCGAGGGAGTTCCCCTTCCCGAAGTAGACCTCGGACTTGTCCTCGTCGCGGAGGATGATCTCCAGCTCGGTCTTGTTGTCCTGGCCGAAGGGAACGGCGGCGCCCGCCGTGACGCCCTTGGCCGCGCCCGCCACCCGCAGCGTGATGAAGAATGTCTTGTTGTCCTCCGCCACGTTGTCGTCGTCGGTGGTGATCCGCGGGCCGAAGCTGGCCGGGCCGCCCGCGCGCACGCGCGTCGTTCCGTAGCCGGTCTCGCCCGCCTCGAACTCCCACGTCCACTTGTCGTAGGGGATCATGTCGCACGGCCAGTTGTTCGGATCGTCGTCAAGCTCGTGCTCGCAGAAGCGGAACCGCTCGTTCGCGGTCTCCGTGTCGATGTTCAGCCGGAAGTTGCTCACCGCCGCCCCGGAGAGCTGGATCGGGATGCGGACGTTGCCGCCCTCCGGGATCGCCGTGATCCGCCCCGAGCCCGTGTCCGGCAGCCAGGCCCGGATCGTTTCCGTGACACTGTCAGCGTCGTCGTTCTTCGGGATGGTCACCGTGTGCACGCTCGTCGCGCCCAGGCTGATCGGGCCGTCGCCGTCGGGGTCGAGCAGCGTGATCGTGAAGGTCTCCGCGTCCTCCGGCTCGCCGTCCGCACGGACGCCCAGCGCGATGCTGGCGGTGGTGGCGCCCGAGGCCACCCGCACGCTGCCCTTCCAGTAGTCCTCGCCCGAGATGTGGTAGTCGGTGCGGTAGGCGCCGTTCGCGCGCGTGTTGTCGCTGAGCTCGTACTCCAGCGTGAAGGCCGAGCCCGCCGTCGCGCCGCCGAAGTCCACCACGATCGTCGAGGAGGCGCCCTCGGCGACTGAGCTCGCCGCCTGCGCGAACTGGATCTCGAACGACTCGACGATGGTGACGTTGGCCGCGAAGGGCGAGCCCCGGGTGACCCCCGCCGGCAGCTGCCCGGTGACGATGGACACGCCGAACTGCTCGTCCCCCTCGGTCAGGTTGTCGGAGGTGGTCGGGATGCTCATCGTCCCCTCCGTCTCCCCGGCGGCGATGGTGGCGGTGAAGGTCCCGCCCGTGAAGTCCACGTTGGCGGTCGCCGTGCTCCCCGTCGCCAGCGCGGTGACGACGGTGTCCACGCTGCGCGCCTTGTTCATCACCACCGTGAGCTCCGCCGCAGAGCCCTCCACCACGTCGTAGCTCGCCTCCTTGAACTTCACCTCG
>WTGP01000036.1:1715-3796 GCA_011523505.1 Gammaproteobacteria bacterium
CGCTGTAGAGGTTCGGGATGACGATGATCTGGTTGGTTGAGTGACCGGGGTTCGTCTGGATCGTCTTCGGACTGGCATTCCCCAGGTCGCCAATATCGCCCTCGCCGTGCACCACGTAGAACTGCACCACGGTAGCCTCGCTGCGGGCGGCGCTGATACCGAACCGCACGTTGACGCTTTCACCCTCCGCCGCCGCGGCGCCTGGGGCCATCACCTGAATCGTGGGGCCGGTGGTGGCGCTGTCGTTGATGGCCAGCCACAGCTGGTTGCCCTCGCCCGAGTGGCCCGTGACGTTCGCGCCGCCCGTGCCTGAGACCGAGTCCAGCTGGAAGGGTACGCTGATGGCGCCGTTGGCGCTGCCGTCGACGCTGTTGGCCTTGGCCGTGACGGTGAAGGTCGCCTCCGTCACCGCCGCGGTGGAGCCGGGGCGGCTGAACACCAGCGCCCGGGTGGCGGCTGCGTAGCTCGCCCCCGCGGGGCTGCCGCTCAGCGCGATGTCGTACTTGTCGCTCGCGGCGATCTGGACCCGCACCTCTTCGCCGACATCCAGCGCCCGGCTGAGCTTCACCTTCACCGACGCGGTGTCGGTGCTGCTGCCCTCGGTCATAATCGCGTCCGTGGGCTCCAGGGCGACGAACATCTTCTCGTCCGAGCCCACCACCAGCACGCCCGACATGCCGAACATGGGGCGATTCTCGGTGTTGGCGTAGTTCTTGGTCGCCCCCGGCTCCGTCAAAGGCCCGCCGATGCCGGCCACCCGGACGCTCGGGTTCGTGATCTTGAACGCGCCCGGCGTGCCGGTGCAGTCGTTGCGCGAGCCCGTCCACGCGTTGCGGTTGGGGCCGGTCAGCCCCCGCTCGTCCCGCGTCGCCGAGAGGCCGCTGGTGTCCCAGGAGGCGGAGCAGAACTCGAAGTAGCTGTCCGCGATCTTGGCCCCGTTCACCCAGTGGACCGAGACGCCCTCGCCGGAATCCTGGTTGGAGCTGGTGGAGCCGTCCTCCCAGACGCTGTTGGTGCTGTCCCACATCCCCAGCCAGGCCCGGGCGTCGATGCCGCCCTGCGAGCTGCCCACCACCTTCCAGTCCGCCTGGGGTATCTGGTTCAGCGCCACATGGACGTCGTCGCCCCCTATCTGGCTGCGGATCCAGGTGTCGTAGTCGGCCAGGTTGGAGCCGGGGAGAGCCTGCTGCTGGGAGCTGATGAACATCAGCCGGAACTTGTCGCCGGGATTCAGCCCGGCGGGCAGCAGGTCCCAGTCCGGGGGCACGGTGTAGGTGCCGTCTGAATTCTTGCTGAACAGGTCGTCGTTGCGGATGGTGAGGGTCTTGCTCGCGCTCCCCGCGGCGACGGTCAGGCTGTTGGTGGGGTTGCTCAGGCTCACGACCACCGTCTCGTCGGGCTCGTTGGCCGGGTCGCCGATGATCCGGATCTTGAACTCGTTCTGCCCGGTGCGGGGACCAAATGGTCCTAAGGTAACACTGCCCCTGGCGCACCCGTTGGGGTTGTCCTCGGTCGGGCGGAAGGTCTGCATGATGTCGTTGGCGCCGTCGGTGAACAGATAGTCGGAGCCGTCCCGGGCGCGCACGGTGTTGCGCTCCGAGGGCGGCAGGTCCGTCCGGTACAGACCGCCGGAGATGGCCGTGCCGCTCAGGCACACGTTGACGTTGGTCTGGCCCGTGTTCAGGTTGGCGAAACTGAGGGTCACCGTCACGTCGTTGAGCCCCGAATCGCCTTCCGACGTCCCGTCGGAGGAGAGGGTCATCGTGACCGTCGGCGCCGTCTGCGCCACCACCGGCCGCGCGGGCGCCAAAGCCAACAAACCCCCCACCAAAGCCACCGCCAGAACAACAGACAACAACCGCCGAGACACGAAACCCTCCAACACCAACCGGGACCCCCCGCCGAAACGCCCCGGCAGGACCGCCGGCTCGCCTGAAACCCTGACACCTCTACCCATCGCAAACCCCTCTCATAAGCCCTGTCGGGCCCTGGCAACTTTCGACTTGTCCCACAGCCTCAACCTCTTGATCTCCACCCATGAGCGTCACCCGCTCCGGCGGACACCAACCACAACGGCTAGG